>NZ_NVQF01000064.1 GCF_002592005.1 Mycolicibacterium palauense | reverse complement strand
GAAAGCCCGCCCCGCCCGGCGTCACGGGACAGACCAACCACGCCGCCACACGAAAACCGCTACTCAACAACACAACTCGGCACCAGACCGAGCCCACACCAACTACCACGCAAAATCGAGGCTAGCCGCCTGCTGACGATTGAGCAGGCAGCAGAATGGACGGGGCTTACCGTCAAGACTTTGTACCGGTACCGGCAGCGGAATATCGGACCGGAGTCATTTACGTATGCGGGTCGGGTGGTTTATGAGCTGCCAGCGCTGGAACGGTGGGTTGACCAGCAGCGTGCAGCTACGCGGCGAGGCGGTCGCCCATAACGCCGCTTTGGGCGGCTTAGGCGCATTTATTAAGGGGACCCCTTAGGGGTTGATTGGGAAGCGCGCTTTGGCGCGCAGTTAAGGGTAACTAAGTGGAGAGTTTCAGCAAGCTGCAATGGATGGACGCCGTAAGGCGGTGCACGGGCATCACGGCGGAGCGGCGCATTGTCATCATGCATATCGGGGCGACAGCGGATAAGGACGGGAAAGGCGCCTGGCGCGACAACAGGACGGTTGCCGCTGAGGTCGCTGTGTCAGAGGACACGGTGACGCGTGCTCGGCGGGACGGGATCGAGCACGGTCTGTGGGTTGAGACGCGGGCGGCCCGTGGTGGGCGCGGCGGCGCGGGCCGTACGGCTGAGTACCGGTTGGTGATTCCGGGAAAGGTCCGCACGGATGCGGGGGATTCCTGGGAAAGGTCCGCAGCGGTGCCGGAAAAGGTCCGCACGGCTGCGGGAAAAGGTCCGCAGGAGAGCACGGAAAAGGTCCGCACGGCTGCGGACCCCTCCGGTATCTCTTCGGGTATCTCTTCGGGTGTTTCTTCGGGTGACCCGTGGGGTGACCCACCGACTACCTCTAGGCAAGGCGACGCTCCAAAAATCACAGACAAGGAAAACGCGGCATGAAGATCAGAACTGACACCGGCCAGCGCCGCGCACATATCAACGTCAAAGATCGCCGCGACGGCAGGCCCGGACTCGTCATCAGTCAAAGCGGGCACACCGTGCTCTTGTCCAAAGCCGAATGGCTAGCGGTACGCGAGCAGGCCGACAGCATTCTAGGAACACAGGGGGAAAACCAATGATCGCCGTAATCGAACGGCCCGGAGGCGTAACCATCGCCCACGACGGCCAAGTAGTCGGGCACTTCACAATCGCCGAGGCTGACGACCTCAGAGCCAAACTCACCGACGCACTGAACCCCGTCAACACCGCAGCCGTGACGCCCGCCAAAGCGCGGATGCGTCCACCGATTCTCCGCTACCCCGCAGGAATCGACCAATGAGCGCCACGATCACGGTGCAGGCCAAACATGGCGAACCGTACACAGTCAGTCGACAAGGCAAATGGCTGCGCATCTCCCGACCCACACGAGACGGACAATTCGTTCATCGAATAGAGATGACCACACGCGACGCCTACCAGATAGCGAACGCACTAGTGGACCTACTCGAAACTCGTGGGACTACTTAAGCCCTGCCTAGAGTGCGGCGCGTTAAGCGACCGGGCACGCTGCCCCCAGCACCGACCTAAGGACACAAGGAACGCTAGGCAACGCGGCTACGACACCGCATGGACACGGCTAAGCAAACGAGCACGGGCTAAACAGCCCTGGTGTAGCGACTGCGGCAGCAACCAAGACCTACAAGCAGACCATTCACCGCAGGCGTGGCAACGCAAAGCGAACGGGTTACCGATCCGCCTAGAGGACATCGACGTGGTGTGCGGCGACTGTAACCGGCGCAGAGGCGCAGCCCGCTAACCGTCGATATCGCCCGCCGGATCAACCGGGTTAGGACATTGAGGACTGCACCAAAGCCCGGATAGCATCGGACGCGTAAACCTGACCGTCAACAATCATGTCGTCCACTTCTTCCGAAATCAGAGTGCCGCGTCAGGGTCACTTTACTGACGCCAGTAAAGTGATCAAGGGGGGTCGTTGGGGCACGTTGTGCACTTGCGGTCAGTGCGTCGAATCCATCGCCGATGCGCCATAGCGGACAATTTAGCCGCTGTAACCCACGCTAAGCCACAAAGACGCGCGCTCGGGTAGTCCTTATCTAGCCCACCCATAAAAGTCGCTCAGCGTTGAAATTAGACGGCAAAGGTGGGGGGTAGGGCCGCGTCGTCGCGTCGGGTACCCGAATGGCAAGGCAGACTTTCGATTACTTTCGAGTCGACTCGAAAGTGAAATGCTGCTCACTTTCGCGGCGCCGAGAAAGTGATCGGCAACGCTGCGGTATGCCACAAAAAGCCTGGTCAGAACGCATAACTGAATATTGAAGGGGGGCGTATGCCTGTCCGCGCTGGACCTAAACAGCAAGTGTTAGCACCCCCGTTGAGCTTCAAAAATTGGCCGAAAGATCGTGCTAAGCGGCGCGAAAAGTTTGTTCGTGAGTATCTGCGTATTCCGCGTGGGGCTGGTGTAGGTAAGCCGTTTCGGTTGCAGCCGTTTCAGCAGGAAATTACGCGTGGGGCGTTCGCGCCGGGTATTCGTACGGCGCTGGTGTCCATTCCGCGTGCTAACGGTAAGACGGCTTATGCGGCTGCGATGGCGTTAGCTGAGTGTTTTGTCGGCCCGGAGTCAGCCGAGGTTTTGACGGTGGCTAGTGACCGGGCGCAGGCCGGGCACGTCCTTAAGTACGCGAAGGCGATGGTTGCTAAGTCGCCCGAGTTGTCGGCGCGGGTTGTGGAGTATTCCGACCGGCTTGTGATCCCGGAGAACGACGCCGTG
This sequence comes from Mycolicibacterium palauense, assembly GCF_002592005.1. Taxonomy (GTDB): domain Bacteria; phylum Actinomycetota; class Actinomycetes; order Mycobacteriales; family Mycobacteriaceae; genus Mycobacterium; species Mycobacterium palauense. The sequence continues at coordinate 32,744 of NZ_NVQF01000064.1, read as the reverse complement.
ATTTTGCCGCTGCCTGCTGAGCCGGGCGCGCTGCATGGCTATGACCCGTCGCTGCTGATTGTCGATGAGCTGCATGTGGTCACTGAGGCGGTGTGGGAGGCGGCTACGTCGGTGGTGGGTAAGCGGCCACCTGATGAGTCGTTGACGTTGGCTATCTCGACACCTGCGACGAGCCCGGACAGCGTCATGTGGCGGCTTGTGGAACACGGACGTGTGGGTGATGACCCGTCGTTCTATCTGAAAGAGTTCTGCGCGCCTGACGGGTGTGCGAAGGACGACCGTGCGGCCTGGCGGGCGGCTAATCCGGCGATGACATGCCCGCAGGCGTTTCTAGCCGAGGACGGCATGTTGGCCGCGATGCGGACTCTTCGGGAGCCGGTGTTTCGGCAGCTACGGCTAGGCCAGTGGGTCAGCGGTATTGATGCGTGGCTGCCGTGGGGCGCGTGGGATGCGTGCCTAGACAGCACCCGCACGGTTAAGCCTGGCGAGCGCGTGACGTTCGGTTTTGATGGTTCGGTTTCGGGCGACTGCACGGCTTTGGTGGGCTGCACGATGGACGGCCACGTGTGGGTTGAAGGCTTATGGGAGAACCCCAGGCCCGGTGACCACAGCTACCGCATCCCGCGCGTTGAAGTGCTCGACGCTATCGACGCCGCTTTCGCCCGATACGACGTTGCTGAGATTGCGTTTGATCCGGCGTTCTGGCGAACGGACTTTGAGCGGCTACAAGGCAAGTACGGCGAGCGACGGGTGATTCAGTACGACACGAATGTCGTCACGCGGATGGCACCGGCCAATGACCGTTTCTACGCCGCCGTGATGGACCGCAAAGTGTCCCACGACGGCGACGACCGTCTATCCGCGCACATGGCCCATTGCACTGCTGAGCGGACGATGCACGGCGACACGGTGCGTAAGGACCGCCGTAACAGTCCACGCAAGATTGACGCCGCTATCGGCGCAATCATCGCTTACGACCGCGCAATGGTGGCCGCTAACAACACAACTGAAAACGGGGTTTGGTTCTTTTGAGCAAGACAGATATTGAGACGCTTAACCGGTTGGTTAAGGAACTCGATGCGCCGATCGGGCACTACAACACGCTGGACAAGTATTGGTACGGGAGGCAACCGCTAGCGTTTCTCGCGGAGGAACACCGGAAACTATTGGGCGGCAGACTTAACCGTCTGGTCACTAACATTCCGCGCCTTACGGTGCTTAGCATCGCTGAGCGGCTTAGGGTGCAGGCTTTCGACGGGGTTGATATCTCCCAGGAATGGGAGGCGTCGAACATGGCGCAGAACATCGGCACGGTGTTCCGTGAGGCCCTGCTGTTGGGTAGCTCGTTTGTGCTCGTCAGCACCGCGGCTGACGGTTCCCCGCTGATCACGGTGGAGTCGGCTAGGCAAGTCAGCGTTGAGCGTGACCCGGCTACCCGTGAAGTGCTAAGCGCGGTGAAGCGTTGGGAGACCCGCACGAGCACCGAGGCCACCCTGTTCCTACCGGACCGGATCGTGAGGTTTTCAGCACCGACTAAGGGCGCCAGCGCTAGCGCTTTGCGGCAGGTCGACGCGTGGTTTAACCCGCTGGGGGTGGTGCCGGTGGTGCCGGTCATTAACGCTGACCGCCTCCTAGACGTGCATGGCTGTTCTGAGGTGTCGGATCTGCTGCCGCTGGTCGATCTTGCCAACAAGTTCCTTGTTGATATGGCGTGTACCAGTGAGGCGACTGGGCTGCCGCGCCGTTGGGCGACCGGTTTGCAGCCGCGCGAGGAAGTCGTTAAGGACGACGACGGTAACCCGGTGCTGGACAGTCAGGGCAACCCGGTTAAGGAGCTGGTCAGCCCGGTTAGCGATGACCGGTTCAAGATGGCTGTTGCTAGTTCTGAGGCCGCGAAGTTCGGTCAGTGGTCGGCTGCCGATATGGGCGGCTACGAGTCGTCTATGCGGGTGATCATGGCGCAGATCGGCGCTATCTCAGCGTTGCCACCGGCTTATCTGGCGGCGTGGGATGCGCAGCCCACCTCTGCCGATGCTGTACGCGCGCAGGAATCTTCATTGGTGGCCCGGGTTGAGGCTAAGCAACTGATCTTCGCGCCCGCGCTTGAGCGGGTGGCCGCGCTGGTGGTGGCTGTTCGTGACGGGGTTGACCCGGCGGGTGTGACCCCTCGTGTGCGGTGGGGTGATCCGGCGTCGCGGTCGCAGGCACAGGAGGCTGACGCGGCGGTCAAGCTGTATCAGGCGGGGGTGTTGTCCCGCGCTGGCACGCTGCGCAAGCTGGGCTATTCCGATGATGAGATTGCCGCTGAGCGGTCTGCTGCGCGTGCTGAGGCTTTGGACGGCCAGGGCGTCAACGTCGCTGCTGGTCAGGATCGTTCTACGGGGTCCCGTAATGTGACGCCCGCGCCTGCCGAGGCGGCGTGAGCGCGGTAGACGACTACCAGGCAGCCACCGAACAGCTCGCAGCAGACACCGCACGCGAAGTGCTTGCACTTAACTCTGAGGGCTTACCGCCTAACGAGACGGTGCTACTTATCGCGGCGGCTATCAACCGTGCTAACGCTTCTGCGGTGACGCTGGCGGACGTGTGGCTGTCGGTACAGATCGAAGAGCTTGCCGGGCAGCCGGTGCCGACTGTGGGTGTGCTGCCGGTGGACAGCTCCGAACGCTTGGTTAAGGCGGCGACGACCGTGCTTAGCGATCAATTTGTTGACACCAACACAAAGATCGGCGATCACTTTGGGGACGCCCCCAAAGTGACGGCCAGCAACAGTCGGCAAAATGCCGTAACGCCTGATCAGATAGCAGATATCGAGAGTCCGGCAAACGTGTCGGGCATGCGGTTAGAGCGCTTAGCGCGCTCCGAGGTTTTCGAGACGGCGCAGAACGCCACCCATGAGGCCATGCAAGAGCAAGACCTTATTGAGGGTTGGGTGCGGCACATGGATGCCGACCCGTGCCAGCTCTGCCGGTGGTGGTGGCGTGACGGGCGGGTGTGGCCCAAAGCCCATCCGATGCCCACACACAAGGGCTGTAACTGCACTCAGCGGGTGGTGCTTACGGAAAGCGTTGCAAGCACCGGCTTTACGAGACGACTTGAGAGGAACACATGACCGACATTGTTGAGCAGCCCGCCGAGGGCGACGCACCCGACACCGTTGAGGCGGCGCCGGATGAGGGCCGGGGCGCGGAGGGCGAGCAGAAGCTAGCCGACGCCGAAGCTAGAGCAGACAAGTACGCCCGCGCACTATTTGAGGCGCGCGTGGCCGCCACCGGCCGGTTGGCCGACCCGACCGACGTGCCGTTTAACGCCGACCTCGTAGACGACCCGGGCGCGCTCAACGAGGCCATTAACGCACTGCTAGCGGCTAAGCCTCACCTGGCGAACCGTAAACCCGCGTGGGGCGACGTAGGCGCTGGACAGGCCACACCGTCGAGCGGGGGCCCGACGTTCGCTGACCTGTTTCGGAGCGGTTAATGGAGTCGCTGACGGTGTACCGGGGCGACACCGACCGCTACGGCAACCCGAATAAAACAGTCCACGGCACGGTGCAAGGCGTTCTCTCTTGGGGGAGCACGCAACCATCGACCCCAGTTGGTGGACGCGGCGAGAACGCCAGCACCGGAGCCGAACTGTACGTGCCACGCGGCGTCGATGTGAAAGCCCGCGACCGGATCGAACGCGCCAGCGGCGACACGTACCGGGTGGTCGGCGGCGCGCAATGGGACCAAGACCACCCGGTCACCAACCGAAATTTCGGATGGGTCGTTTACCGATTGGAGGCAACGTGAGCGGCAATAGGCATCCGCTGCGGGACATCGACACGCGCAGCGTGGGCGCAGCCGTCCTAATGAGCCCTGCTCTGGGCGGCCTGTTACAGAGCCAAGCGAACCTAGTTGCGGCCCTGTACCGGGCCAGGGTCGCTAAGCGGACCGGCAAGCTGGCCGGTTCTACGAACGCGTTCGTGACTATGGGCGGCCACCAGGGCGACCGCCTTGTCGGCAAGGTGACGGTGGGCACCGGCCTTGAATACGGCGCTTTGCATGAGTTCGGCGCGCCGAGCAACCCGAATCGTCAGGCCGCCAAGGATCTGGCTGAGGTTGTCGACTCGCTGACTAAGGGCGCTTAAGTGCCCTTAACCCGTTAGTCAAATATCGCGATAATTAAATAAGGAAAACTAAATATGGCAGTTCTAAATAGCAATCTGGCGCAGGCGTGGACCCCTGAGGATTACGGCAAGCTTATTGACCTTGTCGTGGCTGAGAAGTCAATTGCATTCCAGGCGAGCACGGTCACGCAGACCGGTTCGGAAACAATCCGGTTTCCGATGCTGACCGCCGACCCGGCTGTCGGGTGGTACGCCGAGAACACGCAGATCAGCCTTACCGACCCGACGAACACCGAGTTGGTGATTACGCCTAAGAAGGTCGCCGGTCTTAACCAGATCAGTAACGAGGCAGCCCAGGATACGAATCCGGCTGTGGCCGACCAGATCGGGCGTGCGCTCGCGCGGTCCGTCGCTAAGAAGGTTGACAGTGCGTTCTTCGGCAACACGGTGACGAACGGCCCGAGCGGTCTGCTGTCGCTGGTGGGTGTGAATGTGGTCGATACCGGTACGGTGACTCTTACGTCTCTGGACCCGTTCCATGACGCTAAGGCTGCCGCTTTGGCTGATGGTGCGGCGTTGACGCATTTCATCTTGGCGCCTGATGTGGCGCTGGCCCTGGCGAAGGCTAAGCAGGCTACCGGCTCGAATATGGGCCTGTTGGACAACGTGGCCGATGGCGTGAGCCTGGCAGGGGTCAAGGTTCTGGTGTCTACCGACGTAGCGGCCGGTAACGCGTGGGGCGTTGATGCAACGCAGATTCACGTGGTCCAGCGCACCGGCACCACGGTCGTTATGAGCGCCGATGCGGCGTTTGACTATGACGCTGTGCAGGTTCGAGCGACGGCCCGCGTCGGGTTTGGTTTCGCTAACCCGGCTGGCGTTGTTCGTCTGCACGACGCGAGCTAAGCCGTGCCGCCGGTTACTGGTGCAGACGTGGCCGCGCTCTTAGAGGGCGCGGCCACGGAGGCTGTAGCGCAACGCGCGGTGGACGCTGTGAGGCTGATGGCACAGGCATACACGCGCGGTGAGGGTTTCGACCAGGGCGACAGCGCCGACGAACCTAACGCTGAAATTAACGCGGTGATCTTGACGGCGGCGTGCCGCCTGGCGCGCAATCCGGGCCAGCTCGCCACGTCGGAAACGATGGGTCCGTTCAGCTTCGATGTCCGCGGCGGATTCCAGGGGTTCAACCTCGCTGAACAGGCCGCTTTGGACCGTTACCGGGTGCACGGCCTGTGATCCCGACATGGTTCAACCACAACTTCGTCAACGTCGAAAACCTGATGATCGACATGTTCGGCAAGGTGTTCGCCGCCGACGTTGAGTGTGGCAGTTGGACACCCGATAGCTGGCTTGATGACTCCGACCCGGACCCGGTGCTGTGGTTTTTCCGGGTACCCGGCGGGACCGTCGACTACGAACGCAACTATGACGAAGCGTTCATCCAGGTGAACGCTGTCACGGGTTCACGTGACGATTCGTGGTCGCTGATATCGGTGGTCCGGGCGGTGCTGCTGCCTATGCAGGGGTTCAAGTTCACGATGGCTGACGGCTTCACTGCGCAGATTCACAGCGTTGAGGAAGTCGCGGGGCCGCAGTTGCTCACACCGGAGCAACAGTTAGACACGCGCATAGTCTCTGCCCTGTTCAGGGTCAGGGTCGGGTTGCGCTCGCGGGACCGTTATCTGGACACGGTCCGCGCACTGTAGGCATACCGGGCGTTCCTGTCTCGGTAGTCCCGTCGTTGGCGGGTGTGGCGTTTTCAGAAACCGCTACAGGGGGCTAAACGTCCCTAACGAAAAATCGGGTCGGGGGGTAGTAGTCCCGGCCCGGAGCCATAGGGGACGTGCGCCGGAGTAGTTCACCGGCTGGCTGACAGCCTCAGCCGAGCGCGTCCCCAGCAGAACGGCCCCCAGGGTGCACTTGATCAACTTGTAGTTGGCTACAAAATGATCAGGGAACACCTTGGGGGCCGCTTTCTGCGTTTCAGGCGTCCGGGTCGAGTTCCGTCGACCAGTGGTGTCCGTCCGGGTAGGCGAACTGTACGTGCGTGCCGTTGGCGAACAGCCGATAGTGCCCGTCGCAGATGGTGCGCCAGTCGGTGCAGTCGGGGGCGGGTGCGGGAATCATTTCGAGGTTGGTCACAGCCGGGACGGTACAGCCCGCTCGGGTGTCCGTCAACGCCTAGATATGTTGTGCCGCAACCGTTTTAACGTACACGGAGCGTACGCTGAAACGTTCACTGTGGACCCCGGTATCCACTTTGGGTGCCGCGAACTTTTTGCGCGATCCCACAAAGTTGCAGGTCAAGAGCGAACCGTGGTGGGGTAACCCCTGGCAAGGCTGGCGGGGTAGAATCCAACCACTCGGAGCGCATGTTGCGGCCACCGCAAGAGGGTTTGCGGACTGCCGGATAACACTTCACACAGCGCTCATTCGCAATCAGCGATAAGTTTCCGCACCACAGCGTTACAGCCCGGCTACTGTTCGGTTACCGGCAGTGCGCGCTGGGTCCATGGTCGTTAACGTCTGCGGACGGGACACGGCCCGATGCAAAGGAAGAGGCAACGTGGGAGCTGGATGTCAAATCCGTCGCGGACGGTCTCGGTGGTGGCGGGCCGTCGCACTCGTCGCCATGTCGGGTGCGCTCGCGCTCGCGGGCTGCTCAAGCAGCGAGGAAACCAAGAGCGAGGACACCTCCACCACCGCGGTCTCGGCGACGAAGGTCGATGAGATCGCCAACACCGTGCCGGAGGAGATCAAGTCGTCCGGCAAACTCGTCGTCGGCGTGAACATTCCCTACGCGCCCAACGAGTTCAAGGACCCCGAGGGCAAGATCGTCGGTTTCGACGTCGATCTGATGAACGCGATCGCCGCCACCCTCGGCCTGACCCCCGACTACCGCGAGGCCGACTTCGCCAAGATCATCCCGGCCATCCAGGGCGGCACGTTCAACGTCGGTATGTCGTCGTTCACCGACACCAAGGAACGCGAGAAGTCCGTCGACTTCGTCACCTACTTCTCGGCCGGCACCCTGTGGGCGCAGCCCGCGGGCGGCGAGGTCGACCCGAACGATGCCTGCGGCAAGAAGGTCGCCGTCCAGGCCACGACCTATCAGGAGACCGACGAGTTGCCCGCCAAGAGCACGGCGTGCACCGACGCGGGCAAACCGGCCATCGAGATCATCTCCTTCGACAGCCAGGACGCGGCCACCAACGCGGTGGTCCTGGGCCAGGCGGACGCCATGTCGGCGGACTCCCCGGTCACCCTGTATGCCATCAAGCAGAGCAACGGCAAGCTCGAGCAGGCCGGCGAGGTGTTCGACGCCGCGCCCTACGGATGGCCGGTGGCCAAGGGCTCGCCGCTGGCGACGTCGCTGCAGAAGGCATTGGAGCATCTGATCGAGACCGGCGACTACAAGACGATCGCGTCCAACTGGGGTGTCGAGCAGGGCATGATCGACAAGCCGGTGATCAACGGCGCGATCAGCTGACCCGGAACACTTCATGAGCGCTGACGAATCGTCGTCGTCCACCGTCACGGACCCGGCGCCCATCGACGCCGTGCCGCTGCGGCATCCGTGGCGGTGGGTGGCGGCGATCGTCATCCTCGCGCTGTTCGGGCTGTTCCTCTACGGGGCGGCCACCAACCCGGCCTACGGGTGGTCCACCTACTTCGAGTACCTGTTCAACGACCGGATCCTGCTGGGGGTGTTCAACACCCTGCAGCTGACGGTGTACTCGATGCTGCTGGGCATCGTCCTGGGCGTTGTGCTGGCCGTCATGCGGCTTTCACCCAACCCGGTGTTCCGCTCGGTGTCCTGGGTTTTCCTGTGGGTCTTTCGTGGGACCCCGATCTACGTGCAGCTGGTGTTCTGGGGCCTGGTCCCGACCATCTACTCCAACATCCAGCTCGGGGTGCCGTTCGGGCCGTCGCTGTTCCACCTCAACCTGCAGAGCCTGTCCATCCCGTTCGTGCTGGCCTGCCTGGGCCTGGCCCTCAACGAGGCCGCCTACATGGCCGAGATCATCCGCGCCGGCATCCTGTCGGTCCCGGAGGGCCAGTCGGAGGCGTCCACGGCGCTGGGCATGTCGTGGACGTTGACCATGCGCCGCACGGTGCTGCCACAGGCCATGCGGGTGATCATCCCGCCCACCGGCAACGAGGTGATCAGCATGCTGAAGACCACCTCACTGGTCACCGCCGTGCCGTACTCCTACGACCTGTACAGCATCGCGGTCCGTGAGGTGGCGGCGCGGATCTTCGAGCCGGTGCCGCTGCTGATGGTGGCGGCCACGTGGTACCTGGTGGTCACCAGCATCCTGATGGTCGGCCAGTTCTATCTGGAACGTCACTTCTCCCGCGGGGCCTCACGCAAGCTGACCACCAAGCAGCTCGACGCGTTGGCCAAGGCGCAAACCGAAGGTGGCCATGTTTGACGGAGGCGCGGCGATGACGGAGGCGCAGGGATGACCGAGACGACGGCCCCGGCACGGCCGGCCATGGTCAGAGCCGAAAGCGTCTGCAAGGACTTCGGTGCGCTCAAGGTGCTCAAGGGCGTGACGCTGGAGGTGGAGAAGGGCCAGGTGCTGGTGCTGGTCGGCCCTTCCGGGTCGGGCAAGTCGACCTTCCTGCGCTGCATCAACCACCTCGAGGACATCAGCGCCGGGCGCCTGTACGTGGACGGCGAACTGGTCGGCTACCGCGAACGCGGTGGCAAACTGCACGAGATTCCGCCCCGCGAGGCCGCCAAGCAGCGCCGTGACGTCGGCATGGTGTTCCAGCATTTCAACCTCTTCCCGCACCGCACCGCGCTGGACAACATCATCGAGGCGCCCATCCACGTCAAGAAGGTCCGCAAGTCCGAGGCGCTGGAGCGGGCCACCGATCTGCTCGACCAGGTCGGCCTGGCGGACAAGGCCACGGCCTACCCCGCCCAGCTGTCCGGCGGGCAGCAGCAGCGCGTCGCGATCGCGCGCGCCCTGGCGATGAACCCCAAACTGATGCTCTTCGACGAGCCGACCTCGGCCCTGGACCCCGAACTGGTCGGGGAGGTGCTCGCCGTGATGAAGAAGCTGGCCTCCGAGGGGATGACGATGGTGGTGGTCACCCACGAGATGGGCTTCGCCCGTGAGGTCGCCGACCAGCTGGTGTTCATGGACGGGGGCGTGATCGTCGAGCGGGGCGAGCCGCGCGAGGTGTTGTCCAACCCCCGTCACGAGCGCACTCAGGCATTCCTGTCGAAGGTGATGTGAGCCTGCGGCTCGGAAGTGATGTGAGCCTGCGGCTCGGAAGGCGTTGTGAGCCTGCGGCTCAGGTGCTGACGGACTCCCGCCGCGAGCGGGTGTAGACCTCGGCCAGGAAATGCTCGACGGCCACCGCGGCGTGCTTGGCGCGCGGCGACCCGAAAATGTCGAAAGCATGTTGAGCGCAGGGCAGTTCGGCGTAGACCACCGGCTGGTTGCTGACCTCGTCGAGGCGGGCGCTGAAACGGCGGGCCTGTTCGACCGGGATCAGCGAGTCATTGGTGCCGTGCAGCACGAAGAACGGGGGCGCGTCGGGGTGCAGGTAGCTGATCGGTGACGCGTCGCGGTAGGCGTCCGGATAGCGCCGGCGGCTCTGCTTGAGGACGTACTGCTCCAGCATCGGCACCATCAGCGGGTGCAGCGACGTGTCGGCCTGGGTGAAGTCGTAGACCCCGTAGAACGGCACGGCGGCCCGCACGCTGGTGTCTGCGTCCTCGAAGCCCGGCTGGAGTTCGGCCCGGTTGGCCGTGAGCGCCGCCAGTGACGAGAGGTGACCCCCGGCCGAGCCGCCGGTGACGGCGACCCAGTCGGGATCGCCGCCGTACTCGGCGATGTTCTCCTTGATCCACGCGATCGCGCGTTTGACGTCGATGATGTGGTCCGGCCAGGTCGAACGGGGGCTGAGCCGGTAGTTGATCGACACGCAGATCCAGCCGAGTTCGGCGAGGTGGCTCATCAGCGGATGTGCCTGTCCGCGCTTGCTGCCCACCATCCAGGCCCCTCCGGGCACCTGCAGCAGCACCGGGGCGCGACCATCGGCGGGTAGATCGGGGCGGCGCCAGATGTCGAGGTGGTTCTTGCTGCCGTACTCGCCATAGGCGACATCGGTGTGCTGGGCATAGTCCCGGTAGATGCGCAGCATCCGGACCACGCCGGGCTTCTTCGCGGTCCCCCCGCCGGGGGCCGGGGCCATCCACAGCCCCGCGGAGTCGTGCCGGCGTCTCGGCCCGAGCCCGGCATCCAGCGCCGTCGACAGCGGTCTGTCGGAACGCCGGCCCACGGCGTCGAGGCCCAGCAGCCCCAACCAGGACAGTCCGCACACCAGCCATGCCCACCGGCCCACACGCCGGCCCAGGCCACCGGTGATGGCCGTGAGGCCGACAGCCTGGCCCGCCAGCACCGGCAGCGGCAGTTCGGAGGCGAACACCCCGTAGGTGAACGCGTACAACGACGGGTAACCGCGTTTGGACAGCGGGCGAACGCCGTTGGCGGTGAACAGCGCACTCAACACAGATCCGAGCAGCGCGATGATCTGCTTCAGGCGCTTCACAATCCGTCCCTCCGGTCTGGTCGGCCGTCGCCGGGAAGTGGCGCCTTCACCCTATGCTGTGGCCATGTCGGCGCCCGGTGCCATCCCGGTGCCGCGCGATCAGCCCGTCGACCCAACCGGGTCGCTGTGGCGCGCGGCACAGGTGTTTCGCCTGCTCAGCCTGGTGTATGCCACCGGCTTCCAGGTGGTGTCCTACGACGACCTGGCCCGGCCGGCGCTGAGTTGGCTGCTGTACGCCGTGCTGGCGGGATGGACGGCCGCCTGCGGGGTCGCCTACCTGCAGGGTTTCGGTCGCCGCCGCAGTTGGGTGCTCGCCGAGCTCGCGGTGGTGGCCGCGCTGATGCTGGCCACCCGGCTGGTCGCCGACGACCAGTGGGTGGCCGCCAACCAGTCGCTGCCCACCACGTTGTGGGCGACGAACGCGACAATCTCGGCGGCGATCCTGCTCGGACCGATCGCGGGCATGCTCGCGGGTCTGCTGGTGATGGGTGTCTACGGCCTGCTCAAGGGCCAGATCAGCGTCGATCTCCTGCGAAACGCGACGATCGTCATTGAGGTGGCGGTGGGTCTGGCCGTCGGGATGGCCGCACAGACCGCGCGCCGCGCGCACGCCGAGCTGGAGCGCGCGATCGGGTTGTCGGCCGCGGTGGCCGAACGTGAGCGGCTGGCCCGGACCGTGCACGACGGGGTCATCCAGGTGCTGGCGCTGGTCGCCAAGCGAGGCCGCCAGATCGGCGGTGAGACCACGGAACTGGCCGAGCTGGCCGGCGAACAGGAGCGGGTGCTGCGGCGGCTCGTCAGCGCCGAGGACCTGCCCCTCGACGCTCTCGACGGGCAGTCCGCGGGGATCGACCTGAGGGCCGGGATCCGCGCCCGCGCCGGCGAGCGCGTCGTGGTCAGCGTGCCGGGAACGCCGGTGCCGATGGACGCGGTCACCGCGGGGGAGCTGCACGCGGCGATCGGCAACGCGCTGGACAACGTTCGTGCGCATGCCGGGCCCGGCGCCACCGCCTACGTTCTGGTCGAGGACCTCGGCGACCGGGTGACGGTGACCGTGCGCGACGACGGCGTGGGCATCGCGCCGGGCCGGCTGCGGGAGGCCGAAGTTCAAGGGCACGTGGGGATTTCGAAGTCGATCGTGGGCCGGCTGGCCGCGGTCTCGGGCACCGCGGAGTTGAGCAGCGAGGCGGGCGGGGGCACCGAGTGGGAGTTCACGGTTCCGCGCAGGCCGCGACGGGGGGAACGGTTATGAGCACGGGAACCGGCGATGTCGCCGCGCGGGCGATCACGGTGATGGTCGTCGACGACCACCCGATCTGGCGCGACGCGGTGGCCCGCGACCTGGCCGAGGACGGTTTCGAGGTGGTCGCCACCGCCGACGGGGTCGGGTCCGCGCGGCGGCGGGCGGCCGTGGTGCGTCCCGATGTCGTCCTGATGGACATGCGGCTGGCCGACGGCGACGGCGTGCAGGCCACCGGGCAGGTGTTGGAGGCATCGCCGGCGACCCGGGTGCTGGTGCTGTCGGCGTCCGGGGAACAGGACGACGTGCTGCAGGCGGTCAAGGCCGGGGCGACCGGTTATCTGGTCAAGAGCGCGTCACGGGCCGAGCTGGCCGAGGCGGTGCGGGCCACCGCCGCCGGACGCGCGGTGTTCACCCCGGGGCTGGCCGGGCTGGTGCTGGGGGAGTACCGCCGCGTCGCCCAGGGCGGTCCGGCGGCCGACGGTCCGACTCTGACCGACCGCGAGACCGAGGTGCTGCGGTATCTGGCGAAGGGACTGACCGCCAAGCAGATCGCGGCCAAGCTGACGCTGAGCCACCGAACCGTGGAGAACCACGTGCAGGCCACCTTCCGCAAGCTGCAGGTGGCCAACCGGGTCGAGGCCGCGCGCTATGCCATCGAGCACGGCCTGGATCAGGAGCCCTGACGCGCCCATCCGGGTAGTCCTACTCATCCGTAACCGGCGGCCGCGGGGCCAGGATGTGATCCATGACCGAATCGCCGCAACTGATCGTCGAGCGGCTGTCGTCGGAGTTCACGGCGATGTCGACTCAGTTCGCCCGGGCGTCCGTCCAGCTCGCCGAGCTGCGCCGGGCACTGGGCGCACCGATGCCGGCGGGTGCCGCGGCACCGCCGTTCCCGGGGTATCCGACGCCACCCCCACCACCGGTGTCCCCACCACCGACGGCGCCGTCACCACCCGTGCCCCCGGCGGACGTCCATCGCCGGCCAGCCGTGCACGCCTACCCACCGCCCTCGGCGCACCCCTACCCGCGGCCCCCGGTGGCCGCAGCACCGGCGCCGAGGGTCTGCTGGCGCCCCGAGCAGGGGTGGATCGGCAAGGTGCTGGCCGTGGCGGGGGTGGCCGTGACCCTGGTGGGGGTGGTCCTGCTGCTGATCCTGGCCGCCCAGGCCGGTCTGCTGCGCCCCGAGATCCGCGTCGGGGCGGGTGCCGCGCTGGCGGGTGCATTGGTGCTGATCGCGATCCGCTGGAATCGACGCCAGGGCGGACGGGTCGGCGCCATCGCCGTGGCCGCCACCGGGATCGCCGCCGCCTACATGGACGTCGTGGCGGTCACGAGCATCTACGGCTGGCTGCCGCCCGCCGGCGGACTGCTGCTGGCCGCCGCCGTCGGCGCGGCCGGACTGGTGCTGGCCCGGCGCTGGGATTCCGAGCAGCTCGGACTGCTGGTCCTGATTCCCCTGCTGATCCTGGCGCCGGTGGTCACCGAGGGCTTCGACCTCCTGCTCGTCGGCTTCCTGCTGGCCCTCTCGGCGAGCGCGCTGCCGGTGCAACTCGGCAGGGACTGGATCTGGCTGCACGCCGCGCGGGTCGCCGCCGGTTCGGTCCCGGTCCTGCTGGCCCTGCCGGCGGCCGCGTTCGGCAATGGTGAGGACCCGTGGTTGCTGGGCGGGGCATGCGGGGTGGCCGCCCTGCTGGCGGTGCTGGGCGCGCTGGTTCTGCTGCCCGGCAGCACCCACAAGACCGCGATGGCGCTGATCACGGCCGGCGGTGTGCTGCCGGCGCTGGCGGCCGGGGATGCGCTCGACCGTCTTCCGGCCTCCCTGATGGCCGCCGCCGTCTCGGTGGCGATGCTGGCGATCGTGCTGGCCGGTGACCGGCTGGCCGGGGTCACCGGGCCGGTCCGGCTCGTCTGGTCGGTGCTGGCCGCGGTCGCGGCGCTGGTCGCGGTCACGGTGGCCTTCGACGGCGAGGTCGCCGGTCCGGTACTGGTCGGGCTGGCCACGATCGTGTCGCTGGCCGGGCGGCGAAGCGCCGTCGCACGGTGGATCGCGATGGGCTTCGCGCTGCTGGGCGCCACCATCGCGCTGACCTACCTGCAGCCCGGAGCGCTGCTGACGCCTACGGCGTTGAGCACCCCGGTGGCGGTCTCGACGCTGGTCACCAGCGTGCTGCTGATCGCGGCCACGCTGTCGATCGCGTGGACCTGGACGGTGGCCCCCGACCACGACGACGACCTGGTCCGGGTCCTGTGGGTGGGCACCGCGGCGGTCTGCGCCTACGCGGTGACCGCCTTCACCGTGACCGTCGGGGTGCTGATCGCGGGTCCCGACGGCGGCTTCCTGGCCGGGCACATGGCCGCCACCATCTGCTGGGTGGCCATCGCCGCCGGTCTGCTGGTCGTGGGTTTGCGCACCGGGGACCGGGAGACGCGGACCGCGTCGATCGTGGGTGGGTTGGCGCTGACCGCCGCGGCCACCGCGAAACTGTTCCTGTTCGACCTGGCCACCCTCGACGGCATGTTCCGGGTGACGGCGTTCATCGTGGTGGGTCTGGCGCTACTGGCGATGGGTGCGGGATACGCGCGAAGCCTCGCCCGCCAGGAGCGTCCGGAGCCGCCACCGGAGCCCTCCGGCAAAGATGCCGCCGAGCGACAGTGACCAATCAGACAGCTTCGGTGGGCAGTCTCGCCGGTGCGCCGGCGTTAACCTGGATGTATGCCGGAGCTCAGGGAAACTCCAGGTGAGGCGCCATCAATAGCCGAGTGGACGCGCCCCTGGCAGCTTCCCCGCGTACCGGAGGAACTATTTGGCCCACGAAGGGAAGGTTGCACATCATGGCTGCTGTAGCAAGCATCACAGGCCAGCGTCGGGACCCCGCCGAGGTCCGCGGCTTCGTACCGTCGGAGGCGTTCCACGCCCACCTGCAGAAGGTTCTGGTGGATCTGATCGAGCTTCATCTGCAGGGCAAGCAGGCGCACTGGAACGTGGTGGGCACCAACTTCCGGGATCTGCATCTGCAGCTCGACGAGCTCGTCGACTTCGCCCGCGAGGGCAGCGACACCATCGCCGAACGCATCCGCGCGCTCGACGGCGTCGCCGACGGGCGGTCCGACACGGTCGCGGCCACCACGTCGCTGCCGCAGTACCCGGCCGCCACCCACAACACCGACGACGTGGTGGAGCTCGTCGCCACGCGCATCTATGCCGCGGTGGACACCATGCGTGCCGTCCACGATGACATCGACAAGGAGGATCCCAGCACCGCCGACATCCTTCACCAGCTCATCGACGGGCTGGAGAAGCAGGCGTGGCTGATCAAGTCGGAGAACCTGCGGGCCTGATCCGCGTTCCCGTCGGCCCGTCCGGCACGGCGTCCGTGGTGGCGGACCCACGGTGTCGGGCGGGTCGAGTGCGCCGCGCCCTTCTACGATGCGTGGGTGTCCAACCTGAGCGGGCTGCTGAGGCACCCGGCCGTGACTGCGGCCGTGGGGGCCGGTGCGGTCGCCGTCGGGGGTGCCGCGGCGGTCTGCCGCACGGCCACCCGGGTGCCGGTGCTGGGTTCGCGCCTGGAGGAGGGCGTGGCCGCGCTGTCGCGACGCGGGGAGGTCGTCCTGGCCCGCGGCGCCGAGCCGCTCCGGGGTCTGGTCGTCGACATTGCGGTCGTGATCGTCGACCAGGTGCTCGACCAGCTTGACCTGACCACGCTGGTGACCGAGCGCGTCGATATCGACGCCATCGCCGCGCGGATCGACATCGAGGCCATCATCGAGCGCATCGACCTGCTCGGGCTGGCCGACCAGATCATCGACGGGGTGGATCTGCCGCGGATCATCCGCGAATCCACGACCTCGGTCACCGCCGATGTCGTCACCGACGTGCGGACCCAGGGTGAACGCGCCGACGACGCGGTGTCGGGGCTCATCGACCGGATGCTCGGCCGCTCCCGGGAGACGCCGTGAGCAGAGCGGACATCCCGGCCATGCGCACCGCCGGGATCGTCAGCAGGGGCGTCGCGGCGATCGTCGACGTGCTCGTCGTGGTCACCGGGCTCGCGTCGGCCTACGTCGGATGGGTGTTTCTCCGGTTGGCGTTCGCGCCACGGGAATTCGAGTTCCCCACCCCGTCGGCGGTGTTCTCCACCCTCGGTTTCCTGGGCTTGGCGGCGGCCTATCTGAGCGTGTGCTGGGCGGTTTCCGGGCGCACCGTGGGAGCGGTGTTGATGGGTGTGATGGTGGTCG
This sequence comes from Mycolicibacterium palauense, assembly GCF_002592005.1. GTDB lineage: Bacteria > Actinomycetota > Actinomycetes > Mycobacteriales > Mycobacteriaceae > Mycobacterium > Mycobacterium palauense. The sequence continues at coordinate 16,578 of NZ_NVQF01000064.1, read as the reverse complement.
GCCGGTCCTCGTCGCGCCTGCACCCGCTGATCGCGGTGGTGCGGTCCGTGGCCTATGTGGCGCTGCTGATCGGCCTGGCCTGGGTGGCCGTCGACCGCGATCGCCGCTCGATCCAGGACATCCTGTTGGGCACGCGGGTGGTCTACAACCGGGCCTGATGCCCGTCACCGGAGGCCATGTCGGTTGCCTCGGCATCGTGGGCATCATCGGGGGTGAGGTCACGGCGCCCGATGAGATACCAGGTGTGCATCACGCCCTTGCCCTTGACCGGGACGTCGCCGCGTTCCTCGAACGCGAAGTCGTCGCGGAGGCGTTCGTAGACGTCGTGCGGAACCTGGATCCGGCCCGCCTGGTCGGTGGTCTCCATCCGGGCGGCGACGTTGACGGCATCACCCCAGACGTCGTAGAAGAAGCGCCGCGAGCCCACCACGCCGGCGACCACGGGACCGGTGGCCACACCGATGCGGACCGGAACCGGCCGGCCCTGCGGGTCGCGCATGCCCGCGACCGCGGCGGCCATGTCCACGGCCAGATCGGCCAGCGCGGGCAGATGGTCGGGGCGCACGTCCGGGACGCCGCTGACCACCATGTAGGAATCGCCGCTGGTCTTGATCTTCTCGAGGCGGTGGCGGTCGACGAGCGTGTCGAACTCACCGTAGAGCCGGTCGAGAAAGGCGACCAGGTCGCACGGCGCGGTCTGGCTGGCCCGCTCGGTGAACCCGGCGATGTCGGCGAACAGGATCGAGGCGTCGTCGTAGCGGTCCGCGACGCTGGTGGTGCGGGTCGGGTCCTTGAGCCGCTCGGCGACGCTGGCCGGCAACATGTTGGCCAACAATGCTTCCGAGCGCCGGTATTCGACGTCCATGGCGGATTCGGCGCGGTCGATCTCGCGCAGGGCGTACCAGATGGTCGCGAACGACATCAGGCAGGCACCCACCACCGACGTGGCGAAGCCGATCTTCATGGTCCAGGCCGGCTGCAGCCCGGTGTCCCCGGGGACCACGATCTCCAGGACGATGGTGAGCACGGCCGCCAGCCCGGCCAGCACCGCCGCCAGCGCGATGCGTTCGATTCCGAGGATCAGCACCAGCAGCGACACCGAGACCAGGTAGTAGAACTGCAGGCCGGCGTCGGTACCGATGTCCCAGGTCATCAGGAACAGCGAGGCGTAGGCGACGGCGATGAAGGTCAGTGGGGCCACCAGCTCACCGAAGCGGCGCAGCAGCGGGACGAACAGGAACACGATCCCGGTCCCGATGTTGACGGCACCGATCTGCCACACGCCGTAGCCGCCGGCCAGCTGCCAGACACCGAACCCGGCGCTGACCAGGAAGGCGATCCAGGTGGTGATCTTCAGGACCCGGAATCGCCGGGCGGCCACGTCGACGTAGTGCTCGTTGCGCACCGGCCGGCACGGGTTGACCTCGCCCGCGCCAAGGCGCTGGCCGACGGCGCGGCGGCGTCCGGTGTGCATCACCTCAGACTAGGTCGCCGGTCACCGCCGGTGGAGCCGTTTGCCCGGGTCAGACGGTCTTGAGCACCAGCTGCACGGCGGTGCCGACCACCGCGTCGAGGTCGGTGCCGAGACTGCCCGAGAGCCATTGCTGGGCCAGTTCGGCCATCGCGCCGGCGTACATCGCCGCGGCCACCCCGGCGGCGACCGGGTCCTCGCCCGGGTGCGTCTGCTCATGGCGGTTGAGCACCAGCTGCCGATGCCGTTCGTGGGTGAGGTGGCGGCGGGCGGCCAGCACGGGATTGGCCTGCGCCTCGGTGAACAGCACCCGGCCGCGTCGCGGGTCGGCCGAGCTGAAGCCGAGCACGGCACGGATACCGGCGCGCAGCCGGTCCTCGTCGGTGTCGGCGGCCCGCCCGATGGCGGTCTCCACCTCGACGGACAGCTCGGCGGCCACCCGGTCGTAGACCGCGCCGAGCAGTGCGCCGGTGTCGGGGAAGTTCTCGTAGAAGTAGCGGCTGTTCAGCGCCGCCTCCCGGCACACCGAACGCACCGAGACCGCCGCCTCACCGCCGTCACCGAACAGCGCGAACGCGGCGCGCACCAGCAGCGCGCGTCGCTCGATCCGGCGGTCGGTCAGGGGAACCCCGGCCCACCTGGTGGGGCTCGACACCTCGTCAGCTTACGTCCACACCTCTGGTCACGGTCGTGACCAGAACGCTATTCTGACAACACGCGTGTTCAATGCCGGAGGAGCGGTCATGAAGTTGCCACACCAGCTGCTGGAGCAGCGGCTGACCAGGTTCTATGACGACGAGGTTCGGAGCAGGTACTTCCGTGGCCTGGACTTCGCCGGCCCCGAGGGCGACCCCGGCTGGTTCGGACCGGGCAGCGCGGTGTGGCATGTCCACTCCCACATGCCCGCCCTCGTGCTCGGCCTGCAGTGCGCGGCCTATATCGAGCGGTTCGATCCGAGCATCTTCTGGATGGGCGTCGACCACTCCCGGATCGTCGAACGCGACGAGCTCGGCGAGCCGACCATGCGGGTCGATCCCGAGGGGGCCGCGGTGCGGCTGGGGCACTCGGTGTCCTTCTTCATCGCCACCGCCTACGGCTCCACGGCCGCCGCCGAGAAGGTCACCGCGACCGTGCGGGCCATGCACCACACCGTCAAGGGGGTGCGCCCGGACGGGCTCCGCTATGACGCCGACGACGCCGAGTGGTTGCGCTGGAACTATGCGACGGTGGTGTGGGGCATCGCCACCGCGCACGAGTACTACCACCCGAATCCGTTGCGTGGGAAGAAGATCGATCGGTACTACCGGGAGTTCGTCAAGGTGGGTCACGCCCTGGGCGGTACGGATCTTCCCGAGACCAAGGCCGAGACGCTGGAGTGCCTGCAGTCCTACCTGCCCAGGCTGGCGATCACCTATGGCGCCGCCATGGCCACCGGCCCCAACCTCGCCGCGGCCGAATCGGGGCCCTTCGGCGGTGAGTTCATCGACTGGGCGATCCGTGACGCGCTGCCCAGCTGGGCGGCCGCCATGGTGATGTACCGCCCGCCCAATCCGCTGGAGCGGGCGCTGCGGCAGTCCTCGGTGTGGGCGGTGGTCAACGGCATCCATCTGGCGATGGGCCCGCTGCCCGAGTTCCGGCAGGCCCGCAAACGGGTCGCCAAGACCGCCGCGGGCCACCGCATCGCGCCGACCTCGCCGAGCTACGTACCCGGTAGTGACCCCAAGCGCACGCGAGCCAAGGCCGAACGGATGGCCTGAGCGTCCGGCGCCCCGCCCGGGGCTGAGCGCGGGGATCGGGCCCGCGTTCGTGCGTCGCGCCACCGCCGGCCGGCGCACGCAGTAATCTTCACTGCAATCGCTGGGAGGGGCGGCCGGTTGGGGGATCGCTTTGGGGACACGGAATTCTGGCCCGATACTCCTGGCATCCGGGTGCCGATGATCGCCGACACCTGAGATGGATGCGGCAGGGATGAACGCGCCCGGCCCCCGTCCGGGCCCGGAAACGGTCGTGATCCGGTTGGGGCGCGGCGCCGTTCTGCTGGTCCTGGTGGTCGCGGTACTCGACTGGGTCGGGTGGGCCACCGGCGTCGAGGCCCTGACCCGCATCGTCCCGACCTGGCCGCCGATGACCCCGCGGACCGCGCTGTGGTTGGCGACGTTGGGGATCGCGGTCCTGTTGTGGTCCCGGGGTTCGCCCCCGGCGCGAACCTGGGCGGCCCGGGCCCTGGCGGTGGCGGTCGGCGCCAGCGCCGTGGCCGTTCTCGCGGAATATGCGACGCAGCGGTCGTTCGGCGTCGACCTGCTGTGGTTCGGGCCGCAGGTCGCCGAGCTCCAGTCGAGCTGGCCGGGGCGCCCGAGTCCCCTGACGGCATTGTCGGCGCTGCTGGTGGCCGCCGTGGTCGCGCTGCCGCGGGCGACCCGGTGGACCCGCCGGACCTGGGCGGTGTGCATGGTCGCGGCACTGGTCACGCCGGGCGTCGCCGTGGTGTCCTATCTGTTCGACGCGGTCGCTCTCGTGACGATCGCGGAGTCGACCGGGATGGCCATCGCGACGGCCCTGTGCCTGGTGCTGCTCGCCGTGGCGGCGCTGTTGTTGCGACCCGACCGGATCGCGGTCAGCTGGCTACTCTCCCGGCCGAACCGGCGGACCGTCATCCAGCTGGGCCTGATCGTCGCGAGCTTCCCGGTTCTCGTCGGCGTGACGCGGCGGGCCTTCCTGGCCCTGGGATTCGGGGAGCTGGAGGGGCTGACGCTCTCGACGACGGTGGGCACCGTCATCGTCGGCACGATGGCCATCTTCTATGCCCAACGGATCGCGGAGATGGCGGAACACCTGCGGCAGCAGACCGAACAGCTGACAACCGAACTCCAGAGCGCAGCCGCGTACGTGAGTTCGCTGTTGCCGGACGGCCTTACCGGCGAGGTCGACGTGGCGTCGTGCTATCAGCCCTCCCGCGAACTCGGCGGAGACTGCTTCGACTACCGCTGGATCGACGACGAGCATCTGACCGTCTACCTGATCGACGTGTCGGGGCACGGTATCGAGCCGGCGCTGCTGGCGGTGTCGGTGCACAACATGCTGCGTTCCGGTTCGTTCTCCGACGAGACCCTGTTGACGCCCGAGGCGGTGCTGGCGGGGCTCAACCAGCTGTTCCGCATGGAGGAACACAACGACCACTACTTCACGATGTGGTACGGGGTCTACGAGGCCTCCACCCGCACGCTTCGCTATTCCAGTGCCGGCGCGCCACCCGCGCTGGCCTTCGCCTCGGCCGCCGCGCCGGCGTGCACCGCGGCGGAGCTGTCCACACCGTCGGCACCGATCGGGATGTTCGACGAGACGGAGTTCACCTCGGACACCTACCGCGTGCCACCCGGTTGCAGGATTTTGGTGTACAGCGACGGGGCCAGTGAGATCCCCCTGGTCGACGGCCGGAATCTGTCACTGACCGGTTTCAAGAGTGTGCTCGCCGAGCTGGCTCTCTCACCGCAGTGGTCGTTGCACGACCTCACCGATCGGCTCCGGACCATGACGCCGGCCGGTGGCTTCGAGGACGACTGCTCGATGGTCCAGCTGATGTTTCCCTAGCGGATCCGTCCGCGGGTGCGGGTGGCACTTCGACCGCGCCGGCGGGCCGCGCGTGTCAGGAGCTGCCCGCCCCGCGATGCGATGCCGCGGCCCTGCGATGCGAGGCCGCCGCCTCGCGCTGCGGCCGGTGCCGCAGCAGGTCCCGGAGGCGGTGGGGCCGGTCGGTGGCCGACCCCGCTGCGGCTCCACGCTTTCCCGCCGCCCCGGTGCTCGCGGTCTCGGTGTCACCCGCCGAATCGGTGTCGCCCGCCGAATCGGTGTCGTGGCCCGCCTCGTCGTCGCTTGTGAGCCCGGTGGCGCGAGCCCCTGACCCCTGGTCGGCGTCATCGTCCGGCTCGGCGCCGGTGTCCGGGTCGCTATCCGGGTCGGTGTCCCGCGAGGGAGCGGGGTCCTCGGACGCCGCCGCGGAATCCTCGTCGCCCTCGGTGGGGGATTCCTCGGCCGCATCGTCCTGCTCGGCCGGCTCCTGCACCGCCGTGCTGTCGGTCGAGGCATCGGGGGCCGGGTCACCGGGTTCGGAGACACCGCCCCCATCGGTCGTATCCCCGTCGGCGGTCTCCTCGGCGCTATCGGTTGCCGGTTCGGCCGCCGGTTCGGCGCTGACCGCGCTGACCGCGCTGACCGCACCGGCCAGGGCGGCGGTCGGCGATGTGTCAGCGTCGGTCGGGGCCTGCGCGGTGTCGTCGTCGGAGGGCTGCGCATCGTCGGTCGCCTCGGCGGGCTGCGAGATTCCGGACATCGGGTCGTAGGTCTCGGGGTCGATCATGCCGGGATAGTCGCGGTCATAGGCGGCGTCGACGATCTTCTTCAGTGGCGCGTTGAGCTTGTCCGCCAGGTTGTTCAGTCCGAGGTCGCGCAGCGGCTGCAGCAGCGGCAGGTTCTCGGTGCGAAGCAGCACGTAGGTGGTGTTGCCGTCCACCCAGACCAGTTTGTCGGTGCTGTCGAGGTCGGCATCGGGGTAGTCGCGGATGTGGATGTACCAGAAGCCCGCGATCGCATTCGCCACCGCGACGATGTTGCCCAGATTGTCGGGCATGTCGGCGGCCCCGTCGTACTCCAGGGCGATGTCGACCACCGAGTACTCCGAATCCGGTGTCGGATCGTCAAGGCCGAGCCTGGGCCGGATGCCGCCGTACTTGCGCAGCGGGTTGCCCGCCAGGATGAACGACAGGTCCTCGGGGGCCGGGGCGCCGGCGGTGCCCGCGTGCTGCTCGATCCAGCGGGTGGCCACCGCGGCCCCCTGCGAGTAGCCCAGCACCGTGGTGGGCACCGGGGTCTCGTCGATCGCCTTGCCGAGGGCCTTGGCGCCGGTGGACTCGGCGAACAGTGGCGACGCGGAGACGTAGGGGACGGCCGTACAGGTGTTGCCGGAGTCGGCGCCGCACTCGGCCCCCTGGAAGAAGTCGTTGAGGTTCCAGTGCAGCACGCCCCCGAAGGTGTAGCCGGTGACGGTCAGAACCTGCGCCCGCAGCGCCACGTCGCGCGCCGATGTCTGTCGTTCCGAAGGGGGGTGATGCGGAGCGCCCAGCCCCGCCGCTGTGATGCAAACTGCTCCGGCCACGGCGAGAAATGCCCGCATCGGTTACCCCATCCACTGCAGCAAATTGATCGATGTAGTTTGGACGACCGGGAATACTCTAATTGACGCGCGTTCTCCGTGCTCAGTGATTGAGGGATCGCATCTCGGCAGGCAGCGGTTCAGATGCTGTTATGCCCGGATTAGCTGTACGTTCGCTGTGGCGCGGAAATCGCAGGAGTAGTGGAATTCTCTGTTTACGGCCAGTTTCCCGGCGGAATGCGATATTCTGTGCTCCTGCAGGCTGAGGATCGGTGAGCAAAGGTTAAGCGCCTTGGGGTTCTTGACGCTGCCGGTGCCTGCTCTCCCTTTCTGGCTATGACAATTCGGTCCGGATGTGTCATGCGTTTCGGCCAGGCGGAACTGCCAGGTCAGCGGTTGGCGGCCAGCACCGACAACAGCTCGTAGCCCACGTGCGCCGCCGCGATACCGGTGATCTCGGCGTGGTCGTAGGCGGGTGCGACCTCGACGATGTCGGCGCCCACGACGTCGAGTCCGACCAGCCCGCGCAGCGTGTTGAGGAGCTCGCGGGATGTCATGCCGCCGGCCTCGGGGGTACCGGTGCCCGGCGCGTGGGCGGGGTCGAGCACGTCGATGTCCACCGAGACGTACACCGGGCCCCCGGCGAGTCGGCGGCGCATCCGCTCGATGATGCTTGCCACGCCGTCGAACTCGTAGTCGTCGGAGCGAATCACCTGGAAGCCCAGCACAGCGTCGTCCTCGAGGTCGGTCTTGCTGTACAGCGGCCCGCGGATCCCGATGTGCAGGGAGCGTTCCATGTCGATCAGGCCCTCCTCGCTGGCCCGGCGAAACGGTGTGCCGTGGGTGAACGGCGCGCCGAAGTAGGTGTCCCAGGTGTCGAGGTGGGCATCGAAGTGCAGCACCGCGATCCGGCCGTGGTCGCGGGCCAGCGACCGAAGTATCGGCAGCGCGATGGTGTGGTCGCCACCGAGGGTCAGCACCGTGGATCCGTCCCGGCGCAGGTCGGTGATCGAGGCCTCCACCGTGGCGATCGCGTCGGCGATGTCGAAGGGATTGACCGCGATGTCCCCGCAGTCGGCGACCTGTTGCCGGGCGAACGGCTCGACTCCGAGCGCCGGGTTGAAGGGGCGCAGCAGCTTCGAGGACGCACGGATGTGGCCGGGCCCGAACCGCGCGCCGGGCCGGTAGGAGACCCCGCTGTCGAAGGGGATGCCCACGATGCTGACGTCGACCGCGGGGACCTGGTCGATGCGGGGCAGCCGGGCGAACGTCGCCGGATCGGTGTAGCGCGGATAGCGCGTGGCGTCGACGGGGCCGACCACGTCGGGTGTCACTGTTCCTCCCGTGCAACGGTTTCGGCGATGTCGGCGCTGCTGGCCGGGTCGGCCAGTTCGGGGTGGGATTCGATCATCGCCCGTTCCTGGCTGAGGTCCAGCGAGCGCGTCAGCGCGACATAGACCACTCCGGACACCAGCAGGCCGACGACGAAGGCGATGTCCACCTCGCCCATGGCCGCCGCGGCCGGGCCGACGAAGAACGGCAGAACCATGAACGGCAGCTGGGCCAGCACGCCGGCGAGGAACGCCGTGACCCCTCGCCATGACCATGCGCCGTAGATCCCCTTGGGCGTGAACAGATCCGCGATCGCGTAGTGGCCGCGGCGCACGAAGAAGTAGTCGGTCAGGTTCACCGCGGTCCAGGGCACGAGCAGGTACAGCATGATCAGCAGGGTCGTGTTCAGTGCGGTGGTGGCGTTGGTCAGCAGCAGACCCAGCGCCAGCCAGATCACCGCCAGCGAGGCGATCGTGACGACCCGCAGCCGGCGCGTCGGACTGACCGGGCGGATCGAATCGATGGCGGTGACCACCGTCAGCATTCCGCTGTAGGCGTTCAGCCCCATGGTGGCCACCAGCACCAGCGCCGAGACCACGGCGAGCACGTAGCCCAGCACCGGAAGGGCGTCGTTTCCGGACTCGCTGATGCCGGCCAGCGCATCGGTGGCGCCCAGATAGGTCGCCATCCACGCGCCCAGCGGGATCAACCAGGCCGGGGAGGCCGCTGCGCCCAGGAACACCGAGGAGATGATCGCCGCCGGCTTGGTGTCGCGGGGCAGGTAGCGGCTGTAGTCCGACACATACGGCGCGTAGGTGATGTTGTAGGACGCGGCGACGCTGAACTGCACGAGGAACGCCACGAAGCTGAATCCGCCGGTGTGATCGGCGGTTCCGGTGACCGCGCCGAACAGCACACCGCAGGTCAGGATGATCCACAGCGGCAGCGAGATCCAGAACAGCAGCCGGAAGGTACGGTGCAGCAGGTCGTGTCCGAAGATCGCGACCAGGGCCGCGATCACCGTGATCACCACGGCCACCACCGCGGGGTTCCAGCCGAAGATGGACTGCAGCCCGGACTTGATGATCACCACGTCGACGACGTTGAACCCGACGAAGGTGAACAGCGTGCCCACCAGGGCCAGCAGCACCCCGCGGTAGCCGAACTGGGCGCGGGACTGGATCATCTGGGGCAGCCCGAGCACGGGGCCCTGGGTGGCGTGGAACGCCATGAACAGGGTGCCGAAGGCGATACCGGCGAGTCCGGCGACGATCGTCCAGCCCAATGAGAGCCCGAGGCTCGGGCCGACGAACCCCAGCGCCAGGGTGAACGGCTGGAAGTTGCCGACGAACCAGAACGGCCCCTGATGGCCGACCTTGCCGTGGCGTTCGTCGTCGGGGACGTAGTCGATCGATCGGGTCTCGATCAGCGTAACGGTGGAAGTGGCGGTGGAACCGGCCGGTGGTGTTGTCACGATGCTCCTGGGCGATCACGGGTTGTTCCCACAATGCGAGGTGCTCGCCGCTGACGCCATGGCGTGAATGTTCATTGTGTCTATTACGATTGGACAATATGCACAATCGGTGTTGGTCGCGGTGATCACCGTCGCCGACGTTGCCGCCGCTGCGTCGCTGAACCTGCAGGTGGCGGCCGGGTCGGGTGCGCTGAACCGGCGCGTGACCTCGGCGCACGTGTCGGAACTGACCGCGCCGGGGGACTGGCTGCGCGGCGGCGAACTGCTGATGACGGTGGGTCTGCTGCTGCCGATGCGCCTGGCGCCGTGCCGCGCCTACGTTTCGGAATGTGCCCGGGCGGGCGTGGCCGGGTTGGCGTTGGGGCTCGGTCACGGGCTGCCGTATCAGCAGTGCCCGGCGCCGCTGCGTCGGGCCGCCGAGGAATTCGGAGTCCCGCTGCTGACGGTGCCCGACGAGACGCCGTTCATCGCGGTGACCAAGTGGGTCTTCGGGAGCATCGCCGCGCAGGAACGCGCCGGCCTGCAGGCCGCGATGGAGATCAACCGCAGGCTCACCGCCGTGGCCACCGGCTCGGCGCCCCTGGTGGCGTTGTTGTCGGCGTGGTCGCAGGCCTCGGCCACCCCCTGCGTGGTGTGCGACGGCAGCGGGCGGTTGATGGGCGCCACCGACGGCACCTCCCCGCAGACCATCGAGGCCGCGTGCGAGGCCGCCGCGGCGACTCCGGCAGCGGCCCCGGCTGCGAGCGGCGGCGGGTTCGCGATGGTGGGGGATTTCGAGGTGCACACGATCGGGGCCCGGGTGCCGCTGGCGCATGTGGTGCTCGGGGCCGACATGGACACCACGTCGCGCAGTTCCTCGACGGTGCTGGTGTCGCTGATCGCCGTCGACATCGAGCGTCGTGAGCTCGCGACACAGGCCCAGCGTCAACGCCGGTCGCAGGTGTTCACCCAACTGTTGCGGCCCGGCATCAAACGCGAACGCGCCCAACAGCTTGCGGCGGGCGTCGGGCTCAACGCCGAGCGGTATCAGGTGGCGGTGGTGGCCTGCGACGATCCCGAAGCATTGGCCTACCGGCTGCAGGTCGGGCTGCCCGAGGCGATGGTCCGCGTGCCGGGCGCCACCGTCGAGGTCGCCCACCACGACCTGGAGGCGCTGACCGCCACGCTGCAGACCCATGCCCGCGCACTGGCCTGCGGTATCGGGGCGCCCTCCGGGCCCGAGTCCCTGGCGGTCTCGGCGGCGCAGGCCCGGTCCCTGGTGGCGGTCAGTGCCCGGTTGGGCCGCATCGTCGCCGCCGGAGAGGGGGAGACGGTGGCGATGCTGCTGGGTATGGGCAGTCCCGACGCGGTGCGCGGCTTCGCCGACACCGTCCTGGCGCCGCTGGACCAATTGGAGCCCCGGGAGCGGGTGGAGTTGGTGCGGACGCTGGAGCAGTGGCTGCGTTCCAACGGCGCCTGGGATCCGGCGGCCGCTCGGCTGTCGTTGCACCGCAACACCGTGCGCAACCGCATTGACCAGATCGCCGCGCTGACCGGGCGTCGTCTCGAGGACGGGGACGCACGCCTGGAGCTGTGGCTGGCGCTCAAGGCGCGCGCCGCGTTTCCCCAGTGACCGGGCTAGCCTGTTGGGATGACGCGCATCGCCTGCTGCCAGATCGACCCCAGCATCGGTGATCTGACCGGCAATGCCGAGGTCATCGCCGCACGGATCGCCGCCGCGGTCGGTGCCGGAGCCGAGATCATCGTGCTTCCCGAACTCGCCACGTCGGGCTACATGCTCGCCGACGCGCCGGAGGCCCGTTCGGTGGCGCTGCGGCACGACAGTTCGATGTTCGCGCGATGGTCTGCGGTGCTAGAGGATTCGATCGCCGTGCTCGGATTCTGCGAGCTCGGCGACGACGGGCTGCTCTACAACAGTGCCGCCGTCCTCGACGCCGGCGGTGTCATCGCCACCTACCGCAAGACCCACCTGTGGGACCGCGAGAAGCTGATCTTCACCCCGGGCGCCGAACTGCCCAGGGTGCTGCCCACCAGGTACGCAGCGATCGCCGTGATGGTCTGCTATGACCTGGAGTTCGCGGAGCTGACCCGCCGCGTCGCGGTCGACGGCGCCGAGCTGATCGTCGCCCCGGTGAACTGGCCGCTGTTCCCGCGCCCGCAGGGCGAGCGTCCCGGAGAGGTCATCACCGCGATGTCGACCGCACGGACCAACCGGGTGGCGGTGGCCGCGTGTGACCGCAGCGGGGTCGAGCGCGGGCAGGCCTGGACGGCGGGTACGGCGATCATCGATCCCGACGGCTGGGTGGTGGCCGCCGCGGGCCCGGGGGAGGACATGGTTCTCGCCGATGTCGACCTGTCGGTGACCCGCGACAAGAGGCTGACCGACCACGTCGATCTGCACGCCGACCGCCGGCTGGATCTCTACTGACGGACCGTGCGCCGGGGCTCGCGGTCCGCGTGGCCGCCGGCGTCACCCGATCGCGCCGACGTCACACCGTGTCGGCGCTGGGCTGCGCGTTCCTCCCCGGGTGAACCCGTGGGGGAATCGGCGCTGCGCCCAGAATCCGTTGTGCCTGACGTTGATTCGGCAGTCCTGCCGTCGGCTTCCGTCGGGTCGGTTTCTGTTGAGTCGGGTTCTGTCGAGTCGGGTTCTGTCGAGTCGTCCGGTCCGGAGTCATCGTCGCGGGCGGTCACGTCCCCGGCATCGTCGCCGGTCGGCCCCGATCCCACGGGGTCGGCGTCGCGGCCGGGATCGGTCGCCGTCGCGCGTCCGGTGTTCTCCGCGGTCCGTGCCGCCTCCGTGGCCGCCTCCTCGTCGGTTGGGTCGGCAGCCGTCGCGACGAGCGTCGGCTCCGGACGGTCGGTTCCGGCGGGGGTGGTGTGGTCGGCCTGCGGCGGTTCGGAGTCGGCGGGGGTCGCGACCTCGGGCGTGGCCGCCGATACGGATGTATCCATCGCGTCGGGCTCCTCGACGGGGATCCGGGCCGCCGGCGTCTCCGCCTCGGCCGAGGCGGCGGTCGTGTCGTCCGCGACGGGAGCCGGGGCCGGGGGCGTCGGGAGCACCGGCGCACCCGGGGCGGCCCGTTCGGGGCTGGGCTGCTGCAGCGGGTAGAACCAGTCGTTGAACTCCTCGAGCCGGTCCACCTGGCTGTCGCTGAGCTGGATCCCGAAGGCGCCCAGGGCCATCTCGGTGACCTGGGTCAGCGGATGCTCGGCGTGGTAGACGAGGTAGGTGGTGTTGCCGTCCGCGCTGTAGAGCGTCTCCTTGTCGGGGATCTGGTCGAGGTTGGAGTAGTTCTGCGGGCCCATGATCGAATGCACGGCCAGGAACCCGGCGGCGTCGACGACCAGGGAGGTGACCGGCCGGTACCAGACCCACTGGAAGTTGGCGATGGGGTCACCGTCGATGAGCACCGAGGTCACCTGCAGCTGGTCACCGGTGGCGGCGGGATCACGGGCCCCACCTTCGGGTTTTGCGCCGACGAGGCTGAAGACCAGGCCCACCGGGAAGTGGTCGGCGGCCCACTGCATGATGCCCCACGGGCTGCGTGGGTCGGACACCAGCACGATCTGGGTGTCGGTCGGATCCAGCAGACCGTGGCCGTACACCCGCGCCGCGCTCTCGCCGACGGCGTCGGCGCCCTGGGAATAGCCGGTGTAGACGACATAGGGCCTGTCGGAGGCCTCCTTGAGGCCCGCCATCGTGGCGATGGTGTGGTTGACGGCGATGTTGACCGACTGGTCGTAGGTGGGGGCGAAGATCGGGAGCAGATACCCCGACTTGCCGGAGATGATCGGGAACACCGCCTCGGGGTAGACGACGATGGCCGTCCTGAGGTCACCCCGCATGGGGTCGATCCGCGTGTAGAGCGTGGTGTCGTCGCTGCCCGGGGTGTTGATGACGAGGGTGTCGGCCGGCACATCGAAGGGCGGGCCGGTCAGCCAGCCGGTGCTGCTGGTGCTGGGCTGCGCCGGGCCGAGATCGGGGTCGCTACCCGTCATCAGCGCGGCGAGCACCTCGTTGGTGGTCGGCTGCGCGGCCAGCGCCGCCGCGGTGGGCTCGCACGGTGCGGACAGCGCCAACGCGAGAAGCGCCGCGCATCCGGCGGCGGTGGATCTGGCCGTGCCGGATCTGAAACCGGATCCGATTGTCGGATTGATGCTCATGTGACCCCCCGGTCGATGTCTGCACATTACATCGCCACACCACACAATTGGTGGCGAAGTTCGATGAAGAGGCACATATTGGATGCAGTCGGGACTTCGCTGAGTGGGGGAGGCGCGGTCCCGCGAGCCGCGTGGGCCGTAGGGCTGGGTCGGGGCAGCGGGTGGGGTGCCGAGACGGCCAGACACCTGGCGTTCACCCGCGGTTGATAGAGGATCCGGGTGATAGATGCTCTCGAACTGTCCCTGCGAATCGCGGCCGGGGTCGGGCTGGGCGCGGCCATCGGCATCGAACGTCAGTGGCGTTCGAAAATGGCCGGGCTGCGCACCAACGCCCTGGTGAGTCCGGGCTCGGCACTGTTCGTCGTGATGGGCGCCTATGCGTTCGGGTCGGGCGACCCCACCCGCGTCGCCGCGCAGGTCGCGTCGGGGATCGGCTTTCTCGGAGCCGGAGTGATCATCAAACAGGGCGTGAGCATCTCGGGGCTGAACACCGCCGCGGCCGGCGGCGCCTTCGCGGTGATCGCCGCGAACGTCCTGTTGCGGCCGACACCGTCACACCACCGGCGACCTCAACTGAACAGCCCATTCAGATCCGCCGACTGGTTCGAATCTTCACTAGAATTGATGTGTTGTGTTGCCGCCGCTGCGTTTCGCGCAGAACATCGCCTGGTCAGCTCGCGCGATGGCGGCTTCAAGCAATAGTTGTGGGCGTTCGTTAGAGCCGATGAAGTGGCTACGGTTGACACTGGTCACGCCCACGCTGGCGGTGATTGCCGGCGGGCCGCCCGACGCTGCGACCTCTCGCCGAATCGCTTCGGCGGTCTTCTCGCCAGAGGCACGAGCGCCCAGGACAACGGCGACAAATTCCTCGCCGCCCACGCGGGCGATCAAGCCGCGGCCGCTGACGACCTGTGTGATCAGTTGTGAGCATCGAACCAGGACCTGGTCGCCGACTGCGTGGCCGTGGGTGTCGTTGATATTCTTGAACCGGTCGAGGTCGATGACGACCACACTCACGGTGCCACCGGTCGCCCTCGAGCCGTGTTCGAGCAGGTCGCTGAAGTGCAGATGAAGGCCGCGGCGGTTCAACAATCCTGTCAGCGGGTCGGTCGCGGACGCGTTGGCGTCATTGCGCAGCGTGCGGATGCCGAACTGTATGCCCAACGGCGTCGCGATCACTGGAACCACCGCTCCCAGGATTCTGCCGGTGAAGGCTCCGCCGACGACGTCATCGGCGCTTGCCAGCGTGATGAAAGCGACCGTCGTCGCTAGGATGAGAAGTGTATGCAGCGTGAGCGCCTTGGGACCGTCGAAGAACATCAGATAGACCGAAATCAACGCAAAGCAGTTCAACGCGAAAAGGCCCATGAGCCAGCTCGACCCAGTCAGGCCCACCGCGGCGATGCCGAGATCTGACGCAATGATGAACGCCCGCGATTGCCGACGCGTCGGCCAGGGACGCGTGCACCATACGACCGCCCAATACGCATTCAGCACTGCGAAGAGAGCCACAACGATCTTGGGATGCATCGACGCAGGCTGGACCGCGGGCAACAACACGACCAGGGTGATGATCGAGATCAGGCCGATGCCGACACCGATCATCACGCGAATAGCGCCGGTCATCGACCGTTTAGCAAAGTACTGTACGTAGGCGGAGTAATCGACCGGCTCTCGCCACCATTCACCAACGAGCCGGCCAAACACCTGAAAGCTCTGAAGATCCCCCCGCACCTCACCCCTCCGGTTCGGCGTGTCGGAACGAAACATGCCACACACCCTGGGCGCGGGAGCTTAAGGTGATCGTTCGAGCTCTTCGACGCCGGATCAGATATCGTCACCGGTTGCAGATCATGATCATATACCGCTCTCAACAGCGGGACTGGTCGCGACAAGGGTGTAAACGGCCTGATCGGCCCCGGTGTGTCGGGACCGGAAAGGTGGTCCGATGACCCGAAACTAGCGTGGCTGTCGATCATCGCAGAATCTTGACGATGAGGCCGCCGCGGCGGCCATTGAAGTCCCGGGTGGCCGTGAGGTCGACGAGCTCGAGGTCGCGCGGAAGTCTGCTGCGCCGGCCCGCGAGGCGGGCGTATCGCCGACCGGCCCGGGCGGTCTGCTCAGGGCGATGAACAAGACGGTGCGTTTCGCTATCCGCCAGCACCACGATGCGATCGCCACAGCGGGTCAAACCGATTTGCACCGCCGTCAACTCGACTGTAGTCGCTGAGGCGCTGGATGCGTTCGACGCTGAATGGGGGCGGCGGTATCCGACTGCAATTCGGTTTGTGACGCGCCTTCGACCCATGCCTCCGCGACGGACCTGAAGGTGACAGCCGGCCGACGGGGGTCGGCGTGTGTCCCCGGTCCCCAGGTCGGAAACCAAGCCTCTTACACGTCGGTCCGCGAGTCCCCTGATGTCAAAGCTCTTCGTTCGCCCCTGGCTATCGTTGTCAACCCACCTGACAAGCCAGCGATTGCCGCTGCCAGCGGTTCTTCTACCAGCCCGTGACCTGCGCCTTCTCCTGGTCCGGAGAATGCCCTCGGCGGACCATCTACGGACTGGCATCATCCGCGGACTGAGGTGGTCGTGAGGTAGTGGCCTTTGAACTGGTTTTTCTGGTGCCCTCGGTGAGACTCGAACTCACACTGGACGGGTTTTGAAATGGTGCGTTGTGCAAAACCGCAGGTCGTGACAGTTGGGTGCGGCTGGTGTCTTCCGGTGACTGGATGAGCATTTACGCAGCTCAACCCATGTTTATTTTGCGCTTCACCAGTGGGTGATGAGTGAGACTGAGTGGTGCCGTGCCTACTGTGTGCCTACTGGGAGAGGTCCGTGGTGGGGCATGCAACCTACATCGTGTCAACGGCGGCCGAAAATTGACCCCTTTTCGTCGGTTGAAAATTGACCCCCTTGGTGTTCATTCTTCGGTTGTCGATCCCGGGACTCTCCCGAGGTCGCGGTCTTTGATGCGGTAGGAGTCGCCC
>NZ_NVQF01000063.1 GCF_002592005.1 Mycolicibacterium palauense | reverse complement strand
CGCAGGGTGGGGAAGCGGTCGAAGACGCCGTCGAAGATCATGCTCATGATCTGGTTGGCGGCCAGCAGCGAGTAGGTGACCATGAAGTCGTGGTTGTAGCTGGGGAACCCGACCGGCGGGATCGGCAGCGTCTCGAACTGACCGCGGGACAGGTGACACGACACCGGGATGTCGTGTTTGGTGGCCGCGGCCCAGATCGGGTCGTACATCGGGTGGCCCCACGACGGACGCGGCTCGGCCTTGATCAGGACCTGCGCCATGTAGGGGTGCTCGGCCCACTTCTCGATCTCGGCCACCGCCGACTGCGGTTCCTCGATCGCCACGCAGATGGAGCCGCGCCAGCGCTGGTGCCAGTTGTTGTGCGAGTCCAGCCAGTGGTTGGCCAGCCACAGGTTGGTGGCGGTGCAGAAGGCCGCGGTGGCCTCGGTCAGCCGCATCTCGCCGTGGGTGGGTTCCAGGATGGCGATATCGGAGCCGGCCTCCATGATCAGCTGCTTGAGGGCCAGATCGGGGTCGCTGCAGGCGAACTCGCCGTCGGGCGGGAAGGTGTCCACCCGCATGGCGTAGGAGTGCGCGTAGTCCGGCGCGTCGTAGTAGATGGACTCGCCGAAATTGTGGTTGAGGAAGTACTTGCTGCGCCACGGCTCGGGGATGTAGCCCACCAGCTCGCCCCGCCGGGGCATCGGGTGGACATCGGAGTCGACGCAGCGCACGGGAACGCGCTCGGCGGGGGTGACCCGGCTGGTCGCGCCCGACGGTGCGGTGCGTTCGGTGGTGGAGGTCATGGTGTTCCCTGCCTTCCCTCTAGTTCTGCGCGACCAGGCCGGCCGAGGTGACCGGGATGTCCGGGATGTCAATGCCATACAGTTCGGCGGCGTTGCGCCAGCAGTACTTCTCGCGCTGCTCGGCCGTGTAGGCGGCCGGCACCATCAGCTCGCTGGTGTTCCAGTGCGGGTAGCTGGATCCGAACATCGTCATGTCGTCCTTGCCGGTGAACCCGAACCACTCGCCGGCGAACTCGGTGTCACCGGGACCGTCGAAGGCGCCCTGGACGAAATAGACGTGGCCCGGCAGGTAGTCGCTGGGCATCCGCGGGGCCCACGGTGTCTGCTCCAGGTGCGGGCGCCCGAAGCAGTCCATCCGCCAGATGAACGGGGTCAGCAGGTCGCCGGCGCCGTCGGACCACACGAACCTGAGTCCGTCGAACCTTTCGAACACGCCTTCGGCGATCATGTTCATCACGTGGTAGATGTAGTTCAGCGACATGAAGCCGGCGTACTGCTCATAGGTCAGTGTCTTGCCGGAAGGTGTTGGCGGGAAGGCTATCCCGGCGCCCACCTCGATATGCGCCGCCACCGGCAGGCCGGCGTCGACGGCTGCCTCCCACAGCGGCCAGAACTGCGGCTTGCCGTAGAGCTCGCGAGACTGCAGTGGGATGCCGATCTGCACCACCCGGGGGTGGTCCTTGTACTTGTCGATCTCGCGCAGGGCGCCGGCGATGTCGTCGGGGTTGACCCGGATGGTGCCGCGGAACCGCTCGCCGAATTCGTCGTGCTCGAGCCAGCGCGTCACCATCATGTCGTTGTGCGCCGCGGCGATCGCGGTACCCAGGTGCCGGTCGGGCATGATGCCGCGGGTCATCGGGTGCAGCACCGCGACGTCGACGTGGCGGTCGGCGAACAGGTGCTGGGCCACCACGTCGACATCGGAGCCCGGGTACTGGCCGTCGGGGCCCTTGGTGCCCTTGGCGTACTCCCCGCCGGGGGCGCCGTACCAGTCCATCTCGTAGTCGGGGAAGCCCCGGCTGCGGAACGGTTCGCGCATGAAGTTCTGTCGCAGGTCCTTGTTGGACCCGAAGAAGATGTGCACGCTGGCGTCGATGACCGGCGTCGTGACGGTCCCGGTGTCGTCGCTGAACTCGATCACGAGACCTGCTCCGCGCCCGCTGTACGCCTGGCCGATGGACGTTTGGGCATGTGAGCCATAGTACAACCCCGTTCTTCACGATCAAGAATCGAATTCTCAACTGGGATCGCGCGGCGGTTCGATGCCGCCTGCGAGATCGTCATTTCATCTATACAAGAATGGTATTCTCGCATCAAGGCAGGGGCCCGGCGAAGGGACTTAGGTCCCACCGCTCGGTCCCACCGCGGGGTCCCACCGCCGGATGGCACCGGGGCGGGCCGTGCGGCGGCACCGGCCACGGCGGTCGCCAGATGAGGATCATGAGCATCAGCAGCGTCGAGGAGGGTCGTGCAACTCAGTTTCGATGAGGACGTCGAGCAGTTCCGGGCGGACTTCAGCGCCTTCCTCGATGCACACCTGCCCGACGAGGCGCTGACCGGGGAACGGCCCCGGTCGTGCTCGGACATCCCGGAGTGGGCCCGGCAGTGGCAGGCACTGCAGTTCGACCACGGCTGGTTGCTGCCGGGCAACCCGCCCGAACACGGCGGCCGCAACGCGAGCCTGCTGCAGCAGTACGTCCACCGGGAGGAGCTCTCCCGGCGGCGCATCTACCACAGCTACAACCCCCAGGGCGTCGGCATCGTCGCGGCCACCATCCTGTCGTTCGGCACCGAGGAGCAGAAGCAGCGCTGGGCGATCCCGATCCTGCGCGGCGAGCTGACCGCGTCGGTGGGCATGAGCGAGCCGGGCGCCGGATCGGACCTGGCCTCGCTGCGGACCAAGGCCGAGCGCGACGGGGACCACTTCGTGGTCAACGGCCAGAAGGTGTGGACCTCGGGGGCCCATCACGCCGACGTCCTGCTGACCTTCGTCCGGACCGATCCGGACGCGCCCAAGCACAAGGGCCTGTCGGTGCTGCTGATTCCCACCGACAGCGACGGGCTGGTGCGCCGGCCCTTCCCGACGGTGTGTGATCACGACGATCTCGACTTCAACGAGGTGTTCTTCACCGACGTTCGGGTGCCCGCGGAGAACCTCGTCGGCCCGCTCAACAAGGGGTGGCGGGTCGCCAACGGTGCGCTCGGACACGAACGCACGATGATGTGGATGCAGTATGCCGACCGGCTGTACAACCTGGTCGAGGACTTCCAGCCGAGCGACGTGCTCGGCCGTGACCGCTACGCCACCCTGGTGATGGACTATCACGCGCTGCGGTTGCTGGGCTCGGCGGCGGTCGCCAAGGCCTCCCGCGGCGAAGAGGACATGACGACGATCTCGGTGCTGAAGGTGCTCGGCTCCGAAGCCGAGCGGGACGCCACCGAACACGCGCTGTCGGCCGCGGGCGCCGACGGGCTGGCGCACCCGGCGACCACCTCGGGGTACCGGCCGTACGACCTGGACTACCTGTCGGCCGGCTGGGTCGAACGGTACTTCCGCAGTTTCGCGGGCACCATCGCCGGTGGCACCTCGGAGATTCAGCGCAACATCATCGCCCGCGGTCTGGGTCTGCCGATGGGCTGAACCGCACCGGACCCTCAGGGGACGTGCGGCTTGATCTGCTCGATCACCCACTGCGCGTGGTCGAGATACTCGTCGACGCCGCTGACGGTCGGCAGTGGCACCGAGCTGACCGTCACGCCCTGTTCGCCGAGCCAGCACAGCCGGTCGATGATCTCCTGGGCGCTCATGCCGGGACGTCCGTGCGGGTCGTCGCGCACGGCGTGTCCCTCGCCCACCCGGGTGGTCGACATCCCGTGCACGACGTCGAAGGGGCGGCCGTCGTAGCCGGGTTGGGACATGATGAACTCCAGCCGCTCGCGGATCTTCTCCGGCGGGGTGAGAAACGACCACCATCCGGTGGCGAACTTCGCGGCCCGCCGCAGTGCCGCGTCGGCGTCGCCGCCGATCCAGACCGGCAGGTGCGGTTTCTGCAGCGGTTTGGGCTCGAAGGCGATGTCGCTGAACGAGATGTGCTCGCCCTCGAAATGGGGGGAGTCGCTGGTCCACAGCTCGACGATGGCGGCCAGGTACTCGTCGGCGATGCGGCCGCGCCGGTGAAACGGCACGCCCATGATGTCGAACTCGCGTTGCAGCCAGCCCACACCGAAGGTGACCATCATCCGGCCGCTGCTCATCCAGTCCGCGGTGGCCAGCGCCTTGGCCACCACCACCGGATGCTGTAGCGGCAGCACGGTGATGCAGGAGTTGACCATGATCCGTTGCGTCGCCCCGGCGATGTAGGCCTGGGCGGTGGTGGAGTGCAGGTAGTGCGGCCCCGACAGCTCGACGTGTTCGTTGGGGATGACGAAGTGCTCGGGTACGGCGATCATGTCGTACCCCAGTTCGTCGGCACGTTTGACCATGCGGGTCTGGTCCGCGCCGGTCACCGCGGACTCCCAGGGTTGCGCGGTCGCCTTGAGCCGCATCATGTGGGGAAGGTTGAACACCAGTTTCACCGCGTGACCTCCTTGTCTGGCCTGTCTGGCGGATGTTTACAGGGCGAAGGAGAAGCCGCCGTTGACCGGGACGGTCTGCCCGGTGATCCACGACCCGTGCTCGCCGGCCAGCACGACGGCCAGGTGCCCGACGTCGTCCGGGCTGCCGGGGCGACGGATCGCGTAGGGCTGCAGGATCGCCTTGGCCTGGGGGGTGTCGCCCTGGGACCACAAGGGTTCGGTCAGCGGCGTGCGCATGGTTCCCAGCGCGATGCAGTTGGCGGTCACCCCGTGGCGTCCCACCTCCAGGGCCACCGAGCGCATCAGTCCGGCCGCCCCGGCCTTGGCCGCGGCGTACGCCGCGGAATTCGGGTCCCCGGTTCTGCCGGCGTCCGAGACGATGGTGAGCACGCGGCCCCACCGGTTCTCGATCATCGGTGGCAGCGCGGCGCGCGTGCAGTGCATCACCCCGTAGAGGTTGACGGCCAGGAACGGCTCCCAGTCGGCCGGCGAGCTCTCCGCGAAACGACCCCGGATGCTGAACCCCTCCGCGCCGGCGTTGCCGGCGTTGTTGACCAGGATGTCCACCGGCCCCGCGGAGCCCAGCGCGTCGGTGACCGCGGCGTAGTCGGTCACGTCGAACGGGCAGGCCAGAGCCTGGCCGCCCAGCCGGTCTACCTCCGCCACAACGGATTCCGCGCGGCCGCCGTGCAGGTCGTTGACCAGGACCGTGGCGCCGGCGGCGGCGAAGGTCAGGGCCAGCCCGCGGCCCACGCCCTGTCCCGCCCCGGTGATCAGTACCCGCCGCCCGGACAGGTCGAGGTCCAACGTCATCGGGGGTCCTCTCCGCAGCTGAAGTGTCGCGGTGCCGGCGAGCGTCGCCGGCACCGCGAGAACTCTACGATAGTAGAGTGAGACACGCCGGGGGTTCCGGGAATCGCCGTAGATCGGCGGTGCGGCCGGGTCGCTAAACTGCGCTCCCAAGATGCGCCGTAAGCCCAATCCGGAGGAGCGCCGCCGTCAGCTCTGCGACGCGGCGATCCGGTTGCTGGCCGACGACGGCGCCAAGGGGCTGAGCCATCTGAAGGTGGACCGGAAGGTCGGTGTACCCGACGGCACCACCTCGTTCTACTTCCGCACCCGCTCGTCGCTGCTGGAGGCGGTCGCCCGGCGGATCGCCGATCTGGATCTCCAGGACCTCACCGCGGCGACGACCACCACGCCGGCCGCGCCCGGGCGCCCCGGGGACTCCCGCCCGTCGGGGCTGGCGACCCTGGTCATCCGATCGGCGGCCGGCGAGGGGCTGGTCCGTACCAAGGCCCGTTACGAACTGGCGCTGCAGGCCGCCCGTGACCCCGTGCTCGACGGGATTCTGCGGCACTACACCGACCAGTTCTTCTCGCTGATCCGGGACGTGGTGCTACGCCTGCGTTCCCCCGGTGCACCCGCCGATCGGGGCGCCGGCGACGGGGTTGCCGAGGAAGCTGCCAGGGAAGCTGCCAGGGGAGCTGCCAGGGGAGCCGCCGAGGAAACCGCGCACGACGAGACGGTGTACGTGGTGATGATGTTCATCAGTGGGATCATGTTCGCCTTCGCCAGCGGAGACCGCCGCGTCCGGACCGCGGAGGAACTCGACCTGCTGATCTCGGGCATCGTGGCCGGCGTCGACGCGCGGGTCGATGCCGGCCTTCGCGGGCCGGCCGCGCCCCCGCGAAACGCCGGGTCGCGCCGGGGGCGGCGGCGCCGGGCCTGAATCCCACACTCGGTGGCCCGAAGCTGTTCCCTCCGTCACTCTATGTAAGTAGAGTGACGGGCAGGACAGCCCTCGGGTGCCACACCGCGGGGAGCAGAGGCCGACCGAGGCGAAGGAGCCGGAATGACCGCTGTAGAGAGCGATTCGGGTGTGCTGGCCGGTGAGCAGCGCATGCTCATCGACGGGGAGTTGGTGGGCGCCGCCGGTGGGGCGGTGTTCGACGTCGAGCATCCGGCCAGCGAGGAGGTCGCCGGTCAGTGCGCCGACGGCACGGTCGAGGACATGGCGCGCGCGGTCTCCGCTGCGCGCCGCGCATTCGACGCCGGCGAATGGTCGCGCGACGTGCAGTTCCGCTTCCACTGCCTGATGCAGCTGCACGACGCCCTCGATCGCCACAAGGAACACCTGCGGCGGGTGCTGGTCACCGAGGTCGGGTGTCCGGTGACCGTGACGGGGTCCCAGATCGAGGATCCGATCTCGGAGGTGAAGCACTGGGCCGAGTACGGGCGGGACTTCGACTACCTGGTCGACACCGGTCTGCACAACACGGCGCTGGGCCCGGCGCGGCGCAAGCTGCACCATGAGCCGGTGGGCGTGGTCGGGGCGATCACCCCGTGGAACGTGCCGTTCTATCTCAACATCGCGGAGACCGTCCCGGCGTTGATGGCCGGGAACACGGTGGTGCTCAAGCCCGCGCAGCTCACCCCGTGGTCGGGCAGCGAACTGGGCCGCATCGTCGCCGAGGAGACCGACATCCCCGCCGGGGTGTTCAACGTGGTGACCTCCAACGCCAACGAGGTGGGCGCGGCGCTGTCGGCCGATCCCGGTGTCGACATGATCACCTTCACCGGGTCGACGGCCACCGGGCGGGCGATCCTGGCCGCCGGGGCGTCCACGGTCAAGAAGACCCTGCTGGAACTCGGTGGCAAGTCCGCACACATCGTGCTCGACGACGCCGACTTCAACAGTTCACTGCCGCTGGCCGCGATGATGGCATGCGTCATGTCGGGCCAGAGCTGCATCCTTCCCTCGCGTATTCTGTTGCCGCGCAGCCGCTATGACGAGGGGCTGGCGGTGCTGAAGGCCAGCATGGAGAACTTCCCGATGGGAGATCCCTGGACGCCCGGCAACATGCAGGGTCCCCAGATCAGCGCCACACAGCGGCAGAAGGTGCTCGGCCTGATCGAGTCCGGTCTGGCCTCGGGTGCCCGCCTGGTCACCGGTGGCGGTGTCCCGGAGAGTCTTCCGGTCGGCTACTACGTGCAGCCCACGCTGCTGGCCGACGTCGACCCCGACTCGACGATCGCGCAGGAGGAGATCTTCGGCCCGGTGCTGACGGTGACGCCCTACGACGGGGACGACGAGGCGATCGCGATCGCCAACAACACCATCTACGGGCTTTCGGGCGAGGTCTCCAGCGCCGATGTCGACCGGGCGTTCGCCGTGGCCACCCGGATGCGCACCGGCAACGTCACCATCAACGGCAAGAGCCACTTCGGTATCGACAGTCCGTTCGGCGGCACCAAGCAGAGTGGGCTGGGCTACCGCAACGGCACCCAGGGCTACCAGGAGTACCTGCATATCAAGACGATCGGTATGCCGGAATGAGCCATCCGGACCGCAACGCCGACGAGCGGGAGATCGCCGCGCTGCTGTACCGGTATGCCCGCGCCGTGGACGGCAAGGACTGGGAGCTCTACCGGTCGGTGTTCACCGAAGACGCCCACATCGACTACTCCTCGGCGGGGGCGATCGCGGGATCCCGTGATGAGGTGACCGACTGGCTGGCGGCGGGTTTCGCCACCATCTCGATGAGCATGCACTACATCACCAATATCGAGGTGCTGGAGCTGACCGCCGGCGACGCGCGGGTGCGGGCGATGTTCTACAACCCGATGCTGCTGCCCGGCATGAGTGAGCTGAGCCATTGCGGCGGCTACTACCACCACACGCTGGTGCGGACCGCGGGGGGCTGGCGCAGCCGGGAACTCCGCGAGGAGAACCTGTGGTTCACCAACCGGCCGGCTGCTCCCGCGGGCGCCGAGCCGTCGAAGACCTAGGCACCGCGGCGTCCGGTCACCATGGCCGGTCCCGAGGACCGCGGCGCCGATCCGGGCCGTGCCGGAGGCGAACTCAGGCATTCACTCAGGCGTTGAGGTAGCGCTGCAGGTCGGGTTTCATCTGCTGAAGTTGTTGCCCCCAGTAGTTCCAGCTGTGGGTGCCGTCGGCCGGGAAGTTGAACACGCCGTTCGTGCCGCCGGCCTCGAGGTACTCGTCCTTGAAGGTCTTGCTCGTGCGAGCCAGGAACCCTTCCAGGAAGCGCGCGGCCGCCAGATTGCCGGCACTGGCGCCCGCGTCGAAGTCGGAGGGAACTCCGTTGCCGGCGTAGATCCAGACGCGTGTCCCGTTGGCGACCAGCTTGTCGATGTTGACGGTCGGGTCGTTACGCTGCCAGGCCGGGTCGCCCGACGGCCCCCACATATCGTCGGGGCTGAATCCGCCGGCATCGCCCATCGCCAGTCCGATCAGGGTGGGCCACCACCCTTCCGACGGGTTGAGCGCCCCGGACAGCGCCGCGGCGTAGACAAACTGGTCGGGGTGCCAGATTGCCAGGTTCAACGACGCCGAACCGGCCATCGACAGCCCGACGACGGCATCTCCGGTGGGCGACACCCCCTTGTTGGTTTCCAGCCAGGCCGGCAGTTCCCGGGTGAGAAAGGTCTCCCATCGGTAGGTGTGTGTGCCGTTGTTGCCCTCGGCGGGGCGGTACCAGTCGGTGTAGAAGCTTGACTGCCCCCCGACGGGCATGATCACCGAGAGTCCGGAGTCGGCATACCAATCGAAGGCCGTTGTGTTGATGTCCCAACCGTTGAAGTCGTCCTGGGCGCGCTGCCCGTCGAGAAGATAGACGGCGTGCGGTCCGCCGTACTGGAACTGCACACGGATGTCCCGGCCCATCGAGGGCGACGGTATGTCGAGGTACTCCACCGGAAGTCCTGGGCGTGAAAATGCCTGTGCGGCAGGTGGGGACGCTGCCACGGCGCAGGCCACGACCAGGAGTATGTTGGCGAAAACGAGAACGATGCCATTGCGGGTGCGGCGAAGTGCAGAGCAGAATGCGGTCACGCTGATCCTCCAATTTGGCAGGGGCACGACTTGTGCCGTCCCGTGCTCGGGTCATTGACTGCGGCAGAACGGATTCCCGGGATTGCGGTCAGGCCGTGGATTTGGCGACGGCCCCACGCAGGAATGGCAGGCACACGTCGAGGAACTCCTCGGGTGCCGAGGAGAACGGGACGTGACCGGTGTTCAACACCACCAACCGCGATCCCGGCAGGGCGGCATGGGTGGCGCGGCCGGCCGACAACGGAATGGCGATATCGCGCCCGCCCCACACAATGAGCGTTGGGGCCGTCAGTTCGGCTGCAAGCGGGCGCAGATCGTGATCCGGACTGGCGAAGCTGCGCCACAACGAGGCCGCCTGTCGTAGGCCGGCGCCGGTGCGGGCACGCGCCCGGACGTCGGCGAGGATCTCGCGGTCCAGCGCAGTCCGGGGCTTCATATACTGCCGGGCGAAGAGGCCGATCACCCGCTTGAGGATCGCGGGTGTGCCCATGGCGCGGCAGAACAGCCGCGTCGCAGCGGTCATCGGGATGAAGCCTCCGCTGTTGACGAGCACCAGCCCGGACACCTGATGGGGACGGGTGATCGCCAACCGCGCGGCGGCGAAACCACCGACGGAGTTGCCGATCAGCAGCACCGAGTGAACGTCGAGATGATCGACGAGATCCTCCAGCGCATCGGCGAGCAGCGCGGCGTTGAGACCCGCCGGATCCGCGGCGGGAGCCGATCGCCCGCAGCCGGGCCAGTCGACGGTGATCACCCGGTACTCGCGCTGCAGCGGCTCGATCACCGCAGCGAAGTCGTGATGGCTGTGCAACGTGGCGTGGAGCAGGATCAGGATCGGTCCGTCGCCGTTGTCCCCGTAGGTCAGGGTCCCCGCGCGGGTCTCGACAGTGGGCATGCGCAGATGCTACATATTGACCGGCCGGTCGGTCAATATGTGGACCGCATCCCGGCACTGGCTCAAGTGAAAGGACGTGACAGCGTGCAGATTCCCCCGCCCGAGGCGCCGTTCGCCGAGAAGATGGCCTACTACCGCACCCAGCACACCAGCCGTGGTGTGCAAGCCACCCACCTGGTGGGCATTCCGGTGATCGCGGCGGGCCTACCACTCATCGCCGCCCGCCCCGTCATCGGCCTCGCGATGTTCTGCGGCGGTTGGGCCGTGCAGATCTTCGGCCACATCGTGTTCGAGAAGAATCTCCCGTCCACGCATCGCGGTTGGATCACCTACCAACTCACCGGCGTCATCCACGTCTGCGAGCTCTACGGTGAGATGCTGGCCCGTCGCAGCTCCCGGCACGCCCGCGACCCGTCGTAGTAATGTTGGTTGACCGGTCGGTCCTTTTCGAGAACGGATTACGGATGCCAACGGTTTCTCCTCGCGCCGCCGCCAAGGAACGGACACGCGAGGCACTGCTCGACACGGGCTTCGAGCTGGCCGAGACCACCGGTCTGGACGGCCTGAGCGTCAACGCCGTCACCGCCGCCGCCGGCGTCGCCAAGGGCACGTTCTTTCACCACTTCGGCGACCGCACCTCCTACGTGATTGCGCTGCATCGCCGTTTCCACGACCGCATCCTCGACGACGTGCAGAAGGCCGTGGCGGGGCTGCCGTCGGGGCGGGAACGGCTCACCGCCATGGCGACGACCTACCTCGACGCCTGCCTGCAACACCGCGGCGTACGGGCACTGATCCTGGAGGCCAGAGCGCTGCCGCCGATCCAAGCCGAGATCATCCGCCGCAACGACGCGACGGTGGCCCTGCTGACCACCGATTTCGTCGCCCTCGGCTGGCGGGCGCCCGCGACCGCGGCTCGGTTGTGGGTCGGGGCCTGCGTCGAGTGCGCCATCCTCGAACTCGAGTCGGGCCATGCCGACGCCCAAGCTCGTACCACGCTGGTGGCCTTCGCCACCGCGGCCGGCGAGCCGTCGT
Source organism: Mycolicibacterium palauense (assembly GCF_002592005.1). Classification (GTDB taxonomy): domain Bacteria; phylum Actinomycetota; class Actinomycetes; order Mycobacteriales; family Mycobacteriaceae; genus Mycobacterium; species Mycobacterium palauense. The sequence goes on along the minus strand of NZ_NVQF01000063.1, from coordinate 26,114 downwards.
CCTAGTCCGGGCGACGCCGCGGGGACCGCGGGTCAGTCCAGCGGGCGGGTGCCCGGGGCGGCCGGCAGGCCCCACGTCCCGAAGGCCATCGCCGACATCACGTAGGTGCCCACGACGAAGATCAACTCCATCGCCGGTCGTTCACCCAGTTCGGCAACCATGCGCTGCCAGGTGGCCCAGCGGGCGTGGCCGTTTTCGAGGAGTTCGTCGGTGGCCTCCAGGACCACCAGATCGGCGCCCGTGAAACCGGTGTTGCCCTGTTCCAGGCGCGCGATCTCGTCCTCGGAAACCCCGGTGTCGGCGGCCATCCGGACGTGTTGGCCCCACTCATAGGCGCTGCGGTGACGGTGGGCGACCCGCAGGATCGCCAGCTCGCGCAGCCTGGGCGGCAGCTCACCTCGCTGCAGCAGGAAACCGTTGTAGGTCAGAAAGACCCGAGCCAGTTCCGGGTGGCGTACCAGCAGGCCGATCACCTCGAATTTCACCGGGTCGTAGGCGTGCCCCGATCCGGCGCGGGGGACCTGGTCCCCGGGAATGCCCAGCAGCTTGCCGAAGGCGGCGTACTCGTCGTCACCCCACTGCTCGGCGGGCAGCGGCAGAAAACGCTCCGTCGCGGCGGGTGTCGGGCCGTTCATCGGATGCTCCGGTTCACGCGGTCATCGTGCGAGGTGCTCATGAGCGGAAACCGATGTGCAGTTTCGTCAGCCCACGCAGGATGAAGGTCGGCAGGTAACGGTACCTGCGCTCGCCCGGCGGCCCGTGCATCTCTTCGTCGATCCAGATCTCGCTCGTCCGGTCGAGCAGACGCTGCAGGCTGACCGCGGCTTCGGTGCGGGCCAGTGGGGCACCCGGACAGCTGTGCGCACCGCGGCCGAAGGCGACGTGGTTACGGGCGTTGGCGCGCTCGACGTCGAAATCGTCGGGCGCCGGGAACTTTCGGGGATCGCGGTTGATCGCGGCGTTGACCAGCATCACCGTGGTTCCGGCCGGGATGTGCACGCCACCGATGTCCACGGGTTCCTTGGCGAGTCGGAAATCCCCACGCACCGGGCTCTCGTAGCGTAGGCACTCCTCGACGAACCGGGGGATGAGATCGCGGTTCGCGCGCAGTCTGGCCTGCAGGTCGGCGTGTTCGGCGATCATCATCACCGCCGCGGACAGCAGCCGTACGGTGGTCTCCTGACCCGCGGCGAACAGGTTGGCGGCCACCCGCACGGCGTCGATCACCTCCGGTGTGCTGCCGTCGGGGAAGGTCGCCGACGCAACCCCCGTCAGAACATCGTCGCGGGGGTGGTCGCGCCGGTCGGTGATGTAGTCGGTGAACTTGCCGTACAGATATTCCAGCGGTGAGTGCGCCAGCACGTCGCCCTTGCTGCTGCCGATCGTCCCGGTGTGGCCCTGCAGGAGCGCGGCGCGGAATTCGTCGTGGTCGGATTCGGGGACCCCGAGCAGGTCGGCGATCACCAGCATCGCGAAGGGATTGGCGAACCCCTCGATGTACTCACACCTGTCCGCGGCCAGAGCGACGTCGTACTGGCGGTCGGCGATGCGCCAGATGAACTCCTCGTTCTCCTTGAGCCGCTTGGGGGTGATCATCCGGGACAGCAGCGCGCGGTGATCGGTGTGCTTGGGCGGGTCGAAGGTGGGTAGCTGGTCGTTGAACGGCAGTTCGTCGCGGTGCTGTTCGATCAGCTCCGAGATGTTCTCGTCGCCATGGGACTCCAGCGGAACCGGGAACCCCGGAAACGGGCCGGTGACCGACAGGCAGGAGGAGAAGCGTTCGGAATCGTTGTAGATCGCCACCGCCTCGTCGTATCCGGTGACCATCACCACGTCGTGATGGGGCTCCCGGCGCACCGGGCACCGCGAGCGCATGCCGGCCAGGTAGTCGTAGGGGGCGCGCAGGATGGTGTTGTCGGTGAAGAAGTCCACCGTGTCGATGGCGTCGATGCCCTCGGTGCCGTGGGTGCTGTCGGTGCCGCCGCCGGCGGTGTGGGTGGTCACTCGCCGATCTCCACACCCGCGTAGCTGTCGAGCATGTCGGTGTTGGGCAACGCCATCTGCAGGTAGACGTCGATGTGGCGGATCTTGCCGGCGTCGGTGAACTCGAACACCGACATCGAGTTCACCACCGAGGAGAAATCACCCACGCGACTGCGTTCCTCGAGCTCGAGGAACACCGTCCCGTCGATTTCGCTGACGCGTTTGAAGGAGGCGTCCCATTCCGAGGACGCGGCCCAGTTGCTCAGGAAGGCCGCGTACTCGTCCCAGTTCATCACCTCCTTGAAATTGCCGATGCGCTCGAACGTCTCGACGTCGACCAGGTGTGCCAGCGGGGCCCACCCCTCGGCGGTGAAGCCGGGTTGTTTTGCCGCGTCCACCAGACGTTTGGCCGTCAGGGTGTAGTCGAGGACGGTGCGGCGCCGACCGGTGTACTCGTCGGCGACATCGTGGAGGTCTCTCATGGGTCTCCTCTGGTCTCCTCTTCGGGGCTGTGCGATGACGGGCGCTAGATCGTGACGCCGGCCTTGTCCAGGCAGCGGTGCAGCGCCTCGACGTACTCGCTGGTGCCGTGGAACGGCCCGCTGGTGCCGATGGCGACCTCCAGGAACGGGCTGTACTCGTCGTTGACGTGGGTCTCCCAGCGGGCCACCTCCCCGGCTTCGTTGGTGTCGACGAAGCTGTAGGAATAGAAGCCCATCGTCGTGCCGTCCTTGGTCGTGCCCTGCCAACGGGTCTTCATGACGAACCCGTTGTCGGCGGGCCAGTAGTTGAAGCTGACCGGCTTCCAGTCCGGGAAGGTCAGGGAGTAGGCCTTGGCTTCCATCGTGGCCGCCTGGGCGGTGTCGGCAGGAAAGTCGTTCAGCGCGAACACCTGATCGCCGGTGAAGTAGGGCGAGGCGTACACGCCGTCCTCGGCGAATTTCCACGCCTCGTAGGTCTCACCGTCCTGCACTCCTTGGCGCAGGTAGGCGTTGCGGTAGGCCTCGGCCATGCGACGGTGGTGTTCGATGCGTTCCTCGAGGGTCATCACTGTTCCTTCGGTGTGTTACGGATTCTGCTGTGCTGAGTTGGGTGAGGGGTCCGGCGTGCGCGGCTAGGCCGGGGAGGCGGCCAGGTACTTGTCCACCACCGAGTGGAAGTGGGCGATGACCACCTCCTCCTTGACCAGGGCCATGTGATCGAGGGCCGTGTTGCGCAGGCCGATCTGTTGGCGTGGCATCTGCTCGTAGTCCTGTTGCAGCGCTTCGAAGTACTTGTAGCTGCCGGGTTCGTCTACCTCGATCGGTGCCGCGGTGAAGGCGGCCTTGTGTTCGTCGGGAAGCCACATGTAGCTGGCGACGTGCCAGATGCACCGATTCGGATCGCCGTCGGGATGCGGCAGCGCCATGACGATCGTCGCCTCCCCGGCGCGGATGGTCATGAAGAAGTTGGGGAACAGCACCCAGCCGTGGTTGTCGCTCATCTGGGCGTCGGTCAGGCCGCTGACATCGAGCCCCATCCCGGTGAGGGTGTCACGGGTGGCGCGCTGCAGCAGCACCCGCGCGGTGATCCCGTCGGGGAAGTGCAGAGTGTCGTCCTCGCCGCGGTACTCGGCGACGAGTTCGGTGAACCGGGGCAGGACCGCGACCGTCGAGGGGAAGGTCTCCGGCAGGTCCATGACGCCGTCGACCTGTTGCTGCGGGGTGGCGCCGACGACGTCGAACGGCGCCATCGACACGCAGTGCCTGTCGAAGAAATTGAACCGCGTGGTGGCGGGATCGATGTTGATCACGCGCAACAGCTGCGGATGGATGCCGTTGATGTGATAGCCCTCCTGGAAGGCGTCCATGACGACCTTCCAGTTGCAGTCGATCGCCTCGGTGACGTCCATGACGGTGACCATCTCGTCGAGATGGTAGGGGGACAGCAGCTCGGCCACCTCGGTACCGAGGAAGTCGGCCAGCGGCTCGGCGGCGGGGTCGGGGTTGAGGAAGATGAACCCGGCGAAGGTGTCGACGGGGACCTCCAGCAGACCGTGGGCGTCCTTGTCGATCGGGCCGGCCAGTGCTTCGCGCAGCATGCCCTTGAGCTTGCCCTCGAGGTCGTAGGACCACAGGTGATATTGGCACAGAAAGCCGCGCTTGGCGTTTCCGCGTGCCTCTCGGCACAACACATTGCCGCGGTGACGGCACGCGTTGACGAAGCCTCGGATCGTGTCGTCCTTGCCCCGGACCACGATGTAGGACTGGTCGAACAGGCGGTAGAGCTTCCAGTCCCCGGGTTTGGTCAGTTCGTCGACCCGGCCGACGACCTGCCAGACCTTCATCCAGATCGACTCCCGTTCGTGCGCAACGAACTCCGGTGAGACGTAGCGCGATGTCGGTATCTGCATCCGGTATTGGTCCGGTGCGAGGTCGTCGAGTGCGGTGGCGGTGTCGACCCAGTCGCCTGGGCGTGATGCTGCGGTCTGCATGATGGGCGCTCCTCGTATCCGTGTGGGCGGTCGCCGGCCCGGTGGTGGCCGGCGGTGCGACGGGCCTGTCCTCGCCGGCGCGGCTGGTCGGATTGCCGTTCCGGCAGGCGGGTGAGTCGGGGGTGGGCCGTGGGCCGTCGGGATGCCGACTATGACTCGCATCACTAATATACACTGATGTATATCGCATACAAGAGTGTAGAATGTGACACAGCTCACGCATTTCCGACGGCGAAGGAACGCCCCTGCGCGGACGTGCCGTCGAGGTGCCGGCCCCGGGATGCCGACTGCGCAATCCAGACTCTGAGAGGATCGGGTGATGGCGGAACGCTGGACCAAGCAACGACGTCTTGAGCACACCCGGGCCCTGCTGCTCGATTCGGCCGAGGAAGTCTTCGCGCGCAAGGGATTCGAGGCGGCCGCGCTGGAGGACATCGCCGACGCGGCCGGCTACACCCGCGGCGCGATCTACTCGCACTTCGGCAGCAAGGCCGAACTGTTCCTCGCTGTCGTCGAGCGGCAGCGCCAGGAGTTCCTCGAAGGATTCGCCGACGTGATCGCCGCCACCCACCGCCTCGCGGACCTGGACGTCGACGAGCTGGCGCAGCGCTGGCACGTCCTGATCCAGGCCGGCGGCGCCGACCGCGCCGCGCTGGGCTACGAGTTCACGCTGTTCCTGCTGCGTAACCCCGAGGCGCTCGAGCGCGTCGCCGGGCAGCGCGAGGAGACGGCGCGGGCGCTGGCGGACTACATCGACAAGGGAGTCGCCCGGCTGGGCGGGATCCTGGACACTCCCGCGCTCGACCTGGCGCGGGTGATACTGGCGGCCAACGACGGAGTGACGCTGAGCAGCCTGCTCGACCAGTCCGCGGTGTACCGGACGTTCCTGCACATGGTGATCTCGCACATCGCGCCCGCCCCCGGGTGAGCATCACTCGACGACGGCGGCTTCCCTGCGTTCGGTGATGGGGCGGGCCAGCCCCTGGTCATCGCAGATGCGCTGCAGCTTTTCCAGGGTCTCGGCCAGGCCGGGACCGAGGCGGCGGCCCGGGGTGAAGGTCGCCGGGAGGTGCTGCATCCCCTGGATGACGCCGATGGTCTGGTAGTGCACGGCGGCGTCGGGGTCGCAGACGTAGTCGGGCATGCGGTCCAGCACGGCGGTGAGCATCGACTTGAACACCGTGCGCGCCACGTTGGAGCCGACGCAGCGGTGCGCGCCGAGTCCGAAGCTGAAGTGGCGGTTGCCCTTGCGGTCCAGCACGAGCTCGTCGGGATCGTCGAAGACGGCGGGGTCACGGTTGGCCATCGCCCAGGACAGCCAGAGTCGCTCGCCCTCCTTCAGCGCGATCCCGTCGACCAGGCAGTCCGCCGCGACCGTCCGCCCGTCCCCGGGCGCGGGGGTGAAGTAGCGGAGGAACTCCTCGGTCGCCGAGTCCAGCAGCGCGCCGCGCTCACCACACAGGCGCCGGCGCTCGTCGGGGTGCTGGGAGAGCCATTCCAGTGCATGGGAGGTCAGGGCGGTGGTGGTGTCGAAGCCGCCGCCGATCAGCAGCATCAGCATGCCCATCAGCTCGACGTCGGGTGCGGGCTCACCGTCGACACGCAACCGCACCAGCGCGTCGATCAGCCCGGGCCTCGGGGTCGCGCGGATCTCGGCGACGTGAGTCATCAGGTCTGCGGCGCTGGCCAGCTGAAGCTCGGCGACCCGCGCGGCGTCCGGGGAGTCGGTGGGGGTGTAGACGACCGCATGGGCCGGCTCGCAGTAGATCTCCCACTTCGCCAGCGGGACACCCATCATCGCCAGGGTGAGCACGGCCGGCACGATGTTGGCCAGGTCGTCGACGAAGTCGATGCGGCCCTGCTCGATCCTGTCGTCGAGGCAGGCCCTGACCAGCTCGTCGACGAAGGGGGTCCAGCGCGCCACCGCGGCCGGGGACAGATAGGCGTTCAGCGGGGTCCGGTAGGTCCGGTGCTCGGGTTCGTCCATCTCCAGGATCCCGCCCCGCACGATGGCGCTGGCCTCGCTGCGGGGAATGGTGATGCCCTGATAGCCCCGCCGCGCCCCCGCGACGTCGTTGTCGTTCGAGATGTGTGGACTGCGTGCGAGTTCGAAGACCTCGGCACTGCCGGCGGCGACCCAGTGCCCGCCGTAGGTGTCCGACCACGCGATCGGGCAGCGCCCCAGCATCTCGGCGGTGGTCGCCGCGAACTGTTCACGGTAGTGCGGGGTGTGCCGGTCGAAGTGGAAGTGGTGCTCGGCAAAGCGCGCGTCCCCGCTGAGTTCTCCGCTGAGTTCTCCGCCGAATTCTCCGGTGGATTTCCCGGTGGATTCGGCGGTCATCGAGGCGCTCCCATCAGGCTCCCATCAGGCCCGGCCGCCCAGGGGCCGGGCCCGTGTCCGACGTTAGGGGATCGCGGCGCGCGGTTCGGCGGAATGGGATTCCCGGTCGCCGCCCGGTGTGGCGACCGTTCCCAAGCGCTACCAGGAGATGACGGCGGCTTCCTTGCGTTCGGTGATCGGACGCGCCAGCTCCTGCTCATCGCAGGCCTGCTGGAGCTTGTCGAGGGTCTCATCGAGGCCGGGGCCCAGGCGGCGGCCCGGGGTGAAGGTGGCCGGCAGGTGCCGCATGCCCTGGATCACGCCGATGGTGTCGTAGTGCACGGTGCCCTCGGGATCGCACTTGTAGTCGGGCATCCGGTCGAGCACCGCGGTGATCATCGACTTGAACACGGTGCGTGCCACGTTGGAGCCGACACAGCGGTGCACCCCGATGCCGAAGCTGAAGTGCCGGTTGCCCTTGCGGTCCATGACCACCTCGTTGGGATGATCGAACACGGAGGGATCCCGGTTCGCCATCGCCCATGAGATCCACAGCCGCTCACCCTCCTTGAACTGGGTGCCCTCGACCTCGACGTCCTCGGCGAAGGTGCGGCCGTCACCGGGGGCCGGGGTGAAGTAGCGCAGGAACTCCTCGGTGGCCGGGTTGAGCAGGGTGTCGCGCTCGCGGGAGAGCAACTCGCGCTCCTTGGGGTGCTCGGAGAGCCATTCCAGCGAGTGCGCGGTCAACGCGGTGGTGGTGTCGAACCCGCCGCCGATGACGAGCCCGAGATTGCCCAGGATCTCCAGGTCGGGGGCCGGCTCCCCGTCGATGCGCATCGAGACCAGGGCGTTGACCAGGCCCGGGCGCGGATTCTCCCGGATCTCATTCATGTTGGTGATCATGTCGATACCCATCTCGCGGTGCATGGCCGCGACACGTTCGGCATCGGGGGAGTGCTCCGGGGTGTACACCGCCGCATGGGTGGGCTCGCTGTAGATCTCCCACTTCTTGAGCGGAATCCCCATCATGGCCAGCGTGAGCACGGCCGGCACGATGTTGGCCAGGTCGTCGACGAAGTCGATCTGGCCCGACTCGATCTTCTCGTCGATCGCCGCGCGCACGATCTCGTTGATGAAGGGCTCCCACCGCTTGACGGCGGCGGGGGACAGGTACGGGTTGAGCACGTTGCGGTACGTACGGTGCTCGGGGTCGTCCATTTCGAGGATGCCGCCGCGCACCACATTGGCCCGCCGGGCCGTGGGGATGGAGATGCCCTTGTAGCCCTTGCGTTCGCCGTGGATGTCGTGGTCATTGGAGATCGCCGGGCAGCGTGCGAGTTCGAAGACCTCTTTGCTGCCCGCGGCCACCCAGTGGCCACCGTAGGTCTCGGACCACGCCATGGGGCACTTGGTCTGCATCTCCTCAGTGATCTTCTCGAACTGGAGTCGATACTCGGGGGTGTGGCGGTCGAAGTAGTAGCTGTGCTTCTTCCGCTCTTCGTCACTGGTGATGTCGTCGACGCTCAAGGTTCTGTCTTCCCTGTCGATCTCGGGCACTTCTGATTGCTGGTCATATCGCGTCACGCAGCGTCGCGTGACGTCACTCTTCGATTCGGATGGCCTGTTCGGGGCAGGAATGCGCGGCCTCGCGGACGGCGTCCTCCTGGTCCGGGGGAACCACCTCGTTGATCGGGGAGGAGCTGCCGTCGATGTCACTGAGCTCGAACGAGTCCGGGGCGATCATCGCGCACAGCGTGTGACCCTGGCAGCGGGACGAGTCGACGAATACCTTCATGAGAATCCCTTTCTGGAACCTGTGTCAGCCCTGGCCCCGGTCGGTGGCCGGTCGGACGCCGATCAGACGTGGTAGTCGTACCACTTCAGGTAACCGCCGGCGTCGACGCGCATCTGCATGCCGGTCACGAAGCGGGCCTCCTCGGAAGCCAGCCACAGCACGGCGTTGCTGATGTCCTCGGGTTCGATGAAGGGCACCTTCATGGCCTGCTGGACACCGAAGACCGGCTCGGCGTCGGCGCGGGTGGGGTTCTCCAGGTCGGGACGGAAGGAGCGGTACATCGGCTCGCTCTGCAGCATGTTGGTGTTGCAGTTGGTCGGGTGGATCACGTTGGCCCGGATGCCGCGGACCGCGAGCTCGGTGGCCAGGTCGTGGATGTACTGGGAGAGCAGCCTCTTGGAGGTCATGTAGGCCATCCCCCCGGGGTCGGCGCCGGGGTTGGGCTTCTGGTGGGCGTCCATCAGCGCCGCCGCGGAGGCGGTCGCGATGATGGAGGCCCCCTCCTTCAGGTGGGGCAGGGCGACCTGGACGGCGTTGATGGTGCCGACCAGGTTGGTGTTGATCACGTCGGTCCAGGCCTGCAGCGGCGGCTGCCCCTTCATGCCGGCGACGCCGGCCTGGGCGACGACGATGTCGACCTTGGAGAACTCGGCCAGACCGGACTCCAGTGCGGCGCGCAGTGCGGCGGCGTCACGGACGTCGGCCCGGGCGGTGACGATGCCCTGGCCCGTCTTCTCGACCAGGCGCGCGGTCTCCTCGAGATCCTCGGGAGTGGCCATCGCGTAGCCGATGGAGTCGATGTCCTGGCAAATATCGACGGCGATGATGTCGGCGCCCTCCTCGGCCAGGCGCACCGCGTGGCTGCGTCCCTGTCCGCGGGCGGCCCCGGTGATGAATGCGACCTTGCCTTCAACGCGTCCCACAGGTGTTCCTTCCGTCGAGATTCGAGCTGTGTGTTCGAGCTGTGTGTTCGAGCTATGTACGGGTCTACGGGTCAGGGGGCCCGGCGCAGCTGTGACCGGTGCCACGGCAGGGTGACACCGGCCGCGAGCGCGGACTCAGCGGTCTCTGCCATCAAGAATCACCCTATCGATTATGAGAACGCTACTCTCGGTGGGCCGCTGCCCGCAAGGTTTCTGCACTAGGAGTCTCGAAAATCGCCCGTCGGGGATCCATCCTCGACCCGTGTTGACAGGCCCGGGATCGGCTTGGTTAGTTTCTTGAGTTCTCATGACGCGAATGTAAGATTCGCCGACAATGAGAATCGTGTTATCAACGAGCAGGAAGGCCGCTTGATGGGATCTCCGGAGACGGTGACCGTGGCTGAGGGAGCGGCGCACGACGTCGACCGCCACATGCTGATCGACGGGCGGCTCGTCGGTGCGGAACGGTCCTTTCCGAGTCTGAACCCGTCGACGGGCGACGTTCTGGGCTACGCACCCGACGCCTCGGTCGGCGACGCCGAGGCCGCGGTCGCGGCCGCCCGGCGCGCGTTCGACACCACCGACTGGTCGACGAACGTCGAGTTGCGCATCCACTGCCTGGAGCAGCTGCACCGGGCCCTGGTCGAGCACCGGGACGAGATGGGCAAGCTGACCACCGACGAGGTCGGCGCCACCCCCGCGCTGCTGGCCGGCGCCCAGTACGACCAGCCGGTGGAGATCGTGCGGTACTACGCCGACCTGCTGAAGAGCTACCCGATGACCGAGGACCTCGGCCACGTCGAGAGTCGCGGGATGCAGCACCACCGCTGGGTGGAGAAGGAGGCGGCCGGCGTCGTCGCGGCCATCATCGCCTACAACTATCCCAACCAGCTGGCGCTGGCCAAGCTTGCGCCCGCGCTGGCCGCCGGGTGCACCGTGATCCTCAAGGCCGCCCCCGACACCCCGCTGGTGACGCTGGCGCTGGGCGAGTTGATCGCCAAGCACACCGACATCCCCGCCGGCGTCGTCAACGTCCTCTCCGGCGCCGACCCCGAGGTGGGTGCGGTGCTGACCACCAGCCCGGACGTCGACATGGTCACCTTCACCGGGTCGACCCCCACGGGCCGGGCCATCATGTCGGCGGCCAGTGACACCCTCAAGCGCGTCTTCCTCGAGTTGGGGGGCAAGTCCGCGGCGATCGTGCTCGACGACGCCGACTTCAACACCGCCGCGCTCTTCGCGGCGTTCTCGATGGTGACCCATGCCGGTCAGGGCTGCGCCCTGACGTCTCGGCTGCTGGTCCCGCGCACCCATCACGACGAGATCGTCGAACTCATCAAGGCCAACTTCGGTTTCGTCCGCTACGGCGACCCCAACGACCCCCAGACCTACATGGGTCCGCTGATCAGTGCGAAGCAGCGCGACAAGGTCGACGGCATGGTCCGGCGGGCGGTCGATGCCGGCGCCACCCTGGTCACCGGCGGAGAGAAGAAGGATCCCGGCTTCTTCTACACCCCCACCCTGCTCACCGATGTCGACCCGGACAGCGAAATCGCCCAGGAGGAGGTGTTCGGTCCCGTGCTCGCGGTGATCGCCTACTCCGACGAGGACGACGCCGTGCGGATCGCCAACAACTCCATCTACGGGCTCTCCGGTGCCATCTTCGGCGGCCGGGAGCGCGCCCTGGCCATGGCCCGGCGGATCCGGACCGGCACCTTCTCCATCAACGGCGGCAACTACTTCAGCCCGGACGCCCCGTTCGGGGGCTACAAGCAGTCCGGCATCGGGCGCGAGATGGGCGAGGCCGGCCTGGAGGAGTTCCTGGAGCGCAAGACCTTCGCCGTGCCGGAGGAGACCGAGAGCGCCGCCGGAGACGCCCGGTGAGCGCGCCGCTGGAGGGCATCCGCGTCCTCGAGGTGGCGATGTACGGGTTCGTCCCGTCGGCCGGTGCGGTGCTCGGTGAGTGGGGCGCCGACGTCGTCAAGGTCGAGCACGCGGTGATGGGCGATCCGCAGCGCGGACTGCGCCAGACGGGCCCGCTGCGCGTGGAGGGCGACCCCAACCCGAACATCGAACACGCCAACCGCGGCAAGCGCAGCATCGGACTGGACATGTCGGTGCCCGAGGGGCGTGAACTCCTGTTGGAGATGGCGCGTGGTGCCGATGTCTTCCTCACCAGCTTCCTGCCCGGACACCGGAAGAAGTTCGGTATCGACGTCGAGGACATCCGGGCGGTGAACCCCTCGATCATCTACGCCCGCGGCAGCGCGCTGGGCCCGCGTGGCCTGGAGGCCGGCAAGGGCGGCTACGACATGACCGCGTTCTGGTGCCGCGCGGGCACCGCCGCGACCATCACCCCGGAGGGCACCGAGGGCATGATCGCCCCGCCGGGCCCCGCCTACGGCGACACCATCTCCGGTACGAACCTGGCCGGCGGGATCGCGGCGGCCCTGGTCAAGCGGGAGCGCACCGGCGAGCCGTCGGTCGTCGACGTGTCGCTGCTGGGCAGCGGACTGTGGGCGCTCGGGCACACCGTGGCGCTGACCAACCATCTGAACCAGCGGCTGGTGGCGCCGCCGCCCGGTGTGCACGGCTCGCCGGTCAACCCGCTCACCGGCGTCTACCGCACCAAGGACGATCGCTACATCTCGTTCGTGATGATGCAGCCGACCAAGTTCTGGGCCGACGTGTGCCGGCACATCGACCGGCCGGACCTGGCCGAGGACCCCCGGTTCGCCACGGCGGAATCGATCGCCGAGAACACCGCGGACGCGGTGCAGCTGCTCAGCGAGGTCATCATCACCCGCACGCTGCCCGAGTGGAGCGAGCGCTTCGCCACGCTGGCGGGTCCGTGGGCCCCGGTCCAGGACACCCTGCAGGCCGCCGACGACGCTCAGATCAGGGCCAACGAGTACCTGGTCCAGGCGGGCGAACTCGAGCTGGTCGCCAACCCGGTGCAGTTCGACGTGGCCGCACCCGAGACCGGGCCGGCCCCCGGCTTCGCCGAGCAGACCGAGGAGATCCTGCTCGAGCTGGGCGTCGACTGGGACCGCATCATCGAGCTCAAAACTGCCGGCGCTATCACGTAACTCTTACTGTAAGGTTTTCCGTCATGCCATTCATCGCCTCGATCGGCACGTATGTGCCGTGCTGGGGCGTCTCCGAATGCCGCATCGCCGGCGACGACGAGGACGCCATCACCCTGGCGGTGGAGGCGGGCAGGGCGGCCCTGCAGGGGGGTCACCCGATCGAGAACGTGGTGCTGGTGACCCGCGACCTGCCGCTGACCGACAGCAGCAATGCGGCGATCCTGTTGGCGGGCCTGGGCCTGGATCCGGAGTTGGAGGTCACCGAGCGACTCGGTGGGGCTCCGGCGACCCTGGACAGTCTCAGTTCGGCGCGGCCCCGGACCCTGATCATCGGTGTCGACCTCGAGCCCGCCGGCGCGGCGGCCATCGTGACCTCCGACCGTGGGCTCCGGGTGCGCACCGCCGCGCGGGTGGCCCGCAGCCTGCCGGTGCGGACCCGCAACGCCGTCGGCGTCGTGCACGACTACGGCGACCCCCGCCTGCTGCACGAGCGGGGCCTGGTCGCCTCGCTGGAGGCCGCGTGGCTGGACACTCCGGTGGCGGTGGCCGGGGTGACCCACAAGCAGGCGGTCGACATGTGCCAGGGCGATCCGCCGCCGCTGCCGACCAGCGGTGCCAGCTCGGGTCTGTTCGCCCTGGCCCATCTGGCCGAGACCCGGGAGACGGGGCCCCTGGTCGCCGTCGAACAGGCCAGCCTGTCCGGGATCACCGTGGCCGGCGGCTTCGCCCAGGTGCACCGCAGAGAGCCGCCGGCGCGCCCGGTGCCCGCCACCGTCGCGGTCTCCGATGCCGACATCCCCATCTCGCTGGCCGCCTACGAGCGCGCTTTCGAAGCGAAAACACGCTGGGAGGCAGGCAAGTTCGCAGACAGCGAGCAATTGGACTTTCCGCCCCGTTTCCGGGTGGGCGAGCACGGCGAGTTGGCCCGCGACTACGAGCTGGTGGCCCTGCCGCGCACCGGCAGCGTGTACACCGCGGTGTCGGTGCACCTCCCGGTGCCGGGGCTGCGGACGCCCTACGCGCTGGCGATCGTCGAACTCGACGGCGTCGACGTCCGCGCCCTGGTGAAGGTCACCGGTGCCGACCCGGATTCCGTGGACATCGGCGACCGCGGTCACCTCGTTTTGCGCAGAATCGCAGTGCGCCAAGGTGTTCCCGACTACGGTTATGCTTTCCAACCGGAATCGGAGGCCGCGTGAGAAAGGTGGCGATCGTCGGGGCCGGAATGACCCCGTTCGGTGAGCACTTCGCGTTGGGCATCAAGGACCTCCTGCCGATGGCATTCGCCGAATGCGCGGCCAGCGTCGACAAGGGCATCGAGAAGTCCGGGCTGCAGGCCGCCTGGTTCGGATCGATGGGGACCACCGACGGGTTCCCGTCGGGCATCCTCGCCGACACCCTCGGCTTGTCCGACATCCCGGTGACACGTGTCGAGAACTCCTGCGCCACAGGGCACGACGCCATCCGCAACGCCATGTTCGCCATCGCCTCCGGGGCGTACGACGTCGCGCTGGTGCTGGGCGCCGACAAGGTGCGGGAGACGGCTTCCAAGCAGCTGATCTGGGAATGGGTGCCGATGGCCCACGACATGGCGTGGGACTACCCGCTGGGTCTGGTCGCGCCCGCCGGGGTCGCGATGCACCTGCGGCGCTATCTGTACGAATCCCCTGCCACGCGTGAGCATATGGCGATGATCGCGGTGAAGAATCATCGGCACGGCGTCACCAACCCGAAGGCGCGGCTGCGCTTCGAGGTGACCCTCGACGAGGTGCTCAACGCGCCCGTGGTGGCCAGCCCGATCGGGGCCTACGACTGTGCTCCGCAGAGCGACGGCGCGGCGGCGCTGATACTGGCCGCCGGTGACGTCGTCGACCGGTTCACCGACCGGCCGGTCTGGGTCAGCGGTGTCGGCCTGGGCCTGGATTCGGTGATGCACCAGCACAAGTCCGACATGACCACGTTCCCGTCCACGGTGCGCGCCGCCAAGCAGGCTTTCACCATGGCCGGCCTGACACCGCGCGACATCGATGTGGCCGAAGTTCACGATTTCTTCACGGGGATCGAGCTGATCAGCTATGAAGATCTGGGCTTTGCCGATCGATTCGAGGCGTACAAGTTGTTGGAGGCCGAGGTGACCACCGTGCAGGGGTCGCTACCGGTCAATCCCAGCGGCGGGCTCAAGGCCAAGGGGCACCCGCCCGGCGCCACCGGGGTCGCACAGTGTGTTGAGCTGTTCGGCCAGCTGCGCGGGGAGGCGGCCAACCAGATCGACGGCGCCCGGACGGCCCTGGCGCACACCCTGGGCGGGCCGACGGCGGTGTCAGCGGTGACCATCCTGGAAGGACCGAAGTGATGGCGGTAAAAGGGCCGGAGCGGTGGACGCCGGGGATCAACGTCGCCGGCGCCGGCTCGGCGATGCAGGCCGTCGGCGGGTTGTTCGCGATGTCGGCCGACGCGGTGCGCTTCGTGTTCCGGCGGCCGTTCCAGTGGCGCGAATTCCTCGAGCAGTCGTGGTTCGTGGCGCGGGTGTCGCTGGCGCCGACGCTGTTGGTGGCGATCCCGTTCACCGTGTTGGTGAGCTTCACGCTGAACATCCTGCTGCGCGAGCTGGGCGCGGCCGACCTCAGCGGTGCCGGTGCCGCGTTCGGAGCGGTCACCCAGCTGGGCCCGATGGTGACGGTGCTGATCGTCGCCGGCGCCGGGGCGACCGCGATGTGTGCGGACCTCGGTTCGCGCACCATCCGCGAGGAGATCGACGCCCTGGAGGTGCTGGGCATCAACCCGGTGCAGCGGTTGGTCACCCCCCGGATGCTGGCGTCGGGGTTGGTGGCCTTCCTGCTCAACAGCCTCGTGGTGATCATCGGGATCCTCGGCGGCTACGTGTTCTCGGTGTTCATCCAGGACGTCAATCCCGGTGCGTTCGCCGCCGGAATGACGCTGCTCACCGGCGTGCCCGAAGTGATCATCTCGTGTGTCAAGGCGATGCTGTTCGGGCTGATCGCCGGACTCGTGGCCTGCTACCGCGGGCTGACGATCACCGGTGGTGGTGCCAAGGCGGTGGGCAATGCGGTCAACGAGACGGTGGTGTATGCGTTCATGGCGTTGTTCGTGATCAACGTGGTGGTCACGGCCATCGGTATCCGGATGACGACGGGCTAGGGCGGCGGATGGGCACCACGACACTGTTGCGGCAGCGGTTTCCCCGGGTCGCCGATCAGCTCGGCCGGCCGATGTCCTTCTTCGGTCGTATCGGCGATCACGTCATCTTCTACGGCCGTGCGCTGGGCGGCGTGCCGCACGCGACGGTGCACTTCCGCAAGGAGATCATCCGGCTGATCGCCGAGATCTCGATGGGCGCGGGCACGCTGGCGATGATCGGCGGCACCGTGGTCATCGTCGGATTCCTGACCCTGGCGGCCGGTGGCACCCTGGCCATCCAGGGCTACTCGTCGCTGGGCAACATCGGCATCGAGGCACTGACCGGGTTTCTCTCGGCGTTCATCAACGTCCGGATCGCGGCCCCGGTGGTCGCCGGGATCGGCCTCGCGGCCACGTTCGGCGCCGGCGTGACCGCACAGCTGGGCGCCATGCGCATCAACGAGGAGATCGACGCGCTGGAGTCGATGGGCATCCGGCCGGTGGAATACCTCGTCTCCACCCGCATCGTGGCCGGGATGATCGCGATCACCCCGCTGTACTCGATCGCGGTGATCCTGAGCTTCGTGGCCAGCCAGTTCACCACGGTGGTGCTGTTCGGCCAGTCCGGGGGGCTCTACAACCACTACTTCACGACGTTCCTGAACCCGATCGACCTGTTGTGGTCGTTCCTGCAGGCCATCCTGATGGCGATCACGATCCTGCTGATCCACACCTACTTCGGCTATTTCGCCACCGGGGGGCCCTCCGGCGTCGGGGCCGCGGTCGGCAACGCGGTGCGCACCAGTCTGGTGGTGGTGGTCTCGGTGACCCTGCTGGTGTCCCTGTCCATTTACGGCTCCAACGGCAACTTCAACCTCAGTGGGTAGGGGCGGAATCAGCATGCGGAGACAAGCTCCATGAGCGGCAACCTGGGACCGGGCCCGGCATACCGGTCGGAGACGGACAGCAAGGCGACGCCGGTGGCTGCCAGCGCCGGGCGTAGTTTCGGCGCTCGCGGCTATGGGCGGCCTCTGGCCGGTGTCCTGACGGTGGTGGCGATCTTCGCCATCATCGCGGTGGCGGTCGGTCTTTTCCGCGGCAGCTTCACCAAGACGGTGCCGGTGACCCTGATCTCGGAGCGGGCCGGGTTGGTGATGAACCCCGACGCCAAGGTCAAGATGCGCGGGGTCCAGGTCGGCAAGGTGGCCTCCATCGAAACTCGGCCGGACGGTACCGCTGCGCTGCACCTGGCGATGGAGCCCTCGCAACTGCATCTGATCCCGTCCAACGTTCGCGCGGATATCGAGTCGACCACCGTCTTCGGCGCGAAGTTCGTCAACCTCGCGGCTCCGGACAATCCCTCACCCAAGCCGATGTACGCGGGCCAGGTTCTGCAGGGTCAGCACGTGACGGTCGAGATCAACACCGTGTTCCAGCAGCTGGTCTCGGTGCTCAGCAAGATCGAACCCGAGAAACTCAACGAGACCCTGGGCGCGCTGTCGCAGGCATTCGGTGGCCGCGGGGAGAAGATGGGCCAGGCTCTCAGTGACTTCAACACCGTGTTGGCCAAGCTCCAGCCCAGTTTCGAGAACCTGGGCCGAGACATGGAGCTGATGGCGCCGGTGGCGGCCGCCTACGCCGACGCGGCACCGGATCTGCTCCGCACCGTCGAGAACACCACCACCATCAGCGATTCCATCGTCGAGGAACAGGACAACCTCGACGCCTTCCTGGTCAGCATGATCGGGCTGGCCGACATCGGCAACGATGTCGTCGGTAGCAACCGGCCGGCACTGAGCAAGGTGCTGAACCTGCTGGTGCCCACGACCGACCTGCTCAACGAGTACGCGCCGGGCCTGAACTGCGCGCTCGGCGGCATGGCCATCCTGGCCAAGCAGCCGCCGGCGCAGGATCCGGGTATCGCGGTCAACGTCGCGTTCACCATGGGCATCGAGCGCTATCGCTACCCCTCGAGCCTGCCCAAGGTGGCCGCCAAGGGCGGACCGCACTGCATGGGATTGCCCGACATCGGCTTCGGCAAGCGGGTTCCCTACCTGGTCACCGACACCAACTCCAACCCGTGGCAGTACGGCAACCAGGGCATCCTGCTCAACTCCGATGGCCTCAAGCAGCTGCTGTTCGGCCCGCTGGAGGGACCGCCGCGCAACACCGCACAGATCGGACAGCCGGGATGACGCGGACGAAAAGCACGCTCGTTAAATTCGCGATCTTCGCGACCGTCATGGCGGTGCTCACCGTGTTCCTGTTCATGGCCTTCGGCCAGTACCGGGGCGGGTCGGTGTCCGGCTACTCGGCGGTCTTCGCCGACGCCTCCCGGTTGAAGTCCGGCGACTCGGTGCGGGTGGCCGGCGTCCGGGTGGGCACGGTCAACTCGGTGGCGCTGCAGTCCGATCGCTCGGTGCTGGTCAAGTTCGACGCCGACCGCGACATCAAGCTGACCACCGGGACCAAGGCGGCGGTGCGCTACCTGAACCTGGTGGGCGACCGCTACCTCGAACTGGTCGACGGGCCCGGTTCCACCCGCCTGTTGCCGGCCGGATCGCAGATTCCGGAGGAACGCACCCAGTCGGCGCTGGACCTCGATCTGCTGTTGGGCGGTCTGCGACCCGTCATCCAGGGGCTGAACCCGCAGGATGTCAACGCGCTGACCTCCTCGTTGATCCAGATCTTCCAGGGGCAGGGCGACACGCTGAGTTCGCTGATGTCCAAGACGTCCTCCTTCTCGAACACCCTGGCGGACAATAACCAGGTCATCGAGCAGCTGATCGACAACCTCAACGTCGTCGTCGACACCATCGCCAAGGACGGTGACAAGTTCGACGGCACCGTCGACAAGCTCGAGCGGCTCATCAGCGGCCTCTCCGAGGACCGGGACCCCATCGGGCGGGCCATCACCTCCCTGGACAACGGCACCGCCTCGCTGGCCAGCCTGCTCACCCAGGCCCGGCCCCCGCTGAGCGCCGATGTCGACCAACTCAACCGGCTGGCGCCGCTGTTGGTCGATGGAATGCCGAACCTGGACGCGGCGCTGCAGAAGATGCCGGAGAACTACAGGAAGCTGCGCCGGCTCGGTGCCTACGGCAGCTGGATCATGTACTACATCTGCGGTCTCTCGATCCGTGTGACCGACCTCCAGGGCCGCACCGCGGTCTTCCCGATGATCAAACAGCTAGGCGGAAGGTGCGCTGAGCCCTGATGCTTAAATACCGCGAATCCAATCTCATCCGCGCCGGTTTCATCGGTGTGATGTTGATGGTGCTCATCATCGCCGTCGGGTTGCAGCCCGAACGGTTGATCCAATGGGCCACCTCGGTACGTCACCAGGCCCTGTTCAACGAGGCCGGGGGGCTGGCCGTGGGCAACGACGTGACGCTCTCGGGCATCAAGGTCGGTTCGGTGTCCGATATCTCGCTGCAGGACGGCGAGGCGTTGGTGACCTTCACGGTGGCCGGCAAGTACCCCCTGGGGTCGCAGACCACCGCCCACATCCGCACCGGCTCGCTGCTCGGCGAGCGCGTGCTCACCCTGGAATCCGAGGGCAGCGGGTCCCTGCGGCCCACGGAGGTCATCCCGGCGACGCGCACCTCGTCGCCGTACTCGCTGACCGACGCGATCGGTGACCTGACCACGAACACCAAGGGCACCGACACGACATCGCTGAACCAGTCGCTGGACACCCTGTCGGCGACCATCGACCAGCTCGCGCCGCAGCTGGGCCCGACGTTCGACGGGCTCTCGCGGCTGTCCCGGTCGATCAACAGCCGCAACGAGAACCTGGCGAGCCTGCTGCAGAGCGCCAGCAAGGTCAGCGGTGTGCTGGGGGAGCGCAGCCAGCAGCTCAATGCCCTGATCCTCAATGCCAACGACCTGCTCGGGGTTCTCAACGACCGCCGCCAGGCGATCGTGGATCTGCTGGCCAACACCTCGGCGGTGTCCAGACAGTTGAGTGGGCTGGTGGCCGACAACGAAGAAGAGTTGGCCCCGACCCTCAAACGGCTCAACGAGGTGACCGCGATGCTGGAGAAGAATCGCGACAACATCGGCAAGGCGCTGCCGGGTATCGCCAAATTCCAGCTGACGCAGGGTGAAACGCTGGCCAACGGCCCGTACTACAACGCCTACGTGCCGAACCTGCAGCCGGCGCAGCTCATGCAGCCCTTCCTCGACTACGCGCTGGGCTTCCGCCGCGGGGCCAATGCCGGCCAGCCGCCGGACACCGCCGGACCGCGCGCCGAGATGCCGCTGCCGTACAACGGGATCCCGGGAGGTTCGCGCTGATGACCCGCAAGCGTCTGATCGCCGGTCTCGGCGTGCTGCTGGCGGTGGTCCTGGTGGCCGGCGTGATGTTCACGCTGCGCCACACCGTGTGGGGCCCCAAGACCATCAACGCCGTGTTCACGACGGCCACCGGCATCTACCCCGGCGACGAGGTCCGGGTGTCGGGGGTCAAGGTCGGCACCATCGAGGCGATCGAGCCGCAGGGCACCCAGGCGAAGCTGGTGCTCAAGGTCGACCACGATGTGCCGATCCCCGCCGACGCCAAGGCGGTGATCGTCGCGCAGAACCTGGTGGCGGCCCGCTACGTGCAACTGGCCCCGGCCTACACGGCCGAGACCGGCGGCCCGACGATGGCCGACAACGCCGAGATCCCGTTGGACCGCACGGCCGTTCCGGTGGAGTGGGACGAGGTCAAGACCCAGTTGATGCGACTGGCCACCGACCTGGGCCCGCAGAGCGGCGTCGACGGCACGTCGGTCTCGCGGTTCATCGACAGCGCGGCCAACGCCATGGAGGGCAACGGCCCGAAGCTGCGTGAGACCATCTCGCAGCTGTCGGGAGTCGCCCGGGTCCTCGCCGAGGGCAGCGGCAACATCGTCGACATCATCAAGAACCTGCAGACCTTCGTCACCGCGCTTCGTGACAGCAACGAGCAGGTGGTGGCCTTCCAGAACCGCCTGGCCACGCTGACCAGCGTCGTCAACGGCAGCCAGTCCGACCTCGACGCGGCGATCAAGGATCTGTCGGTGGCGGTCGTGGAGGTGCAGCGTTTCGTCGCCGGGAGCCGGGACCAGACCTCCGAGCAGATCCAGCGGCTGTCCAACGTCACGCAGAACCTCGTCGACCACCAGATGGATCTGAAGAACATCCTGCACATCGCGCCCAACGCCTTCGCCAACGGCTACAACATCTACAACCCCGACGTGGGCAGCGCGGTGGGCCAGTTCGTGCTGAACAACTTCTCCAGCCCGGTGGAGTTCATCTGCGGGTCCATCGGCGCGATCGAGAACACCACCGCGCCGGAGACGGCCAAGCTGTGCTCCCAGTATCTGGGTCCGGCGCTGCGCCTGCTCAACTTCAACTACCTGCCGTTCCCGGTCAACCCGTACCTGATGCCGTCGGCCAACCCGAAGAACATCATCTACTCGGAGCCGAATCTGGCGCCCAACGGTGGCGGGCCCTCCCCGGAGGCGCCGGAGACCCCACCGGATATCTCCGCCTACAACCCCGGGCCGCCTCCTCCGCCGCCGTTCACCGGTCGGCCGCCGGGAACACCGCCGCCGGGTGCCCAGCAGTTGCTGCCGGGTGCGCCCCCGGTCGTCCCGCCCAACGTGCTGGCCAACGTGTCGGACATGCTCAATCCGGCGGGTGTGCCTCCGGGCCCGCCGCCGGGAGCGCCGCTGGCCGCCGAGGCGCCCGCACCCGCCGCGCCGCCGCCACCCGGACCGCTGCCCGCAGAAGGGACGCCACCAGCATGATTCGCGGAAAGCCTCTGCGCCTCGCGGTCGCCGTGGGGACGAGCGTGGCGCTGACCACCAGCGCCTGTGGGTTCCAGGGTGTGAACTCGCTGCCGTTGCCCGGAGCCGTGGGCCGCGGCCCGGACGCCAGCGTCTATCACGTCGAGATCGCCAACGTGGCGACGCTGGAACCGAACTCACCGGTGATGATGAGTGACGTCGTGGTCGGCAGTGTGAAGAGCATGACGGTCAAGGACTGGCACGCCGACGTCGAGATCTCGGTGAAACCCGACGTCGTCGTCCCGGCCAACGCGGTGGCCAGCGTCGGCCAGACCAGCCTCCTCGGTTCGATGCACCTGGCGCTCAACCCGCCCGTGGGGAAGGGCCCGGAGGGCAAACTGCCCGCGGGAGCGACGATCCCACTCAACGACTCGTCGACCTATCCGTCCACGGAGCAGACCCTCTCGGCGTTGTCGGCGGTGGTCAACGGCGGCGGCCTCGGGCAGATAGGTGACGTCATCCACAATTTCAGTGGTGCGCTCAACGGCCGCGAAGGTGAGATTCGTGACCTGATCTCGCGGCTGGACGATTTCGTCGGTGTCCTCGACGCCCAACGTGACAACATCGTGGCCTCGGTCCAGAACCTGAACCGTCTGGCCTCGACGTTCGCGGGTCAGCGTGACGTGATCACCCAGGCCCTGGACCGGATTCCGCCGGCCATCGACGTTTTGATCCAGGAGCGGCCGCGGCTGACGACGGCGCTGCAGAAACTGGGGACCTTCAGCGACACCGCCAACCAGTTCGTCAACGAATCGCAGGCGGACCTGGTGACCAACCTGAAGAACCTGGAACCGACGCTCAAGGCGCTCGCCGACATCGGCCCGGATCTCGGCACGGTGCTGGGTTACGCGCCGACGTTCCCGTACACGCAGAGCTTCATGGACCGCGGCATCCGCGGTGACTACTACAACCTGTTCGCCACCATCGACCTGACGATCCCGCGCCTGAAGCGCTCGCTGTTCCTCGGGACCCGCTGGGAACAGGAGGGTGCCCAGGTCGTGCCGGCGCCGGGCGACCCGTACTACCTCAACTACACCTACGACCCGCTGAAGACGGGTGCCAACCCGCCGCCCGGGATGGTTCCCCCGGCCCCGGAATCCCTGCCGATCCCGCCTGTGCCGCAGGGTCCGCCGCCGCCGCTGCCGTCCAACGTCGGTCCGCTGCTGCCGATGACTCCGCCGCCGCCGCTGGACATGCCGGGTGCGCCGGTACAGGTGTCGGCCCCGCCGCCGTCCGCCGGGGCCCCGGCGCAGATCTTCGCCGGCCCCTATCCCGCCCAATCTCCGCCGCCGAACGCGGCTCCGCCGTCGACCGGGGGTGGCTGATGCTCACACGTTTCGTCCGTACCCAGCTGATCATCTTCACGGTCGCCTCGGTCGTGGGTGTGGCGGTCATGCTGTTCGCCTACATGCAGGTTCCGACACTGCTGGGGCTGGGCCGCTACACCGTCAAACTGGAACTGCCGGCGTCCGGTGGGCTCTACCAGTTCAGCAACGTGACCTACCGCGGCCTGCAGGTCGGCAAGGTCACCAGCGTGGACCTGACCGACCGGGGTGCGGAGGCAACGCTCTCACTGAGCCGCTCGCCGAAGATCCCGGCCGATCTCAAGGCCGAGGTGCGCAGCATGTCCGCGGTCGGCGAGCAGTTCGTGGAGTTGTTGCCGCGCACCGACTCCGGGCCGTATCTGCAGAACGGTTCGGTGATCTCCGTGGACAACACCGAGATCCCGCAACAGGTGGGCCCGATGCTGGACCAGGTCAGCGCGCTGGTGGACAGTATCCCGAAGGACAAGCTCAACCAGCTGCTCGACAATTCCTACCAGGCGTTCAACGGCACCGGGTACGACTTCGGATCGTTGCTCGACTCGGCGTCCACGATCACCGACGAGGCCAACAAGATCTCCGACCGGACGCGGGGACTGATCGACGACGGCGTGCCGTTCCTGGACGCCCAGGCCCAGACCGCCGACTCGATTCGGACCTGGGCGGCGAGCCTGGCCGGGATCACCGATCAGCTGCACAACGACGACGCACAGATCCGGTCGATCCTGAAGAACGGTCCGGGGTTCGCCCAGGAGACGTCCCGGTTGCTCGACCAGGTCAAGCCCACCCTGCCGGTGCTGCTGGCGAACCTGACGACGATCGGTCAGATCGGTGTGACCTACAACCCCTCCATCGAACAGCTGCTGGTGCTGCTTCCGCCCTACGTGGCGCAGATCCAGGTCTACGCGCCGATCAACAACCCGGCAGGCATGCCCAACGGTGAGTTCTCGCTGGGCCTCAGCGATCCACCGGCGTGCACGGTGGGCTTCCTGCCGCCATCGGCGTGGCGCTCACCCTCGGACACCGAGGTGATCGACACCCCCGACGGCATCTACTGCAAGCTGCCCCAGGACTCGCCGATCGCGGTGCGCGGAGCGCGTAACTACCCGTGTATGGGCCACCCGGGCAAGCGGGCCCCGACCGTCGAGATCTGTGAGAGCGACAAGAATTACGAACCGCTGGCCCAGCGTCAGCACGCCCTCGGGCCGTACCCGATCGACCCCAATCTGATCTCCCAGGGCGTGCCGCCGGATTCGCGGGTGCTGCCGGACGCCAACACCTTCGGCCCGGTGCAGGGCACCCCGCTGCCACCCGGGGTGAACGCCCCGCCGCCGGGACCGCCGCCGGCGCCGGCGCCGCCGCCCAACTTCGCAGGGACCTATCCCGGATCGATGCTGCCGGGCCAGCCGCTCTACCAGACGCCGCCCACGTCCCCACCGGGCCCGGCACAGGTGAACGACCCGGCCACCAACCCGTTCCCGCCGGCGCAGGCGCCGGAGGTGACCCAGGTGCCGTTGCCGCCGGGGACCACACCCGGTGAGGTGCCGTTGCCGCCGGGAGCGCAGCCCATCCCGCCGGCACCCAACTCGTCACCGGCCGCCGTGGGCAGTGCCTTCGAGGGCGGTTCCGATCAGGGCGGTCCCTCGGTCGCCATCGCGAAATACAACCCGCGTACCGGTCAGTACATGGGCGCCGACGGTCAGCTCTACACGCAGTCCGACCTGGTGACCGAACCGACGTCGTGGACGGACCTGATGCCCACCTGAGGTCGTCCGCGTCGCGAAAGGACGTCCGGGGGGAAGCGGCGGTAGCGCCCCCGGATGTCCGTCGAGGACGGAAACCGTTGAGCCTCAACGGTGGACAAGACAAGAAACCGGCCGCGGGAATCCGCGGCCGGTTTTCGTCTGCGCCGTGGGCAGCTCCGCTGTGTCTGCGGTCAGATCTTCTTCATGTAGAAGGGCATCCGGATCTGGGGCCACTGGTTGCGCCCGCAGGACCCGCTGGGGCCCAGGGTGACATCTTCACCGGTGTACTCCGACGAGCCGGGATCGACCCTGCCGTTGTCGCCGACCGGATAGATGCGGTAGGTCTGCAGCCCCTCGACGGGTTGCCCGTCGGCGCAGTACCGCCAGTTGGGGACCGCGCGTTTGAGGTACCAGATGCCGTTGGTGGTGTAGATCGGCGCCGACCAGCCCTCATCGCTGGTGACGGTGCCGGCGCAGTCCATCGGGGTGGTGCAGACCGTGGAGATGGTCCAGGTGGCCCGCACGCTCGGCTGCTGTTGGTAGCGGTCGTTGACCTTGGCCCAGTCGCCGTTGGACGACGTGGCGAAGGTGCCGTTGATGCCCCAGTCGTTGTCCGCGGCGGCGGGCGCCGCGGTACCCAGGCCGATCATCGCCGCGGCCCCCGCGACCGCTGCTGCAGCACTCAACCCACGAGCCGGCATCGACGCGCTCCTTCAGGCAGTGATAGTGGCATTCTCAAACCGCGAGAATAACACTCGCGCCAACGGTGTCGCGGCGCATCGGCGGGATTGGGAGGAGCCGCTACAGGAAGTCGACCTGCGAGATCTTGAATTCGCCGCCGTCGCTGGCCAGTGTCACCGCCACCCGGAACTGCTGCGGATCCCGCCGTGCGTCCTTGGCGTTGCTGGCCTGCGACTTCGCCGCCACCAGGACCACCGCGGAGTCGGCGTCGGCGCTCTCGACGGCCACGCTGTTGACCGTCACGTCGGTGACGACCTTGGACTCCTCGAGCGCCTTGACCAGAAACCCCGACTGCGCCTGGAAGTCCTCCTTGAACTGGCCGGTGGCGCTGTCGATGACGCGGTTGATGTTCTCCTCGGCATTGGTGAAGTCCAGCGACATCAGGTTCACCACGCCCTGACGGGCCACCGCGGCATACTCGGCGTCGCGCTGCCGTTGGGCCTCGGCGCCACGGTGCTGCCACGCCATGGTCGCGCTGAGCCCGAGCAGGGCGCACAGGACGGCCACCGCCGCGGCAACGAGCACCACGCGCAGACGCGGCGCCGAGATGCGGACCCGCCGGCGCCCGGACTGCGGGATCGGCCCGGAAACCGGCTCCCCGTCAAGCCGTTCGGCATCCCCGGGGGCCTGCTCCGGATCACCGGTCACGGGGCCGGGGGCGGGCTCGCCATCGGCCCCGTGACCGGTGATCCGGAGCAGGCCCCCGGGGCTGTCGCGTATAGACATCGCCGAGCCCCCGAGACCGACGCTGCACTCGTATGCAGCATCA
>NZ_NVQF01000062.1 GCF_002592005.1 Mycolicibacterium palauense | reverse complement strand
TCGCCAGCGTCAAGTGTGGCTAAGCGCCAGGCCGGGTGTATTTGGTCATCCCGGCGCCCGGATAACCCCCCGCGGCCCCGGCTCCCCCGCCGATGCCGCCCCCGCCGCCGGCCCCACCGCCGGCGGCCCCGGCGGCGAGGGCGACCGGTTGTCCCGCCGCCGCGCCCGCGCCGGCGGCACCGGGTGCCATCGAGTTGCCCATCATCCCGCCCATGGCGCCCATCATCGACTGCGGCAGGCTGGCCATGCCCTGGACGGCCTGCATCGGTGCCTGGAACATGCCCATCAGCGGCTGCATCATGCCCATCGCCGCCTGCATCGGCTGCATCATCATCTGGCCCATGTCGCCGGCCCCGCCGGCCGCCTGCGCCGGAGCCGCCGCGGCCTGACCGGTGGCCTGGGTCGCGGTTCCGGCCACCTGCGTGGAGGCCTGCATCCCGGTGGTGGCCGCCGTGGTGGCCACGGCCGAGGCCGCCGCCGCCGGAGCCGCCGGAGAGGCACCCATCGGCGCCACCGGCGGTGGCACCGCCAGCAACGCGATCAGTGCGGACAGCGCGGCGCCGTAGGCGGCCCCGGTGCTGGAGTTGTGCGGCCAGTGCTCGCCGAAGTACTCGGTGTCCAGGGCGATGATCGCGGGGGTGAGCGCGCCCCACACCGAGGGGTTGATCGCCACGTCGGCGGCCTGCTCGGTGCGGTTGGCGACGGACACCTCCGCGGGGATCATAGTCTGCACCGCGGTCTGGTAGGCGGCCACACCCTGCGCCGCGATCGGCGGCTTCTCCTGCACCCACATGGCCAGCGCCTGCAGCGCGCCGTTGAGCGTGGTCACCGTCGCCTCGGAACTCAGCCCGCCGACACCCTCGAAGTTCAGGGCGGTGACCGCGGTGTTGAGCGCCGACAGCGAGAAGGACAGCTCATGGCTGGCCATCAACGCCTGCCAGGCGGTGCCCGAGGCAAGGGTCGACGACACCCCTGCCGCGCCCGGGCCCACCAGCCTCAGGTAGTTGGTTTCAGGAGTGGAGGTCGCCCAGAGCGGATCGACCGGCACGGTCTACAACGCCTCTACAGCGCCAGCGTGGCGTTGTTCATGGCGTCGGTGACCCCGTAGGTGACGCCGGCCAGGCCCTGTGCGCCGGAGAACAGGCCGCGCTGGCCCGCATGCTCGGCGGCGGTACCCAGGTAGGCGCCGCCGGCACCCGACAGCGCAGCGGCGAAGGCCGCCGAATCCGCGTCGGCGCCCATCGGCACCACACCGGTCAGCGCCGCCGAGGCCGCCGCGCTGGCCGCGGCCATCTCCGCGGTGATCCCGCTCTCGGTCGCCGCCGACGTCCCCACCACGGCTTCGCTGACGTTCATCATCCCCGCCATTGTTGTGCTCCTCCCGATCCCCGTCCTGAATCCCCGCGGCAACCGCGTGCGGATTCAATTCATGTCTCCAGTGTGCTGGAGAGTTATGTCACCCCGCAAGTCACCGGGGCCCTGCGGCCGGAATCACAGTGTTTCCTCAGGTAGACCGACCAGGACACCTTCGATCGCACCGTCGGTGGTGACGAACAGGCCGCGGCCCGGCGGTAGCTGTTGTGCGCTGGTTCGGCCAAAAACCTTCACCGCCTGCGGATCGTTGTCCATGAACAGCGTCGGCGCGCGCGAGCCGGTGAGCTTCTGCAGGAACGGATTCATCGCCGACACACCCGCCCAGTTGCCCGGCAGCCGGCTCGCGATGACGTGCAGGCCGACCTCACGGCTGCGCTCGATCAGCGGCCACAGCGGCGCCGTCGCCGCCTGCTTGCCCAGCACCCCGTTGGGTCGCAGTTCCTGCTCGTCGTCGATCAGCACGAAATGGTGGGCGCCCTGCCATTGCGCCCGCCGCATCAGCTCCTCCTGCGAGAGCCCCGACGGGGGCAGCCGGTCGCGCAGCAGTGCCGCCAGTTCGCCGACGACCTGGTCGATATCGTCGGGGGTGTAGGCATAGGCCCGGACGTGCGGGCCCTGGATCTTGCCGATCAGCGTCGTCTTCGGGTCGATGATGGTGATCTGAGCGTCTTCGGGGGACAGCCGGCCCATCACCGCCTGCCCGAACGCCGCCAGGGCGGTCGTCTTGCCGCACCCCTGACGTCCCATCACCAACAGGTTCGGTGTGCTGCGCGCGGTCAGCGCCATCGGCTGCAGGGCGCTCTCCCCGATGGCGAACGGGATGTTGAGACCCTCGGCCGACTCCGGGGACCTGGCGAAGTCGGCGACGATCTGGCGCAACGCGATTCGTTCCGGCAGCCGCGCCAGCGTCTCGACCCGTCCGGCCCCGGTCTGCTGGGCGATCATCGCGCCGACCTGGCGGGTGGGCACCCGTTCACCGGTGGGACCGACGATCTCGGGCACCCCGATGAGCAGTTCGTGGCTGCGGCGGGTCAGCCCGAAGCCGGGACGGTCCAGGGTGTTGCGCGCGGCGCGGCGGTGGTCCATGCCACTGCCCATCTGGGTCTCGTCGGGGTTGCTCAGCCGCAGCTGGATGCGGGCGTTGGCCACGTTCAGCAGGGCCTGCTTCTGCCCGACGAGCCAGCCCGAGGCGCTGGTCATGACGTGGATCCCGTAGGACAGGCCCTGGCGGGCCACGGCGATGGCGCGATCGCCCAGCCCGTTGTCCTTCTCGTAGAGGTCGCCGAAGTTGTCGATCACCAGGAACACGTCGCCGAACTTGTCCGCCGGGTCGGTGCCGGCGCCGGCGGCCGGGCCGAAGCGGCGTTCGCGGAATTCGGAGATGTCGATCTGGTAGCGCTTGAACGCGGCCTCCCGGGCGCGCATCAGGCCCTCCACGGTCGCCAGGGTCCGCGACACCCCCTCGGTGTCGGTGAGGCTGACGACACCGGCGACGTGCGGCAACTCCTCCACCGGGTACAGCGAGGCCCCGATCGCGAAGAACGCCACCCGCTCGGGGGTGTACATCAGCGCCGCCGAGGTCATCAGGGTCATCAGGGTGGTCGACTTCCCACGCTGGGCGGTCGCCACGACCATGATGTTGTCCATCTCGGCCTCGATGACGTGCACTTCCTGCTTGTGATCCTCGGGAATGTCCTCGATCCCCACCGGAAACACCAGGCCGGGGTTCTGCCCGTAGTCGACGTACCAGGGTTTGCCCCGCCACCGGTGCACCAGCTGGTCGGCCGGCTCGCTGATCTCCAGCGGCGGCAACCAGATCTGGTGCGGCGCGCGGGCCGGGCTGGAGATCAACGACTCGCGGATGACGTCGAGCAGCTTCTTCTTCTTGAAACCGTCGGCGTGGAAGAGGAACTCGTCGGGCTCGTCGGGCTCGTCGGCCTGGGCCAGGGCGGCGTTGTCCTCATCGCTGAGCGGCTGGTACTCCCACGTCAGCGCCCGCGGCTCGTTGAAGCTGACGTCCACGGTCTGGCCGGTGTTGACCACCTTCTTGGGCACCACGAAGGGGGCCGAGACGTAGAAGCAGCGGAAGTGCTCCAACTCGCGCGGCCCCACCTTGAGCAGCGCGTAGCCGGCCTCCTTGGAGGGCAGGTGCAGCGCGGCGTCGCTGCCGATCACGTCGCGCGAGTCCTCGGCCGTCTCGGCGCGCAACGCGACCCGGAAGGCGATGTTGCTCTTGGCCTTGCTCAGCGAGGACAGATCGAGGCGCTGACCGCCCAGGGTGAAGAAGACGTTACAGCCGCGTCCCTCCTGACCGATGTGGATGACCAGGTCGATCCATTCCGGGTGATGGTGGAACAGCTCCAGGTACTCGTCGATGATCACCAGCAGGATGGGGACGGGTTCCAGGTCGCGCCCGGCCAGTCGCATCTCCTCGTACTCGTTGGCATCACGCGCGCCGGCCTCCTTGAAAAGGGCGTACCGCCTGGCCATCTCACCGTTGATGGCCTTGCGCATCCGCTCGGCCAGATGCCGTTCGTCCTTGCCCAGGTTCGACAGCGACCCGGCGACGTGGGGCAGGCCCTCCAGGTCCTGGGCCGCCGACTCGAACTTCATGTCGACGAAGATGACGATGAAGGTCTCCGGGGAATGCGTCAGGGCGATCCCGTTGCACAGCGACAGGAAGTACTCGGACTTACCCGAACCGGAGGTGCCGATCACCACGGAGTGGAAACCGAAGCCACCGAAGTCCTTGGCGCGCAGCACGATGTACTGCAGCTCGCCGCTGGGCTTGACGCCGACGGGCACCACCGCCCATTTGGGGTCGCCGCGGCCGCGACTCTCGGCCCACAACCGGTCCACGTCCAGCTGGCGGGGGTCACTGATGCCCAGCGCCCGCAACAACTCTCCGCCCTGGCTGTCGGTCTCGGACATCTCACCGGCGGTCATCGGCGACCACCGCGCCAGGGCGCGCGCATAGCGGTCGGCGGTGCTCTCGGCGAGCATGTCGGCCACGGCGAAGAACGCGTCGCGGTGCCGCAACCGGCCCTCGCGCAGCCCGAAGCGCTGTTCCTCGTCGGAGAACCCCACGCCCACCCCGGGCCGGGTGGCCAGGCGCAGCACGGTGATTCCCGCCATCCCCTTCAGTCCCGTGACGCCCTCCCATTGTTCGGGGGTGCCCACGTTGTCGTCGACGATGACCCAGTGCGGTCCCAGCGCCGATCCGGCCGCCGCGGCCTCCATGGGTGAGGGCATCGAGGTGGGGCTGGTGCCGCCGGGGGGTGTCCAGGGGCCGCGGCCCTTGCGGTGCAGTTCGGAGTCGAGGGCCTGCTCCAGTTCGGTCGGCGAGGTGAACACCAGCCGGCGCAGGCCGCAGGCGTCGAACATCTCGTCGTGCTGGTTGTGCGGCAGCCACACCATCCACTGCCACTGCTCGGGGTGGCGGGTGACGACCATCAGCTTCAGGTCGTTGGGGCTGTGATAGACCGCCAGAGAACACAACACGGCCCGCATGAACGACTGCAGTTCGGCGGGATCTTCTCCGACGAAGCTGAAACCCGGTTTGGACCGCAGGTTCAGCACCTTGCCGATGCCCCGGATCTTGCTCTGCTCGAGAATGAAATCGCGTAGCGCCCGCCCGGTCACCGGCTCGAGTTCCTCGCCGATGGGAACCTCGGGCCACTGCAGCGACACCGCGGAGTCGCTGGCCAGCTGTACCCCGATACCCAGGCGCACCTCCAGGAAGTCGGGATCGCCCTGCCGGCGTTCCCACATCCGGGGGCCGCCGATGACGGTGTCGAGCTGCTGCGGGTCCCCGTGCGCATAGAGCTGACTGCGGCGCTGCTCCTGGGCGGCGCGCTGGATCTCGTCGCGGTCGTCGTCGAGCTGGCGCAGATAGGCCCGGCGCTGCTTTTCCTGCTCGCCCCAGCTGACGCGGCGGCCGCGCCCGAAGCGGCCGCTGAACATCAGCGCGGCGAAGCCGACCAGGCCGATCATCGGGAAGAACCCCGACTGCAGCGAGCGCACCCCGGAGCTGTACATCACCACGAGCGTGCCGATGATCCCCACCAGCAGCGCGGGCAGGGCGATCATCAGAATGATGTTGCGCGGCTCCCGCTCCGGCAGCGCCAGGGGCGGGGCGACCGCCACCCGGGCGGGCGGCACGACGGGCGGTTGCTTACGCGGACCGCGGACAAATCCCCGTTTGGACACGAATCAACCTCCCGCGGTCGGGTCGCTGGGTCTGGGTACCGCCGACAGCAGGGCGTCGCTGACGACGGTGTCGCGGGCCACCAGGGCGCTGTCGCGGCTGATCGCGGGACCGGCGGCGAAGGTGCGCACGATGGGCCAGGGCGCCTGCACGGCCCGTCGTGGGTCCAGGCCCAGCGCCTGCAGCGTGGCCTGGTCCCACTCCACGCCGTAGCGCACCCCCTGCGGTGAGATCCAGTACAGGCTCTCGCGCGAATCCGCCGTCACCACCCCGCTGGTGGTGGCCACGAAGTTGGCGGCCCCGGGCAGCATCAGGGTCTGGTTGGCCTCCACCGAGTCGGGGTCCCGATCGTTGCGCACCAGCTTCACCAGGTGGGCATCCATGCTCATCGGGACGGGCAGGCCTCGGCCGCTGTAGATCTGCACGGTGGCCTGCCGGTCGGTGTTCTGCTTCTCCCAGGCCACACAGGCCACCGGGTTCGCGGAGGTGTCGACGAAGTCGAGTTTGCGGTTGGGATAGAAGTCGACGTTGAGCACCGAGACGTCGGGGATGTCGACCAGCTTGTCCGGGGAGATCAGCTTCGGCGTCGTCGCGCCCTGGGAGTCGGCCGTGCGCAGCAGGTCGGCGACGAACGAGGTGATCTTCTGAACGCCGCCGGGCAGCAGCACGTAGAAGCCGCTGATCTGCCCCTGGGAGTCCTGGGTCTCCAGCACCGTGCCGACCGGACTGTCGGGCAGCCAGCGCGACGGTGTGCCGGCGTCCGGGATCGCCGGGACCACAAGTGGTTCGGTGGCGGGCATGGCGTCGTAGAGTGCGTTGGAGATCTCGATCGGGTAGGTGGTACCGGGGTCCAGGCCCAGGTTGAACGTGACGGTGCGGTCGGCGGGATTGATCTGGGAACGGTGTCCGTCCCAGATGACGTAGGTGGCACCGGCATGGGTGGCCAGGATGGCCTGGGTCGGGGTCATCGGCGCGGACCGGCCCGTCGACAGCGGGCCGGCGATGGAGGTGACCACGGCGCGTCCACCGCTGCCGCGCTCGGGTGCGGTGTCGCAGACCGTCCACGTCGAGACGCCCCCACCGGTGATCTTCAGGTCGTCGGGGGCGCCGGGAATGCCAACCATGGGCCCGGTCGGATACTTGCCGATCTCCGCGGATTTCACCCAGGTGGGCGCGGACGCGCTGCCTGTCACCAGGCGGGCCGAGGTGAGGTTCATCGCCGGGTAGAGCCGCCCGTCGATCTTGGCGTAGATCGCACCGGTGTCGCGGTCACCGATGATTGCCGACTCGCCGACCAGTCCGGCCGGTTTGAAGAAGTGCAGCAGCGCCATCCAGCCCATGCCGATCAGCACGAAGACGATCGAGAGGGCCACCGCGGCTTGCTGTTTGCGGTCGTCGTGTCTCATCCGGACGGAAAACCGGGTGATGGCCGCCCGGAGGCGGCGGTTGTAGAACAGGTGACCGGAGTTCTGGTCGCGGTTGGACAGATTGAGCGGCATGAGATTCGGGTGTCCTTGTCGGGCAGGTTCAGGCTCGGCGGCCTACTCGAGCACGCCGCCGTAGCGGGCGGCGTTCTCGGCCTGGGCCTCCTCGCGCAATGCGGCGAAGGCCAGGTTCAGCCGTTCGGCGAGTTCGCCGTGGGAATAGCCGCTCACCGCGCTCGGATGCACGGTGAGGTCGATGAGTTTCCCGTCGGAATTGGCCACCGCATGAACATCCCCCAAATCAACGCTGAAAGTGATCGTCTCGGCCTGGGCAACGAGCGCCTCCCACCGGTCGGCCGCCTCGTTGAGCTCCCGCAGCACGGCGTCGACGAGATCCCTGTCGCTGAGTTTGCCACCGCGTTCCACGCCGTCGCCAGACCCCGCCACCTAGCCAGTATGGAGATGTCCTTCGAAACACGTCAATTCATTGCCGAGCGTGCGGCCCGGCGTGGGTATGCCCGCGTCGGGACAACTCGCCGGGTTCCGTTCAACAGGTGTCAGTAGGTGTCGATAGGTGTCAGTAGGTGTCAGTAGGTGTTCCACTGGCTGCCCGCCGGGGCGCTGAGCGCCTCGAACCAGCTGAAGTGATAGTTCGCGGCCACCTTGTCGCCGGTGGCCAGCGCCTCGGTGGCCGCCAGCAGCAGGCAGTTGAGCAGCACGTTCGGGTCGACGTCGGGGTACAGGGACATCAGCTGGTAGCGGGCGGTGTCCAGATGCACCCGCAGCACATCGAGTTCGGCCTCCACCACGCCGGTCCCCGCGGCGGCCGCCCGGGCCAGCGTGTTCACCATGCGCGGCAGCCCGTCACGCCAGTGAGTCGCTTCGCCGAGCTTCCATCCCAGGTCGTCGACGTCGGGGAGCTGCCGCGGCGCCGAGGAGGCGCCGGCTTCGGCCTCGCCGCCCCCGCGGAACGGGTCGCCGGGTGCATAGACCAGCCTGGACACGGTGTCCCCGGCCTGGCCCAACAGCGCCGTGGCGTTACCCCGGCGCCGGGCCGGCGGCAGCAGCTCGACGTCGGCCGGGAGATCGAGCCCCGGAGGTATCCAGCCGTAGGCCAGGTCGGTGACCAGCACGGTGGCGCCGTCGGCGCGCGCACCGATCGCCCATCGCAGTCCCGGTTCCTGGCGCGCGACGTATTCCAGCAGCCGGGCCAGCCGCGGCTCGCCGTCGGCACCGGCGGTGTCGACGCGCCGGGGGGTGCTCGGCACGGGGGCGACCGGGCGGGCCACCGGCTCCGCCGGGGTGTCGCGCGGAGCCGGACGGGGCGGCGGCACGTATTCCGGTGGGTCCTCGACCCGGCCGCCGAACCACTGCAGTGGGATCTCCTCGGGCCTGGGGAGCGGTTCGAGCTCGGGTTCTGGCTCGGGTTCTGGCTGGCGTTGGTGGCCGGTCGCCGCCGTGACCGGTTCCGGCTCGGCGCCGGCGGGCGTGGTGCCCGACGGTGCCGGCCCGGTCACGCCGGCACCGGGCGGCGTCGTCGGGGACTCCGTGACCGGACCCGTCCAGCCGACGGCGCCGCCGGCACCCGGGGCGGTCGGTGGCGCCGCCCGGGGCGGGGCGGGCACGTGCTCGGTCGCTGCCGGCGTCCCGGGTTCTGCGGCCGGTGCGGCTGGTTCTGGGGGCACCTCGGCGACAGCCTCAGGAGCCCCGGGCGCCTCACGCACCTCGGCTACCTCGGGCGCCTCGGGAACCTGGGCGATATCAGAGGGCGGGATGTCGGGGACCCCGGGCATCTCACGCGCCTCAGGGGTCTCCAGTGGCTCCGGCGGCTCGGTCTCCTCGAGGGACGCGGCGGGGGCCTGCGGCGGCGGGGGTGCCGACTCCCACCACCGGCGCGGTTCGGAACGGTCCGCCGGCTCGGGGACCGGCTCCGAGACCGGCTCCGAGATCGGCACCGAGATCGGCTCGGAAACCGGCTCCGAGACCGGCACCGCCGGCATCACCTGGACTTCCTCGGCTTGGACTTGCTCGGCATCGACGGTGACCGCAGGCCGTTCGGCGGCGTGGCGGCCGTAACGGCGTCGCCCGTTGACCGGTTCTCGCTGTGGCTCTTCTCTTCGCGCGTCTTTCTGGGCGCCATCCCTCAGCGCCTCCCGCAGCTCGGTCATGTCGACGATCTGGGTCTGCTCGATCGCGGGGGTGCCCCGGTTGGCCACCGAGTCCAGCCGCAGATACTCCGTCTGAAACCCGATGGCTTCCTTGCGAAGCTGCCGCACCGTGGATTCCACCCGCAGCACGGCGAACGCGCGGGCGACGTTGATGACGCGGGTCTCCTCGGCGGTGCGCTCGTCGCCGTGCAGACCCGATTCGGCCAGAATGCGCATCTTCTCGTTGGCCGAATCGGCGATGCGCTGCAGATCGCGTTTCAGATACTCTGCCATCGTGGCGGTTTCGGTGGTCACGGCGTTCAGCTCCGTGGGCCACAGACCGCCCAGCACCCACGGGGTGCAGTCCGCCGGGGTGCGGAAGGACGGCGTCGAGAGGGCCTGTTGACTCGCCCTCTTCATCCGCCTTCGCGCTGACCTGCGACCGAAGATAGCCACGCGTCAAGGTTACCGTTGTCTGCCCATACGGCTATTCAGCCGAGAGCCGCCGCGGTGAATTGTCGGGCCCCGGTGCCGGCGGTACCGTCGGGCCATGTCTGATTCGCTGTTGCAGCAGCAACTCGACGAGGTCAGGGCACTGCTGCAGCGCGCCCGGGAGCTGTTCGGCGCGGAGCCGGTTGCGCCGCCGGACCGTATTGCTCCGGACGTCTCCCCGGGGCCTCCCGACCCGTCTCGGTGAGTGGCCGGTGAGCGGCCTGCGCCGCGCCCCTCAGCGCCGGCCCAGGTCCTGGTGCTCGGCCAGGGCGGCCTGGGCGGCCGCGAGTTCCTGCGGTCCCGGAAGTTCCGCCGACGGTGAGTGCCCCGCGGCGATGATCTCGGCGCGAACCTCCATCACCGCCTTGAGGTAGGACACCTCGGCGGCCAGCAGGATGCCACGGGCCAACTCGCCGGCCTCGATGTCCATCGCGCCCTCGCTGAGCACCACGCTGTGCAGATAGCCGCCCCGGCAGCTGCGGAACAGGATGTGCCCGCAGGGGTGCGTGGTGTCGAAGGCGGGATCGGGTTCGGTCATCGGCTCTCGTCGTGGACGCTGCCCAGTTGCTGTGCGGCCCGGGCGTCCTGCTCCTCCCACAGCTCGGCGGATCGCCTCAGGTTATCGGCCATCAGTTGGTGATCGTCGGCCTGCTGCTCGTAGCAGCGCCGGCGCTGTTCGAGCAGTTCGGTCGCCGCGTCGCGCAGCTCACCGAAGATCGGGCCCAGCGAGTCCAGGCTCTCCTGGATCTCGCCGTGGGAGGACGGCATCGCGCGCAGGTGTTCCGACGTCGCGGCGTGTTCGGCCGCCGCGTCGCGCAACTGGGCGGGAACCACGTGAACTCGGTCTGCCATCGCGAACTCCTAGCTGTCGGTGCCGGCCGATGCCGGTCGGGTCGGTTGGGGCGAACTGCCGGACACGCCGGGTGGCGGCGCCGGGGCCGGGCGGTCGGTGCTCGGATCCGGTGGGTGGGACCAGCCTAGAAAGGTCGGACCGGACACGGCGCCGATCGGTTGAATGTGGTTGTCGAGCAGCGCCTTGTCGGCGCCGAGTGCCAGGGCGTGCCGGTCGATGAACACCCCGATGTCACCGGGGGCCAACCGCGACGGGTCCACGGGGTGCTCCGGTACCGCTCCCGGCGCGGGGATCGTGATGCCCTGGCGTTGGAAGGCCTCGCCGAGGGGCGTGCCGGAGGTGGCCGAGCGGATCACCTCGGCGAGTGCAGCCGAGGGGGCGGTGACCGTGTCGCCGTCCGGCAGACGCACGGTGGCCGACGGCGCCGGTCCGGGCTCCTCCCCGGGTGTTTCCACGGCGGTCGAGCGGTTCGGGTCGGCGGCGCCGGCACTGCCGGCACTGTCGGCACTGTCGGACTGCTCGCTCTGCGCCCCGTGCTCCCCGTCCTGGCCGACCGCGTCGTCGAGGCCGTCCGGTGACCCGATCAGCTCTTCGAGCGCCCGCAGCGGGTCCTCGCCGAGGCCGGGGGCCCGGGCAGTGATCGGGGTGGTCGGTGGCGTCGTCACCGGCAATGCCGACGACGGTGGCACAGCGCTCGGCGCGGGTGTCTGCGGCGAGGCCGGTACCGGTGCCGGTGCCGAAGATGGCGGCAGGGGCAGCACCGGCGTCGCCGGAAGGCCCGCCACCGCTGGCGGTTCGGCCGCGGGCGCCACGCCCAGCGCATCCAGCAACGGATCGCCGGCCAGCACTTGATCCCACAGCGGATCCTGCGCCGCCGCAGCGGTCCCGGTGAGACGCGCGGGCGCACCGGGGTCGCCACCCCGGGGTCGCGGCGGTGGGGACTCCCCGGTATCGGGCGCCGGCTCGGCGCCCCGGGGTGACGAGGGTTCCATGGCGTTCGCGGTGCCGTACAGGGCGGTCCAGACCGCCATCAGCGCGGCCCTGGAGGTGCTGTCGAGATCGGCGGTCTCCACCACGCGGCGGATGTCTTTCAGCCTCGCGATCAGGTGACGCTGGAAATCCCGGGCGCCCGCCGGGGTGTCGAGGTCGGTGCGGGTGCGCACCGCGTTCTCGATCTCGTCCTGCAGTCGGCTCAACGCCTCTGCGCCCGCGACGGTGGTCGAGTGGGCCCCGAGGATGGCGGTGACGGCGTGCAGGTCCAGCTGAGCCGCGAGTGAACGTTGTTGCGCCAGATCGTGTTCGGCGGACCGGATGGCCTCCGCGGTGTCGCCCTCGGGGTTTTGCGGCGGATCCTTCGCGGTGGTTGCACGCGGCGCCGGGGCGGTCCCGGCCAGCAGCCCGGCGTAGTCCCGCCGCAACTTCGTCAACACCACCGAGGCGACGCCCGGGTCGACGGGATACAAAGACAGATCGGCGATCTCGCGGTCACTCAGGCCGCGTCGCCACGCATCGGGATCGCCGGTCGCCTCGGTGACCCGACGGATGGAATCGCGAAGTTCGGTGATCTCACTCATCGCCGGTGTCTCCGTCGCCGCCCCGCCATGGCGGGGACAGTACCCAGGCACTGCGGGGCGGACAATTCACCCCGCCCCGCTCACCGGAGCGGCGAATCCGGGGACGAATACTGCGCGGTCAGCGCGACGAGGGTGGCCCGGTGTGCCCGGCCCTTCTCCGCCGCGTCGGTGACGATGCCGATGATCTCGCG
Organism: Mycolicibacterium palauense; assembly: GCF_002592005.1. Lineage (GTDB taxonomy): Bacteria > Actinomycetota > Actinomycetes > Mycobacteriales > Mycobacteriaceae > Mycobacterium > Mycobacterium palauense. Next base: position 25,222 of record NZ_NVQF01000062.1, on the reverse strand, counting down.
ATGTTTGGCGAGCAGGAAACGCTGGAATTCCAGGCCGCCGGCTGCGGTGTCCAGCGCCAGGGCGGACTGCTGCGTGACGGCCTGCTCGATCTCGCGTTCGATGGCGTCGAGGCGGGCCCGGCCGGCGACGGCGGATGCGTGCGCGTCGGCGACCAGCCGAGCCAGCTCGTCATCGGATTCGGCGACCGCGCTGCGGCGGGCCGCCAGGGCGGCGGCGCGTGCCTGCATGGCGGTCACCGAGGGTCCGGTCTGTTCCGCCATGGCCACAACGTACTCAGTCCCCAGATCGGCGACAACTCACCCGGCGGGTGGTCCGCAATCAGACCGGGCGACGGATCTGGACGTGGCCGCCCAGGGGGCTGATCCGGACCGATGCCCCCGAGTAAGGCGCCTCCACGACCAGGTTGTTCCCGATCGCCAACTGGACGTGCCCGGCGTGCGGGAAGACCAGATCCCCGGGGCGCACCGCCTCGCGTGGCACGGCGACGCCGACACCGATCTGGTCATAGGTGGTGCGCGGCAAATCGATCCCCACCTGACGGTAGGCCCACTGCACGAGTCCCGAACAGTCGAACCGATCCGGCCCGATGGCCCCCCACACATAGGGGCGGCCCAGCCGCGACAGCGCCGCCCGCACCGCGCCGGCCACCCGCCCGCGGGGTGCCGGCACTCCGGTGCCGCGCAGCCGAATCCGGCCCCGCGCCACCAGGTAGCGCAGGGCCCGCAGGAGCAGAAGCCGGCGCCGCGCCGCGGCGCGGGCCGCCACGACGTGCGCATGCTGGGCGCGCAACCGCGCCACCCGGCGGAGCACCGCCTCGCGCTGAGCGGCCGGGGAATCCCCGACGGCGCCCCGGTCGGCGCGGGCCGCGGCGAGTACCGCGCCGGTACGGCGGCGGGCCTCGGCGTGCTCCTCGAGCGCCGCGGCCAGGACGCGCCCCAGCCGGGCGTCGGTCTCGACGGCGGCCAGCAGCGCCGTGGCACTCCCGGCGGCGCCCCGGCGGTAGCCGGCCGGCCCGGCTCCGGCCCCGGGCGGCGGTCCGGTCGGCGGGCGGGGCCCGGGGCCGGTCAGTGCCTGGGCAGCCGGGGCCCGACCGCCGGGGAAAAGAGCGTGGGCCCGGCCCAGAATCTCCAGTTCGGTCATCGCCGGCCCCGCGTGCCCTCGGGGCGGCGCCCCGAAACGAGCTGTTCTGTGTCCTCTTGGGCGTCCTCTTGGGAGGCGGCCACGAATTCCTGTATCCGCGCCAACGCGCCCGCCGGGACGGCGCCGACGTTGCGGATCTCCCAGAGTTGTTCGGCGGTGACGCCCAGCAGCGTGGCCAGCACCTGGTCGGGCAGGCCCGAATCCGCGCACGCGCGGTCGAAGCGGGCGCCGATGCTGCCGGGCATGCGGTCGAGCAGTTCGGCGCGGGTGGACTCCAGCGCGTGCAGGTGGGCCAGCAGCGGTCGCGCGGCCGGTGCCCCCGCGTTGACGGCCACCCGCCAGGAGTTGGCGGCCAGCATCTCCGCCTTCACGCATTGCGTTATCACCGAGATCATATATGTTTCATACTCGTCGGACGTCGACGCCGGTAGTCGCTCGATCACCGATCGGAGTGCGTCGAGCTGAGCCTCCGCATACTCCTGCAGGACGTCGGTGTCGCTGTGCCGGTCGACCACCACGGCCCCGGCGGCCCCGGCGGCGCGGGCCGGCCGCGGTGGCGGCGCGTCGCCGACCACCTGCGCCAACTCCGCGCCCGGGTCGGCCGCCACCACGAGCCGGGCATAGGTCCCCGGCGGCAGACCGAGCCCGTTTTCGACCTTCTGAACTGTGCTTTTGTGCGGTTTTCGGGCTCCGCGCTCCAGGTAGCTGAGCCCCATCGTGCTCACTCCCGTCGCGGCCGCGAGGTCGGCCAGGGACAGGTCCCGGGATTCGCGCAACGACCGGATCGCCGCGCCGGCCGCTTCACGGGTCACCGTTGCCCTCCGGCCATGGGAGGGATGGTACACAGCGACCCCCATCGCCGAATGTATATACGTTTTCATCAACGTTTCTCTTGCACTTCGTGCGATTTTGCGTATACGCTTTCGTCGACGTTCCGAACGAGAGGGTCCACCCATGAACATCCCGTGCTCGCAGAATCCCGACCTGTGGTTCGGCTACGCCGACGACGACGGCAGCGACGGCGCCGCCAAGGCCCGCGTCTACGAGCAGTCCGCCGTCGAGGCGCGGCTGCAGTGCCTGCGCCGCTGCCCGCTCGCCCAGCAGCGCCGGTGCGCCGGGCACGCGGTGGAGCACGGTGAGGAGTACGGCGTCTGGGCCGGCATCAAGCTGCCCGGCGGGCAGTACCGCAAGCGGCACCAACTCGCCGCGGCGCACGCGGTTCTGCGCCGGATCGCGGCCGGGGAGCTCAACCCGCGCGAGCTACCGGAAAGCGAGAATCTGCTGGCCCGCCGGGAGACGACCCCGGTCGCAGCGGTGGCCGCCGTCATCCATCTGCCTGCCCCGCAGGCCGATCCGCAGAAGGCGGCCTGATCACCCGGTGAGGAGGTCGAGGGTGCCCAACTCGCGGATCGCCCGACAGCCACGCTCGAGCATGGTCAGCACCATGTCGTCGCCCCGGTCCGTCGCCGCGGCGAAGGCGAACCCGAACGTGGTGATCAACGGCACCTGCAGGACGCCCAGACGGTAGTCCTGCCAACAGGTTTCCCGGTCGTAGTCGGTGACGCCGTGGCGCTGCAGGGCGTCGTGATAGACCTCCACCAGCCCGCGCTCGGTGCCGGCGCGCAGTTCGGGCACCAGGCTGGTCGCCGTGAAATAGCTCAGGTCACGCGCCGGCAGGCCGACCGTCAGGGTCTGCCAGTCCACGACGGTCACCCGGCTCCGCGCCGGATCGAACAGCAGGTTGTCCGCGCGGAAGTCGCCGTGCAGCAGGGCAAACCTCTCCGGCGCGACCAGCAGCCACGGTTCGATGGCCGCGGCGGCCTCGGCCAGGGTCGCGCGGTCGGCGGCCGACATCCGCTCGCCGAGCTTGGCGACCGTGGTCTCCGCGGCACTCACCGCCAGCTGGCCCAGCCCCGCGGCGAACGCCGGGTCGGCCCTGGGCATCGTGGCCCCGGAGAAGCTCAGCCAACGGGGGTCGCACCACCGGGGGCCGTGCAACCCGGCCAGCGCGACGGCCGCCAACCGCGCCTCCTGCTCGGAGCAGCCCCGGATCTGGTCGGCTTGGACCGCCGGCGCCAGGTCGGCCATCAGCAGCACGAAATCGGCGCCGTCGCGGTCGATGGCGCAGTGGTAGACCCGCGGCAGCGGAACCTGCAGGGTGCCCGCGGCCTCGGTATAGAAGGCGTATTCGGCCCGGTACCCCAACGCCACCCGCTGGCGCACCTCCTCGTCCTGGGACGGCAGTTTGGCCACCAGCGTGGCGGGATGCCAGCCCGGACCGTCGGCGTAGGTAGGGACCAGCCGATAGGTCGCGCCGGTCTGACCGGTGCCCACCGGCGTCACCCGCACATCGGTGATGTCGGCGCCGAGCACACCCGAGAGCCACCCGGCAGTGACGTCCTCGGGCCCGGACGGGATCGCCCCGGGGGACGCGGCAGATGTTGCGGTCACGGCGGCACCTCCTCGATGAGCTGAGCACACGTTACAGTTCCGGCCCTCAGTGTCAATCGCGTCCTGGCTTTTCCCGGCATGTCCCGGAGGGTCCGGGGAGGTCCTCGACCGTCCCGGTCATCGGGGCCGCAACCCGACCGGCAACCCGACTGGCTTAGTGTGACCGGGGTGAGCACGCAGCCCTCACCTCCGGTCGAAACCGACCCCACCCGGCCCGACGCCTTCTTCGCCGTCGACGGCGACCGCTTCGTCCCGCGCCCGGCGGCGCAGGGTCCCTGGGGCGCCACCGTCAGTGGCCACATCCTCGGCGGTCTGCTCGGGCGCGCCGTGGACCGTGCCGGGGCCGCACCGGAGCTGCAGCCGGCCCGGCTGACCGTCGACCTGCTGCGGCCCACCTTCATGGCCCCACTGCAGGTGCGGGCCACGGTGCGCCGAGAGGGCAAACGCATCAAGGTGGTCGACGCGGAGCTGCTGCAGAACGACGTGGTGAGTGCCCGGGCCAGCGCGGTGTTCCTGCGGCGCGGCCCGCATCCGGAGGGCCAGGTGTGGTCGGCGCCGGTGACGATGCCGCCGATTCCCGACGAGCCTGCCGCCCCGGCCGCCGACATGCCGTTTCTGCTCTGGGCCTATGGCGCCGACACCGGCACCGGGATTCTGGGCGGGACGGGCGAGCAGTGGGCCCGGGATCCGGGACCCAAGTACGCCTGGGTCCGCGAGCTGCGGCCGTTGATCGACGGCGAGGCGCTCACCCCGTTCGACCGGGTCGCGCTGGCCGGCGACGTCACCAGCGCGCTCACGCACTGGGGTACCGGCGGGCTGCGCTACATCAACGCCGACTTCACCATCTCGCTGGCCCGCCTGCCCGAGGGCGAGCACATCGGACTGGCCGCGCACAGCCACTTCGGCGACGCCGGGGTGGCATCGGGGTCGGCGACGCTGTTCGACCGACGGGGCCCGATCGGCAGCGCCATCGCGGTCGCCCTGGCCCAGCCCGCGGAGGCCTTCCGGCCGCCGCGTCTCAATTCGTAGGCTCAATTCGCAGGCTCAATTCGCGGGGCCCAACCCGCGGGGCCCAGATCCCAGGCCCAACCCGTAAGCCCAACCCGCAGGCCCAACCCGCAGAGGAGCTCGGAGTGGACGTTCTGATCTCTCCCGACGAATTGGCGCTTCGTCTTTCGGGGGGTCTTCCCGAGGTTTCCGGGACGGCCGCAGAACGCACCCGCATCCTCGACGTGCGCTGGACCCTGAACGAACCCGACGGCCGCGCGGCCTATCGCGCCGGGCACATTCCCGGCGCGGTCTACGTCGATCTCGACACCGAACTGTCCGATCACACCGTCAGCGGGCGGGGTCGCCACCCGCTGCCCACCCCGGCCGCACTGCAGGGCGCGGCGCGGCGCTGGGGCCTGCATCCCGGCGACACCGTGATCGTCTACGACGCCTGGAACAACCAGGCCGCCGCTCGCGCGTGGTGGCTGCTGCGGGCGGCCGGGCTTCAGGACGTCCGCCTGCTCGACGGCGGCTGGCCGGCGTGGAAGCAGGCGGGCCTGCCCGTCGAGACGGGCGACCCGGTGCCCGGCGCGGGCACGGTGTGCATCGACGGCCTCGATCACCTGCCCTCCGTCGACGCCGACACCGTCGCCGAGCGCGCGGCCTCCGCCGGTCACGTGGTGCTCGACGCTCGGGCGGCGGCGCGCTACCGCGGCGACGAGGAGCCGTTGGACCCCCGCGCCGGGCACATCCCGGGCGCACTGTCGGCCCCGACCTCGGACAATTTGACCGGCGCCGGCACCTTCCGCGGCGCCGAGGAGTTGCGGCGGCGCTTCACCGACCTGGCCGGGGCAACACCGGTGACCGTGTACTGCGGGTCCGGTGTGACGGCCACCCATCAGATCGCCGCGCTGGCGATCGCCGGGATCGAGGCCGCGCTGTACCCGGGCTCGTGGTCGGAATGGAGCGGTGACCCCGCGCGCCCGGCGGCCACCGGTCCGGACCCCGGCTGACCGCTACGCGGCATCGTGCCGGTCGGCAGCCTTCTCTCCCCGGCTGTCTGCCCGGCCGAACGGCAGCAGGTGGATGATCCCCACCGCCAGCGACCCGACCGCGAAGCCGATCACGGCGGAGGCGGCGGTGTTGACCAGCCAGGCCAGCGGCGCGCCGATCCCGGCGGCACCGTGGCGCACGGCCTCCTCGAGGTGGTGCACCCAGCCGTAGAGGGTGTGCCAGCCCAGTTCGTCGCTGCCGACCAGGAGGATGTGGCCGCCGACCCACAGCATCGCCACCGTGCCGATCAGCGACAACGCCGCCAACAGTCGCGGCATCGCGTGCACCAGGCCGCGCCCGACCCGCTGGCTGAACCGGGAATCCCGCTGCGCGAGAGCCAGTCCGATGTCGTCCATCTTGACGATGAGGGCCACGACACCGTAGACGGCGGCGGTGATGACCACGGCCACGACGGCCAGGATGATCAGCCGCGGCAGGAAGGGCTGGTCGGTGACCTCGTTGAGCGCGATGACCATGATTTCCGCGGAGAGGATGAAATCGGTGCGGATCGCCCCCGTGGTCACCGCGCGTTCGGCGTCCGGCCCGACGACGGCGGCCGGCAGGGCATGGTTCTGGTGGCCGAGCAGACGCCCCCACACCTTCTCGGCGCCCTCGAAACACAGATAGGTGGCACCGACCATCAGGATGGGCGTCAACAACCAGGGCACGAACTGGCTGAGCAGCAACGCCGCCGGCAGAATGAACACCAGCTTGTTGCGCAGGGACCCGCGCGCGATCCGCGCGATGATCGGCAGCTCGCGCTCGGCGGCGATGCCGTGCACGTACTGCGGGGTCACAGCGGTGTCGTCGATGACCACCCCGGCCGCCTTCGCGGTGGCACGACCGGCCGCGGCGCCGATGTCGTCGACCGAGGCGGCCGCGAGCCGCGCGATGGCCGCGATGTCGTCGAGGAGGCCGAACAGACCCGCGCTCATCGAGTCACCGTCATGGCTGGAAGGCTACCGTCGCGCGGCCGGCTCGGCGGCGGCGCGGGAAGGCCCGGGACGCGGTGCTCAGGTGCTGTCGGTGCAGGACAGTTGTTGCCGGGCCAGCCGGAGAACCGATCCGGCGGTGAGGAACGCCGGCTTGTCGCGGTCGGCGGCATCGATCGGCAGGTTGGCGGCCCGCCGAAGCACCATCAGTGCCAGGGCGTTGTTGGTCGAGTACGCGACGATGAGCAGGTTGACCGTCGCCTGTGCTCCGGTGACGGTCATGATGTGCTGGGCCTTGCGTTCCCAGCCCATCCAATTGAGGTCGGGCGGGCGCTGCAGCGGCGGCCAGTTGACGTTGATCGAGACGACGTCGCCGAGCATCGGGGTCAGGGTCTCGATGAGATCGGGCAGCTCATTGGTGATGCGGTCGGCGCGCGGCCACCACGCACCGTCGATGTCGCCACCGAGTTCGCGGGCCACCGACAACCGCACCGGGTTGGCGCGCCGTCGGGTCGCTGTCGCCTTGGTCATCAGCGGTGATCCCGCCGACGGCGGCGGTGTGGCGGCGGTGTTCTCGGCGGTGTTCTCGGCGGTGTTCTCGGCGGTGTTCTCCGTCGAAGCACCTTGGCGGGGTCCGCGCTGTCCACGGGTATTCCTTCACGGTCGGCATCGACCGCCCCACGGGCGCGAGGCGACGGAGGAATCACATTGTCCGTGGGTGGTCCCTGGGTCTCATCCCGTGGCATCGCGCTCGCCGGGGCACCGTGACAACGAAACGGCTCGGCTCTGACGCTACGCCACCGTGGCCGATTCGGTCGTGGTTGACCGGTGGTGACGGCTGATCCGGCCGTCCCGTGCGCCGTCGGCCGAGACCGGCGAGACCGCTTCGACCGAGAGCGGTAGCCGGCGAAGACCCTCCGCCCCCACACCGGGCAGCCCGATTCCCTGCACGACCCGCCGGGGACTCGTAGCGTGGAGACGCGCCGGACTCCTCCGGGTGTGCGTGCCGGCTCGACCACCTCCGGTGCCGACGCAGGCGCTCCCCGCCGCCGGGCGACGGCCGGGTGAACCGTGCGCGGTGCCGCTTCGTTGCAGTCGGTAGGACGAGAGCAAAGGATGCGCGGTGGACGACACATGACCGGTTCCGACCGCCGGCCCCCTCGACAGGACGACGGCACCGACCGGGGCGTTCTGCTGCGGGCCGTCCACGACGCCCATGCACAGCCGCTGCTGCGCTACGTGCTCAAGCTGACCAGGGGAGACATGCCGTTCGCCGAGGATGTGGTCCAGGAGTCGCTGCTGCGGCTGTGGCGCAAGCCCGAGATGTTGGAGCAGCCGACCGAGGCCGTGCGCGCGTGGCTGTTCACCGTGGCCCGCAATCAGGTGATCGACGACCGGCGCAGCGCCCGGTACGCGCGCGAGCTGAAGACCGAGGTTCTTCCCGAGCAGCCGACACCCGACGGGACGGGACCCGCGTTCGACAAGCTGATCGTCGCGGAGGCACTCAAGACCCTCACCCACGACCACCGCACGGTCCTCGTGCGGGCCTACTACCTGGGCCAGACCGTCGCCGACATCGCCGAACACGAACGGATACCGCCGGGCACCGTGAAATCCCGGCTCCACTACGGGCTGCGGGCACTCCGCAACACGCTGCAGGAAAGGGGGGTCGTTCAGTGACCGACGACAACCTCGCCGAATGGGACGCCGCATACATCCTCGGTGCCCTCGACGCGCAGGACCGGCGAACCTATGAGGCCTATCTCGCCGAAAACCCCGACCGCGCCGCCGAACTCGCCGAGCTCACCGAACTGCCCGCACTGCTGGAAGCCCTTCCCCAGGAGGAGGCCCTGGGCCTGCTCGAGGACCCCGTCGAACCCACGACCGAACACCGGGCCGAGGCCCGGGCCGACCTGCTGCCGTCCCTGGCCGCCGCGGCCGCCAAGCGGGACCGCCGGACCCGGCGCACGGTGCTCACCGCGGCTGTCGCGGCCGCGGCGGCGATGCTGATCATCGGCGGAATCGTGGGTGCGACGGTGTTTCCCGGGTCTGCGCCGGTGACGCAGACCGTCGCCATGCAGGACATGACCCCCGGGCCGCGGGGCGGTATCACCGCGCAGCTGGCCGTGACCGAGAAGAAGTGGGGCACCGAACTGAGCTGGTCGTGTGAGTACACCAAGGCCTGGGCGCGCGACATCGACAGCTACGACCTGGTGGTGACCACCGTTGACGGACGCCAGACCACCGTGGGGTCCTGGCGGCCGGCCGGTGACGAGGCCACGGGACTGTCGGCGGCGACGAGCATCCCGACACCGGAGATTCGCGCCGTCGACATCCGGGTGACGGGCGCCTCCGAGGCGCTGGCGACGCTGCAAACGTAACGGCGACAACGCCGCGCCGGTTGGCGCCGGATCACGCCTGCTCGCTGCCCACCACCGCCGGCCCGGCCGTCTTGCGGCACCAGATGTCGCCCTCGAGGGTGCCCGGCAACCCGGCTTCCTCGGCGACGAAGACCGGGTCGTGCGTTGTCGCGTACTGCCGGTGGTAGTCCCTGATCGCGGCGAACGCCCACTTGCCGAGTAGCACGATCGCGGTCAGGTTGACCAGCGCCATTAGACCCATCGCCACGTCGGCCAGCGCCCACACCGCGGCCAGCTCCGAGAGCGCACCCACCCCGATGGCCGCCAGCACCAGCACCCGGAAGATGTTGATGGCCGTCTTCCGGGCGCCCAGGAAGTACAGATTGACCTCGGCGTAGACGTAGTTGCCGAGCACCGAGGAGAAGGCGAAGACGAACACCAGCACCACCATCAGTGTCACCGTCCAGTCGCCCAGGCCCTGCGCCACCGCCGCCTGGGTCAGCGTCGCACCTTCCACCCGGGTCGGGGTCGAGGGGTCATAGATGGACGGACCCGACACCAGGATGATGAAGGCCGTGGCGGTGCAGATGACCATGGTGTCGACGAACACGCCCAGCGACTGGATCAGGCCCTGCCGCACCGGGTGTGAGACCGTCGCGGTGGCCGCGGCGTTGGGGGCGCTGCCCATTCCGGCCTCGTTGGAGAACAGCCCGCGTTTGACGCCGTTGAGCATGGCCGCGGCGATGCCGCCGGTGAACCCGCCTGCCACCTCGGTGAGTCCGAACGCCCCGCCGACGATCTGTCCCAGCACCTCCGGCAGATAGTCGATGTGGATCGCGACGATCACCGCGGCCAGGATCGCGTACGTCAGCGCCATCAGCGGCAGGACGAACTCGGCGACGCGGGCCACCGTCCTGAGCCCGCCGAACAGTACCGGCGCCGCCAGGGCGATCAAACCCACTGTGGTCCAGACGACTTCGACCTCATACGAGCTGTTGAGCACGTCACTGATGGCGTTGGCCTGCACCATGTTGAAGGCGAAGCCGAAGGTGAAGATGAGTAGGACGGCGAAGACTACGCCGCCGGTGCGCGACCCCAGGCCGCTCTGGATGTAGTAGGCCGGTCCGCCGCGGAAGGTTCCGTCCTCGGCACGAACCTTGAAGATCTGGCCGAGGGTGGCCTCGATCAGCGCGGTCGCCATCCCGATGGAAGCGACCACCCACATCCAGAAGATCGCTCCCGGGCCGCCGATCGTCAGCGCGATCGCGACGCCGGCGATGTTGCCGGTGCCGACCCGGGAGGCCAGCCCGACGCAGAACGCCTGGAACGACGAGATGCCCTCGCCGTGGGCGCTGGAATGTGTCAGCTGGCGCAGCATCCGGCCGAAGTAGCGCACCTGGATGAACCGGGTGCGGACGGTGAAGTAGATGCCCGCGGCGACCAACAGGTACACCAGGATGTAGCTGTAGAGGACATCGCTGACCGGATTGATCAGGTGCTCCTGGATGAAGTCCACGGTCACTCCCGGTGTCGATCAGGTGAACGGCAGTGCACCCGATCCTCGCATCGGGACGCCGATTCCGCTTGACGATCGCGCAGGAGGTGCTCCGCGGGGCCACCCGCACGGCCACCCTGCACCCGGTGAAGACCGGCCCTCCGCCGGCTATCTACCGTTGCGCTCCCGGTGCCGACAACCCGGCCAGCAGCACGGCCGGCGTTTTCCCTCTTCCAGTTCCTCCTGGGTACGCCGGATGCGGCGGTCGCGCGTCTTCTGCTGCTTGGCGTCCTCCACCCAGCAGATGAACTCGTTGCGCGCCAGTGGGGTGATGTCGTTCCACGCGGCGAGCGCCGGGGCGTTGGCGACCAGCGCGCCGCGCAGGTCTGCGGGCAGGTCGTGGACCACCCCGCCGAGTACCTGCCCGCCGCTCACGCCGCCCAGGGTAACCCGGCGGCCCGGCCGAGCCCTGTTGCCCGGCCGATCGATGCCCGCTCCGTGGTCGGCCGCATCATCCGATCTGCAGCTGCGCACGGACACCGTCGACGCCGTTGAGCCCAATGTCGTCGCGGCGGATGGGCCGCCACTGTTCGGCGGTCATGACGTACTCCACCATCGTCTCGCGGCGGTCACGACGCTGCTCCATGGTGGTGGCGGTCCGGGTGTAGGGCAACGAGCGCGTCACCCCCAGCGAAGGCGCGTTGTCGTGCCAGGCGCGGGTGACGGCCCGTCTCGCGCCGAGGCCGTCGAACAGCAGATGCAGCGCCGCCTCCCGCATCTCACGCCCCAGCCCCCGCCCCTGGTGGCCGCGCCCCAGCCACGATCCGGTGGTGGCGGTGCGGCGGGCGGGAAACTGCTCGGCGTGTAGTGCGCACGTGCCCACGACCGTCTCGTCGACGAGAGCGGCCAGGCACAGGTCCCAATGCTCGGTGGTGGTCTCGGCCCGCGTGCGCCAGTAGTAGCGCAGCGCATTTCGTTCCAGTTCCGGGGAGGCCACATCGGTCCACGGCTCGGCGAACGGCTGCACGGCGGGATCGTGAATCCCCGCGGCCGCCAGCAGGGCCAGCTCGACGGCGAGTGCGTCGCTGACGTAGCGCAGCGTCAGCCGCGGGGTGACCACCTCGAGGTCGGCCAGTGGCCAGATCGGATGGGGCATGACCACCATCGCAGCACAGCCGGCACTATTTCCCGAAGCGGTTTTCTGCCCCGTCGCACCCGGCGGGCCGGTGTGGCGTGCCTGCTGCGACGAGCAAGCGCCGTGTCGACGCCGCTCAGGGCGGCGGGATCCGCAGCGCGTCCGGATAGTCGGTGAGCAGATCGAGTTGCCGTTGACGGAAGTGCGCGATCGCCTGTATCCGCTGCGGCCCGAACTGCAGAAAGGTGTCGTCGGGCGTGACGGTCGGCCATTCGACGCCGGCGGCACTGCCCGGTGCGCCGGTCCTGGCGAAATTCGTCCAGTAGGTCACCGCGGCGTCGGCCATTCGGCGATCCTCCGCGGTGGCCGCCGGGTGCTCCCGGCCGCCGGCCAGGAACGGCTGGTCGGCAAGGTTGCCGAACACGTAGACGATCTCGCCCGCGTGTGGGGTGCCGATCTGACGGCCCCGCTGAGACGGCGGCACATAGTCGAAGTAGTAGGCGTATGTCGGCGCGCCGTGTGCCGCATGCAGCCGGGCCAGTGCGCGCACGGGCTCGGTCATCACCAGGTCGGTGGTGACGTTCTGGGCCTGTGTCGAGATGTCACCGGGATAGGCGCCGGCGATCTCGTCGCGATGTGGGCCCAGCCGGGCCAGGGTGCCCTCCGGGTCCGACCTCGTAGTGCCCATCAGTGCGGCCTCCCAGCTGTTGCCGCCGATGATGAACGGCACCATCGCTTCCCGGCCGGCGGCGAACGCGTCGTCGACGTTCTCCACCAGGAACTTCCCGTCGATCATCGGCATCGTCACCGGGAGCACGTCGGGATCGGCGCCCTCGGTGATGCCGGCGACGACTTCGGCCGGAAGGTCGCGCAGGGCCCTGGCCGCTCCCGGACCCTCGCCGGAGATTCCCTGAGATTCGGCGAACGCGACACCCTGACTTTCGGCAGAGGACGGATCGCCGCCACGCATGGACGGCAGTGGACTTCGCGGAAAACCGCTCTCGGAGATCGCCTTTGCGAACAGGCCCCGGGCACGGGGACTGGTCATCAGGTAGTCGACGGTCATACCGCCGGCGCTCTCACCGAATACGGTGACGTCGTCGGGGTTTCCGCCGAAGTGTGTGATGTTGGCCTGCACCCAGGCGAGCGCGGCGATCGCGTCCATCAAGCCGAAGTTGCCGAGGTCGCCATCGGGGTTCTCGGCTGTCAGGGCGGGGTGCGCGAAGTAGCCCAGCTTGCCGAGCCGGTAGTTGAAGCTGACCAGCACGACGCCCCGCTCGGCAAGATGCGTGCCGTCGTACTCCGGCACCGCACTGGTTCCGATGGAAAAGGCACCGCCGTGTATCCACACCATCACGGGGAGGCGGGCACCCGTGGGAACACCTGCGGGTTTCCACACATTCACCGTCAGGCAGTCCTCGGATTGCTCGGTGGGTGACAGCCCGGCGTAGGGGGCCTGGATACAGGACGGGCCGAACACGGCGGCGTCCCTGACCCCTTCCCACGACGCCGGCGGTGCCGGCGGTTTCCACCTGAGGTCCCCGACGGGAGGCGCCGCGTAGGGGATTCCGCGGAAGCTGGTGACCTGCCCTTCGGTGACACCGCGCACGGCTCCCTGGGTGAGCGCCACGGTGTCGGCGGCGCGCGCGACGGGCGCCGGCGCGACGAGCGACGTGGCCACCGCCACAGCGAGGACGAGCAGCCACGCCAGGCCCGGCAGGCGGATCACCGCGGCGATGCACCTCCGATCCACCTGCACCGCCCGATGAATACTCAAGACCCTCAACTCCGTCTCTGGCACCGGCGCCAAACCCTGCCGTCGGGTTCCCATCATTCGCCGTGCGGCCCCGGGTGGGCAGGTTCTGGGTGTCCGTGTACTGGCAGTGCACCCCGCACCGCCGTGGCCGCCCCGGTCGCACCATCCCCCACTCAGATAGTTGCTGTTATTCAAATAGCGGCTACTATCTGAGTATGTCTCGTGACGACAAGCCGCGGCGCCTCACCCGGGCCGAGAGCAAGGAACGAACCCGCAGACGACTGCTGGACGCCGCGGCCCACACCTTTGCGCAACGGGGCTACACCGCGGCCTCGCTGGAGGAGATCGCGGAGGCGGCCGGTTTCTCGGTGGGTGCCGTGTACTCCAATTTCGACAGCAAGGCGGCGCTGTTGGCCGCGCTGATGGCCGATCGTCACGTCGACCTGATGGACCGGGTGGCCCAGACCATCCGCTCCGCCGGCGCCCAGTCCCAGGACCCGTTGACCGCGCTGGGCGGGGTACTGATCGCGATCGCCGACAAGGACATCGACGCCGCGGTATTGAAGACCGAATTCTGGCTGCAGGCCGTGCGCAACCCCGATCTGATGCGGCTGGAGGCCGAGTCCTCGGCCAGAACGCTCGAGGCGGTGCGCGACATCCTCGCCGACATCCTCGACCGCAACGACGTCGATGACTCCGTCTCGGTCGAAGACTTCGCCACCACCACGTTCGCCCTCTTCAGCGGCCTGATCCGACAGCGCCGCATCGATCCCGGGCGGGTCACCGAGGAGACGTTCGGCCGGGCGCTGGCCTGGCAGATCGCCGGCATGCCCAAGAAACGGGGCACCCGCCGCAGCACCGGCGCCCGACCGACCACCTCGAACACCGAGCCGAAGGAGTAGAGCGCCATGGAAGGCAGCCTGGGAAACAGCATGGCATGGGTCCACAACATCGGCCTCTACGCGATACCCGCATTCCTGCTCCTGCTCGCCGTCGAGTACCTGGCGGACTATCTCGAACGCCGATCGGATCGGCGAGCCGGGCGCGGCCGCGACCAACGCGGGCGCGTGGGTTTCTCCGCGCGCGACACCGTCGCCAGCCTGTCGGTGTATGGGCTCGGCCGGGTGGCCAAACTGGTCGAGGACTTCATCGAGCTTCCGATCGTGGTGATCGCCGCGGCGTTCGCCCCGGCGACACTGTCGGCGTCCGACTGGTGGGTGTGGGTACTGGCGCTTGTCGGTGCCGATCTCGCCTACTACGCCAAACACCGTATGCAGCACCGGGTTCGGCTGTTCTGGGCGGCACACAGCGTGCACCACTCCAGCCAGCACTTCAACATGTCCACCGCGGTCCGACTGCCGTGGTTGATCCCGGGCCAGTTCCTGACCTCGGTGGTCTACATTCCGATGGCGTTGATCGGGATACCGGTGTGGCTGATCTTCCTCGGCCAGGCGATCGTCCTGCTCTACCAGTACCCGCTGCACACCGAGCGCATCGGAAAGCTGCCGCCCGCCGTGGAATTCGTATTCAACACCCCGTCGCATCACCGGGTGCACCACGGCTCCAACAACCCCTACCTGGACCGAAACTACGGCGGCATCTTGATCGTCTGGGACCGCCTCTTCGGCAGCTACGCCGACGAGGTGGAGCGGGTCCGGTACGGGCTCACCCACAACATCGCGACGTACAACCCGGTCAAGGTGAACTACCACGAGTTCGCCCTGATGGTGCGTGACGTCTGCCGGGCCAGAACCTGGGGCGCACGGGCCGGCTACCTGCTGCGGTGGCCGGGATGGACCGAGCCCACCCCGCCCGCCGACACGCGACCCGCTGCCGAGGTGCTGGTCCCCGCCGCCAGGGCGGTGTAGACCCGGGGACATGGACGTTCTGGACGCGCCGACGTTGATGTTCGGCAGAATCCTGGCCCTGTACCTGCTGACCGCCGGCATCGGCTTCCTCGTGGCGACTCCGTTCTACGCCGAGCTCACCCGGCGGGCGGACCGCTCGGATGCCATGGCGGTGAACATCTCCGGCATGGTGCACCTGTTCATCGGGTTCGTGATCGTGGTCAACCACTTCCTCTGGGACAGCCTGCTCGCCGGCCTGGTCACGCTGCTGGGCATCGTGTTCGTCGTCCGCGGCGCGGCCTACTTCTGGGTGCCGCAGCTGGTGGTGCGGCCCTCGACGGGACGGGCGGCGGCCCTGCGTTCGATGGGCGGTGCGTTCGTGGCCGTCGGTCTGCTCATGGGCTACCTCAGCTTCGCCGGGTAGGACGCGCCCGTGCCCACCGAGCAGCGGTGGGATTTGCCCCACCGCGCGGCCACCCGCCTCACGCATGGGCGACGGCCTCGGGCCGACGGTCAGGACGAGGGGCCCAACGGCACCGCCTGGGTGACGGCGTACACACCGAAACCGAGAAGGAAGAGCCCACAGACCAGTTCGATGACGGCCCTGGTGCGCGGGTGGTTCAGGCGCCGTCGCGCGAGTCCGGAAAGCACGGATACCCCGGTGAGGAACACGATCCCGAACCCCGCGTGGATGACACCGAGCAGCGCCCCCAGCCAGACCGTGATCTTCTGCCCGACGAACAGTCCCGGCATGACCGAGAGGTAGAAGACCCCGATCTTGGGGTTGAGCACATTCGTCATCAGCCCGGTGCAGAAGTGGACGAACGTCGGTCGTCGGGCCGGCGGCGCGATCGGCATGCTCTCGAGCTCCTGTCGCACCTCCGATCGCCAGGTGACGCCCGCGGTCATCACCGCGCGCGAGGCCAGGTAGCAGAGGTAGAGGCCGCCGGCCGCGGTGATCGCATCGGAGATCAGCGGGTTCGCCCCCAGGAGGAACACCACCCCCACCCCGGCCAGGGCGCCCCACAGGATCGGGCCGCACACCACTCCGAGTGCGGTGACGATCCCGGCACGGACGCCGTCGCGCACGCTGACCCCCAGCACCAGGACCGTGTCGGCGCCCGGCATGAGCACGACCACGACGGCGAGGGCCGTGAACGCGAGGATCGACTGCGCTAGCATCTCCCGTCCCGGGAACCGTTCTGCCGTCCGTCCACGTGAGCGCGCCCGGGAAAACGGGGCATCGGGTCCTCCTCACCGACTCGTCGGTCCCGCCATCCAATCCCGCGCAGCGCTGCTTCGGTAGAGGCCAATCCCCACACCCTGGACTCCCCACGCGGCCACGGGGCCGCACGCGAAATCGCTCCGCGCAACTCAGCGGATCATGCCGGGATATCCAGCCCGACAAAGTATCTGCGCAAGAACTGCCGCCCCTCGTCGGTGACGTCGAGGGCACGGTCATGCCGTCGTCGGCGCAACCAGCCGTTGCCCAGGAGCCCCGAGAGCATCGCCGTTCCCAGACGGCCCGCCACATGGGGCTGCTGCTCGGTCCAGTCCAGGCAGCCGCGTATCGCGGGCCCCGACCCGCCCGCCAGCGAGGTGACCGCGAGGCTGGCCAGAAGCGGATGCTCCAGCGTCAGAACCCGTGCCACCTGCCTGCCGGCGTCCATCGTCACGGCCCCGTCGTCGATCAGCCGACGGGTCAGACCCACGGCCAGGGCACCCCCGAGGTGGCTGTAGCAGACCCTGGCGATCTGCAGTTTGCTGCCCGCACGGGCCTGCTTCAACGATTCGACGGGCAGCAGCGGTGCAATGCATCCGAGCGCCTCGATGGCCGCGGCGACGTCGGCCGATGCCAGCGCGTGCAGCCGTCGGCGGCCCTGTGTGCTGACCGTGACGAGCCCGGCGGCGAGCAGGTGCGAAAGATGCGTCGAGGCCGTGGAGGGCGTCACTCCGGCGGCGGCCGCGAGATCCGAGGCGGTGTGGGCCTGCCCGTCCATCAGCCTCAGGAGCATGGCGGCCCGTGCCGGTTCGCCGATCACCTTCGCCACACCGGCCAGGTCGTAGTCGGCCGCATACACTCACTCAGGGTACGGCACGAATACTTCGTCAGCCGTCGAAGTATTCCGGCGATAGATTTCGGTCATGCCCGCTCAGAACCCGACCCATCAGAGCCGCACCCGGTGCCTCAGCCCGGAGGACTTCGCGGCGCCCATCGAGGACCGTTTCTTCGAGGACTACATACCGGGCAACGTCTACGAGTACGGCCACCTCGAGGTCGGCGAGCAGGAGATCATCGCGTTTGCGCGCCAATACGATCCGCAGACGTTCCATACCGACCCGCGCCGGGCGGCCGACGGCCCGTTCGGTGGCCTGATCGCCAGCGGGTGGCACACCGCGGCACTGTGCATGCGCATGTTCGTCGATCACTACCTCTCGCATGTCGCCAGCATGGCCTCCCCGGGCATGGACGAGTTACGGTGGCCACGCCCGGTCCGGCCGGGCGACACCCTGAGGTTCAGAGCGACAATAGATTCGGCTCGGGTGTCGAAGTCGAAGCCCGATCGTGGCCTCGTCCACACGACCGCCGAGTTGTTCAACCAGGACGACCAACCGGTGATGTCGCTGAAGGCCATGAACTTCCTTCGCCTGCGCAGCGCCGCAACCTGATTGGCTGCCGCACAGGGAATCCCTCACTCCTGTGCGCGACGCGGCGCTGCTCGTGTCGCAGCGCTCAGTGCGGGGCATCGGAGGTATCGGCCAGCCGGATGAGGGTCTGTCGACCGGTGGCGACGTGTGTGCGTCTGCCCTGTTTGAGTGCGTCGTTGAGGACGTAGGCCTGCAGCTCGCAGACGGTCAGCGTGCGACCGCTCTTGATGACCGTCGCGGTGGCGAGGAGTTCGTCGCCGATGGCGGGCGCAAGCAGATTGACCGTGAAGTCGACGGTCAGAACGGAGTCGCTGACGCGGTAGGTCGACAGACCCGCATAGCCCCCGGCCGTGTCGACGAGCGCACTGGTGACGCCGGCGTGGAAGTAGCCGTGCTGCTGGGTGAGTTCGGGGCCGTGCGGCACGCGAAGCTCACAGAAGCCGTGGCGAAGCTCCGTCATCCGCGCGCCGAGGTGTCCCATCAGTCCCTGGCGGGCGAAGCTGGCCGTGATGTGCTCGGTGAGCTCGGCGCTGATACCGGTGCTGGTGTGGGCGGGGTGCTGCATCGGTTGTTTCCCTTCGGTTGCGACGGCTACAGGGTGGGCGGCAGGTGGTGCTGCGCGCCCCGGCCAGCCAGGGGGTCCAGCGACGACCAGGTGTCGCGCAGTATCCGGACACCGCGTTCGATACGTTCGGGTTCGCCGGTGAACGGCACGCGGATGAACCGTTCGTGAGCGCCGTCGATGCCGAACTTGGGGCCGGCGGTGATTCGGACACCGCGGCGTTGGCCGGCCGAGGCCAGCGCCGAGCTCAGCGGAGCGCCCAGCCCCACCCACAAGGAGAGACCCCCGTGCACCCGAGGCGTGTGCCAGTCGGGCAGGTGGGTGCGCAGAAGACGGGTGAGCAGATCGCGGCGGTCGCGGAGCTGTTCGGATCTCCGCCCCAGCAGGACGTCATAGTCGGCCAGCGCCGCGGCGGCGACCATCTGGTCGATGACGGGTGTCCCGAGATCCCCGGCGGGGCGGTTGACGAGCAGGCGGCTGATGAGCGCCGGATCGGCGCGAATCCACCCCACCCGCAACCCACCCCAGATCGACTTGCTCAGCGAGCCGACACTCACCACGGTGGCGCAGGAACGGTCCCCGGCCACCGCCGCGAAGGACGGCGGGCGCCCGGGCCGGTCGATATCGAGGTCGGCGGTGGTCTCGTCGACGAGCACCAGCGTTCCAGCCCGGCGCGCCGCGGCGAGAACACGCTCGCGGTGGTCGGCCGGCATGGAGGCACCGGTGGGGTTGTGGAAGTCGGGGATCAGGTAGAGCAGCTCGGGCCGGATGCGTTCCAGGACGCTGGTCAGGTGGTCGAGGTCCCAACCGGAGTCGGACACCGGTGTGCTGGCCAGTCGGCCTCCGGCACTCAGAATCGCCTCGTAGGCGTGTGGGTAGGTCGGTGCTTCGACGACCACTCGATCCGCCTGCCGGAGCACGGTCCTGGCGACCAGGGCGATGGCGTGCTGGGCACCCAGGGTGACCATGATCTGCTCGGGCGCGGTCCGGGCCCCGCTCTCGGTGTAGCGGGCCGCGATCAGTTCGCGCACCCGCCGCTCTCCGATCAGGTCGAACCCCGGGCGCAAGAGCAGCTCGGGCACCGTGTCGCCGACGCCGCGCAGCATTTCCGCCAGTCCGGCGACCGGTGGCGGCATGGCGCGGGCGAAGTCGATCTCGGCGGCGCCCTGGCCGTCGGGGCCGGGTTGTGGAAGAACCGCGACGCTTCCCGAGCCTCGCACGCTGATCAGGTGACCGCTCTCACGCAGCGCACTGTAGGCCGCGACGATGGTGGTGCGGCTGCGCCCGAGCGCCTCGGCCAGTTCCCGTTCGGCCGGCAGACGGGTGTAGGGCGCTATCCGGCCGTCGTCGAGCAGCAGCGCGATGCGCGCCGCCAATGCGGCATACACCGCCTCGCCGCGGTCCCAGTTGCCCAGAAGCGCCACCAGTTGCCTGGCCCCGATATGCGCCCGGGCCAGCGGTCGTCGCGATGCTGACATGGGCGTTACGATGCCGGACCTCACGTTGCCGCACGCCACTGCGGGGGTTCTTCTGGCCACCGACGACCTGCGGACGGGGACGCCCCGGGACAGGTCACCGCGGGGTTCGGACGCTGCATCCGCTCCGGTGCCGACGGTTGTGCCCCGAGTTCGCGCCAGCGCCGGGTGGTGCCGGGGGCCAGGGCCATCAGCACACCCCTCCGAGGTCGAACATCCACCCTCGTCGGTCGGCGACGGTGCCGTTCTGGATTCCGGTGAGTTCGTCGCGAAGCGCCGCGGTGACCGACCCGTGCCCCCCGGCAGGGGTCTCGATCAGGACGTCCTCGCCCACCAGCCGGGAGATCGGGGTGATCACCGCTGCGGTGCCGGTGGCGAACACCTCCGTCAGCTCGCCGGTCGAGGCCCCGTGTTGCCACTCGGCGATGCCGAACCGACGCTCCTGGACCCGATGGCCGCGCTCCCGGGCAAGCCGGATGACACTGTCGCGGGTGACTCCCGCCAGGATCGTGCCGTCCAGCGGCGGGGTGACCAGGGTCCCGTCGGCAAGGACGAAGAAGAGGTTCATGCTGCCGGCTTCCTCGACCCACGTGCGGGTGTCGGCGTCGGTGAACAGCACCTGCGCGCAGCCGTGTGCCTGCGCCTCGCTCTGCGCCAGCAGGGAGGCGGCGTAGTTTCCGCCGCACTTGGCAGCCCCGGTTCCGCCGGCGCCCGCCCGAGAGTACCGCCGGGACAGCCAGATCGAGATTCCCTGCCCGGCCGCGGCGAAGTAGGGTCCGGCGGGACTGGCGATCACGCCGAACAGCGCACGGCGCGCCGCCCGCACCCCGAGAAACGCTTCCGTCCCGATCAGGAAGGGCCGCACGTACAGACTGACCCCCGGCTCGGCCGCCACCCAGGACGCGTCCACCCGCGCCAGTTGACCGATCGACTCGACGAACAGGTGCGCCGGCAACTGCGGGAGCGCCAGGCGCGCCGCCGATTCGGCGAACCGGCGGGCGTTCATCTCCGGACGGAACAAGCGCAGGTGCCCGTCCCGGTGCCGGTAGACCTTGAGCCCCTCGAAGATCTCCTGACCGTAGTGCAGCACCGCCGATGCCGGATCCAGCGGCAGTGGGCCGTAGGGCACCACCCGCGGATCGTGCCAGCCCTGCGGTTCGCCGAAGTCGATGAGCACCATGTGGTCGGTGAAGTGCTCACCGAAACCCGGGGAGCCCAGGACCGCGGCCACCTCATCGGCAGACCGTGGTGCCGGGTTCGCCGCGATGCGGAACCCGGCACCGTCGGGGCGCTCGTCCTGTCGTTCCAGCAGCTGTTCGGGCACACCCGCCTCCATTTCATGCCTGGTCCCATGCCTGGTCGAAACGACCAGTCAACGCGGTCCAATCCGCGTTGTCAGCGTCCAATTCCGCACAAGTGGACCGGTCCACCGAATCGCAGGCGGCACTGCCTCCGCGGCCGCGCGCCAGGCAGGATCCCCTCCATGCCCGGCTCCCTCGCACGTCAGAACCCCGAGCGCCGACTCTGGCGCGCCTACGAACCGGTCCACGCCATCAGCTATTTCCACCCGCGGTTCGCCGCGGTCATGGCCGAGACCGGGTTGACCGGTTGGTGGAACGGATACTTCGCCGGCCGCGCCGCCCCGTTGGGACCGACTCCACCGCAGGTGGTCACCGCGCTGTTCTACGGCTTCGCACCCGCGATGGTCGCGCGCGCCATCCCGAAGATCTGGACCCGGATCGCGCCCGAGACCGCCGTGCAGGCACGGCTCACCGCCGCCGAGTCGGTGCTCAGTGAGCAGGCCTGCGCGGGTTCGGCGGAGGATCTGCGCCGGGTGACCGACAACCTCGAACGCGTCGTCGACGCACTCGCGTTCGACGGCCGTGCGCTGGCCGGCGCCTGGCAGTCGGTGCAACGTCCGTCATCGCTGCTCGGGCGGCTGTGGCTGGCTACGACCATCCTGCGGGAGCACCGCGGCGACGGACACGTGATCGCGGCGACGGCGTCCGGACTCACCGGTCTGGAGGCCGCCATCACCCACATCGCGGCCGGCCAGGTGAACCGCGACGTCCTGCAGCCCAGTCGGGGCTGGAGCGACGAGCAGTGGGAGGCCGCCCGGTGCGCACTCGGCGAGCGGGGAGTCCTCGCCGACGACGACACACTGACCAGCCGGGGAACGTCATTGCGCGATCGTGTCGAAGACATCACCGATCAACTCGCCTCGGCCACCGTGCACGCGCTCGACGACGCCGCATGGACCATCGACATCCTGACCCGCCTCGCACGCACCCTCGTCGATCGCGGGGCGGTGCCCATCCCGAACCCGATCGGGGTGCCCCGCCCGTAGAGAGGGGCGGCGGCGCGCCTATCCGCGGGCGGCACGGGGATCATGGTGAACGACGACGATGACCTCGGGGGTCTCCGGGCCGGTCTGGCGGAGCTTGTGGGGCAGCGAGGCGTCGAAGTACGCGCTGTCGCCGGTCTGCAGCGCGATGACGTCGCCGTCGTAGCTGAGTTCGATGCTGCCGCTGTGCACGAACACCAACTCCTGCCCGACGTGGGAGGCGTGGGGGTGGGCGCTGAACTGCCTACCGGGGCGGACCAGGAACGGTGACATCGCCTTGCCGAGCATCGCCGAGGCGATGGGCTGCTGCCGCTCCCCGGTGTCGGCGGAGGCACGCTCGATGCAGATCCTGCTGTTCGCCGGATCGTCGGAAAAAAGCTGTGCCACATCGACACCCAGCGCCCGCGCGATCTTCAGTGCGGCCGCGATCGACGGCGTACTTTGTCCGCGCTCGACCTTGGACAGATAACTCTTGGTCAGCCCCGTCTCCTCCGCGAGATCCTCCAGCGTCATTCCACTCTGCTGGCGCACGGCACGGACCACGGCACTCACACCCGCAACACTAACATTGCCGATATGACACGTTGTGTCCTATAGTGGCCGCGTTGTCATCGGCGCTTTCGGGAAGGATCTCCGTGACCACAACAACCATGAACGCCTCCAAGGCCGACCTGATGAACCTCGCCCTGCGTGCTCTGGACCATCACGTGCCCGCGTCCGACCTCTCCGTTCGGCAGAAACTGGCCCTGACGTGTCGCGCACTGTTCGACGCCGGCCACGACTCCGGCCTGGCCGGGCAGATCACCGCCCGCGCCGAATCACCCGGGACCTACTACACCCAGCAGCTGGGCCTGGGTTTCGACGAGATCACCGCCGGCAATCTGCTGTTGGTCGACGAGGATCTCAACGTTCTCGAAGGAACGGGGATGGCCAACCCCGCCAACCGATTCCACTCCTGGATCTACCGTGCCCGCAGTGACGTCAACTGCATCGTGCACACCCACCCCTTCCACGTCGCGGCGCTGTCGATGCTGGAGGTGCCGCTCGCGGTGTCACAGATGGACATCGCACCGCTCTACGACGACTGCGCGTTCCTGCCCGACTGGCCCGGCGTACCCGTGGGCAACGAGGAGGGCCGGATCATCGCCGGTGCACTGGGCGACAAGAAGGCGATCCTGCTCGCCCACCATGGGCAGGTCGTGGCCGGATCCAGCGTGGAGGAGTCCTGTTCGCTCGCCATGCTCATCGAGCGCGGCGCGAAACTGCAGCTCGCGGCGATGGCGGCCGGCACCATCGCCGCACTGCCCGACCGACTGGCCCGCGAAGCCCACGACTGGACACTGACTCCCAAACGCAGCCAGGCCAACTTCGCCTACTACGCCCGCCGTGCGCTCGCGCTCCATCCCGACGCGCTGACCGACTGACCACCACCGCCAACAACGAACGGAGACCCCTGTGTCCGACACCAGGTCCAACACCCGGCCCAACACCCGACCCCTGCGCGGGATCATCGCCTACCCCATCACGCCGTTCACCACCGACGGTGACGCCATCGACACCGCGGCCCTCGCGGCACTCGTCGACCGACTGGTGACCGACGGCGCACACGCCGTCGCCCCGTTGGGCAGCACCGGCGAATCCGCCTACCTCTCCGAGGCTGAGTTCGACACCGTGGTGGACATCGCGGTGGGCGCGGTCGACGGCCGGGTGCCCGTCATCGTCGGCGCCTCCGATCTGACCACGGCGAACACCGTTCGCCGGGCCAGGCACGCTCAGCGTGCCGGCGCCGATGCGCTGATGATCCTTCCGGTGTCCTACTGGAAACTCACCGACCGCGAGATCGCCCAGCACTATGCCAGCGTCGCCGCCGCCGTCGACCTACCGATCATGGCCTACAACAACCCCGCCACCAGCGGCGTCGACATGGCCCCCGAGTTACTGGTGCAGATGTTCACCGACATCGACAACCTGACCATGGTCAAGGAATCAACCGGTGACCTGAGCCGTATGCGGCGTATCAAGGAACTCTCGGGCGCAGCGCTGCCCTTCTACAACGGCAGCAACCCCCTCGTGCTCGATGCGCTGAACACCGGGGCTTCCGGATGGTGCACTGCGGCACCGAATCTGCGTCCGCGGGCATGCCTGGACCTCTACGCGGCGGCGCGGGCCGGCGATCAGGACCGCGCCAAGGCCATCTACGACGACCTCGCCCCGCTGCTGCGGTTCATCGTCGCCGGAGGCCTGCCGACGACCGTCAAGGCCGGTCTGGAGTTGCTGGGTCGCGGAGCGGGCGACCCCCGGCCGCCGCTCCTCCCGCTCGACGCCGAGGGGCGCGGCGAACTCCAGCCGATGCTCATCGAGAGCTGATCCACCGCCGGTGAGAACCCGGTCCGGGCTCGCCCCGGACCGGGTTCTCACCGGTCAAGCTGGGCGTCGAACACCACTACCGCGACACCTCGGCCAACAGCGCCCACGCGTTCACATCGACCGTCTCCGGGGGTGCCGAACGCCCCCAACTCGCGCCGACCGCGCTGGTGCGCAACGCATCCCACCCGACCCCGGTGATCCCACGGATCCACCGATGCCGATGTGCAACGACGGCCAACCGTTCCCTCTCCCCCTCATCCATGCCGCCGAGTCAACGCCGCAACCACGCCTGACGGCAACCGATTATTCGCTCGCGCGGCACACCGCGTCGACGCGGTCCGCGGCCTCCAGCACGAAGAACAGGAAGGACGGACTGGTGGTCAGGGCCTCGAACTCATCGGGGAACTCCTCGCGTGCGCCCGGCACCGGTTGTGGCTCACTGATGGCGGAGAGGCGGAAGCCGGCGGCGGTGAAGGCGTCGGTCATCGCGTGCAGCGGCCGGTTCCAGAAGCGCATCGGGACGGTCCTGCCGCCCATGGAGAAATTGTCAATTCCTGTGGATCGGGGTGTTTCAGGCGACCTCCGTTCCGGTGTGCTCGTCGTCGTTTGAGGGCGGTGTCGGTGGGGTGATGTCGGTGGGCCGTTCGAGCAGTTTGCCTTTGTGG
>NZ_NVQF01000061.1 GCF_002592005.1 Mycolicibacterium palauense | reverse complement strand
CCCCCATGCTCCCCCGGCCGGGGACCCCCTTCGCGCAAACAGTGATGGCGCCACCCATGCCGGGGTGACGCCATCCCCACCACACAGTGAGAGGACCACGTTGCAGTGAGTGAACACGAGCATACCGCCGCATCGCCGACAGGTGACCGAGCCAGGCGACCCGCCGACCGTGCCCGCAGTGGGCTGGGCCAGGCGATGGCCCTTCTCCGAGCGGACGCTGCCGCGTGCCCACAGATCGCCAACTCTCATCGCCTCGCTGACTATCTGGCGTGCGAAGGCATCGAGCTATGAGTTCGTCAGATGACCGCACCTGTTCGCGTCTCAGGTGCGGCAACGTGGGCAGCCGCGGACATGACCGGTTGTGCGATGCACACTATCGCGCCAGCCGACATGGCTACGTAGACGCCGGCCCCGTGGTCGCCCACTACCGGAAACTGCGCGACCGCGGCCTGTCAGTGCGGCGCATCGCCGAACTGTCGGGACTCTGTGAGGACACCTTGATGTACCTCGGCACGTGGACAGACGCGGGGCGCGTCGAGTTGGCTACAAGCGACCAGGTACTCGCAGTTCCCCTGCCCGACAGAGTAATCGACGGTGGCGGAATGGTTCCGTCAGTCGGCACGAGGCGAAGGCTCGAAGCGCTGATGCTGGCTGGCTGGAGCGGTGCAGCGATCGGCGCGCGACTTGGCGTCACCGCGCAATCGGTGAGCAGCTACCGAACGCGAGCGCAGGTGACCGCACGCACCGCGGTCGCCGTGCGCGAATTGTGTTCCGAACTGTGGATGACGCCAGGAAGCTCCACCCACACCGCACGCCGAGCCGCCGCGAGTGGTTGGGCCCCATTCTTGGCGTGGGACGACATCGACGACCCCGAGGAGCAACCGAACCTTGGAGAAAGGTCGACGGTTCGCGCAATCGAGCGTTACCAGGAACTGCGAGACATCGGTCTCACTGACAACCAACGTATCGCGGAAGTCCTGGGAATCCGCCTGGAATCGTTGAGCCGCACCTTGTCTCGCTCCGAGGATGCCGCATGACTTTCAGCGTCGAAGAGTCAGCCAACCGAATCAGCGCGATCGGACTTGACGGCGCCGAAATCTGCGGCGCGTTCCAGCCTCACGGCCATCAGTACTGGCAACTGTTCGTCAACCGGCGCACCGGACTGCGCCTGCATCCAGGTACCAGGTTCGCCGGGACCGGTGCACGTGACGCATCCAGAGCGTGGGTATGCGTCGTGGCCGAGACGGTTCCCGGTTACCTCGTGCGGATGCTGTTGGCCGCGGCACACAGCCAGCTTGACCACATCCACCCAAACACAGAGAGAGGAAACCGAGAATAGTGAACAGGAATCGTGTTAGCCGCCGCGAGTCGGTCTACGCGACGGCCGTCCCCGTTGCCTGGCTGATCCTCGCATCCATCATCATCGGCGGGTCAGTAGGGCTGTCCATGCGCGACGACGTCGGGCCCACGGCCGGCGTCCCTACGACGCCTTCGGCGCCGTGCACCGGCCCCTGCATCGGGGTGCTCCGATGAACCGCCGACAACGCGAAGCTGCAGCACTTCTCGCGTTGTGTGTGAGTCAGCGCCACGCCCTCGAAAACCTCGAAAAGGAAGCGAAGGCGGTCGTTGATTGCACGTACGGCGAAGAGAAGGTGTGTGGCGTCGTCGGCGGCGTTGTGGTTGGCACGACCGGCCGCTACGAGCGCCGGCCGAACGAGCCGTTCACGATCATCGACGAACAACGGTTTGTGAAATGGGTGAAAGCGCGTTACCCCACGGAGGTTGTGGAGATGGTGCGGCCGTCGTTCCTGAAGGTCCTCGCCGACAAGGCTGAGAAGCATGGCGTTCTCATCGACGACGACGGGGAAGTGTGCGACGCGGTGAAGCTGAACGACCCAATCGTCTCAGTGCGCACGTATGTGAAGCGCACCGAGAACGCTCAGGCTGTTTTCGCTGATCTGCAGCAGTTCCCGCTGTCGGCAGTGGCGGACCGGATTCGTGAGCTTGCTGCAGAGGTTGACCAGTGATGCGCACTCAGACGCCGCCGCGGATCCGCCTCGACGAGTCAGGCAACGAGGCCCGCCCCGGCTGCCCCTGGTGTGCACCGTTCCTCACCGAAGAGGTGAACGCCTAATGGCGATCAGGACCCGCCAACCGACAGGTGTGCCGACCTGGCCCCTGGTGCTCATCGAAGGGCCTGAGCTTTCCGGCAAGACGTACACCGCGGCAGCGTTCACAGCGTCACAGCAGATCGGTGAATGCTACTGGGTCGCATGGGGCGAGGCCGCACCAGACGAGTACGCCGCCATTCCCGGCGCCCAATTTCAGGTGGTGGACCACGATGGATCGTGGCACGACATCCTCGGCCAGGTAACCGAGATCCACACCGCGGCGGCAACAGATTGGTGGGGCAAACCGCCAGTGCTCATCGTTGATTCGATGACCAGCGTTTGGGAGATGCTGAAGAACTGGATCACCGTCCGGGCGAGGGAGTCCAAGCACGCGCAGAAGCTTCTCCGAGAAGACCCCAACGCGGAGATCAAGCTGTCGAACGTCCTGTGGGATGACGCCAGTGACCGCCACGCCGATCTGATGCGGCTGCTCACCACCTTCAACGGGATCGTGGTCGTCACCGCACGCTGCAAAGAATCGTTCGCCGTCGACTCCGAGGGCAGGCCGATCCCCAACACGGCCGACTATAGGGTCGACGCGCACCGGACCCTCACCCACGACGCGTCGGTGTGGGTCCGCCTTACCCGGGAAGAACCCGCAACGCTGATCGGCTGCCGCTCAGTGTCACTTGGGATCTCGCCCGCCGAGAAACCGCTCAGGTTCTCCAACTTCACCCTCGACCACCTGCTGTTCGAACGGCTGGACTACGCGGCCGGCGGGGCGAAGCCACGCGACGTCACCGCCCTCGTCGCCGACGAGGCCGAGCTGGCGGCACGAGCCCGCGCCGCGGTCCGCGACTACACCCGCAACAGCAACCTCGACGAGGACGTCGTGCTCGGCGAGTTCTACCGCAGCCGCGGGGAAGCGCTCAAGGACTGCCGTGACGTCGGCGCCATCCTCGCGTTCCTCAACCACCTGAAGGGGCGTCCCGCATGACCGAACGCAAAGGCAGACTCATGAAATGGAAAGCCGAGTGCGGGCATTGGATGGTGTGCTACTCCCTCGAACCCACGCCAACGCGGTGCCCGGACTGCGCCGACAAATCGCGAACCGCGTTGGCTGCGTTGGTCGAGTCGTTCGACGAGGTGAAGGACCGACTAGACCTAGACGGGCCGCCCAGCACCGATGATGCCCCTCAGTGGCTCGACGAGTGGGGCGTCACCGATGAGCAGATACGCAAGGACGTCACCGCCCTCGCCTGCCGCGCAGACGAGATCCGCGCCGATCTGTTTGGCGCGCACTCCCAGGCGCGGGCGCTGCTGACCAAATACCCAGAGGCGGAACGCCTCACGATGCCAGATAACGCTGCGTGAAGGAACGGAACTGTCGCCCGATCGTGACGGCAAGGGCGGACGGCTCCTGTGAACGCTGCGGCGTCCACGCCTCGGCCCGAGGGTTGACCCTGCATCACCGCGTGAAACGCGGCCAGGGTGGGCCGTGGGACCCCCGCAACTGCGTGATGCTCTGCGGCCACGGCACCACCGGGTGCCACGGCTGGGTGGAGAACAACCCCAACGCCGCCGAAGCCGAAGGGTTCCACGTCCGCCCGTGGAACGACCCCAACACCGTTCCGATCAAACGCTGGGACCGATACATCGGCCAGCCCGAACTCGTCTACCTCACCGAATCCGGCCACATCGAAAGAGCAACAGCATGAAAACTCCCAACGCCACTACCCGGCGGTCGGGCGCCGACGCGGTAATCGACGCCGCAGACCGGCTCACGACGCCGATCACCCGATCCCGCCAGGCCGCCGCTGACCTTCGCGCATTGTGCGAATGCAGCGTCCATCAGAACCGGCGTAGCAGCGCCCGGATCGTGCCGCCCATGGTGTCGGTCGGTGCGGTCCTCAACGTTCTGGAGAGGTACGGCCTGTGACACTCACATTGACCGACCTGTTCTGCGGAGCCGGCGGAAGCTCGACCGGCGCGGTGTCGATCCCAGGGGTGTCGGTCCGCGTCGCGTCGAATCACTGGGAACTCGCAGTCGAGACTCACGGCACCAACCACCCGGACACCGACCACCTGTGCGCCGATCTATCGCAGATCGATCCGCGGCGCTTCCCGCGCACGGACATCCTGTGGGCGAGCCCTGAGTGCACAAACCACTCAGTGGCGAAGGGTCGCAAGCGCGCCGCGGTGCAACCCGACCTCTTCGGCGAAGTACTACCGGACGCCGCGGCGGAACGGTCCCGCGCCACCATGTGGGACGTACCCCGCTTCACCGAGGTCCACCGCTACCAAGCGGTGATCGTCGAGAACGTCGTGGACGCCTGGCACTGGGAACCGTTCCGCGCGTGGCTGATGGCGATGGACTCGCTCGGGTACGACCACCACGTCACCTTCGTCAACTCGATGCACGCCCAGGCGTTCGGGCCTGGCGCACCGCAGTCGCGGGACCGGATGTACGTGACGTTCTGGCGGAAGGGCAACCAGCGTCCCGACTTCGACCGGCTGACCCGGCCCGCCGCGGTGTGCCCGGACTGTGGGCCGGTGCGCGCGATCCAGTCGTGGAAGCGTCCGGACCGCGCCCCGTGGGGACGCTACCGCGCCCAGTACGTCTACCGCTGCCCGAACGTCGCCTGCCGGAACCGGGTCCTCGAACCTGTGTTCCGGCCGGCCGCCGACATCATCGACTGGTCGCTGCTCGGCCAGCGCATCGGTGACCGCAAGAAGCCGCTCGCGGAGAAGACGATGGCGCGGATTCGGGCCGGCATCGAACGCTACTGGGGACCGCTGGTCATTGAGGCCGCCGGGAATACCTACGACGCTGCCGACCCGCGGCATCCCGCGCATGGCAGGGAGGATGGCTACTACCGGGCGTGGCCCACCGGGGATCCGGTTCGCACCGTGCACACCACCCTGTCGAAGGCTCTGGTTGTTCCCGTCGAAGGTCGAGACGGGAAGCACGCCGTATCGACGGACCAGGCAGCCCGCACGATGACCACACGCAGCGAGACGGGGCTGGCGTTCATCGCCGAGCTGCGAGGCGGCGGGAGTGTCGCCCGGCCCGTCGAGGATCCGCTGGCAACCGTGACCGCGGCCGGGAACCACCACGGCCTCGTGACCGCCTACTACGGCAACGGCAGCACCAGGCCGGCCGAGGACGCGCTGGCCACCGTGACCGCGGTGGAGCGTCACGCGTTGCTGATGACGAACAACCACGGCAACAGGTGCCGTGTCGTCGACGACGAGCCGGCACCGACGATGACCACTGCGACGACGGCCGCGCTGCTGATGCGCAACAACGGTGTCCGCGGCGGCCACCCCGCCCGCCACACCACGCCAGCATCCGAGCCCACTCGGACGATCGTCGCCACCGGCGGGCAATCCCTCCTGGCCGCCGATCGGCCGACGATCGCCCTCGACGACGTCCTGTTCCGGATGCTCGAGCCGCGGGAGATCAAGGGGGCGATGGACTTCCCAGCCACCTACCGGATTCTCGGGAACCGGCGCGAGCAGACCCGGCAGGCCGGCAACGCGGTGTGTCCCCCCAACGCCCGCGACCAAGTCGGCATCGTCGCCGAATCGCTTGGAGTGGTCGCGTGAAGCCATACGCCGAGTTCCTTGCTGACAAGGTGCGTTTCGACGCCACGTTCGGGCACGACGTCGACCTAGAGGACGTTCATCCTCTGCTCAAACCTCACCAGCGCGACATCGTCAAATGGGGTGTTGCTGGCGGCCGGCGAGCCGTATTCGCGTCGTTCGGGCTCGGGAAGTCCGTCATGCAGCTAGAAATGCTGCGGCTGACGCTGGCCCACCGCGGCGGACGCGGACTGATCGTCTGCCCGCTCGGCGTGCGGCAGGAGTTCACCCGAGACGCCGGCAAGGTGGACCTGTCCGTTGAGTTCGTCCGCCGTGCTGACGAACTCAACGAGACCGGTATCTACTTGACGAACTACGAGACGATCCGCGAGGGCAAGCTCGATCCAGCTCTGTTCACCGCGGTGAGTCTCGATGAGGCGTCGGTGCTGCGATCGTTCGGGTCGAAGACATATCAGACGTTTCTCCCGCTGTTCGATGAGGTGCCGTACCGGTTCGTCGCAACGGCGACGCCATCGCCGAACCGGTACAAGGAGCTGATCCACTACGCCGGATTCCTCGGCGTGATGGACACCGGGCAGGCCCTCACGAGGTTCTTCCAGCGTGATTCGACGAAGGCGAACCACCTGACCCTGTACCCACACAAGGAGCGCGAGTTCTGGCTGTGGCTCAACACATGGGCAGTGTTCCTCGAGCGTCCGTCTGATCTGGGGTACTCCGATGAGGGGTACGACCTGCCGGACTTGGATGTGCGTTGGCACGAGATCGACGTCGATCACTCCAGAGCGCCGGCCGATCGCGACGGGCAGGGCCTGTTGTTCCGCGGCGGCCCCATGTCCACGGTTGATGCAGCCCGGGAGAAGCGCGACACTTTGCCGGCGCGCGTGTCCAAGGCCGCACAGCTGGTCGATGAGGCGCCCGGTGACCACTTCATCCTCTGGCACGACCTCGAAGATGAGCGCCGCGCGTTGAAAGCGGCGATCCCCGAAACGGTCGAGGTGTACGGGGCGCTCGATCTTGACGAGCGGGAGCGTAGGGTCGTCGACTTCGCTGACGGCCGCTACCGCATCTTGGCCTCGAAACCATCGCTGTCGGGGTCGGGCTGCAACTTCCAACGTCATTGCCACCGAGCGGTCTTCGTCGGTGTTGGGTTCTCCTTCAACGACTTCATCCAGTCCGTCCACCGCATCCAGCGGTTCCAGCAGACCCACCCGTGCCGTATCGACATCATCTTCGCCGAGTCCGAACGAGAAGTGGTGCGAACCCTGCAACGCAAGTGGGCCGAACACCGGGAGCTGACCAGCACTATGAGCACCATCATCCGTGAACACGGACTGCAGCCGGCGGCCATCGCCGAGGCGCTCCAACGTTCGATCGGCGTCGACCGAATCGAGGCATCGAGCGACGGATGGCTGGCGGCAAACAACGACTGCGTCCCAGAGACAGAATCGATGCAGGACGCTTCGGTCGACCTAATCGTTACCAGCATCCCCTTCGCCAACCACTACGAATACACGCCCTCCTACAACGACTTCGGCCACACCGACGACAACACGCACTTCTGGGCGCAGATGGACTACCTCACCCCGCAGCTATTGCGGATCCTGGCGCCGGGTCGGATCTACGCCTGCCACGTCAAGGACCGAATCTTGTTCGGAAACGTCACTGGAGCCGGCGTCCCCACCGTCAGCCCATTCCACGCTGAAGCGATCTTTCACGCCCAGAAGCACGGCTTCGACTACCTCGGCATGATCACCGTCGTCACCGATGTTGTGCGGGAGAACAACCAGACCTACCGGCTAGGTTGGTCCGAGCAGTGCAAGGACGCCACGAAAATGGGTGTCGGATCACCGGAATACGTTCTGCTGTTCCACAAGCCGCAAACTGACCGGTCGAAGGGCTACGCAGACACCCCCGTCGCCAAGGACAAAGCGGCGTACACCCGGGCGCGTTGGCAGGTCGACGCACACGCGTTCTGGCGATCCTCCGGGGACCGTCTGCTCACCGCCGACGAACTCGCCGCCCTGCCTCCAGACCAGCTGTCCCGCATTTTCACTGAGCAAACACTGCGGGAGGTGTACGACTACGTGGCCCATATCCGCATCGGCGAACAACTCGACGGCCGCGGCGCACTGCCGGCCACCTTCATGAGTCTCGCGCCAGGCTCCTGGTCACCGGATGTGTGGCACGACGTCAACCGCATGCTCACCCTCAACGCTACGCAATCGCAACGTGCGCAACAGATGCACGTGTGCCCGCTGCAGTTCGACATCGCCGACCGACTCATCGAACGCTACTCCAATCCCGGCGATCTAGTGTTTGACCCGTTCGGCGGATTGATGACCGTGCCGGCGCGGGCGCTGCGACTCGGCCGGCGCGGCCGCGGCGTCGAACTCAACACCGGCTACTACCTCGACGGCGTCAAGTACCTCCAAGCCTGCGAGCGGGAGCGGGACACGCCTTCGCTTTTCGATCTCGAATCAGCGTCCTAGATCAACCGATTAGAAGGTGAAATTCCGTCAATGACTGGCTACACGTTCAACTCGACTGCGGTCGTGCTCCATGATCCGGTAGAAGGTCTGCGGCCCGAGTTGATTGAGGGCACCCCGAATTTGCGTCGGGCCAGGCTATCCGACGCGGTGTTATTCGGGGGACCGTTGGTGCGGACGTGCCTCGAACACGCGCCGATTGTGGGTGACCGCGTCTACGTCGTGGTGGACACGAAGGTGTCGTTCCTGATGCCCGGCTGGATGCCGGCGATTCCCGGCTGGCACACCGATGGTGTTCCCCGCGGTGTCGCGTACGGGCCGGGATTCGACCCCGCTTCGTCGGGTGCTCCGTCGATGGCCGAGCAGCAACGCCAAGCCGATACGGGTTACTTCCCGCGCTATCACACGATCATCGTCGGCAACGATTGCCCAACAGCGTTCGTTGTGCAACCGCTTCTGCTGTACCTGGAGCGCGGCGAGTCCACTGAGCTGTATGCGGAGATGACTCGCGCTGTCGACGCCCTGGATCCGCTACTCCTGGTCGCGCCCCAGGTCGACCAATGGGCATCGTGGGACTGGTGGAACATCCACCGCGCCACCGAAGCCGACGATCGGGGATGGCGTCTGCTGATCCGCGTCACTGAATCCGACACCGTCGCGCCAGCGACGAAAGGCTTCATCCGGGCCCAGAGCCAGGTGTACGTACCGCAGGAATTCGGATGGTGAACGCGCCGTGCCCGTGCTGGACCGGGCCCGTCACGCTGCACTCCACCCCACAGCACTGCTGTTTCCGTGGGGATCTCAACGACTACGAGCTCGGCAAGCCGTTGCCTTGCGGACATGAAGCACCGGAGGTGACCAACTGATGGCCAAACCGCATACGCCGCTGTCCCTGTTGCAGCTGGAGACCCGCGAGCACCAGATGGAGGTGCTGCGCGACGACGGCTTATATCGGCATCTGCGGTTCGCGCGGCCGGGCACGGGGATTTGGCGTTTCGACCTCGTCACCTGGCCGGGCCACCTCGTTATCACAGGGGACATCGAGAACTTCCACTTCGCCCGGCTGCCCGACATGTTCGAGTTCTTCCGCTCACCACCCGGCTACATCAACCCGGGCTATTGGGCGGAGAAGCTGCGCGGGCCGCTGAGGTACGAATCGCATTCCCCGGACGCTGTGAAGCGACATGTGTACGAGGCGTTCCGTGATTCCTGTGTGTGGTGGGAGGATCCGAAAGCTCCACTGTGGCGCGACATCTGCGACCAGATCCTCACCGAGGACGTGATCCACGACGAGACCACCACTCACCTGGCGCTGCGGGACTTCCGGCACACCAGCGAGAACGGTAGGCGCTTCGAGTTCACCGACACCTGGGAATGGCGGTTCAAAGAGTACGACTGGCATTTTCTGGTCTCGTTGCACGCGATCGTGTGGGGAATAGACCAGTACGACAAGGCCAGGGCGAGCTGAGATGGCCGCGAGTACTCCCGAGCAGACAGCCAACTATCTAGCCAATCCGCGCCGCTGCATCGACTGTGGCGGCGACCCGATCGCGGGCCATCTCCGCTGTCAGCCGTGTCAATTCACCTACGCCGCCGGCGGAGTCGACATTGGCCCAGCCCTCCGAAAGGGACCCGAAACACGATGAACGATTTTGCACTGCAGATGATCCACCTCCCCGACCAGCCGCCCATCGCTGTCTCAGCCCTTCCCACCGATTGCACCTATCTGGTGGTGACGCCGACGGTGGCGGTCGCAAAGCAGAGCGGGCAACTCGAGTTCGGTCCCGGCGTGAGTCTGACGCACACGATCACTGGGCGCGCCGTGACGACGTCGACGAGCACCGCTGCGCTGCGGGCTCTCGCAGCGCAGCTGGTCGAGTTCGACTGGAGCTTCACCGACGCGAACCACTTCACACTCGCGGAGAACGCTGAGATGCGCGACGTGGTGGCGCGGCGGATCCGCGACTGGCAGAGCGCCGATGCCTACACCGGGGCCGCGCACTACCCCGATGACGACGAAGCAACCATCGCCGCACGCGAGCATGAGCCCGCGACGACGCTGCTGCGCGAACACCTGGACTGGTGGATCAAACACAGTGAAGCCAGGTACAGAAACCTCAGCAGCATCGACGACAACCCGGAGGCGTGGCACGCCAACATAGGTATGAGCTGCGAGGGTTTCGGCTTGATCTACCTCCTCGCGGTCCTGCAGCGCGTCGCCCCCGACGCCGCCGACATCGCGGCCCGGCATCTCGTGATCCAGTACGACGCTGGCGACTCCCTCGGCGAGTGGATCTACGAATGGAACAGCGAGATCACCGAAGGCCGACCTCTGACTCTCCACGGCATCCCCGAGGCCGACCCGCTCAAGGGGTTCGCCGGTGAGTGACCTGATCCGCTGGAACCGCCGCACCCGTGCGGCCATCGCTATCCGCAAGGCGTGGACCCGGGCGCGGGCCAGGATGCTCGGCCAGGGCCTCAGCTACGAAGCTGCCCAATGGTCTCCGGTCTTCACCTTCATGGGCGTTCGAGACGGCGCCCCGGCCAGCGTGAAAGTTGAGCAGTGCCCCATATGCTCCGCGCTGGTCCGCGTCGAGAACCGCGGCTACCACGAGCGCTGGCACGTCGCGGGGGCGGTGTGATGCCTCTATTCACTGACGATCGGTGTCACGACGCCACCACCCCCGCCGATGCCGCGCTGGCCGTTGCGAACGCGCTCACCGGATTCACCTACTGCTGGACCGCTGAGGCAGACCTGCAGGCAGCGATGCACGACGTTCTCGCGCCTCGGTTCCACACTGACCGCGAGAAGGCCCTGTCACGTAGAGACCGACCCGACTTCTTGGTCAACGTCGGTGTGCTCACCGTCGCAGTCGAGGTGAAGGTGAAGGGTGCACGCAACGCGGTGGTGCGCCAGCTGGGTCGCTATGCCGAGCACGACGATGTCGACGCGCTGCTCTTCGCGTCCGGCCGGCGCGTACTCGTGCCAGCGATGCCGGGCGAGATCCACGGCAAGCCGGTGATCTCGGTGTTCCTCGGGTCGGTGGCTCTGTGATCCGCGTCGTCGGGGAGGTCAAGCGATCGAACCTGCACTGGCAGGTCACCGCGGAACCGGACATCATGATCCGGCTCAAGCGCGTCATCCCCGGTGTCCGCATGAATCAGGCCGCCGCGCTGATGGTGTCGGATACCGAGGAGATGGCCCAAGAGCTGGAATGGCTACTCTCGCGGTGGAAGTTCGACATGTCCGATGTGGACCGGGACTACCTCGCTGACCGTGCCGCATCAGCGAGGGCACGTGAAGAACTCGTTCAAGGCGTGCTGGCCGGCGTCCGGGCGCCCCGCGGTGACGAGTGGATCGAGTCGGCGCTTCCGCTGCGCGAGTATCAGC
Organism: Mycolicibacterium palauense; assembly: GCF_002592005.1. GTDB lineage: Bacteria > Actinomycetota > Actinomycetes > Mycobacteriales > Mycobacteriaceae > Mycobacterium > Mycobacterium palauense. The sequence continues at coordinate 25,973 of NZ_NVQF01000061.1, read as the reverse complement.
GCACCGCGGTCGACCTGGTGCACGCCACCGGGGCGACCCTCGTCGTCGACGAACTCGGCCTCGGAAAAACGTTGATGTCGCTGGCGCTGTTGGAAAACCCGGCGCGCAGGCCAGCGATTGCGGTCACCCTCACCGGTTTGGGTGGGCAGTGGCTGCGTGAGCTTGGCAAGTTCTACCCCGCGCTCCGTGGCTACGAAGTGCGCACCACCAAGACAGAAGACGAACTGCCGAAGTTGCTCACCGAGGACGGTCGACTCGACTACGACCTGATCCTCGTGAACTTCGCGAAGCTCGCAGCCTGGGGGCCCGCCCTAGCCGATCACGTCAACACCGTGATCTTCGATGAGATTCAGGAGCTGCGCCGAGCCGAGACCATGAAGTACGAAGGCGCCCAGGTTCTCATCTCGCGGGGTGCAGTCACTGTCGGGCTCTCGGCCACACCGATCTACAACTTCGGCGGCGAGATGTACTCCGTGATGAACATTCTGCGGCCTGGCTGTCTGGGCACTCGGGAGGAGTTCCTACGCGAGTGGGGTGGCGGGTCGTGGACGACGGAATCGAACGGCAAGGTGCGGATCAAGAATCCGGAGGCGCTGCGCGCGCACCTGAAATCGTTGGGGCTGTTCCTGCGCCGCACCCGCGAGGATGTCGGAATTCAGTTGCCAGCGATCGAGACGATCGAGCAGCAGGTCCCCTCGGATTCCAGGCGGCTCAACGAGTTGTCCGGCAACGCGGTGGAGATGGCGCGCCTGATCCTCGCGCAGGATGCCACCAACTCCCAGAAGTGGACATCCGCCGGGCAGCTCGACTGGCAGTTGCGTCAGGCCACCGGCGTGGCGAAAGCTCCGTTCGTCGCCGACTTCGTCCGCCTGCTGTTGGAGAGCCAGGACAAGGTGGTGCTGTTCGGGTGGCACCGCGAGGTCTACGGCATCTGGATGGAGCGGCTGAAGGAGCACAGCCCGGTCCTCTACACCGGCACCGAGTCGCCCAAACAGAAAGCCGAAGCGTTCCAACGATTCACCACCGGTGATTCCCGTGTGCTGATCATGTCGCTGCGTTCCGGCGCCGGCCTCGACGGGTTGCAGGACGTGTGCTCGACGCTGGTGTTCGGGGAGCTGGACTGGTCGCCCGGTGTGCACCGACAGGCCATCGGCCGACTCGGCAGACCCGGCCAGAAACACGGTGTCTTGGCGTACTTCTGCGTCACCAGCGACGGGTCCGACCCCGTCATCTTGGACACCCTCAACATCAAGCGTATGGAGTCCGACCGGCTCATCGAACCGGAGGTCGGGACCAATGCCACAGCCTCGCCGGCTCAGTCGGATCACCACATCAAGCGGCTCGCCGCCGCGGTGCTAGAGCAGGCGGCGTCACGGACTGTTGAACCTGAACCGCGGACGAAACCCCCGAGCCCTGCCGTACAGCAGAAGCTTGCCGCCCGTCGTGCGCAGCTCGACAAGAAGTACCTGCCGGTGTCCCAACCTGAAGGGGAGTCAGCGTGAAGGTGTACCGCCGCGGCGAGATGATCCGCACCGACGTGCCCTGGCGGCGCGACGACGAAACGGGTTTGTGGTGGAACCTCGGCCGGCTCCCATCAGTGCGATATGCGTCTGGCCTGATTGCCCATTGCCGATATCGGGGTGAGCGCCGGGCCGATAAATTCAGCATCCGCGTAGCAGACCTGGCGGAGCGTCTGGCGCAAGAGCCGGTCGGCAGGTGCGGCCCGTGGGAAGAGCTTGCTGACGGCACTCTCGTGACCCGAGCCGTCATCCTCCTCCCCGGCTCCGACCTCGTAGGCACCCGTGGCGTAGTGCAGATAACGCCGCCACCTTCGATGCCTAGCTTTCCGACGATGGCCGAACTCGGTGAGTGATCGTCGCATCCGTTTGCTGTTCAGCCGTCGGGAGCTGATCGGGATGGGCCGCTGCCCAGACTGCGGATGGCACCCCCCCACGCAGTCCCATCACCCCCAGTGTCCAACTAACGCCCCCAGAGAGGACTCGTAAGTGTCTATCACCGCGAAGCGGACACCCACACGTGTGCAACGACAACGCAGGGCCGGACAGCCTGGAATCCCCGTCGGCGCGCGCTACGTCGGGCGGCCGACCCGCTGGGGCAACCCGTTCTCCGTGTTTGGCAGCGAACCCGGCGGCGGCACCGTCTACGGCCCGGATTGGGCGTTTCTGCGCGCCCGCCCGATGAGCCGCGGAGTGATGCCCATCAGGCTCCCGACCGCCCTCTACACGTCCCACAACCGCGTTGAGGCCGCCTACGAGTCCGCCGTCTATCTGTTCGAGGCGCTGTGCGCGGTTCGGCGGCGTGATCAGCGGGCGGAGTTCGACACGTGGCTCGCGCCGCTCCGCGGACGCGACCTGGCGTGCTGGTGCCGGCTCGGCGCCAGGTGTCACGCCGATGTCCTGATTCACTTCGCCAACGAGGAGTTCTAGTGGCCAACGCAGGCGCCCTGATCAATGAGGGGCTGTGGCGGAAAGACAAAGAGTTCCAGAAGGTCCCGCGCCTGGCGCAGTGCACCTTCTGCCAGGTGCTCTCCGGCAAAGACCTGGATACCGCCGGCGTGATGACGTTCCACCTCGACCTGCTCGCGAAGGGCTGCAATGAGCTGACCGTTGAGCAGCTGCGGGAGGACTTCGCCGCCCTAGAGCAGCGCCGGTTCTTGTTCATCGACTACGACACCGACGAGCTGTTCGTCCGGTCCTACGTGCGCCTGGTCAGCGTGAAGAACCGCAACTCGTGGTCGTCGGTTCCGAAGAACGCCCGCATGGTCGCTTCGGAGAAGATCCGCCAGGAGTTGGCGCTGGAGCTGCGGCGCCTGAATCGCAGGGACGCCGCCGAACTGGCCGACGAAATTGACCCCGTCGAAACCCCGTCTGCACCCGGTCTAGACCCCGTCTCCACCGCGTCGACACCCGGTACCCCGTCTGGACCTCGTCGAGACGGGGACAGTCAAGTACTAGTTCCAGTCCTAGAGTCACCTTCCGTAGGTGGTTCTGTTGGTGTGCAGCGCGCACGCCCGATCTGCCCCAAACACGGCGAAACCGACACCGACGAAGGCTGCCGACCCTGCATGCGCCGGCGGCTCTGGGACGAAGAGCACAACGGTCGAGTCCTCGCGATCGAAGCGGCCGACAAGCAACGGCGCGTCAACCTCCGCGCGAACTGCCCCCGCTGTGAAGGCACCTGCTGGGTCATCGGCACCGAAGACGACCCAGTCAAGTGCGACCACCGCCCCACCCCCTCGCTGTCGATCGTCAACGGCGGAGCGTTGTGACCGACACCCGAACCTGCCGGTGCGGCCACCAAGCGTATGACCATCTTGGGGTCGCCGGCCGGTGCGACGAAGCCAGCCACCGCTGCCGCTGCCAACGCTTCCAGGAGTGCCCGCACACCGAGACGGAGCCGTGGCGCGACCGCTCACGCTGCACCAGATGCGGCACCGTCACCGACGGGCCGGGTGGTGGCTGACTACGCCACCGGCCCGGGCCGCCGACGGCGCGGTAGAGGCCCCGTCATCGACGCGTACGCCGACGTCATCGACCGGCCATGCCCAACCCCTCCGCGCGGGTGCGGCGCCGCCGCCGGCGACTTCTGCACCCAGCCTGCGGACCCGCACTCCACTGAGCGGGTGCCTCGACACATCCCATGCCTCGCCCGAACCCTCACCGAAGGAGAAACCCCTTGAGCGCCCCTCAGAAGCCCGACGCCACCACCGCGGGCAGGATCACCCGCGCAAGAGCTGAACTCACGGCTGGCGACTACAGAGCCGCCAAAGCGCATGCCCTGGTAGCCGGGGCGGACGCCCTCGTGGCCATCGCAGCGGCCATGCAGGTACCCGGCGCGGAGCTTGACCCCGCCATGGACCTGGGCGAGGAACCGGCCGGTACACCATTCGCCCTGGCCGCCGCGAAGGCGCAGCTGGTCGAACTGATCCACGCGCGCATCCTGAAAGCCCTCGAATTGTGGACCCACCGCGTCCAGCTGATTCTGCCCGGGCCAACAGATCTAACACCGGACCTCGCCGACCACATCACCCAGCAGCTCATGGCGGAGACCCGATGAGCACACCGGACTTCCCCACCCTGGCGGAGGTGTTCGCCACACACCGGTGGACACGCACCAGCGCTATCGATGTCCGATGCACGGGATGCCAGTGGCGAGGCGACCTCCGCAACAGCGGCAAAACGTCCGTCGGTCTCATCGCTGAACACGTAGAGCAAATCTGGCGGGACACCTGCACGATCCGCACGACCGCCCAGCTCGACACACTGCCGGACAGCGCCGCGATCCTCGACAGGACCGGCGCCCTCCTGCGCCGCAATCCCTGGGGCGAGGACGACCGACTGTGGTTCCCGCTCGACGGCCACGACGGCTTCGACCGCGACTTCGGCCTCATCTCCGACCGAGTTCCCCTCACGGCCCGACTGCTATGGCACCCGCAGTGGGAGCCTTCGCATGTCTGAGTTCCCCAGCTTCGCCGACGTGCTGAAGCTCCATCGCCCCGGCATGCTCCGCTGCTACCCGATGCGGTGCCGATGCCGAGCCGAGTACACCGTGAAGCGTGCACAGTCCGCACCGCCGACCAGCTCGACGCGTTGCCCCACCTCTCCCTGGTCATCAGGCCATACACATCTCCGGCCGGCTGGAAGCTCCACGAGGTCTGGGAACGCCGCAACGGACTCTGGTATTGCCTTGCCGCACCGCTCAACCCGCCCGGCCAGGCATTCGGCACACCCAACCTGCCGGCCCTGCTGATCCACCACCCTGACTGGGAGCCACAATGAGCGACTTTCCAAGCCTGACCTACGTCGTCCAACTCCACAGCCGACTCGACCAGTGGGGCGGTCCCGAATGGGATTGTGGCGCAGATAGTTGCTCCGCATCCGGAACAGGAAACCGCGACTACGCAGAGCACATCGCTGAGGTGTGGAGTGAACGCAGCACCATCCGCACAGCCGGTCAACTCGACGCGCTTCCTGACGGTGCTGTAGTGCGGGTGCGGGCCGGGCTCTTGTACGCGTCCGCCGAGAAGAGCGACGGCCATTGGTGGGCACCGGGGTTGGAACGCCCCGTCAACCCCCGAGCCCTGCTACACGCACGATTGCTGGAACTGCCTACGGAGCGGGGTCAGTGGTGAGCTTCGAAGCCCGCTACCCGGGAACCTGCGGCTACGGCGACCGGATCAATCCGGGCGACCTCGTCGACTACGACGACGAGAACGAACTAGTGCACGCCGAATGCTCGGCCGTCGAAGGCGCCGCCTACGTCAACAACGTCGCCGCCTGCCCAGATTGTTGGACCGTCCACCGAGGAGATTGCCTGTGACTCAGAAGTGCGAATCCTGTTCAGCGCCAGCGGACACCTACCTGTGTGGGCGGTGTGTTACCGATCTGCGCGACATGTTGGGAAGTCTGGTCAGCTGCGGAACAGTCACCGACCAGATCCTCAAGACCGACGAGAAGACGGGCGAGCTGAAGCCGTTCCCGCGCCACCGCAAACTACCGGGCATGCTGGAGCACCTGCGCGGCTATGCCGTCGGCCAGGCCCGCCGCGGCGAGCAAGCCCGCCGCGTCCACCGCGAACCCGACACACTCGACGGTGACTCCACCCTGGCCAGCCACATCGACGCACTGCCCGACAGTGGCGACGATGACGAACCGGACCTCGCCAGGGCCCGCCGGCGGCGCGAACAGATCACCCTGAATCGGGCGCTGGCCGCAGGCGGCGTCAACACCTCCGCGAGCAGGCTCCTCGCTGAGATGCACGACGCGCTCGGCCAGTGGGCACGCCACATCGCCCGCGCCCACAACCTCACCATAGGCTGGCGCACCACAACCGGATTCGCGCACTTCCTGTCACTCAACACCCCGAAGGTCGCCCTCGACGCCGACGCGGCCGACCTCCACCACCGCGTCCGAGGATTCCTGCGGCGCATCGAGAACACCCTCAACCCGGCCGTGCCGCGCCGCGAGTGCGGACCATGCCCCACCGTGATCGTCGAGAGCCGCGGCCGACGCCGCTGCGCGACCTCGCTGACCGCGGACCGCGACGCCAGTGAGGTGACCTGCCCGAACTGCGACTCCACCTTCAGGGTGGAGAAGCTGATTCAAGATCTGTGGAACGACGTAGACGAATGGCATCTCACGCGCTCGGAGATCCTGCAAGTCCTCAAGGTGCTTGACCAGCCACTGTCCGTCGAGGTGTTCAAAAAGCTGTGCACCCGCGGGAAGAAGATCGGCAATCCGCCTGTCACGCAGCAACTTCACGCCCGAGGCTGGCGCCGACCCGGCGAGAAGGTCGGCGAATGGCACGACACCCGCGAGAGCCCCGGAGACAAACCCGTCTACCGACTCACCGATGTACGGCCGTTCCTTCCCGGCAAGAAACCGACAGCGTCAGCATCCGCTTGACGCGACCACAACACAGTTAGGAGCCCAACATGAACAACAACCACATAGGTGTGGCCGCCCTCGCCGGCGTGGCCGCCGCCGCATCCGTGCTGACAGGCTGCTCTCTGCAGAACCAGCAGTGGCACAACGACTGCGTGGTCATCGCGAAGGATGTGCTGTACAGCTCAACTGACGGGAACACCTCACGCGACTACCGTCTGTCGACTTCGTGCGGCACCTTCGCGGTCGAGGACACCCTCGCGGGCGGGTTCGACTCGTGGGACGTGTGGCAGTCCCTCGATGAGGGGGCCACCTACGACCTGCGCACCGGCGGGTATCGCGTGGGATTCTTCTCGATGTTCCCGAGCGTGATCGAAGTGCGCGATGCCGACCAGAACGGTAGCGAGGCCGGGCGATGAGCATGGTCAAGTTCAACGCCGAGGAGGCCGAAGCGTTTCTGCGCGACCTGGCCTACGTGGCTGGCCACGGCCTGGACCTAGGCACACTTCCGCAGGTCTACCGCCGGGCACGTGTTGCGGCTCACCCCGACCGCAACGGCGGCGACCGCTCACTGTGGAACAAGGTTGATGCGGCAGCCGAGGTGCTGACCGCGGCAGGGGTGCTCTGACATGCCAGTCCACAGTCACTCTCTGACCGTCGCACCACGTCTGGTCATATTCGAGACCGAAGAACAGCTACATGATCACGCTGCGCGGCTGAACCAAATCGGCGTTGACCCCGATATTCCCATCATCGATGCGCGCGGATATCCGACCCTGGCCTGTCGCACCGCGCCCGGCGGCGACGGGTGGGGTTTCGCGTACTACTAGCCTGGCGAGGACGGATTCATGCCGTGCATCCACCCTGCCGGGGCTGACTGTTGCGGCGGGGACGACCGGACTGCCGAATGGAAGCCGACATTCCCCGTGACTGGACTGGTCTGCTACGACCTGACCGGTACCGAGGGCCTTGGGCTCATGTAACCGTCATCGCCCGAAACGCTGGTAGGCCGCCTGTCGCGACACACCCAATGCCACTCCGATCGCGTCCCATGTGTCACCGGCTTTCCGGGCTGCGGCCACTGCAGCGTTCAGCTCGGCCTGCGCAGCGTCCAACGCTTCGTTGGCCGCGATGATCCTCCGAATATGGGTTGCACTCCGTGCGTTCGCTGGATCTGGTTCAAGCGAATCCAACCAATCTTCAACGCCCTGTGCATTCTTGACGTCAGTCATTTCGTTCACCCGGCCTCTCCCGGCCTAATACCCATCGGCGGGCCGATCCCGCCTTCTGGTCGCCTGTGTTTCTACTGCAGGTAGCGGTAGAACTTCTGACGCAGTATGTCTGCGTGGATGACCCGGCGTGGGTCATCGCAAGGAACGACCAATTCCAGCAGCGTGCCGCTGCAGTCTGGCCCGATCGCGAGGTACTGGAGTTCGCCTTTGTACTCCAGCAGCGCGTAGCGCAATTGGTTGCGCCACGCGTGGAGGATGTCGTCGTCCGCGATACCGTGCTTGCGGGCGCTGTCTGTGATCTCCACATGTAAACGTTACGTTTACATGTGGAGACCTGTCAAGGGCATGGGATGGCCCGTTCGGGCAGTGGGTCGGCGGCATCGTTACCCATGCCCCCGTGCCTGTTCGCACGAAGATCCCCCGGCTTGGGCATCAGGTGAGTGATTCGACGGCGGCGCCGGTTTCGGTGGCGTAGAGCTCGGCGTCGGCCCGCTCCGCGTCGGTGAAGGCGCGGATGCCTTCGGGATGCCCTGGTGGGCGCACGATCGTGGTGAGTTCGGCGAGGCTCGCTGGTTGGCGGTTCGGCTTCTGGCGGCTCGCCGGCTCGGTCATGGACGCCACAGTAGCCCGGCGCCTGGCCGTAGGGGTGAACGCTGGACATCTCCTCTCAACTTTACAGTCCAACACTGTTGCACTATGCAGTGTCGTACTGTATAGTTAAAGGTGTAAGCGAGAGAGAAAGGAGGTGGTGAAATCGAAAGAAAACCTCGCGCTTGCGCTAGCCGCAGCGACATTCGTCGTGAACGTCTGGGTGGCAATCCAGAACCGCAAGCCGAGAAAACCGGGAAAGCACCGTAAGAAGCGAAAACGTCGCAGACGGTGACCGGACCCGGGCCGGGTGGGAGATATCGCTAGTACCTCCCACCCGGTAACCACCGGAAACACCAGACTACCCACCCCGCCTGGAAAGGGGCCAGCCATGACCGCCACCACCGTCGACTACACCGACCGGGACACCGCCATCAAAGCCATCCGCGCCGCCCTCAAAGAGCGGTCCGGCAAGACCTGGAGCGTCCGTGGCGGGACCGGCACCGCCTGGGGGTGGATCACCATCTCAGCCCCACCGAAGCGGATCGTGAACTACCGAATGACCACAGAGGACACCGCCGAGCTGTACGCGCTCCTCGGCATCGACCGGGCACCGCGCGGCGATGGCCGCGAGCAGTCCATCACCGTCGCTGACCATCCCGACTATCGCCGCGAATACGTCGCGCGCGCACAGGGCCGTGACCCGGAGGTCATCGCCCAGCCATACTGGGACTGAAAGGAACGAACCCATGGAACTACTCAAGAAGAACTACGACCTCGTGGCCACGGCCAGCACCGGCGCCGTGTTCCTCGCTCTCGGCGTCCCCTGGCCCCTGTGGGTCGCGTGGGGAGCACTGGTGCTCATCCAGATCGGCAACCGCATCGTCCGCGGGTGGGCCCGATGAGAACCTTCGGCAGTCCCGGCGAATACTGGGACGACAAGGCCAGGGAGAACGAGGAACGCGCTGCCGCCGAAGCCGCCCGGGCCGCGGCGGCGCGAACGCTCAACACCAGCGATGACCCCATCGAGGTGTTCAACGCATTCGTCACGCTCCGCACCGACCCCTCACTGCATGCCCATTTCGCCGATAGCGACGACAACGACGCAGAGAGCGTACGCCGGGCTATCCGCCGCGCCCTGGGCCGGCCCGATGGCTAAGAAGCGGCCCGCACGGTACCTGTCGCAGGCCCAGTTCGCCGAGCGCATAGGAGTCGCCCCGAACAGCATGGGCCGGTACAAACTGCCGCCACCGGACGCCACGATCGGGCCAGTCAACGACGACGGCACCATCCCCCGGGGAACGGTCCGCGGCTGGCTCGCCGAGACGATCGACGAGTGGAACGCGCACCGCCCCGGCCGCGGCGCCCGCACAGACCTCAAGGAGGACGCGCAGCCATGAGCGACATCGCTGAAGTTCCGCCTGACCCCGCATTTGATCCCGACTCGGTCGCCAAGCGTATTGCCGCCGAGATCTCCAAGTTCAACGCATCGTTGGCTCTCGACGACGAGATGATCGGCTGGAGGAGGGCCCACCCGGATGGATGAACAGATCCCGATTCGGGCAGACAGACTCGAGCTGTGCGAGGACGGCGTATATGCGCGCGAGTCGCTTCCGGCCGGACTGCCAGCCGAGGAGTCCACCAGTTTCCTCAATAGGGAAGATCTGGAACGCGCCTTCACCGAGGGGCTGGACGGCCTGGCCGCTGAGTGTCGTTGCGGCGATACGGGGAGGGCGGGCTATCACCTGTCGATGCTGGAGTTGGACGACGAGGTGATGGTGGGCGTCCGCTGTTCAACGTGCGGCGGCGTCTGCGCTATCGGCACCGACCAGCGGTCCGGCCTATGAGCCAGGCCGCCGACCGGCCATTCTGCGCTGTTGGGGAACACTGAAATGACACGGTTGTGATTGACATGGTGTAGTGTTGTCCCCGTCTTGGAGCTACTGACGACGCATGCCTAGCTCAGGATTCTGAACCCGCCGACCAGGGAAAACGTTCCCGGTTCGAGCGGGTTTTCTCATTGGACAAGCGAAAGCTGACCGCACCCATGGATGCACCCTCCACTGTCGATGTCCCATGCCCGCGATGCGGCGAGATGATCGTGTGCACGCTCTCACTGACGACCACAGCCCAGGCCCCGGTTCCGTCTCCGAAGGCCACCGGGATGTCCATGGAGGTCACAGCCAGCGTTCCCGACCTCGCTGACCGGTTCGCCGCCCACTACCGCGACGCCGGCCACGCGTTCGCCGCCGCGTATTCCGTGGACGGATTCTGGGCGATGAAAGGCCGGTTAATGGCCGGCATCGCGGGCGAGGCCATTCCCTATGTCGAGGAGGTCGCAAAAGGTGAGTGACGATGTGAAGGTCACCTATCCGAGTCCCGGCAAGGTCGGTTGTGTCGGGGAGACGGCCGGCCGGGAAGCCGCGGAGGGTTTCGAGCCGCCGGTGACGATCGGCGTCGATCACATCAAGATCGGCGATGTTGTGCTGCCTGGCCACTGGATCGCACGTGACGGGGTGGTGGTTTCCCCCGGCTTCGCTGAACTCACCAGGTACGGCGGCGGCCTCCGCGAATCGTCGCGGGTGACGGTGACTTTCCTGGTCGGCGATATCGACGTCGAGGCCGCCGCCGTCGGCTACGTCGCGCTGCGGCAGCGAATGGCCCACGCGATCAGCATCACAACAGCGTTGGACCCGATCCCGACCGATGCGGACGCCATCGAGCACGAGATACCCGAGGTCCCCGAACCGTCTTTCTCGCAACCGATGCAGGCGCTGGTCGGCGAAACCGGTTCCGGCAAGACGCACGCGCTGGATGCCTTCTCCAGGCTCGACTGACGCCCGCGGCTACGGGCCCCGCCACCAGCGGCTCCGGGAGCAACTGAAGCCGATCGTTAAGTCCGGTCAGGCGATCTGCTGGCGCTGCGGGGAGCGAATCGGGCCCGACCAGCAATGGGACCTCGGACACGACGACGACAACCGCAACATCTACCGCGGCCCCGAGCACGCCCTGAAGCGCGACTGCGCCGCTGGTGGGAACCGTGCTGCCGGCGGCCGTAAACGCCAGGGCGTGCCCGATGACGACGATTCCGCGACCTACCCGCCGTGTGACGACTCACGCGTCTGGTGAAGTAACCGCACCGAAGGAAACCCAGATGGATCAGACCGCACCGACCATCACCGTTGGCACTCTCACCGTCAACGGCCCGAGCGTGATCAGTGACGCCGAGATCGATCGGCGCATCGACCTGCACACCCCGCAAGGCCAGGCCACGCGCGACACCCTCGACAATCTGCGTGCCCAGTTCAAGGCGCTGTACCGCACGGTGCGGGACACGACACCGGTGTGCCGTGAGCAGTCGCTGGCATTCACGCATCTCGAGGATGCACTGGCGGCGGCGATCGCCGCTGTTGTCCGCCCGCCGGCGGCCTCCCATCCGATCACCGAACTGGTGGTCGATACTGCGTCCGCGGTCGAACCCACGGACGCAGCCCTGCCGTCGTTGATGACGCTGTCCAGCTCACTGGACGCCGTCCGATGATCCCCTGGCGGGGCGGCCTGGCTGAGGTGGTTGAGGTGAAGGGCAGGCATATCACCGTGTCGTGCCCGCACTGCGGCCGGAAGCATCAGCACGGCCGTCAGATGCTGGGGTCCCGGAGCGTGGTGGCCGGCTGCCACGCTGGCCCGCGGACGCTGCGTGAGTACCGAATCCCCGAGGGCCACAGCAGCTCCGCGTCGGCGGCCCTGAAACACCCCGTCCGCGGGCCGCAATCGTGAGGCGCGGCGAGCGGTGGGTCGACATCAAGACCGGCGAGGTGCACACGGTCAACTGGTGGGCCGAAGGCCAGTACTGGCCGTGGAATCCTTGGTATACGAGCGTTCACATGATCTGGGCTGCGCCAGCGGCGATTTGCGGCGTCGGGGTGGTCTTCGCTCTGCTGGTGGCGGTGTTCGGGTGAACCGGACGCAGCGCCGGGCCGAGCGCTTCACCAAGGCCGGTCGGCGCGACCACTCTGAGCGGACGCGGCACATCTGCGAGCACGGCAACTGGATGAAGACCGACGGCAATGGCGACCCGATGTGCCCCCATGGCTGCGGCTTCCGCTCAGCAAACGAATCAGCCAACGCAAACCCGCAGGTCGGTAGCGACCACAGCGGGGCCGAGACCGTCAAGCCAGCTAACCCGCGGTGCATGGCCCTGACGTGCCCGTGTCGCTGCGGTCGCGTGGTCCGGTACTGGCATGTTGGCAGCTGCGACGGCGAAGCCTGCGGCATCGAGGCCACGTCATGACCTGCATCGTGGGCGTGGAGTACGACGGCGGTGTGCTGATCGGCGGTGACTCGGCGGCCACCGCGGGGTGGAGACAGACCACCAGGGCGGACGAGAAGGTGTTCACCAACGGCCCGTACGTCATCGGGCTGACCGGATCACCGAGAGCCGCGCAGCTGCTGCGCTACCGCCTCAACGTCGGCGCACCGGACACCTGGGATGTGGACCGTTTCATCGCCACCACATTCGTTGACGCCGTTCGGGACACCCTGAAGGATGGCGGCTACGCCGAGACCGCCAACGTCACCAAAGAGGGCTTGGCCAGCGTGTTCCTCGTCGGCATCCAAGGCCGCCTCTACGCCATCTACGGCGACTACCAGTTCTCCCGTTCAACGGCCGGGCACCTGGCCGTTGGTTGCGGTGATGAGATCGCGCTCGGGTCGCTGCACACGACCGCCCAGCTGGGCATGGACCCGCGCACCCGCGCCGAGTACGCGTTGGAGGCCGCAGCGGCGATCTCGGCTGGCTGTGGTGGACCGTTCACCATCATCGACACCCCGACACCCTGATGGGCGCCGAGGCCGACAGCACGCCTGTCGCTGAAGAGCACCTGCACTGGGGTCCTGGCGGCGACAGCATCGAGCACGTCATGTCGGCGTTCTGCCCTTGCGGCCCTGAGCTTGTGGTGGAGCAGACCGAACCCGACTTCGAGGGTGACGACACGTTCCCCGTGATCACGTACCAGCATCGACGAGTCAGCGAGCAGCCATGACCACGAGGATCTTCGAACGTCCATTCGTCGTCATCCGGGACACCGCCGAGCTGTACGGCTGGACCGTCGGCGAGGTCGACCACGGTATCGGTCACGCGAGCCACGTGCTCGAGCGTGGAGAGTCGACGGTCGTGGTGTCCTACCGCGCAGGTCTGGCCATGTCCAGTACTTATTCAGGGCCCCAAGCGTTGCAGATCCAGGACAAGCTCGTCCCTCCCGTCGTCGATCGGGTCATCGACCGGCTCAAGGCTGACGGAGTCCCACCCGACACTGCGTGCGTCGCATGGCGGGAATGGTCGGGTAGCCACTGGCAGGACCGGGTGACAGACCCACTGCCCTACCCCGAGGCCGTCGAGTTCGACCAGTTCTGCCGCGCGCAACAGGTACTCACCGTCACCGACGTTCGACTCACCCCCGGTCAGCAAACCCCTGCGACCACCCAGCAAACACCGTCCCCTTCGGACTAAACCCGCAGGAAGTCGACCGACACTCGGCATAACCGCAGGCCAGAGGGGGGAGGGGGTCCCGCGAAGGCACATCAGTCGCCTGACCCCTTCGCGTTAGCAGTCATTTCCATACAGGGACAGTTTGATGTCCCGGGACATGTCCCTCTATCCCCTTCAGCAAACACATCGGCCACTACAGCAAACATTGGACATAAGGGGCTTGACGTGCAGAAACCCTGCGCTGTCTGCGGCAGGCCCTTTGAGGCGCAGCGACCGCAGGCGAAGTATTGCGGCGAGACGTGCAAGAAGCGGGCCCAGCGCGCCGGTACGGCAGGCGCCCGTGATCGGAAGAAGCCGCGGCGGACCGCTGCTGCGCCGCCAGCCACCACGCCGACGACCGAGCACTCTGATCCCCCTGCTCCGAACACCGAGGCGTACGCCTCGGTCGGCGTGGTGGCAGCGACGGTCAAGGAGCTGTCCGAGGCGGATCGGCTGGACACCGTCCTCGGCCAACTGGCGCTGAAGCTGGCGGTGCGTTTGGAGGCGTCGACCTTCGACACCGGGTCGTCGTTCGCGGCGCTGTCCAAGGAACTGCGAGCGGTGACCGCAGCTGCTCTAGCGGGCGCCGCCGTCGAGGACGACGAAGTCGACGAGCTGCAGAAGCGGCGTGACGAGAAGAAGGCGCGTGCAGCAGCCGCGGCAACCAGTTAAGGCTGCCTACGAGCACTTCCCCGAGTACAGCGAGACGTTCGGCCCGGAGGTGGCCGACCTGTGCGACTTCGTCGGGTTTCCGCCTGACGAGGAACAGGAGCTAGCGCTCGACGCATTGTTCGGCATCACCTCGGATGGGCTGCCGACCACGTTCGAGTTCTGGATGATCGCCGCGCGACAGAACCTGAAGACTGGCTGGCTCAAACAGGCATGTCTCGGGTGGCTGTTCGTCACGCAGGAAGCGCTCATCTCGTGGTCGGCCCACGAGCTGGACACCACCCGCGAGGCGTTTCGCGATCTGACGTTCCTCATCGAGAACCGGCCGTCGCTGGCCAAGCGGCTGTTGCCGGGACCAACGAACGGCATCTACCGGGGTAGCGGCTTAGAGGCGATCGAACTCGCACCGTCGAAGGCGTGTCCGCAGGGGCAGCGGGTGAAGTTCAAGGCCCGCACCAAGGGCGGCGCTCGCGGTTTGACCGGCAGCAAGGTCATCCTCGACGAGGGGTTCGCCGTCAAGTCGGAGCATGTCGGGTCGATCGTGCCGATCCTCTCGACCAAGCCGGCCGGCCAGATTGTCGGCGGGTCATCGGCCGGCCGGTCGGACTCGGACTATCTGCGTAGCGTGCGGGACCGCGGCCGAGTCGGCAGCAGCCCACGGCTCGGGTACGTCGAGTACTGCGCACCCGAAGGGGTGTGCGAGCAGGAAAAGTGCACCCACGAACTCGGAACTCCAGGGTGCGCAGCCGACAACCTCGACTACCTGAAGATGGCGAATACCGCGCTCGGACGCCGTATCAGCATTCAGTACATCCGCGATGAGCGGGAGGCTCTGCCGCCGGCTGAGTTCGTGCGCGAACGGCTCGGTTGGTGGGACGCACCGGATCTCCTGGACGCACCGCTGATCAGCAAGACGATGTGGCGGGAACTCATCGACCCGGACTCGACTCCGGTCGACCCGGTGGCGTTCGGCATCTACGTCAACAAGTCGCAGACCCAGGCGGCGATCGGGGTGGCCGGGTACCGGCCTGACGGCCTGTACCACGTCGGCATCGTCCCGGCCGATCGCGACGAACCCGGGGTCGCGTCGAAGCCTGGCTTGGACTGGATCCCCGACCGGGTGCTGCAGCTGGTCGAGGACTGGGGCCCGTGCGCCGTCGTCGTTGACGAGAAGTCCGAGGCCGGGGCGGTCATCCAGGATCTGCAGAAGCTCGGCATCGAAGTCGTCACCACGAACGCGACCCGCTACGCGCAGGCGTGCGGCAAGGCGCTGTCGGTCGTCAAGGGCAAGGAGCTGCGCCACCGCGGTGCCCGCCCGCTGCAGGACTCCGTGATCGCCGGGAAGCGGCGCGACCTCGCCGACGCGTGGGCGTGGGACCGCAAAGACCCCGGCAGCGACATCACCCAACTGGTCGCCGTGACGCTCGCCCTGTACGGGCTGATCGCCCACGGCCAGCCGCGAGAAACCGAGATATGGGGGTTCCTATCGTGACACCGACACGCATCGTGCTGCTGGCCGCCGTTGTCGGCGCCGCGGCCGTCGTCGCCGGTGTGGCAGGCCAGTTCGGGCCCTGGTGGGCGCTGATGGTCGGCGGGACGTTCACGCTCGCCGCCGCGCTCCTGTACGACCCGGAGAGCCGAAAGCCCGGTAACCCGCGGTGAGGCTGCTGGACCGTCTGCTCGGCCGCCTGGGCGGCGCAACGCGGGGGACGCTGACGCTCGAGCAGTACTCGTCGATGCTCAACCAGTTCACCTACGACGGGTGGGCCTACCCCGGCGGGGTCCGGCAGACCCTCGCCGGTACGGGTACCGAGAAGGCCCCCAATAACTTCGAGGGCCTGGCTACCCACGCCTACCAAGCCAACGGCGTCATCTTCGCCTGCATGCTCGTGCGGATGTTGGTGTTCTCCAGCGTCCGGTTCCAATGGCAGCGCCTTTACCAGGGCAAGCCGTCCGACACGTTCGGGACTCGGGACCTCACCCTGTTCGAGGAGCCGTGGGTAGGCGGCACAACGCAAGATCTGCTCACGCGAATGATCCAAGACGCCGACCTGGCCGGGAATTCCTACTGGTACGCCGAATCGACGCTGGCCACAGTCGGATCGCAGGAACCGAAGCGCGAACTCGTCCGGCTGCGGCCGGACTGGGTGCAGATCATCGGCCTGCCGCGGATCGCCAACCGAGTTGGCCGGAACAACGCAAACCGCGGTGGCGGGCAGATCGGCTGGCGGAAGATCGGCTACCTGTACACCGAGAACGGTGGCGGATCCCAGAACGATGAAGTCCCGTTCACGGTTGACGAAGTCGCGCACTTCGCTCCGATCCCCGACCCCCTCGGCGTATTCATCGGCATGTCCTGGCTGACTCCGATCATCCGCGAGATTCAGGCCGACCAGTCCATGACGCGCTACCAACAGAAGTTCATGGACAACGGCGCTACACCGAACATCATCGTCAAGCACTTCCCAGGGCTGCCCGGGACCGGCGGAAGTCAAGGCATCGCCGGCGCAACGCTGGAAGGCGTGCAGAAGTGGGTCGAGGAGTTCGATGACAAGTATTCTGGCGTCGACCGCGCTGGTAAGACGATGCACCTCTACCCCGGTGCTGACGCCACTGTTGTCGGGTCCAACCTCAAGGACATCGAGTTCAAAGTCGTTCGAGGGCACGGTGAAACACGCATCGCGGCCGCGGCTGGCGCCCCACCGGTGATCGTCGGGCTGTCCGAGGGGCTGGAGGCTGCGACATACGCGAACTACGCGCAGGCCCGCCGACGCTTCGCTGACGGCACCATCCACCCCCTGTGGCAGAACGCCTCCGGGTCACTGCAGCGCGTCGCCAAACGTCCCGAAGGTTCGCGGCTCTGGTACGACAGCTCCGACGTCCCGTTCCTGCGTGAGGACGAGAAGGACGCCGCCGAGATCGCCGAAGTGAAAGCGCGGACTATCCGCACCTACGTCGACGGCGGATACGAGCCCGCATCGGTGATCGCCGCCGTCGAGGCCAATGATCTGCGCCTGCTCAAGCACACCGGCTGGTACAGCGTCCAACTCCAGCAGCCCGGCGCTCAGCAGGCCATCTCAGCCGCAGCACGGTTCATCCGAGAGCTTCGCGGCGCCAGCGAGCCGGCGCTGCGGATAGCCGACGAACTCGACCAGTTGGCATACCCACCCGCACCGCCGGCCTTGCCGCCAGCGGACACCAAGGAGGACAGGTGACGGCTCTACTGACCAAGCCGCCGAGTAGCGGGCTGTGGCAAGACAACTTGCTGCGCACAGTGCCGTTCGAAATCATCCGCGCGGACGACGACACCGGTGATGGCCGCACCTTCACCGGGTACGGCGCGGTGTTCAACGAGCCCACGAGGATCGACTCCTGGGAGGGTCTGTTCGACGAGCAGATCGCGCCCGGCGCGTTCCGCAAATCGCTGCGGGAACGCACACCCAAGTTCCAGTTCGACCACGGCCGCCACCCACTGATCGGGTCCATTCCGATCGGAGTCATCAAGGACATCCACGAAGACGAGCGCGGGCTATTCGTCAGATCGCGACTCGGCCAACACATCATCATCGACCTGGTACGCGAAGCCATCGCGACCGGAGCCATCGACGGAATGTCGTTCCGGTTCAGCGTCGTTCGAGACGAATGGATCGACGTCGACGGGAACGCCGTCAAGGCCGAAGATGTGCGCCGCATCCTCTACTACGGAGAGCAGCCCGAGCGCGCACCCCTGATCCGAACACTGAAAGAGGTCAAGATCAGCGAGGTCGGGCCCGTCGTGTGGCCCGCCTATGGCGGCACCTCAGCAGAGGTCCGATCCGCCGATAACCCGATCGTGCTCTACCCCGATCGGCTCCACGAACCCGAGCAGCGCAAGCTGCTCGCCGAGGCTGTCTTCCGAGCGGAGGCAGTCGATCACGAGCCCGACGAGGGCGCCCCGGATGAGGGGCAAACGTCCGAGGACGAGCCGCGAGACACCGCCGATGGGGCGGCCGTTGAGCACTCGGTCGACGACACCGAATCGCCGCAATCCACCTCCAGAGACGAGGCCGGAGAGCACGAGGAGGACACGGAAACCGATTCCGCGACCGACGAACCCGACGAGGACCGAGCAGGCGACGACGCCCTGTTCGGCGACGCACTCAAAGAGGTCCGCGGCGCGCTGGACCTCAACCCACCCATGAAGGGATTCTGAAATGCAGCTCGATCTGAAGCAGTCGCTCAACCGCGAGAAGGACATCAAGGAGGAACTCGAAAGGCTCCACGCCAAGAAGGACAAGACCGCCGAGGACCGTGCCCGCGTGCCGAAGCTGGTCGAGGAGTTCCGAGAGGTGCACGAGCACCGGCTGAACCTGGAGCACGACGCCGCCCTCGACGAGGTCCGCGGCGCCACCGAGGACAGCACCACCAACGACACCGCCGGCGGCACCCGTGACGGCGGCCAGGGTGGAGCCCGCCCGGTGGATGAGGACCGCCAGGAGCGCCGTGGCGCAACGTTCATCGCCGGCAAGTACAAGAACCCCTGGGACACCTCCCAGATCCGGATG
Organism: Mycolicibacterium palauense; assembly: GCF_002592005.1. Lineage (GTDB taxonomy): Bacteria > Actinomycetota > Actinomycetes > Mycobacteriales > Mycobacteriaceae > Mycobacterium > Mycobacterium palauense. The sequence continues at coordinate 7,009 of NZ_NVQF01000061.1, read as the reverse complement.
GGCTACGGCGACAGCGCCTCCACCGAGATGCGATCGCGGGCCTACGACGCCATCGAGCGGATGGAGTTCGCCGACGACAAGGTCCGCGAAGTGGCGACCAAGTTCGTCGAGCGTGACGGCGAGGACACGACTCCCGTCGCGCGCCTCGTGCTGGCCAGTACCTCGCCGGCCTACAGCCGCGCATTCATCAAGCTGGTCCGGTCGCGCGGCGATGCCGGCGTCCTGGTCGACGAGGAACGCGCCGCCTACCTGCGGAGCATGGGCCTCACCGACAACCTCGGCGGCTTCTTGGTCCCCATGCAGCTCGACCCGACGGTGATCCTGACGGCCAACGGGTCGTTCAACCAGGTGCGCCAGATTGCCCGCGTCGTGCAGGCCACCGGAAAGACGTGGAACGGCATCACCTCGGCGGGCGTGAGTGGATCGTGGGACGGGGAAGGCGAAGAGGTTTCTGATGATTCGCCGGGCCTCGAACAGCCGGACATCCCGGTTCACAAGCTGCAGATCTGGGTCGAGTTTTCCCACGAACTCGAGCAGGACGCGGCGGCGCTGGCCGACGACATCGCGACGATGATCGCGTTCGAGAAGGACGTCAAGGAGTCGATCAGCCATGTGACGGGCTCCGGTGTCGGGCAGCCCACGGGCATCATCACCGCCCTCACCGGCACCGCCTCGGTCGTGGCGTCGGCCGACACCGACACGTTCGCTGTCGAGGACGTGCACGAGTTGGACGGCGAGCTGCCGCAGCGGTATGCGTTCAACGCCTCGTGGCTGGCGCACCGCAAGATCTACGGCAAGATGCGTCAGTTCGACACCGCCGGCGGCGCATCGCTGTGGGGACAGCTCGAAGAGGGACGCAAGCGTGAGCTGCTGGGCCGGCCCGACTACGTCGCCGAAGCGATGAAGAGTTCGATCACCAACGGCGAAGACAACCACGTCCTCGCGTTCGGTGACTTCCGGAACTACGTCGTAGTCGACCGGATCGGTACCACCCTGTCCTACGTCCCGCACGTGATGGGCTCCAACGGACGTCCCGTCGGCAAGGCCGGCTGGCATGCGTTCATGCGAGGCGGCGGGGACTCCGTCAACGACGCAGCGTTCCGCCTGCTCAACGTCACCTAAGTGACCCGACTCGGTCAGGCCCCGGCATGCGCCGGGGCCTGACCGCCCCCGACAGCCCCATCCAGATGAGGAGAAAACCCCGCGTGAGTCATCGCTGCACCAACGCGTTTCTGTACGACGGCAAGGTCTACGCAGGCGGCCGGCAGGTCGCTGACGACGACCCGATCCTGCTAACCCACTCGAACCACTTCGCCAAGGTCCAGGATCAGCGCGGCGGCAACGAGACCGCGTCTCAGAACCCCGGCGAGGTGCGCACCCCTACCTCGGCCGCCGCCGATCAGGACGCTGCTGACGCCGCGGCGTGGCTGGCGGCCGAAGCCCAGCACGAGGAAGACGTTCAGGCGTGGCTGCTGGCCGAAGAGCAGTACCACAGCGACGTCGCTGCCTGGCTGACCGCCGAGGCCGAGGCCAAGGCCGAGCCGGAATCCAAGCCCCGGCCGCAGTCGCGGCGCAGCAAGTAGCCCGAAGGGACCCACCATGTACACCCTGCACACCACGACACTGTCTCGGCTCGCGTTGGCCTCAACGACGCTCGACGCCGACGACACCGTCAACGGCGCCACCATCGACCTGGCGCTGTTCAAGAACAACTTCCGCTCGGCCCTGTTCATCGTCACCGCCGGCGCGGTCACCGACGGCACTCACGAGTTCGCCGTCGAGCATTCCGACGACGGCGCCGACTGGTCCGCCGTGCCAGCCGACCGGATCCAGGGCGTGTTGCCCACGTTCGACGACGCGGCCAGCGACACGGTCGAGCAGTTCGGCTACATCGTGGCGACTCAGCGGTACGTGCGGCTCACCGTGACCACCGCGGATTCCACCGACGGTGGGGTGCTGTCCGCTGTTGCGGTCCTCGCCAACGGGGCAACGTCGCCGCCCGCACGGGCGTAATCCGACACCGATGGCCGAGCTGACCGCGGCAGACGTCTACACCCACACCGAGGGGCGTCTGCCCGACGATGCACCGAACGGGAAGGTCGCCCACATGTTGGCCGCGGCGCTGGCGGCGGCGCGCGCCTACTGCGGGTGGCACGTCAGCCCTGTCCGGACGGACACGCTGGTCCTCGACGGGCCGGGCGGGCGGCTGCTGTCGGTCCCCACGTTGAAGGTGGATGGAGAGCCGACTGTCGCTGAGGATGGGCGTCCCGTCGCGGCCAGGTGGTCCGCCCGGAAGCCGGGGTGTGCACGCAAGCCCAACGGTGGCACTTGGTCGGGCGAGTTCGGCGCGATCGAAGTCACGCTCAGCCACGGCTTCGACGAAGTCGCCGCCGCCGACTGGCGCGACGCCATCTGCTCGATGGTCGAAGAGATGGCCCTGCGCAGCAAGGTCGACAAGGCCACCGGTCGATCTGCCCGGGACCTCACCAGCAAGAAAGTCGATGACATCGAACTGAACTGGGCTGATCTGCGGCGGGCCGCCGACCGCGCCGTGTTCGGCGTAGCGGCCACCCTTGACCGCTACCGGCTCATACCTCTCTGACCCGCCCCCTCACCCAACCCCAACTACCACAGGGAGACTCTGTGACCGCACCCACCGAGTTTTTCGAGCCAGGACTGGTGACCCTCGTGGCCGGCGGCCTGCCGGCGCTTCCGCATCCCAGCGGAACCCCGCTGGTGTTCCCGGCCCATGCCGACACCTTCCCCGGAGACACCGAGGAAGAGCAGGCCGCCAAGGCGAACATGAACAGGCTCATCGCCGAGGCCCTGCTGAATCACTTCAAGCTCAACGAGCACACGCTCGTGCCCAACGCGCAGCTGGCTCAACCGCAGCGATTCGGTGATCACACGATCGTGACCCTTCACTGCGCGAGCTGCGCAGGTGTGCTCATCACCGTCACCATGTCCCAAGGCGGGAAGATCAGCATCCCGCCTCGGGCCATCAATCCGGATTGCGGGGCCCGCCATGGCGTCGTCTGACTTCCCCCACCTTCTCGGCGCCAGCAACCTGCCGCCACAGCTCCGGGCGATGATGCCGGCCAACCCGCGGCCCCGAACACCGGGAGAGTCGCTGACCATGCTCGTCGGGATCATCGAACAACTCGCCTTGCGCGGCCCCGGCGCGGCCAACGGCCTGGTGTTGACCAAGACCCTCGATGAACGCGGCGCCACCATCCGGATTGACCTACCGGCCTGACATGGAATTCGGCGACCAAACCGTGGGATTCGTGATCGTCACCCTCGGGGAACCGGATCCCAACGGCGTGCGGCCACCCAGCCGGGAACAAGTCAACGTCGGCGGGTGCCGATTTCGGCCGTTGCGCACCGACGAGACCGGCGGCGTTCTCACCAAGTCGTGGAAGTGCACCGCACCGCCAGTGGACGCGGTCCTGGCCGCCGCCGCGATCGACGAGTTGGTCTACGACGGCACCGACACTCCGGAACGGGGTGACGCAGACGAAAACGTCTGGGGCAACGATGGCAGCTCCTTGCCGTTCAACGACGAAACACGCGATGTGTTCAAGGTGACGGTGTACGCCACGAACGCGAGAGGATAGGAGGAACAGCCATGCCCTACAAGGTGGTTCAGGAGTTCGTGCTGCAGCGCGGCGCCGAGGTGCTGCACGTCAGCGAGGTCGGCTCCACGGTGCAGCTGTCCGCGGCCGAGGCGACCGATCTGTTGGCCGCCGGCAAGGTCTCGCATCCCGACTCCGTCGGAGATCCGGGGAAGGTCGCTGCCTGGCTGTCCGCCGAGCAGCAGTACCTCGAGGATGTCGAGGTGTGGCTCGAAGCGGAGAAGCGGCACGCGGCGAAGCCGCGGCGAACGTCCTGATGTCCAGCCATGGTGTGCGCGAATCCTCCCGCGAGATCGAACGGCGGCTACGCGCACAGATCGAGGCCACCTCACAGCTGGACTCCCAAAACGCTGAGCTGGCCGAGGAAGTCAAGACTGAGATCCAGTCGCACATCCCGATCGACCATGGCGATGCCGTTGGATCTATCCAGATCAAGAAGCTGCCGAACACCGAGACGCACCCGCTTCCTGGCCGGCTCATCTACTCCGACAACCCGATGCTCCACATGCTGGAGTACGGCACCAAGGCCGACCCCGGCGACACAGAGGAACCGCGGAGGGTCCAGATGCCCGACGGATCCTGGGTGACGCTGGACCGTGACACCCCTACCGAAGCGGTCGCGCCGTTCGGGAAGGCACGCGCGAAATTCGGTGACCAGATCAAATGACGCTGCCAGTTGAACTGTTCGACCGCGAGGCGCCGCCGGGCGTCCGATTCCTGGTCGCCTGGCTAGCAGCACTGCCAGGCGGTGCTGGCGCCGAACGGCAGGCCACCCGGGACCCTCTGCCGTTCACCGAGTTACAGCGTTACGACGGTCACGAAGACACGGTCACTGACCACGGCTACTACCAGCTAGACCACTTCGCGGAAGCCGTCGACGGCAAGACGGCTTTCACTGCATGCGAGGAGTACTCGCGTCTCTGCAAGCGGCGCATCCTCTACCTCCGATCCCACTCGTGGACCGAGGTCGATGTCCCGGACTGGGGGCTGGCCACCGCGGACCTGGTGCGGTGCATCGAGTCTCCGCACCAGCAACCCTACAGAGACAAGCAGATTGTTCGGATGGTGTCCCGCTACTACCTCGACCTTCGCCTGGTCACCGTCTAGTTCTTTCACGGCCTCGCCGTGACTGACACCCCGTGGGGTGTTTACCGCACCTAACCCATCGCCGGATCGCGTCGCGGTCCATATCCCCTGATTCTTGGAAAGGAATCGAGCAATGACACGACCTGCAACCGGCGGCGTGCGGCCGAGCTTCGACGAAGGATTCGACGCCGCCAGCGCCCGCAAGGCACTCGATGGATACATGCTCCTGCGAGACCAGGACGGCGTGAACACTTCCATGGCCTTCGTCGAGGTGGACGGCGATTGGGTGTCCGGATTCAATCCGTTCGCCCAGGACGGCCAGATCCGTCAGGACTTCATCGTCGAGCAGGGGGGCACCTGGTACAACCTCGGCGGCGGTGAATCGAGCGGGCCCAAGTTCGGCAACAGCTTCGAGGTGAAGAAGGAACGCTTCTGGCAGACCCGCCAGGTGATCCGCACCGACATCACCTCCGAGGAGGGGACCGTCGAGTTCGGGATGGGCGAATACTCGTCGCTGTCGGACACCCTGGAGATGGACCTGCCGCTGCTGTCGACGCCGGTGAAGGGCACCAAGAACTACGCCCGAAAGCGTCCCATCGACTTCGACGGCCGCCCACGTCAGGGCATCGTCTACACGCGGGACAAAGGGGGCGTCTTCACCGCGGACCTGTTCCCCAACCTGAGCATCGAGAACATCGAGGACCGTGAACTCTCGGCGGAGAACCTGATCGCCTCCATCTTCCGGTGGGGCGTTTCGATCGACGCGCACTCGGGGTTCTCCCACGCCCGATTCCGCTCCGGACCGGGATGGGAAGGCAACCCGGGTCCTCCGAAGTTCTCCGCGGCGCCGGCCGCCGCTGAGGGAGCTGGCGGTGCGGTCACGATCGTGTTCCCTGCGCCGGTCGGCCCGGCGACCCCGTTCACCTACACGGTGCGCAAGACCCACATCAGTGATGGAGTCGTGACCGATCTGGCCACTACCGGCCCTTCGGTGACGGATGGCGTGGTCACCCTGAGCGGTACCGGACTGGATTCGGGTGAAGAGTTCAGCTTCCAGGTCCACGCCGCGAATGCCGCCGGCAAGGTCTCGATCTCCCGCCCCTCGAACGTCATCACGGCGCTCGCATAGACGTCGCGGGGCGCCCGCCTGGTGCGGTCGGGCGCCCCGCGACCCCCACAGATCCGCGCCGCCACCACCCCTGTTGAGAAAGCGAGCCGCACCGACCCATGAGCAAAGCAACCAAGAACCAGACCACGTCCAGCAAGGCGGACACCGCGGCGGACTCCGGATACGACTCGATCGAGGACGCCAGAGCGCAAGCCGCCGAATACTACGGGTTCCCGGTCGGGGAAGACATCCGCCTCACCCTGCCCGACGGAACCGTCGAGACGTTCACAGTGCCATTCCCTGGGATGCTCACCGATGAACAGCAGGAGCGCTGGGACGAACTGCAGTTCGAGATCGAGCAGTGCGACCGGCATCCCGACATTGTGATCCCCGACCACAAGCTGACCCACCGGGACGCAGTGGGTGAACGGGTCACCGCCAAGGGTGACCACGTCACGACCGAAACGGACTGCGTCATCGAAGACGAGACGTTCGAGCCGGGCCGCACGATCCGCGGCGAACTCCTGATTCCCTACCGCAAGACCGAACCGAACGGCGAAGCCACGCTGCTGCAGCCGCCGTACAACGCACGCGTGGCCATCGCGCTGTGGGGCGAGGAACGCTACAAGCTGTTCCGCGACAACGGCGGACAGTCCAGACTGATCGGGTTGCTGCAGACGAAGATGCAGCGCGAGTTCGAGGAGCGCAAGAGCTCCGATCCCAAAAGTCGCGACAGCGATGGGGATCTGGATTCGGTACCCGAAACAGATAGCGACGGGGCTTCGTAGCGAGTACCCGGGCGCGCACATCAGTCAGTGGCTCCGCGGCGAAATTTCGTCGCGTGAGTTCATGGAACTGGTGGAGGGCCTGTCTGCCGAATCGTGGTTCAAGCAGTCGTTGAACCACGACCTTTCCCGGGCTGAGACAGAACGGCGCCGCAGGGAGATGTCGGAATCGGCAGCCGATTTCGAGGGACGACTTCGCGGCGACATCCGAACCCCATGGGACATGACTGTCAGTTTGGCTGAGAAACGCACTGCGACAGAGGAGTGAGGTGATGCGTTCGTGAGTGACCTGACGATGGTTGTCGGTACGGCGATCGACGACAACGCGCTTCGCCGGTCGTCGAACGGTATTCAGCGTCGCTTCGACCGGCTGGGTCAGAACCTCGGCGGCGATT
>NZ_NVQF01000060.1 GCF_002592005.1 Mycolicibacterium palauense | reverse complement strand
CCGAGGGCGGCGGTGTCATGCAGGCCCTCTACGAGCGACCGCACCTGGCCGTCACCTCGGTCCCCGCCGAGTCCCTTCAACGAACACTCCGAGAGCATTCGCAGAGAGCATGGTGCCCTAGTGACCGCCGCCGCGACCGTCACGAAGATCATCCGTGAGGCCCTCGACGACCGTGAGTTGCCCTACAGCTGGCACGAGGGCGCCCACGGCGGCCTGCCCGGGTTCATCGTCGAACTGCCCGGGGAGCGCAAGCTCACAACCAACACCATGCTCAGCGTCGGCGAGCACTCGGTGCGGGTCGAGGCGTTCGTGTGCCGCAAGCCCGACGAGAACTTCGAGGGCGTCTACCGGTTCCTGCTCAAGCGCAACCGCAGGATCTACGGCGTCGCCTACACCCTGGACAACGTCGGCGACATCTATCTGGTCGGCCGGATGGCCCTGGAGTCGGTGACCGCCGACGAGATCGACCGGGTGCTGGGGCAGGTGCTGGAGGCGGTGGACTCGGATTTCAACACGTTGTTGGAACTGGGCTTCAAATCCTCGATCCAGAAGGAATGGGACTGGCGCGTCTCGCGTGGGGAGTCGCTGAAGAACCTGCGCGCCTTCGAGCACCTCATCGACGAGGAGTCCGGCGACCGGGCCGGCCCGCCGGATCCGGCCTGACACCGCAGCTCGTCGACGGCCGCTTGGCCGGGCGGCATCGGGCCCGGGCGTGAGATGATGCCTGACATGGCTGACTCCACGCTGATTCTGCTCCGTCACGGCGAGAGCGAATGGAATGCGCTGAACCTGTTCACCGGTTGGGTGGACGTCGACCTGACCGACAAAGGCCGGGCCGAAGCCATCCGCGGCGGCGAGCTGATGGCCGAGATGGACCTGCTGCCCGACGTGCTCTACACCTCGCTGCTGCGCCGCGCGATCACCACCGCGCACCTGGCCCTCGACGCCGCCGACCGGCTCTGGATCCCGGTGACCCGCAACTGGCGCCTCAACGAGCGGCACTACGGGGCGCTGCAGGGCCTGGACAAGGCCGAGACCAAGGCCAAGTACGGCGAGGAGCAGTTCATGGCGTGGCGGCGCAGCTACGACACCCCGCCGCCGCCGATCGAGCGGGGCAGCGAGTTCAGCCAGGACGCCGACCCGCGCTATGCCGACATCGACGGCGGTCCGCTGACCGAGTGCCTGGCCGACGTGGTGGCCCGGTTCGTGCCGTTCTTCGAGGGCACCATCGTGCCCGACCTCAAGGCCGGCAAGACCGTGCTGATCGCCGCGCACGGCAACTCGCTGCGTGCGCTGGTGAAATACCTCGACGGGATGAGCGACGACGAGGTGGTGGGGCTGAACATCCCCACCGGGATCCCGCTGCGCTACGACCTCGACGAGAACCTCACCCCGAAGGTGCCCGGCGGCACCTACCTGGATCCGGAGGCCGCGGCCGCCGGTGCGGCCGCCGTCGCCAGCCAGGGAGCCAAGTAGCCGGCCGGCCGCGGTCACCCAACTCTGCACCAACATCGGGTGAACTCACGTGAACGGAGTTCGAACACCTTCCCGTGAGTCTGTGACTTGTACCGATTCGGCCGCACGCTGCTGGGATGTCGTTCACTCGATGCGTACGATTTTCGCGTGAGTGTGATGTCGGCGGTGCTGCTCGCCGGGATCGTGGCCCTGCTGGCATTGGCCGGGGGAGTCGCGGTCGGCTTGGCGGCGGCGCCGTGGCTCGCCGAACGGCGGGCCCGGGCGACGAGGGCCGAGGCCGGTATCACCGTCTCGCAGATGCTGGCCCACATCGTGGCTCAGGCCCCGGTCGGTGTCGTGGTCGTTGACATCTACCGCGATGTGGTGTTCGTCAACGACCGGGCCGCCGAGCTCGGGCTCGTGCACGGCCGGCTGCTCGACGAACGCGCGTGGGCGGCCGCCCAGCGCACGCTGGCCACCGGCGAGGACACCGAGATCGATCTGAGCCAGCCGCGGCGCAATTCCGCGGCGCGCTCGGGGCTGGCGGTGCGCGGCCGGGTCCGGCTGCTGACCGAGGAGGACCGCCGCTTCGCGGTGTTCTACGTCGACGATCAGTCCGAGCAGGCCCGGATGGAGGCCACCCGCCGCGATTTCGTGGCCAACGTCAGCCACGAGCTCAAGACCCCGGTGGGAGCGATGGGGGTGCTGGCCGAGGCGCTGCTGGAGTCCGCCGACGACCCCGAGACCGTGCGCCGGTTCGGCGCCAAGGTGCTCGAGGAGTCCAACCGGCTGGCCCGGATGGTCGGCGAGCTCATCGAGCTGTCCCGGCTGCAGGGTGCCGAGCCGCTGCCGGACCTGTCCCCGGTCGACGTCGACACCGTTGTCTCCGAAGCGATCTCGCGTTACAAGGTGGCCGCCGACAACGCCAACATCGAGGTGACCACCGATGCGCCGAGCGGGTTCCGGGTGCTTGGCGACCAGACGCTGCTCGTCACCGCGCTGGCCAATCTGATCGACAACGCCATCGCCTACTCGCCGCGCGGTTCGGTGGTCTCGATCAGCCGCCGCCGGCGGGGACCCAACGTGGAGATCGCGGTCACCGACCGCGGTATCGGCATCGCCCCCTCCGATCAGAAGCGGGTGTTCGAACGCTTCTTCCGGGTCGACCAGGCCCGGTCGCGCGCCACCGGCGGCACCGGGCTGGGGCTGGCGATCGTCAAGCACGTCGCGGCCAACCACAACGGATCGATCCGGTTGTGGAGCCAGCCCGGCACCGGTTCGACGTTCACCGTGTCCATTCCCGCCTATCCCGACGACCGCCCCGCCCCACCGCCCGGGCCCGAAGCCGAACACGGCCGACGCCCGGCAGTGAACGAGTACGGAGAGGAACTGCTACGCCGATGACCAGTGTGCTGATCGTGGAGGACGAGGAGTCGCTCGCCGATCCCCTGGCATTCCTGCTGCGCAAGGAGGGGTTCGAGGCCACCGTGGTGGCCGACGGCCCCAGTGCGTTGGCGGAATTCGACCGAACCGGTGCCGACATTGTGCTCCTGGACCTGATGCTGCCCGGCATGTCGGGCACCGACGTGTGCAAGCAGCTGCGGTCCCGCTCGAGCGTGCCGGTCATCATGGTGACCGCGCGCGACAGCGAGATCGACAAGGTGGTCGGGCTGGAACTGGGCGCCGACGACTACGTGACCAAGCCGTACTCGGCGCGTGAGCTGATCGCCCGGATCCGCGCGGTGCTGCGCCGCGGCGGCGAGGTCGACGAGGCCGCGCTGGCCGACGGGGTGCTGGAGGCCGGCCCGGTGCGGATGGACGTCGAACGCCACGTGGTCAGCGTGAACGGTGAGCCGATCACGTTGCCGCTCAAGGAGTTCGATCTGCTGGAGTACCTGATGCGCAACAGCGGCCGGGTGCTGACCCGCGGCCAGCTGATCGACCGGGTCTGGGGGGCCGACTACGTCGGGGACACCAAGACGCTGGACGTCCACGTCAAGCGGTTGCGGTCCAAGATCGAGTCGGACCCGGCCAACCCCGTGCACCTGGTGACGGTGCGGGGGCTGGGCTACAAGCTGGAGGGTTGAGGGCGGGACGCCCCGTCGGGCCCAGGGCGGGACGCCCCGTTGGGCCCAGGGCGGGACGCCCGGTTGGGCTGAAGCCGGCTACTCGGCCAGCCGGGTCGCCGGGTGCACGGCGATCAGGCCCAGTCCGGCGCGCCGTTTGCACATCCCGGCCAGCTCGGCGTAGGCCTTCTCGCCCAGCAGCTCGGTCAGCTCGGGGCCGTAGGACTCGTAGACCGGCCGGGCCCCCACGTGGGCGGCGGGATCGCCGGTGCAGTACCAGTGCAGGTCCTCGCCGCCGGAGCCCCACCCGCGCCGGTCGTACTCGGTGATGGTGGTCCTGAGGATCTCCACGCCGTCGGGCCGGGTCACCCACTCCTGGCTGCGCCGGATCGGCAACTGCCAGCAGACGTCGGGTTTCATCGTCAGCGGCTCGACGCCGAGATTGAGCGCCTTGGTGTGCAGCGCGCAGCCGACTCCGGCCTTGAATCCGGGCCGGTTCAAGAAGATGCAGGCGCCCTTGTACTTTCGGGTCCGCAGGTTGGGCTTGTCCTCGTAGGAGTCCATCTCCAGGTACCCCTTGCGGCCCAGGCCCTTGTCGCGGAACTGCCAGTCGTCGTCGGTCAGTTGCGTGACGGCGTCGTCCAGCCGGGCCCGGTCGTCGTCGTCGGCCAGGAACGCCCCGTGTGAGCAGCACCCGTCGTCGGGCCGGTCGGCGACCGTGCCCTGGCAGGCCGGGGTGCCGAACACACAGGTCCATCGCGACAACAACCAGGTCAGGTCGGCGGCGATGAGGTGTTCGGCGTTGTCGGGATCGTAGAACTCGACCCACTCACGGGCGAAGTCCATTTCGACCTCGCCGGGGTGCTCGGTGGACCAACCTGTCACGGGGTCAACGGTAGACGATTGCTCCGGGATCCCGCCCGGATCCCGGCCCGAACCCGGGAACGGCGCCGCCAGGTCAGTCCTGCTTTCTCCGGTCCGCACCGGCCCGATAGGTTGGCAGTGTGCGATTGGGCGTGCTGGACGTGGGCAGCAATACCGTTCACCTGTTGGTGGTGGACGCCCGGCGGGGCGGGCACCCCACCCCGATGAGTTCGACGAAGGCCGCCCTGCGTCTGGCCGAGTCGATCGACCGTTCCGGGAAGCTGACCCGCAAGGGCGCCGACAAACTGATCGCCACGGTCGACGAGTTCGCCAAGATCGCCGCGAGCTCGGGCTGTGTGGAGCTGATGGCCTTCGCCACCTCCGCGGTGCGTGACGCGACCAACTCCGACGACGTCCTGGCGCGGGTGCTCGCCGAGACCGGCGTGGCCCTGCAGGTGCTCTCCGGGGTCGACGAATCGCGGCTGACGTTCCTGGCGGTGCGCCGCTGGTACGGGTGGAGCGCGGGGCGCATCATCAACATCGACATCGGCGGCGGCTCGCTGGAGCTGTCCAACGGTGTCGACGAGGAACCGGAGGTGGCGTTGTCGCTGCCGCTGGGCGCCGGTCGGCTGACCCGAGAGTGGCTGCCCGACGACCCACCGGGCCGGCGGCGGGTGGCGATGCTGCGGGACTGGCTGGACACCGAGATGGCCGAGGCCAAGCAGACGGTGCTCACGGCGGGAAGCCCCGACCTGGCGGTGGCGACGTCCAAGACGTTCCGCTCGCTGGCGCGGCTGACCGGGGCCGCCCCGTCGGGGGCCGGACCACGGGTCAAGCGGACCCTGACCGCCAACGGTCTCAGACAGCTCATAGCGTTCATCTCTAGGATGACCGCTGCCGACCGTGCTGAACTGGAAGGAGTGAGCGCCGAACGCGCCCCGCAGATCGTGGCGGGCGCGCTGGTGGCCGAGGCGAGTATGCGAGCGTTGTCGATCGAGACCGTGGACATCTGCCCGTGGGCGCTGCGCGAAGGCCTGATTCTGCGCAAACTCGACAGTGAAGCCGACGGAACGGCGTTGGTGGAGACTCTGGTGGGGGATGCTGGAACCCGATTGGGCGATGGATCCGGCGATGATCGGCAGACAGCCCGGTCGAGAGGCAACGGACGATGACTGGACCAGACGAAAGCCAGACGAGCACCCGGCCGATCTCGGTCGCCGAGCTGCTGGCCAAGAACGGCACCATCGGTGCGCCGCCGGTGGGCGGGCGCCGCAGGCGCCGGCGCGGCAACAGCGACGCGGTGACCGTGGCCGAACTGACCGGGGAGATCCCCGTCGTTCGGCCCGACGACGAACCGCCGGAGTCCGCCGCGCAGGCAACCCCGGAATCAGCCCCGGAAGCGCCGGCAGCTGAGGAGGTCGCCCCGGAGGCGGCCCAAGCAGCCGAAGAGACTGCGGAAGCGGCCCGGGAAGAAACCGGGGAATCGGCCCCGGAAACGGCCGGCGAAGAAACCGGGGAAGCGACCCTAGAGGCGCCGGAGAGCGCCGAAACCCCCAGCGAGGAGCAGGCACCCGAGCGGGCCGACCGGGAACCCGAGCGTCACGTTCCTCCGGAACTGTCCGAACAGCCGATGCCGCGGCGCGGCCGGGATGTGTCGCCGCTGCGCAGCAGCTATCCGCGGCCCCGGGCCGCCGAACGGACCGCCCCGCACCGGGGCCGGCTGCGGTTCGGCCGCTCGGACACCCGCACCGAGCCCGACCCGGTCGAGGGCGCCGAGCTGATGAGCCCGGATCCCCTCGTCGACCTGGAGGGGGCCGGCGAGACCGGGCTCGACGACGAGCTGTCGGGGCTGGTCGAGGAGGCCGACACCACCGACACCGCGGGCGGACTCGACACCGACATGGCCGGCGAGGTGTCCTACCTGCGGGCCTATCTGGACACCACCAGCGGGCCGCTGTTCGGCGGCGAGGCCGCCGATGACGACCTGGCCCGCGGGCAGAAGGCGCCGGACGACGTATTCGGCGGTGCCGGCGCCGACGAGGAGCGGACGGTGGCCATCGCGGTCCAGGACCGCGAGACCGCCGAGGCGGAGGAAACCGCGCCCGGCCGCGGGCGTGCGGTGCTGCGCGGCGGGGCGGTGGTGCTGCAGTCGATCGTCGCCGTGGTGTTCGGCGCCGGCCTGTTCGTGGCCTTCGACCAGCTGTGGAAATGGAACAGCATCGTCGCGATGGTGCTGGCGATCCTGGTGACGCTGGGGCTGGTGGCCGGGGTGTGGGTGGTGCGCAAGACCGAGGACATCACCAGCACGCTGATCGCCGTCGGCGTGGGTCTGCTCGTCACCTTCGGCCCACTTGCCCTCATGCAGGCGAGCTAGCACGGCCGGCTGTCGGTGCGCCCCGCGATCAAGGTCGGTCTGTCCACCGCCTCGGTGTACCCCCTTCGTACCGAGGCGGCCTTCGAGTACGCCGCCAGGCTGGGCTACGACGGTGTGGAGCTGATGGTCTGGGCCGAGACGGTCAGCCAGGACATCGACGCCGTGGAGCGGCTGTCGCGCCGCTACGGGGTGCCCGTGCTGTCGGTGCACGCTCCCTGTCTGCTGATCAGCCAGCGGGTGTGGGGCCCCAACCCGATCGCCAAGCTGGAGCGCAGTGTGCGCGCGGCCGAACAGCTCGGCGCCCAGACCGTCGTCGTGCACCCGCCGTTCCGCTGGCAGCGTCGCTACGCCGAGGGCTTCAGCGACCAGGTGGCCCAGCTGGAGACCGACAGCGACGTCAAGGTCGCCGTGGAGAACATGTTCCCCTTCCGCGCGGACCGCTTCTTCGGATCGGGCCAGACGTCCATCGAGCGGATGCGAAAGCGTGGGGGCGGCCCCGGCGTCGGCATCTCGGCGTTCGCGCCGTCCTACGACCCGCTGGACGGCAACCACGCGCACTACACGCTGGACCTGTCGCACACCGCCACCGCCGGCACCGACGCGGTCGACATGATGCAGCGGATGGGCGAGGGCCTGGTGCATCTGCACCTGTGCGACGGCAACGGCGCCTCCACCGACGAGCACCTGGTGCCCGGCCGCGGCACCCAGCCCACCGTCGAGGTGTGTCAGGCCCTGGCCGCGGGCGATTTCGCGGGCCACGTGGTCCTGGAGGTCACCACCTCGGGGGCCCGGTCGGTGACCGAGCGCGAGGAGCTGCTCCTCGAGTCGCTGGAATTCGCCCGCACCCACCTGATGCGCTGACCCCGATCGCTGACCCCGATCGAGCTGCCCCCCGTCCCGACCCCGCTCTCGACCCTGAGGACTGTGCCGTTGCCGCCCGCCGTCTCCACCTCGTTCTCCCACGCCATGACCCTGCATCCGGTCACGCCCTCCTCCGGGCCGTCTCCGGGGCAGTCGTCTCCGGGGCACTCCCCGGTGGGGCCGGTCTACGCCGGTGAGCTGAATCTGCACTGGACCATCGGCCCGAAGATCCACGGCGGGGTCATGGTCTCGCTATGCGCCAAGGCGGCGCAGCTGGCCTGGTGCGAGGGCAGCGCGGGGGGCTCGGGGGACACCGCGGCGCTGGAGCCGGTGGCGGTGTCGGCGAACTTCCTGTGGGCCCCGGACCCGGGCGCCGTCGAGCTGGCCACCACCGTGCGCAAGCGGGGGCGACGGATCGGTGTCATCGACGTCGAGCTGCGCCAGGGGGAACGCACCGCGGTCCGCGCGACGGTCACCCTCGGCGTACCCGAGCACGACGTGCCGCCGCTGCTGGCCGTCAACCCGGCGGTGTCCCTGATGAGTCCCGAACCGCCCCCGGAACTGGCGCCCATCGGGCCCGGGCACCCGCTGGCCGAGATCAACCACCTCGCCGCCGGTGCCGACATCCGGCCCGACCTGACCGGCGTGCTGCACCCGACGCAGGGAGCCGCGCCGATCACGAGGATCTGGGTGCGCCCGCGCGGCGAGGCGCCCGATGCGTTGTTCGCGCTGACCTGCGGTGACATCTCCACCCCGATCACCTTCGCCGTCGGCCGCACCGGGTGGGCCCCGACGGTGCAGCTCACCGCGTATCTGCGGGGGGCGCCCGCCGACGGCTGGCTGCGTGTGGTGTGCAGCGGCGCACAGATCGGCCAGGACTGGTTCGACGAGGACCACACGGTGGTCGATTCCGCGGGCCGGATCGTCGTGCAGACCCGGCAGCTCGCGCTGGTGCCCGCACCGTGAACATCAGGCCGTGAACATCAGGCGGAACATCTGGGGGAACACCCGGGTGACCACCCGCGTCACCCCCCGCCGGGAACGCTAGGGTCTGTAGCCCATGGCCAGAATCGCGATCATCGGTGGCGGCAGTATGGGCGAGGCGTTGTTGGCGGGCCTGTTGCGGGCCGGGCGCCAGGTCAAGGACCTGGTGGTCTCGGAGCGCATGCCCGAGCGCGCCAAGTATCTCGCCGAGAAGTACTCGGTACTGGTCACCTCGGCGACCGAGGCGGCCGAGCACGCCAAATACGTCATCGTCGCGGTCAAACCGGCCGACGTGGAGGCGGTGGTCTCCGATCTGGCCGAGACCGCGGCCCAGGCCGACGCCAACAGCGTCGAGCAGGTGTTCGTCAGTGTGGCCGCCGGGGTGACCACCGCGTTCTTCGAGTCCAAGCTGCCGGCCGGCTCGCCGGTGGTGCGGGCCATGCCCAACGCCCCGGCGCTGGTCGGTGCCGGTGTCAGCGCGCTGGCCACCGGGCGGTTCGTCTCGCCCGAACAGCTGCGCGAGGTGGGCACGCTGTTCGAATGCGTCGGCGGAACCCTGACGGTGACCGAGGCCCAGCTCGACGCGGTGACCGCGGTGTCCGGGTCGGGGCCGGCGTATTTCTTCCTGATGGTGGAGGCACTCGTCGACGCCGCGGTGGACGCGGGGCTCTCGCGGGCGGTGGCCACCGACCTGGCCGCCCAGACCATGGCGGGGTCGGCGGCGATGTTGCTGGAAAGCCTCGACGAGACCCGGCGCTCGGCCGCCGACAGCGGTGTGGGCGCCGGTGTGGATACCACCCCGGCCCAGCTGAGAGCGACGGTGACGTCCCCGGGCGGGACCACCGCGGCGGGGCTGCGCCGGCTCGAGCAGGGTGGTTTGCGAGCGGCGGTCGCCGAGGCCGTCGCCGCGGCAAAAACACGCTCTGAACAGCTAGGAATCACATCAGAGTAATTCAGGAAATTTTCACGGATTACCCCACACCCGTCGCAGTAACCCCAACTGCACCGCTATCCTCCTCGTTGTATGCACGTGTTCGTGCCAGCGGAGGGGAAGCCGCTGGAACTGGCCGTGCCTGATTGATTGGGTTGCGATGACGTCTATGAACGGGCCATCAGCGCGTGATTCCTCTGGCGGCAAACGGGATGCCGCCGCGTCGGGTGCGTCTGAGGGCCAACCGGCCGCCAAGACGCAGTTCCTGACGGTCGCCGAGGTCGCGGGATTGATGCGGGTAAGCAAGATGACGGTCTACCGGCTTGTCCACAACGGGGAGCTGCCCGCCGTGCGGGTGGGGCGCTCCTTCCGAGTGCATGCCAAAGCGGTCCACGATCTGCTGGAGACCTCCTACTTCGACGCCGGTTGAGGGTCGCTCGCCGCGATGGCAGGGCCGGCGGTGCCGGCCGTGCCCTGGCGGGGGTGCGAGCACCTGTCATCGAGGTTGGTTCTCGGGC
Source organism: Mycolicibacterium palauense (assembly GCF_002592005.1). Lineage (GTDB taxonomy): Bacteria > Actinomycetota > Actinomycetes > Mycobacteriales > Mycobacteriaceae > Mycobacterium > Mycobacterium palauense. Next base: position 27,911 of record NZ_NVQF01000060.1, on the reverse strand, counting down.
CCGTCCCGGCAGCCGTTTTCGGGGTACGGCCACCTCTTCGGTAAGGTGGCCGGGTTCAGTCGTGTCAGAGACGCACCATCGGTGCGCATCGGTAGTAAGCGGAGTTCATGGGTTCAGTCATCAAGAAGCGTCGTAAGCGGATGTCGAAGAAGAAGCATCGCAAGCTGCTTCGCCGGACCCGGGTGCAGCGCAGAAAACTGGGCAAGTAGCGGTCCGTCCCCCGCGCCGCCCCGGCGGCGCCGGGGGCCTCCGCTGAGCGTTTCCTGCCGGTTACAAGGCGGACATGCCTGCCGTTTTTCGGCCCGGTAGCCTGGCCAGATGGAGTCCGGCCGCAACGGTGATGCCAAGGGACCCGAGCACGGCGCGAACGGATCGAAAGCCCCGCCGAAGCCGGCCGCGAGTGCCCCCAAGGTCGTTCTGATCACGGGAGCCTGCCGGTTCCTCGGTGGCTTCCTGACGGCCCGGCTGGCCGCCAATGCCGACATCGAGCGGGTCATCGCGGTGGACGCCGTGGCGCCCAGCAAGGACATGCTGCGGCGGATGGGGCGCGCCGAGTTCGTGCGCGCCGACATCCGCAATCCGTTCATCGCCAAGGTGATCCGCAACGGCGACGTCGACACCGTGGTGCATGCGGCGGCCGCCTCCTATGCCCCCCGCTCGGGTGGCCGTGCGACGTTGAAGGAACTCAACGTGATGGGGGCCATGCAGCTGTTCGCGGCCTGTCAGAAGGCGCCCACGGTGCAACGGGTGGTCCTGAAGTCCACCTCCGAGGTCTACGGATCCGATCCGTTCGACCAGGTGATGTTCACCGAGGACAGCAGCAGCCGGCGTCCGCCGCGCGACGGCTTCGCCCGCGACAGCATCGACATCGAGAGCTACGCGCGTGGACTGGGCCGGCGCCGGCCCGACATCGCCGTGACGATCCTGCGGCTGGCCAACATGATCGGACCGGCGATGGACACCGCCCTGTCGCGGTACCTGGCCGGGCCGGTGGTCCCGACGGTGTTCGGGCGCGACGCCAGGCTGCAGCTGCTGCACGAACAGGACGCGTTGGGGGCCCTGGAACACGCGACCATGGCCGGTCGGGCCGGGCCGTTCAACATCGGCGCCGACGGCATCATCATGATGTCGCAGGCGGTGCGCCGGTCGGGCCGGATCGCGTTGCCGCTGCCCACGGCGGGGGTTCGGCTGGTCAATTCGCTGGCGTGGAACGCCCGCGGATCGGACATCACCCGGGACAAGCTCGACTACCTTAGCTACGGCCGGGTGATGGACACCACCAGGATGCGCAAAGAGCTCGGCTACCAGCCCAAGTGGACAACCATGGAGGCGTTCGACGACTACGTGCGGGGACGCGGTTTGACCCCGATCGTCGACCCGGGCTGGGTACGCTCAATGGAAGGGCGCGCGGTCGCTGTGGCGCAGCGTTGGGGAAGTTAGGCACGCAATCAATCGGTCGGGGGAGAGGCAGTCGTTCTGGTGGGTGATTCGAAAGCGAAAGTGATTCCGCTGCACGGGAATACAAGCCGTGCGGCGGCGGCTCGACGGGCCGGCCAGCGCGCCGAGGCCGCGCGGCGCCATCCCTCGCTGATGTCGGAGCCCGACGGCGGAGCCTCGCCCGAGCAGATCGCGGCGGTCGTTCGGGAGATGGACACCCACCGCGGCGCGTTCGGTTCGTCGGCGGCGGGCGAGGAGCCGCCCACCGAACTGGCCGTGAAGATCGCCGCGGTCGCCGAGTTCGTCCGAAAGCGACTGGCCGGCGACTACGTCGTCGACGAGTTCGGCTTCGATCCCCACCTCAACAACGCCGTCTTCCTCCCTTTGCTGAGGTTCTTCTTCAACTCGTGGTTCCGGGTGGAGGTCAGCGGCATCGAGAACTTGCCGGAGAGCGGCGCGGCGCTGGTGGTGGCCAACCACGCGGGTGTGCTGCCGTTCGACGGGCTGATGCTCTCGGTGGCGGTGCACGACCACCACGCGGCGCATCGAGACCTGCGGCTGCTGGCCGCCGACATGGTGTTCGACATGCCGGTGATGGGGCAGGCGGCGCGCAAGGCCGGCCACACCATGGCGTGCACGGCCGACGCGCACCGGCTGCTGGCCAACGGCGAGCTGACCGCGGTGTTCCCCGAGGGCTACAAGGGGCTGGGCAAGAAGTTCTCGGACCGCTACAAGCTGCAGCGGTTCGGCCGCGGCGGATTCGTCTCGGCGGCGCTGCACAGCGGGGCCCCGATCGTGCCCTGCTCGATCGTGGGCTCCGAGGAGATCTACCCGATGCTGGCCGACGTGAAGCTGCTCGCACGGGTGCTCGGGCTGCCGTACTTCCCGGTGACGCCGTTGTTCCCGCTGGCCGGGCCCGCCGGGTTGATCCCGCTGCCGTCGAAGTGGCACATCCGGTTCGGCACCCCGATTTCCACCTCGGACTACGGCGAGGGCGCCGCCGACGACCCGATGGTCACCTTCGAGCTGACCGACCAGGTCCGCGAGACCATCCAGCAGACGCTCTACCAGATGCTGGCCGGCCGGCGGAACATGTTCTTCGGCTGAGCCCCGCGTACAGGGCTCGGCTAGGGCCCGGCGATCCTCGACGCGATCGCCGCGACCTGCGCATCGGTGTGCTCGTCGCTGATCGCCTCGCCGATCATGGTCACCACCGAGGTCAGCACCGGCTTGCCCTCGGCATCGGTCACCTCGCTGCGCAGCTCGGAGATGATGGTCCCGTGCGACTGCAGCACCGAGTCCAGGTAGCTGTCGAAGTACAGCTCGTCACCGGCGACGATGGGCCGGTGGAACTGCAGTTTCTGGTCCCGGTGGATGACGCGGGCCAGGTTGATGCCCACGTCGAAGCGTTTGAACATCTCCAGCTGGACGCGGCGGCCGGCGACGGCGATGAACGTCAGGGTGGCCGGCAGTGACGAATAGCCGGCCTCGGCGGCCACCTTCTCGTCGTAGTGCACCGGATTGTCGTCCTTGAGCGCCTTGGCGAACTCGCGGATCTTCTCGCGACCGACCTTGAAGTGGTCGTGGTACCGGTAGTGGGTCCCGATGATGTCTTCGGCAATGGCCATGACTGGTGGTGGGTCCTTTGCAGTGGTAGCTGCGGCGGAGCCTACCAACAGCGGTGACGGTGCCCGACTCAGCGGCGCCGAGACGCTGGGTCAGCGGCGTCGAGACGCTGGGTCAGCGGCGTCGAGACGCGATGGCGGCCAGCGCCCCTCCGGCCGCGCCCAGTGCCAGCGCCGAGGGCACACCGATGCGGGCGGCCTTGCGCGCGGTGCGGAAATCGCGGATCTCCCACCCCCGCTCCCGTGCGACATCGCGCAGGTCGGCGTCGGGGTTGATGGCCACGGCGGTGCCGACCAGGGTCAGCATCGGAACGTCGTTGTAACTGTCCGAATAGGCGGTGCACCGGCGCAGGTTCAGGCCCTCCCGGATGGCCAGCGCCCGCACCGCGTGCGCCTTGCCGGCGCCGTGCAGGATCTCGCCGACCAGCCTCCCAGTGAACACCCCGTCCACCGACTCGGCCACCGTGCCCAGCGCCCCGGTCAGGCCCAGCCGGCGGGCGATGGTGGCGGCCAGCTCGTAGGGCGTCGCCGTCACCAGCCAGACCTGCTGGCCGGCGTCGAGGTGCATCTGGGCCAGCGCGCGGGTGCCCGGCCAGATCTTGTCGGCGATGATCTCGTCGTAGATCTCCTCGCCGACGGCCACCAGCTCGGCGGTGGAACGGCCCTCGATGAACGCCAGCGCCTTCTGCCGCCCCTCGGCGACGTCGTCGCTGTTCTCCCGGCCGGTGAGCTGGAACTTGGCCTGCGCGTAGATGAAGCCGAGCACATCGCGGTAGGTGAAGAACTTGCGCGCGGCCAGGCCGCGGGCGAAATGGACCAGCGAGGAACCCTGCACCAGCGTGTTGTCGACGTCGAAGAACGCCGCGGCGGTCAGGTCGGCCGGCGGAGGAGCGGCGCCGGATTCCGGTTCGGTCCCCGAGGCACCCCCAGAATCGGCTCCAGCATCCGCCCCCGAGTCAGTCTCGGCCAGGTCCTCCAGCGCGCGCTCCGCGCTCGCCTCACCTGCAGGCATCTGGACCTGATCGGGTTCCGGCCCCGCCATCCAACCCCTCCTGCTGAATCCTGTCGGCCCGAAGACTCACCCGCGGCGAGGGATCCGGGTCCGTTCGCGACCAACACTAGTCAAGTGCCACACTCATCCGGGTGAGCCGGGCACAGGTGACATTGCTGACACGACAGGGCTGCGGAATCTGTCTGACCGCGCGCGCCCGGCTGGCCGAACTGGCCACCGAACTCGATTTCGACCTGCACACCACCGACGTCGACGAGGCCGCCCGCGCCGGGCAGAGCGCGCTGCGCGCGGAGTTCGGCGACCGGCTGCCGGTGGTGCTGCTCGACGGTGTGGAGCACAGCTACTGGGAGATCGACGAGCCGCGGCTGCGGGCGGATCTGGCCGCCCACTAGATCGATAACTGAAATCGATAACTGAATCCGCACCGCAATTTGGTAGCCCAGCTGACAAACGACTAACGTTGAGAGTCCAAACCCTCACCCGTGAACGCAAGGGAGCAGGCCAGGTGAACAAGCCGTGAGCGTGCTGCTGTTCGGGGTTTCGCATCGCAGCGCGCCGGTGTCCGTGCTGGAGCAGCTGTCCACCGACGAGGCCGACCAGGCCAAGATCGTCGACGAACTCTTGCAGTCGCCGCTGGTCACCGAGGCCATGGTGCTGTCGACCTGCAACCGCGTCGAGGTGTACGCGGTGGTCGAGGCCTTCCACGCCGGGCTCTCGGCGATCGGCCAGGTGCTCTCCGACCACTCGGGCATGTCGATGGGCGACCTGACCAAATTCGCCTACGTCCGCTACGCCGAGGCCGCCGTCGAGCATCTGTTCTCGGTGGCCTCCGGGCTGGACTCGCTGGTCATCGGCGAACAGCAGGTGCTGGGCCAGGTGCGCCGCGCCTATGCCTCCGCCGAGGCCAACCGCACCGTCGGGCGCACCCTGCACGAACTGTCGCAGCGGGCGCTGTCGGTGGGCAAGCGGGTGCACAGCGAGACCGGCATCGACGCGGCCGGGGCCTCGGTGGTCTCGGTGGCGCTGACCATGGCGGGCACCCGCCTGGAGGGCCTGGCGGGACGCTCGGCCGCGGTCATCGGCGCCGGCTCCATGGGCGCGCTGACCGCCGCGCACCTGGTCCGCGCCGGGATCGACACCGTCTACGTCGTCAACCGGTCCCTGCCCCGTGCCCAGCGGCTGGCCGAGAACCTGACCGGGCAGGGCGTCACCGCCCACGCGCTGGGCCTCGACGATCTGCCGCGCGCGCTGACCGCGGCCGACGTCGTCGTCAGCAGCACCGGTGCGGTGCGGCCCGTGGTGTCGCTGGCCGACATGCACCACGCCCTGGCCCAGCGCACGGTCATCGGCGAGGAGGAACGCCCGCTGATCGTCTGCGACCTGGGCATGCCGCGTGACGTCGACCCCGCCGTCTCCGGTCTGCCCGGCGTCTGGGTGGTCGACATGGAGCGCATCCAGCGTGAACCGTCGGCCCGGGCGGCGGCCACCGACGCCGAGGCGGCCCGCCAGATCGTGGCCACCGAGGTGGCCACCTACCTGGCCGGGCAGCGGATGGCCGAGGTCACGCCCACCGTCACCGCGCTGCGTCAACGCGCCGCCGACGTCGTGGAGTCCGAGCTGCTGCGGCTGGAGAACCGGTTGCCGGGCCTGGACCTCACCCAGCGCGACGAGGTGGCCAGGACGGTTCGGCGGGTGGTCGACAAGCTGCTGCACGCCCCGACCGTGCGGGTCAAGCAGCTGGCCAGCGCGCCGGGCGGCGACAGCTACGCCGAGGCGCTGCGCGAGCTGTTCGAACTCGACCCCCACGCGGTGGACGCCGTCGCCACCGCCGGCGAGCTGCCGATGATCGACGCACAGCCCGACCGCGCCGCCGAGCAGCCCGAGTAGCCCATTTGGCGCCCCCGACCCCGAAGACAGACGTGATCCGGATCGGCACCCGCGGCAGCCTGCTGGCCAAGACCCAGGCCGGAACCGTGCGGGACGCCCTGATCGCCCACGGCCACGCCGCCGAGCTGGTGATCATCAGCACCGAGGGGGACCGCTCGGCGGCCCCGGTGGCCGAGATCGGCATCGGTGTGTTCACCGCCGCGCTGCGCGAAGCCATCGACGACAACCGGGTCGACGTCGCGGTGCACAGCTACAAAGACCTGCCCACCGCCCCCGACGCCCGCTTCGCGATCGCCGCGGTGCCGGTGCGCGCCGACGCGCGCGATGCGCTGGTCGCCCGCGACGGGCTGGTGCTCGGCGAGTTGCCGGCCGGCTCGGTGGTGGGCACCTCCAGCCCGCGGCGGGCGGCACAGCTTAGAGCACTGGGTCTCGGTTTGGAAATCCGCCCCCTACGAGGCAACCTAGATACCAGGTTGAACAGGGTAAGCAGCGGCGATCTCGACGCCGTCGTGGTGGCCCGGGCGGGATTGGCCCGGATCGGACGCCTCGACGCCGTCACCGAGACGCTGGAGCCGGTGCAGATGTTGCCGGCCCCGGCGCAGGGGGCGTTGGCGATCGAGTGCCGTGCCGGTGAGAGCGACCTGGTGGAACTGTTGGCGCAGCTCGACGACGCCGACACCCGGGCCGCGGTCACCGCGGAGCGAGCCCTGCTGGCCGAGCTGGAGGCGGGTTGTACCGCACCGGTGGGCGCGATCGCCGAGGTGGTCGAGTCGATCGATGAGGACGGCCGCGTCTTCGACGAGCTGTCGCTGCGCAGCTGCGTGGCGGCGGTGGACGGATCCGACGTGATCCGCGCGTCCGGCGTCGGGACTCCCGGGCAGGCCGCAGAGCTGGGGCTCTCGGTGGCCGCGGAGTTGTTCGAGCTGGGTGCGCGCGAGCTCATATCGGCCACCGACACGCGATGAGAGCAGGAGTCATAGATGACTGGCCAGGCTGGTGGGCGAGGCCGCAAGGCTAAGCCGGGACGCATCACGTTCGTGGGCTCGGGCCCGGGTGACCCGGGCCTGCTGACCGCCCGGGCGAAAGCGGTGTTGGCCCACGCCTCGCTGGTGTTCACCGACCCCGACGTGCCCGAGCCGGTGCTCGCGGTCGTCGGTTCGGAACTGCCCCCGGCGTCCGGGCCGGCCCCGGCGCCCAAGCAGGACGCGGACGCCGGCGACAACACGCCCGCCGCCGACGCCACCGCGCCGCCGGTGGTGTCCGTCGGCCCCGACATCCGCCCGGCGCTGGGCGAGCCTGCCGAGGTGGCCAAGCTGCTGGTCGCCGAGGCCAAGCAGGGCTGCGACGTGGTCCGCCTCGTCGCCGGCGACCCGCTGTCGCTGGACGCGGTGCTGGCCGAGGTCAACGCCGTGGCCCGCACCCAGCTGGTGTTCGAGATCGTGCCCGGCCTGCCCGCGACCACCGCGGTCCCGACCTACGCCGGGTTGCCGTTGGGGTCGGCACACACCGTCGCCGACGTGCGCGCCCCCGAGGTCGACTGGGCCGCGCTGGCCGCCGCGCCCGGCCCGCTGATCCTGCACGCCACCCCCCAGCACCTCGCCGACGCCGCGCGCACGCTGGTCGAGTTCGGGCTCTCGGAGTCCACCTCGTGCGTGGTGACCGCCCAGGGCACCACCTGCGCGCAGCGCAGCGTGGAGACCACGCTGGGCGGGCTGACCGACCGTGCCGCGATCGGCGGCAACGACCCGGCCGGCCCGCTGACCGGGTCGCTCGTGGTCACCATCGGCAAGACGGTGTCGCACCGGGCCAAGCTGAACTGGTGGGAGAGCCGCGCCCTGTACGGCTGGACCGTGCTGGTGCCGCGCACCAAGGACCAGGCCGGTGAGATGAGCGAGCGGCTGGTCGGCCACGGGGCGCTGCCGATCGAGGTGCCCACCATCGCCGTGGAGCCCCCGCGCAGCCCCGCTCAGATGGAGCGGGCCGTCAAGGGTCTGGTGGACGGCCGCTACCAGTGGGTGGTGTTCACCTCCACCAACGCCGTCCGCGCCGTGTGGGAGAAGTTCGGCGAGTTCGGGCTGGATGCGCGCGCCTTCTCCGGGGTGAAGATCGCCTGCGTCGGGGAGGCCACCGCCGACCGGGTGCGCGCCTTCGGTATCAGCCCCGAGCTGGTCCCGTCCGGGGAGCAGTCCTCGCTCGGGCTGCTCGACGAGTTCCCGCCCTATGACGACGTTTTCGATCCGGTCAACCGGGTGCTGCTGCCGCGGGCGGATATCGCCACCGAGACGCTGGCCGAGGGGCTGCGGGAACGGGGCTGGGAGATCGAGGACGTCACCGCGTACCGGACCGTGCGCGCCGCGCCGCCGCCCGCGCACACCCGCGAGATGATCAAGACCGGCGGGTTCGACGCGGTGTGCTTCACCTCCAGCTCGACGGTGCGCAACCTGGTGGGGATCGCCGGGAAGCCGCACGCGCGCACCATCGTGGCCTGCATCGGGCCCAAGACCGCCGAGACCGCCGCCGAGTTCGGTCTGCGGGTGGACGTGCAGCCCGACACCGCCGCGGTCGGCCCGCTGGTCGAGGCCCTGGCCGAGCACGCCGCCCGGCTGCGCGCCGAGGGTGCCCTGCCGCCGCCGCGCAAGAAGAGCCGCCGCCGGTAGCCGGGCATACTTGACGACGTGACTTTCCCCAGGCACCGTCCGCGTCGGCTGCGTTCGACCCCGGCGATGCGCCGGTTGGTTGCCGAGACAACGCTTGCACCAAGGCATCTGGTGCTGCCGATGTTCGTCGCCGACGGTATCGGCGAACCGCGGCCCATCTCGTCGCTGCCGGGGGTGCTGCAGCACACCCGTGACTCGCTGCGCCGGGCCGCCGCCGAGGCCGTCTCCGCCGGGGTCGGCGGGTTGATGCTCTTCGGTGTGCCCCGCGAGGAGGACAAGGACGACTGCGGCTCGGTCGGGCTGGATCCCGAGGGGATCCTCAACGTCGCACTTCGGGACCTGGCGGCCGACCTCGGTGACGCCACGGTGCTGATGGCCGACACCTGCCTCGACGAGTTCACCGAGCACGGCCACTGCGGGGTGCTCGACGAGCACGGCCGGGTCGACAATGACCAGACCAACGCGCAGTACGTCAAACTCGCAGTGGCACAAGCAGAGTCGGGAGCCCACGTGGTGGGGCCCAGCGGCATGATGGATGGTCAGGTCGCCGCCATCCGCGACGGACTGGACGCCGCGGGGTTCGCCGACGTGGCGATCCTGGCCTACGCTGCCAAGTTCGCCTCGGCCTTCTACGGCCCGTTCCGCGAGGCGGTGGGCTCCAGCCTGCAGGGCGACCGGCGGACCTATCAGCAGGACGCCGGCAACGCCCGGGAGGCGGTACGCGAGATCGCCCTGGACATCGACGAGGGCGCCGACATGGTGATGGTCAAGCCGGCGATGGCCTATCTGGACGTGGTGCGCGCGGCCGCGGACGTGGCCTCGGTGCCGGTGGCCGCCTACCAGGTCTCGGGGGAGTACGCGATGATCAGCGCCGCGGCGGCCAACGGCTGGATCGACGGCCCCGCGGCCGCCCTGGAGACGCTGACGTCGATCCGCCGCGCCGGAGCCGACATCGTGCTGACCTACTGGGCGGCGCAGGCCGCCGGCTGGATCGCGTGACGGCGCCGGTCGAGCCCACGTCGCCGCGGCCGGACCGGCCCGCCGACGTGGTCACCGGGTTCTGGCTGTGGGTGGTGGCGCTGGTGCTGCTGGTCGCGGGCTATGTCGTCGACGCGGTCATCGCGCCGCCGGAGCCCATGGCCCCGATCCTGCGCGTGCTCTCCGGGGTGTTCGTCGTCGTCCTCGCGGTCGTCGTGGCGACGTTCCTGATGCTGCTGCGGGGTGGCTACCGCTGGGCCCGCACGGTGCTGACCGCCGGCGGGGTGGCCGCGATCGTGTCGGTGGGCACCGACCTGTTCCGGGTCGAGCGTCCCCCGGTGACCGCGCTGATCTACGCGGCCACCGGCATCGTCGGTGCGGTGCTGATCGTGGGCGGGATCGTGCTGCTGCACCTCAAGGACGCCACCGCGTATTTCACCCGGTGAGCGTCCGGTGGGCTCCAGTTCGTCACCCGCGCCCGCGGCGGGCGCGCCGACCGTTAGGCTGGCCCGGATATGACCCCACCCGCTTCGACCTCCCCCCGGCCCCGATCCGTCTCGGTGGCGTTCTGGCTGTTGGTGATCGGTGCGGCGGTACTCGCCGTGGGTGGGCTGCTCTCGGCGATGCTGGATTTCGACACGGTGCGCCGGATGGCGGAGGACACGGTCGATGACCAGACCATCCGGGACCGCCTGACGCTCTACCGCGGCGCCGGCGTGTTGTGCGTGCTGGCCGCGGGCGGGCTGGCCTTCCTGGCGGTGCGCACGCGCTCCGGTGACCCCCGTTTCCGGCGGGCCACCCTGGCGTTGTCGGTGCTCGTCGTGGTGCTGGTCGTGGTGTTGGCGCTCTTCGTCGGCACCCACCTGCTGGCGGTGGTGGCGCTGGTGCCGATCCTGGGCGGGGCGCTGGCGCTGGTGCGTCCGGCCGCGTCGCAGTGGTTCGACGAACAGGCCGGCGAGCTCGAACCGGGTACCGATGGCTGAGCCCGACACCACCCCGACGGGTGCCGCGCCCGAGGTGCTCTACGCCGAGAACGGCGCCAGCTGGTACTGGCTGCTGTCCGGCCCGGCGGCGGCGCTGGCGATGATCCTCATCCAGGTCAGCAGCGGCGTGGGCGTGCAGTGGGTGGTGCCCGCGGCGTTTCTGGTGCTGGTCTCGGGGTTCGTCGCATTGCAGGTCAAGGCCGCCCGTATCCACACGTCGGTGGAACTGACCGCCGAGACGTTGCGGCAGGGCACGGAGAAGACGCCCGTCGCGGACATCGTCAAGATCTACCCGCCCGCGCCCGAGGGAATCCGCAGCTACTACGACAACCGGGTGCTCAAGCGCAGCAACGCGCTGGCCGACCGGGCGATGAAGAAGGCCGGTCTGGACGCGCAGGCGGACACCGGGGAGTCCGACGGGCAGGCCGGGGCCCCCGCCGCCCCCGCCGATGTGCCGACCGACACCGGGGGCGCACCGAAGTGGCAGTCGGCCCGGGCGCTGGGCGAGCTGACCGGGGTGCCGCGCGGGCGCACCGGGATCGGGTTGCGGCTGTCCGGCGGACGCACCGCCCAGGCCTGGGCCCGGCGCGATCGCGCGTTGCGGGAGGCGCTGACCCCGCTGGTGGGGCAGGGCTCCGGCCCCCAGAACAGCACCCGGGACGACACCCCGGACGACACGGCGTGACCCCCGGACGGCGGGCCGCGGTCGAGTTGGCCGCGGCCCTGATGGTGGCGGTGGCCGCGGTGCTGGCCGGGCTGCGCGTGGTCTCTGCCGTCGAGGTCGCCCCGGTGGTGGACGGGCAGCCGCCGACCACATCGCTGGTGTGGGATCCGCCGCTGCTGCTGTTGACGCTGCTGCTGGTGACGGTGGCCGCAGTGGTCGCGGTGGTGGCCGTGGCGCGGTGGCGCCGCGAGACTCCTCGGCGCTGACGGAGCCGAAAGGGTCCGGGGAAGCCCTTCCCGTCTATACCCCATGGGGGTATATTGGCCGGCATGACGATGACCGATCTGCGTCTGGACGGGATGACCTGCGCGTCCTGCGCCACCCGGGTGGAACGTGGCCTGAATCGGCTCGAGGGCGTGCGTGCCACGGTCAACTTCGCGGTGGAGCGTGCCCACGTCGAACACGACGACCGCACCTCGACCCAGGACCTTCTCGACGCCGTCGAATCGGTGGGCTACCACGCGTCACCGCTGCTCGAGCCCGGTGAGGGCGACGGGGAGGTCCCGCGCGACGCGCTGCGTCCCCGGCTGATCGGCTCGGCGCTGCTCGCGGTTCCCGTGGTGGCGCTGTCGATGATCCCGGCCTGGCAGTTCCCCGGCTGGCAGTGGCTGGTGCTGGCGCTGACCGCGCCGATCGTGGCCTGGGGCGGATCGCCGTTCCACGTCGCCGCGCTGCGCAACGCGCGCCACGGCGCGTCGACGATGGACACCCTGGTGTCGTTGGGCACCCTGGCCGCCTTCGGCTGGTCGATCGTGGCCGTGGCGTCCGGGTCCGGTGGGCATGTCTACTTCGAGGTGGCCGCCGCGGTCACGGTCTTCCTGCTGGCCGGCCGCTACGCGGAGGCGCGGGCGAAACGCTCGGCGGGAGCGGCGCTGCGGGCGCTGTTGTCGCTGGGCGCCAAGGACGCCGCCGTCCTGCGCGACGGAGCCGAGGTGCGTGTCCCGGTCGGCGAGTTGGCGGTCGGCGACGAGTTCGTGGTCCGGCCGGGCGAGCGGGTGGCCACCGACGGCGTCGTCGTCGACGGCGCGTCGGCGCTGGACACCTCGGCCATGACCGGCGAGTCCGTGCCGGTGGACGTGGGTCCCGACGACGCGGTGCTCGGGGGCGCGCTGAACACCTACGGCCGCGTCGTGGTGCGGGCGACCAGGGTCGGCGCAGACACCCAGCTGGCGCGGATGGGTGCCATGGTCGCCGAGGCGCAGAACGGCAAGGCGTCGATCCAGCGCCTCGCCGACCGGGTCTCGGCGGTGTTCGTCCCCGCGGTGCTGACGGTGGCCGTGTTGACGCTGGCGGGCTGGCTGCTGTTCGGCGGGTCGGTGTCGGCCGCGTTCACCGCCGCGGTCGCGGTGCTGATCATCGCCTGCCCCTGCGCGCTGGGCCTGGCCACCCCGACGGCCATCCTGGTCGGTACCGGCCGCGGCGCCCAACTCGGTGTTCTCATCAAGGATCCGCAGGTGCTGGAGACCGTCACGGGCATCGACACCGTCGTGTTCGACAAGACCGGGACGGTGACCACCGGCGCGATGTCGGTCTCGGATGTCCTCGCCGAGCCCGGCGAGGACGCCGATGTGGTGCTGGCCCGCGCGGCCGCCGTGGAAGCCGGTTCCGAGCACCCGGTCGCCGCGGCGATCGTCGCCGCCGCCCGGCAGCGCGGTCTGGCGCTGGCCGGCGTGGCCGACTTCACCAACGAACCCGGGGTGGGCGTCTCCGGGGTCGTCGACGGGACCCCGGTGCGGGTCACCCGCGAATCCCACGCCGGCTCCGGCGCCCCGTTCACCGGCGTCGAGGTGGTGTGGGGCGGGGCGGTGCGTGGTGTGCTGCGGCTCTCCGACCAGGTCAAGTCCACGAGCGCCGCGGCCATCGCCGACCTGTCGTCGATGGGTCTGACACCGGTGCTGCTCACCGGCGACACCCCCGCGGTCGCGCGGCGGGTGGCCGGTGAGGTCGGGATCGGCACGGACCAGGTGATCGCCGGCGTGCTGCCCACCGGCAAGGCCGATGTGGTGCGCCGGCTGCAGGACGAGGGCCGGCGCGTGGCGATGGTCGGCGACGGGGTCAACGATTCGGTGGCCCTGGCCACCGCCGACATCGGGATGTCCATGGGTACCGGATCCGACGCCGCCATCGAGGCCGGGGACGTCACCCTGGTGCGCGGTGACCTGCGTGCCGTCCCGACCGCACTGCGGCTCTCGGCGCGCACGCTACGGGTGATCAAACAGAACCTGTTCTGGGCGTTCGCCTACAACACCGCAGCGATCCCGCTGGCGGCCTTCGGGCTGCTGAACCCGATGATCGCCGGGGCCGCGATGGCGATGTCGTCGGTGCTGGTGGTCGCCAACAGCCTGCGGTTGCGGCGTTTCCGGTAGGCCCGGCGGCACAAGGCTCGTCGCGGGTGATCCCGGTCACGGCCGCTTGGTACAGAGTGCAAAATTTGTAACACTGTTCCGCATGACGGAGTTGGCGCAGGTAGAACCGCAGTCGGATGCCGCACCGCTGGACGGGCACTCGCTGATCTGGCGTTATTTCGGGGACAACCGGATGTTCCTGATCGGCCCGCGGCCCGGCGTGCTGCAGCTGACGCTGGCCGACCTGGGCCAGGGCGTCTACGACCACTCGGTGTTCTTCGCCGACACCGCGGCCCGCATCAAGCGCTCGCTGCCGCCGATCTTCCGCACCGTCTACGGCTCGCCCGACAACAACGCCGGCCCGCAGGTGCGCGACTTCCACCACGACATCAAGGGCGAGCTGCCCGCCGAATACGCCGCGGGTACCCCCCGCCGGTACCACGCCCTGGATCCCGACACCTATTTCTGGGCGCACGCCACGTTCCTGGACCAGGTCTTCTACTTCGCCGACACGTTCGTCAAACGGCTCACCGACGCCGAGAAGGAACAGATGTACGCCGAGTCGAAGACCTGGTACCGCCGCTACGGCGTCAGCGACCGCCCGATGCCGCAGACCTATGCCGACTTCGAGAAGTACTGGCAGCACATGCTCGACGACGTCGTCACCGCCCACCCCAGCGCCACCTACAGCGTCGGTTACGTCACCAAGGGCTTCCCGAGGCCCAAGGGTGTCTCCCCGCTGCTGTGGAAACTGGTCGCCCCGTTGTTCAACCCGCTGGCGGCCTTCCTGACCACCGGGGGGCTCCCGCCGCAGGCCCGGGCGATGCTGCACCTGCCCTGGACCGACCGGCAGGAGCGCCGCTACCGGCGCTTCGCCGCGTTCTGGCGCTCGGCGCCGGTCAACTGGGTCTGGAATAGCCTGCCGATGTCGTTGCGCTACAACGGTATTGCGCTTGCAGGGTTCCGGCGCGAAGGGGTGCGGCCATAGCGGAGCACCCGGCCGCAGATCCGGACGCGGCCACCACCGCCATCCTCGACGCCGCCGTCGTCGAGTTCTCCCGGCGCGGGTTCCGCCGCGTCGCCCTCGATGAGGTCGCCCGGCGGGCCAAGGTCAGCCGCACCACCATCTACCGGCGCTTCGCCGGCCGCGACGAGCTCGTGGCGGCCGTCATCGACCGCGAGAACGCCGTGCTGTGCACCGACATCGCCGAGGAACTCAAGGGTGTGGGGCCGGCCACCGACCTCTACGTGGAGGCCTTCACCCTGGCGATCGTCAAGTTCCGTGGGCACCGGGTGCTCAACCGGATGATCACCGACGAACCCGAGCTGGCACTGGAACTCGCACGCGAGCACTATGCGGCGGCGGTCGCCCGCATCGTCACCGCACTGCACGTCATCTTCCCGCCGGGGTTCGCCGGGAAGGTCGGGGCCCCGGCGGTCGCCGAACTCGCCGACACGATTCTGCGCTACGCGCTGATGGCGCTGCTGCTGCCCGGCCTGCAGCCGCTGGAGAGTGCCGAGGACATCCGCGCGTTCGCGGTGCGCCACTTCCTGCCGAGCCTGCCCGCCGCCCTGCGTGCCGTGGCTGTCTAGGCGCTCCCGGCCCGTGGCCGTATAGGCGCTCGCGCGCCGTGTCTGCCTAGGCGCTCGCGCGCCGTGTCTGCCTAGGCGCGGCTTCGCGCAGCATCCCCTCGGAGAACTTCATCCCAGCCGGCGCAGACCCGTGGATGTCAGTTACCCCCTGGGGGTATGGTGGTGGGCGATCGACCCGCGGAGGCCGAGTCGACGGCCACGAATCCGAGGAACGTGTCATGACGGGGATTGACGGTGTTGTCGTAGCGATCGCGGTGGCGGCGGTCGTCGGCCTGGGCTGGTTCTTCTTCGCTCCACGACGGGCCGCGCGCGCCGAGCTGAGCGAGGGCGTCCAGCGGGTCAGCGTCTTGGTGCAGGGCGGATACAGCCCCGACGTTGTGAAAGTGCACCAGGGCGTTCCGGTGGAGATCGACTTCGACCGGCGAGAAGGCGGCGACTGCACATCGCAGGTGGTCTTCCCGGACCTGCGGCTCTCGGCCAACCTGCCCGCGCATCGGCACACGACGGTGCGCTTCACCCCGGAGCGGTCGGGCTCCTTCGGGTTCGCCTGCGGTATGAACATGGTGCACGGCACGTTGGTCGTCACCCCGAACGGCCACGGCGACGGGGCAGCCAGGGGGGCGGGCACGGCCGGGGCGGCGGCTCCCCCCACCGCCGGCAGGTCCGGGACTCGTTCGGAGTCGGCCGCGGACGCCGAAGCCGCCCGGGCCGCCGAACAGCGAGCCGAGATCACCGATCTGACCAGGCGCTTCATCGTCGGCGCGGTGCTGACCACTCCGGTGCTGATCGCGATGATGGCGCATACCCTGTTGCGGGCGCCGGACTGGGTGCCGCCCCTGCTGCTCAACCACTGGGTGCAGCTGGCGCTGATCACACCGGTGATGTTCTACACGGGGTGGCCGATTCACCGCACCGGGTGGCTGGCACTGCGCCACCGCAGCGCCGACATGAACAGCTTGGTCACGCTCGGCACGACGGCCGCGTTCGGCTACAGCCTGTTCGTCACGTTGGCCCCGGGGCTGCTGCCCGAAGGCCTGCGGGAGGTGTACTACGAAGCGGTCGGTGTGATCCTCACCCTCATCATGCTCGGCCGGCTGCTGGAGGCGCGCGCCAAGGCGGGTACCGGTGAGGCCATCCGCGCCCTGCTGGGGCTTCAGGCCCGCACCGCCCGGGTGGTCCGCGACGGCGGCGAGGTGGAGGTTCCGGTCGACGAGGTCGTGGTCGGCGACGAGATCGTGATCCGGCCGGGCGAGAAGATCCCGGTCGACGCCGCGGTGCTGTCGGGGCAGTCCGCGGTGGACGAGTCGATGGTGACCGGCGAGTCGATGCCGGCGACCAAGCACGCCGGTGACATGGTCATCGGCGCCACGGTCAACACCACCGGATCGTTGCGTGTGCGTGCCGCCAAGGTCGGTGCCGACACCATGCTGGCGCAGATCATCCGGATGGTGCAGCAGGCGCAGGCGTCCAAGGCGCCGATCCAGCGGCTCGCCGACGCGATTTCCCGATATTTCGTTCCGGTGGTCATCGCCATCGCGGTGGTCACCTTCGTGCTCTGGTTCGTCGCCGGCCCGGCGCCCGCCCTGACCCTGGCGCTGGTATCGGCCGTCGCGGTGTTGATCATCGCCTGCCCCTGCGCGCTGGGCCTGGCCACGCCGTTGTCGATCATGGTGGGAACCGGCAAGGGCGCACGGGCGGGCGTGCTGATCCGCTCGGCCGAGGCCCTGGAGACCGCCCACCGGCTCGACACGATCGTGCTGGACAAGACCGGGACCATCACCGCCGGCCGGCCGACACTCACCGACGTCGTCCCTGTCGGGGCCATGCCGGAGGACGAGCTCCTCGGCCTGGTGGCTGCGGCCGAGGCCGACAGCGAACATCCGGTGGCCGCTGCCGTGGTGGCGGCGGCCCGGCAGCGGGGCATCGCCGTGCCCACAACCCGCGACTTCGCTTCGGTCACCGGCAAGGGGGTGCGCGCAACCGCAGCCGGTCACCGCGTGCTCGTCGGGACGGCCCGGCTGCTCGCCGAGGAGGGCGTGGACGCCACCGAACTCGGGGAGATCGGGGCCCGACTGTCGGCGGACGGGAAGACGCCGATCCTGGTCGGCGTCGACGGGCGGCCGGCCGGTGTGGTCGCGGTGGCCGACACGGTCAAGGACGATTCCGTGGCCGCGATCGCCGCGCTGCAGCAGCTCGGCCTGGAGGTCGTGATGATCACCGGCGACAACGCCCGCACCGCGGCCGCGGTTGCCCGTCAGGTGGGGATCACGCGGGTGCTTGCCGAGGTGCTGCCGGAGCACAAGGCCGACGAGATTCGCCGGCTTCAGGCCGAGGGGCGCCGGGTCGGGATGGTCGGTGACGGCATCAACGACGCGCCCGCGTTGGCGCAGGCCGACGTGGGACTGGCGATCGGCACGGGTACCGACGTCGCGATCGAGGCGGCCGACATCACCCTCATTTCGGGGTCGTTGGCCGGTGTGGTCAACTCCGTCACGCTCTCGCGCGCCACCATGCGCAACATCCGGGAGAACCTGTTCTTCGCCCTGATCTACAACGCCGTCGGTATTCCGATCGCGGCCGGCGCGCTCTACCCGTTCCTGGGGTGGCGGCTGTCGCCGATGATCGCCGCGGCCGCCATGGCCATGTCGTCGCTGTCGGTGGTCGGAAACGCCAACCGGCTGCGCCGCCACCGGATCACGTCGCCGCCGCCGGCCGAACCCGCGGCCGTCGATCCGGTGGTCGAAACGGGCGAGCACCAACGCAAGCACCCGGTTGCGTGATCGGCGATCGGGTGCCGGCCCGACCCTCGGGGCCGTCGGGAACCTCGGCGCGTTCCGCCCTGCCGGCGACCGGGTCCGGTCAGGTCCGGCGCAGCAGGACCGCGTTGTCGAACGGCAGCCGGCCGAAGAAGAACCGGCCCAGCCCGGTGACGTGCGGGGCGGCCTCGGCCTTGGTCACCATCCGCGGGTCGGACACCGCGAACGTGCGGCCGCCGCGCTTCATCCGCCCGCCGCCGGCAGCGGTGATGTTCTTCAGCCAGTCGCGGTCGGGGCCGTAGGTCAGCAGGATCGCCACGCCCTCGTCGGTGGAGAACACCGTCAACGGCGTGCGGTAGGGCTTGCCGGACTTGCGACCCACGTGTTCGAGGATGCCCATCGACGGCGCCCACCCCGCCCAGATCCGCTGGATCGGGTTCGTGACATGCCGGTTGAACCGTGCGAGCCATTGGGGGAGTTGCATGCCCCCATCCAACTCGTTCGACGACCGTCGGCTCAAGGGGTGGCCGTCGACGGTCGTTGGCTCAAGGCGTGGCCGGCGGCCGGCCCGCGTACCGCGGTGTGGCCCGGCGGACCGGGCTCAGCCGTCGTCGCCGGTCCCGTCGTCGCCGGTCCCGTCGTCGCCGGTCCCGTCGTCGTCGCTCCCGTCTTCGCCGGTCCGGTCGTCGGGGGCCAGCAGGTTCTCCGGGTGGTGGTATTCGTTGACCCGGGCCTGGCCGTGGTCGACACCCGGTGGGGGTATCCACTCGATTCGGCCGTCTCGGCGACGGCGGGTGGTCCACCCGCCCGTGGTCGCCAGTCTGTTGTGTGGCCCGCAGGCCAGCGCCATGTCATCGACGTCGGTGCGCCCGCCGTCGGCCCAGTCCACCAGATGGTGCGCCTCGCTCAGGTAGCCCGGCACGGTGCAGCCGGGAAACGTGCAGCCACGGTCCCGGTTCTGCAGCACGATCCGCTGAGCGGGTGAGGCGATCCGCCGGGAACGGCCCAGCCACAGGGCCTGGCCCTTGCCGTCGAAGAGGGTCAGGTAGTGGTGGGCGTGGCCGGCCATCCGGATCACATCGCTCATCGGCAGCAGCGTGCCGGCCGCGGTGAGGGCCTGTCCCGCCGCGGACTCCAGCTCGGCGAGCGTGGTCGAGACCATGATGGTCACCGGAAGGCCGTTGCGCTGGCCGAGGTCCCCGCCGGCCAGGACCGCCCGGCAGGCCGCCGTCACGGCGTCATGGACCCGCTGTGGCGCATCCCGGGTGTCCTCGGCGATCTCCTGCTCCGACGGGGTTCCGGAGACCCGCGGCTTCTCGGCCTCGGGGTTACACATTCCCGGCGCGGCCAGCTTCGCCAGCACGGCGTCCAGCGAGGCCCGCGCTTCGGGATCCAGCCAGCCCGAGATCGAACTCATCCCGTCGGACTGCTGGCGGCCGATCGTGATGCCCCGCCGGCGCGCCCGGTCGTTCTCGTCCAGGGTGCCGTCCTGGTCGAGCAGCGTCGCCATTCGCTGCGCGGCGCGGCGAAACGTCTCGGGCCCGAAGTCGCAGGCGTACCGGGCCAGGTCCCGTTCGGCGGCCTCCCGTGTCGGAACGTCGACGTGCTGGGGCAGCGCGGCGAAGAAGTCACGGATGATCCGGACGTGCTCGGCGCCGATCTGCCCGCGTGCCTGCGCGGCCGCGGTGGCCGGCAGGCGCGGTTCCAGGGGCTGGCCCGTCAGGGTGGTCCGCGGTCCGAGGTCGGCGGCCTGATCGAGGCGGCGGTGCGCCTCGGACCTGCTGATCCGTAGCCGGGACGCCAGCACGCCGGCCATGGTGGTGCCGCCGAGCTCGGCCGGACTCGCCTGGGTGCAGAGCCGCTGCAGGAGTCGATAATCGACCGCCGGCGTCCGGCGCGCCAGCTCCTCGCGGCGGGCCACCACGGCCAGCAGTTCCCGCGGGGTCAGCGCATCGAACGACAGCGAGGCCAGCTTGTCGAACGCCGCCTCGAGGTCATCGAGCGCGGTGTGCACCGCCTCCCGATCCGCTCTTGCCGCCATACTCGAACACTAGTTCGAAGCACCGACAAGAAATGCCCCTCGTCCGAAACCCGTCGCACCCCGCCGCCGCGTCGGCCAGACTGCAGGTCATGGCCTATCTCAAGCCGCCCTGGTTCACCGCCAAGGTGTTCAACCGGATCGCCATGGCCACCGGCCTGTCCGGCACCGTCACCCTGGTGGTGGCACGACGTTCCGGGGGCACCCAGGAGGTCCCGGTCATCACCGTCGACGTCGACGCCACGCGCCACCTGGTGTCCACCCGCGGCGAGTCCGCCTGGGTGAAGAACGTGCGGGCGCGTCCCGACATCACCCTGGTGGCCGGGGGCGACGCCGTCCGCTACCGCGCCGCCGAGATCCCGGTCGAACTGCGCGAACCGATCCTGCGGGCCTACCGCGAGAAGGCCGGGAAGACCGTCGACGGCTACTTCCGCCGGCTGCCCGACCCCGCCGACCACCCGGTGTTCGCGCTGACGCCCACCTGAGGGGGAGCTGAGGGCAGGCTGAGGGCGGCCTGGACAACTACACCCTGTAGTCGACCTGTGGCCGGAGGCTGGGACACTGGTCGTCATGAGCGGTACCGATCTTTCGGCCAAACTGTTCGCCGACGCGTGCAAGGTGATTCCCGGCGGGGTGAACTCGCCGGTGCGCGCCTTCAGCTCGGTCGGCGGAACGCCCCGGTTCCTGACCGCCGCCCAGGGGTACTGGCTCACCGACGCCGACGGCAACCGCTATGTGGATCTGGTGTGCTCCTGGGGGCCGATGATCCTCGGCCACGCCCACCCGGCCGTCGTGGCCGCCGTCACCGACGCCGCCGCCCACGGACTGTCCTTCGGCGCGCCGACCCCCACGGAGTCGGAGCTGGCCGCCGAGATCATCGACCGGATGCCACCGGTGCAGCGGGTGCGGCTGGTCAACTCGGGCACCGAGGCCACGATGAGCGCCGTCCGGCTGGCCCGCGGGTTCACCGGCCGGCCCAAGATCGTCAAGTTCTCCGGGTGCTATCACGGCCACGTCGACGCCCTGCTCGCCGACGCCGGCTCCGGGGTGGCCACCCTGGGGCTGCCGTCCTCGCCGGGGGTCACCGGCGCCACCGCCGCCGACACCATCGTGTTGCCCTACAACGACATCGCCGCCGTCGAGCAGACCTTCGCCGAACTCGGTGACCAGATCGCCGCGGTGATCAGCGAGGCCAGCCCGGGCAACATGGGCACCGTCCCACCCGCCCCCGGCTACAACGCGGCGCTGCGCAGGATCACCGCCGAGCACGGCGCACTGCTCATCCTCGACGAGGTGATGACCGGATTCCGGGTGAGCCGAAGTGGTTGGTACGGAGTCGATCCCGTCGATGCCGACCTGTTCACCTTCGGCAAGGTGATGAGCGGCGGGCTCCCCGCGGCCGCGTTCGGCGGCCGCGCCGAGGTGATGGAACGACTGGCCCCGCTGGGCCCGGTGTACCAGGCGGGCACGCTGTCGGGGAACCCGGTCGCCATGGCGGCCGGGCTGGCCACCCTGCGCCACGCCGACGCGGCGGCCTATGCCGCGCTGGACGCCAACGCCGACCGGCTGGCGGCCCTGCTCACCGGCGCGCTCACCGATGCCGGTGTGGCCCACCGGCTCCAGCGTGCCGGCAACATGCTCTCGGTGTTCTTCACCGACGAGCCGGTGACCGACTTCGCCTCCGCCCGCGCCAGCCAGACCTGGCGGTTCCCGCCGTTCTTCCACGCGCTGCTGGACGCGGGCATCTACCCGCCGTGCAGCGCCTACGAAACCTGGTTCGTCTCGGCGGCGCTGGACGACGCCGCGTTCGAGCGGATCGCCGCCGCACTGCCCGACGCCGCGCGCGCCGCCGCGGCGGCCACCGAGCCGGGGGACTGAGGTGACCGCTGCGAACGGCCCGGAGGCGGCCCCCGTCACCAAGGTGCACGTGATGCGCCACGGTGAGGTGCACAACCCGGAGAAGATCCTCTACGGGCGCCTGCCCGGCTACCGGCTCTCCGACCGGGGCCGTGAACAGGCGCAGGCCGTTGCCGACTACCTGTCCGGTCACGACATCGTCGCGGTGATCGCCTCACCGCTGCAGCGCGCCCAGGAGACCGCGGCGCCCGTCGCCGCCCGGCACAACCTGGCCGTGGCCACCGACGACGACCTCATCGAGTCGGCCAATTTCTTTGAAGGAAAACGCATTTCACCCGGTGACGGGGTCTGGAAGAACCCGGCGGTGTGGTGGCAGGTGCGCAACCCGTTCACGCCGTCGTGGGGGGAGCCGTACAAGCAGATCGCGGCCCGGATGTCCGCCGCGCTGGACCGGGCCCGGATCAGGGCCGAAGGCCACGAGGTGCTCTGCGTCAGCCACCAGTTGCCGGTGGAGACGTTGCGTCGGTCGGTGGAGGGCGCCTGGCTTGCGCACGATCCGCGCCGGCGCCAGTGCAACCTGGCCTCGTTGACCACCTTCACCTATGCGGGCGAGAAGCTGCTGAGCATCTCCTACGCCGAGCCGGCGGGGCGCTGAGCTCATGCCGACACGGGTGATCGCGAGGACGGCCGCGCTGGTCGGGGTCATCCTCGGGGTCGTCCTGGTCGCCGGCTGCTCCACCGGCGACGACGCCGTCGCCCAGAACGGCACCTTCGAATTCGTCTCACCGGGCGGCAAGACCGACATCTTCTACGACCCCCCGGACGGCCGGGGCCGCCCGGGGCCGATCTCGGGACCGGACCTGATGAACCCGGACCGCACGCTGTCGCTGGACGATTTCGCCGGCCAGGTTGTCGTGATCAACATCTGGGGACAGTGGTGCGGACCCTGCCGGACCGAGATCACCCAGCTGGAGCAGGTCTACAACGACACCCGCGCCGACGGGGTGGCCTTCCTGGGTATCGACGTCCGCGACAACAACCGGCAGGCCGCGGTCGATTTCGTCACCGACCGCGACGTGACGTTCCCCTCGATCTACGACCCCGCGATGCGGACCATGATCGCCTTCGGCGGCAAGTACCCGACGACGGTCATCCCCTCGACCGTCGTGCTCGACCGTGAGCACCGGGTGGCGGCGGTCTTCCTGCGCGAGCTGCTGGCCTCCGACCTGCTGCCGGTGGTGCAGCGGCTGGCCGCCGAACCCGCCCCGTCCGCGGAGCCCCGGCAGTGAACGGGGTCGCCGAACTCGCCGCGACGGGCCCGCTGCTGCTGGCCGCGGGGATGTGTGTGCTGGCCGGTCTGGTGTCGTTCGCGTCGCCCTGCGTGGTGCCGCTGGTCCCGGGCTATCTGTCCTACCTGGCCGCCGTCGTCGGCGTGCAGGCGGCCCCGGGCGCGTCGAAGAGCTCCGGCCCCGGCGCCGGGGATGCGGCCGCCGGAGTGCGCGCGGCGCCACGGTTCACGATCCGGGCGGCACGGCTGCGCATCGCCGGATCGGCGCTGCTGTTCGTCGCCGGCTTCACCGTGGTGTTCGTGCTGGGCACCGTGGCGGTACTCGGGATGACCACCTCCCTGATCACCAACCAACTGGTGCTGCAACGCATCGGCGGGGTGATCACCATCGTCATGGGGTTGGTGTTCGTCGGCTTCATCCCGGCGCTGCAGCGGCAGGCCCGGTTCGCCCCCCGGCAGCTGACCACCGTCGCCGGCGCCCCGCTGCTGGGTGCGGTGTTCGCGCTGGGCTGGACGCCGTGCCTGGGCCCCACCCTGACCGGTGTGATCACCGTGGCCTCGGCCACCGACGGTGCCAGCGTGGCCCGCGGGGTGCTGCTGGTGATCGCCTACTGCCTGGGTCTGGGCATCCCGTTCGTGCTGCTGGCGTTCGGCTCGTCGTGGGCGGTCTCCGGGCACGACTGGCTGCGCCGGCACACCCGAGCGATCCAGATCTTCGGTGGCGTGCTGCTCATCCTGGTCGGGCTGGCCCTGGTCACCGGCGTGTGGAACGACTTCGTGTCCTGGGTGCGCGACGCCTTCGTCAGCGACGTGGTGCTGCCGATATGACCGGGCGTGCGACACAGGGGCCGGCGAAGGGGCTCAAGCACCCGGTACGGAGGGTGCTGGCCTGGGGGCGCAACACCTGGCGGGCACTGACCGCGATGGGAACGGCACTGGTGTTGCTGTTCCTGCTGGCGCTGGCCGCGGTCCCCGGGGCGCTGCTGCCGCAGCGCAGCCTGAATGCGGCCAAGGTCGACCAGTACATCGCCGAGCACGACGTGATCGGCCCGTGGCTGGACCGCCTGCAGTTCTTCGACGTGTTCTCCAGCGCCTGGTTCACCGCCATCTACGTGCTGCTGTTCGTCTCGCTGGTGGGCTGCCTGACCCCGCGGATGATCGAACACGCCAAGAGCCTGCGCGCGGTCCCGGTGGCCGCTCCGCGCAACCTGGCCCGGCTGCCCAAACACGCCGAAGCCCAGGCCCGGGGCGAGCCCGCGGAGCTGGCCGCGGTGATGGTGGAGCGGCTGCGCGGCTGGCGGACCACCGTGCGCGGGGGCGAAGGCCGTGGCGGTGAAGGCCGTGGCGGTGAAGGAACTGTCGAGGTATCCGCCGAAAAGGGCTACCTGCGCGAGTTCGGCAACCTGGTCTTCCACTTCTCGCTGCTGGGCCTGTTGGTGGCGGTGGCGGTGGGCAAGCTGTTCGGCTACGAGGGAAACGTCATCGTCATCGCCGACGGCGGACCCGGCGTCTGCTCGGCCTCACCGGCGGCGTTCGACACCTTCCGCGCCGGCAACACCGTCGACGGCACCTCGCTGTACCCGTTGTGCGTGCGGGTCAACGACTTCCACGCCGACTATCTGGACAACGGGCAGGCACTGTCGTACTCCGCGGACATCGACTACCAGGCCGGCGAGGACCTGGCCGCCGGGACCTGGCGGCCCTACCGGCTGGAGGTCAACCATCCGCTGCGGGTCGGCGGCGACCGGGTCTACCTGCAGGGCCACGGGTACGCGCCGACGTTCACGGTGACCTTCCCCGACGGACAGACCCGCAGCGAGACCATCCAGTGGCGCCCCGACGACCAGTTCACCTTCCTGTCCTCGGGGGTGGTGCGGCTGGACCCGCCGGCGGGGACCTATCCCGATGACGACGAGCGCCGCAAACACCAGATCGCCATCCAGGGGTTGTTCGCGCCCACCGCCCAGCTCGACGGCACCCTGCTGTCGTCGAGCTTCCCGGCGCTGCGCGACCCCGCCGTCGCCGTCGACATCTACCGCGGCGACACCGGCCTGGACAGTGGCCGGCCGCAGTCGCTGTTCTCGCTGGACGCCCGGCTGATGCACCAGGGCCGGCTGACGAAGGTCGACCGGGTGAACCTGCGTGCCGGGGAGCAGGTCCGCCTCGACGACGGGACGGTGGTGCGCTTCGACGGCGCCACCCCGTTCGTGAACCTGCAGGTCTCCCACGATCCGGGTCAGGTGTGGGTACTGGTCTTCGCCCTGACGATGATGGCCGGGCTGGTGGTGTCGCTGCTGATCCGGCGGCGCCGCATCTGGGTGCGCATCGTGCCGGCCAGCGGGGACGGCGCGGCCGGCGGTACCGTGAACGTCGAATTGGGCGGACTGGCGCGTACCGACAATTCCGGCTGGGGCGACGAGTTCGAGAACCTCACCGAACGGCTGCTGGCGGGGCTGGACTCCGCACCGCCGGCCGGTGCCGAGGCATCGAGAGAGAAGGTCTGATGAACAGCGACCACATCGACATCGGGCTGGCCCGCTACTCCGACTGGGCGTTCACGTCCTCGGTGGTGGTGCTGGTGGCGGCGTTGCTGCTGCTGGCGGTCGAACTGGCCTACACCCGTGGTCGCCGGGTGACCGAACGGGAACTGGTCGCCGCCGGAGTGGGGGCGGGGGGCGGATCGAGCGTCGTGACCGCCGACAGCGCCACTCCCGGTGTGGTCGCCGAGCGACCGGTCCGCAGCGTCGACGAGCGCGTCGGCCGGGCCGGGCTCGCGCTGGTCTACCTGGGCATCGGGCTGCTGTTCGCCTGCATCGTGCTGCGCGGTCTGGCCACCAGCCGGGTGCCGTGGGGCAACATGTACGAGTTCATCAACCTGACGTGTCTGTCGGGCCTGGTGGCCGCCGCCGTGGTGTTGCGCCGCCCGCAGTACCGCGCGCTGTGGGTCTTCGTGCTGGTGCCGGTGCTGATCCTGCTGACGGTGTCGGGCAAGTGGCTCTACACCCATGCCGCCCCGGTGATGCCGGCGCTGCAGAGCTACTGGCTGCCGATCCACGTCTCGGTCGTCAGCCTCGGTTCCGGCGTCTTCCTCGTGGCCGGCGTGGCCAGCATGCTGTTTCTGCTGAAGACGTCGCGCTGGGGCGACGAGGACAGCCCGGCCGGCGGCGACGGGGTGTTCGCGCGGATGGTCTCCCGGCTGCCGAACGCCCAGACGCTGGACCGCATCGCCTACCGGACCACCATCTTCGGCTTCCCGATCTTCGGGTTCGGCGTGATCTTCGGGGCCATCTGGGCCGAGGAGGCCTGGGGCCGGTACTGGGGCTGGGACCCCAAGGAGACGGTGTCGTTCATCGCGTGGGTCGTGTACGCGGCCTACCTGCACGCGCGTTCGACCGCCGGCTGGCGGGACCGCAAGGCCGCGTGGATCAACGTCGTCGGCTTCGTCGCGATGGTGTTCAACCTGTTCTTCATCAACCTGGTCACCGTCGGCCTGCACTCCTACGCCGGAGTCGGCTGAGTCACACGCACGCGGGTGACATGCAGCCGCGGCGTGAATCGGGCCGTGGACGAGACGCCTGGGTCGCGTTGGCCGGGGAAGTCGAACACGCCCAGGATCAGCTGCATCGGGTAGGCGGGTGCCGGGGCGGAAACGTGTGTCTGTTCTCCGTCGACGCTGAATCGCACCGATTGTGGCGTCCAGTCCACGGCATAGCTGTGCAGTCCGGCCGGGTCGAGCGGCAGGACCGGGGCCGCGAAATCCTCGGCCAGGGCCGGATCCCGGAACGCGTGGATGCCCCGGCCGACGGCGGCCGTGGTGCCCCGGGGCCGGATCGGACCGTGGAGCCGAACACCTCGACCAGGCAGATCTCACCGCACCGGGACGGGAGATCCTCCAGCCCGATCATCCAGGCCGAGAACATGCTGGCTTCGTCGATGTCGGCGCGACAGGTCACCTCAACCGTCCCGTACAGGGGTGTCAGGCCCCACATTTCCGGCTGCGCCTCGCGAACCCGCTGACCGGGGCGGAAGGGCTGCTGGCCGAGGGTGCTTCCGACGGGCCCGGACCAGTTGGCACTCTGTACCGCCGAAACCCGCAGTGGCGGTTGGTGATCCTGCGGGCACCAGAGTGGGTGCCCGGCGCCGATCCGCAACACCAGTCCCCGCTCGGACACCGACCAGTCGGCGGCCGCCGCCGCACGCGAACTCCAGGCCGGCAGGTACGCGGGCAACCAGACGTTCTCGTCGAGCCCGTTGCCGAAGTCTTCGTCGATCGACGTCGCACCGTAGTCGCTCATGCCCCGAGCCAACCACCGCCCGGGGGGTTTCCTCGCCGCGGCTGCCGCCCAGCCGGCTGCGATAAAGTGGCGCCGACCCCGTCCACAAGGAGATCCGAGCAGTGCCCGATCACCCGGCGCCCGATCACCCGGCGTCCGACCACCCGGCGTCCGACCACCCGGCACCCGGCGCCGAAGGCCGCCACGGCCGCGAAGACACCGACCCGCCGACCGGCCTGATCGAGCAGAACTCCCATGCCCACGAGCTCCACGGGGCCGAGTTCCAGACGGCCGAGTTCCACACGGCGGAGTTCCAGAGGGCCGAATTCCAGGGGGCCGAGTTCCACACCCCGGAGTACGGCGTCCCGGTGGCCGGTGACCCCGTCCCGCGTCCCGTCGAGGGCTTCCGCTCTCAGCGGCGGTTCTCCGAACCCCCCAGCATGCCCGCCGGCCGGCA
>NZ_NVQF01000006.1 GCF_002592005.1 Mycolicibacterium palauense | reverse complement strand
CACGCAGATCGGCCACCATCTGCACCGCCCGCGCCTTCAGCTCTTCTGGATACCGCCTCGATGACTTCGATCCCACGTGCCCATCCTTCCCAACGGAAGAACTCTCCCGACACGCCGGGGCTGATCACTAAGCGCCGCCCGTCGTTGTCACGCAGCGGCGCCGCTGACGATTCGAGGACTTCGAGAGCGATTAGACCAAGGCCGCCGTCGGCGCTTACTGCCCCGCTGGGCCGCGCTCAGACGCCCTGTCCCTTGCCGGTGGCAGCGGCAAAGCGGATCTGCACGTCTTGCCAGTTGACCACGTTCCAGAATGCCTTGATGTAGTCGGCCTTGACGTTCTTGTACTGCAGGTAGTAGGCGTGTTCCCACATGTCGACCTGCAGCAGCGGGATGATGCCAAGCGGTACGTTTGCCTGCTGGTCGTAGAGCTGGAAGGTGAGCAACCTGCCGCCTAACGGGTCGTAACCCAGCACGGCCCAGCCCGAGCCTTGCAGGCCGTTGGCTGCAGCGGTGAACTGTGGCCGGAACCTGTCGAAGGAACCGAACTGGTCGTCGATCGCCGCCGCGAGTTCCCCGGTGGGCTTGTCTCCGCCGTTGGGCAACAGGTTCTTCCACCAGATGGTGTGGTTGACGTGACCGCCGAGGTGGAAGGCCAGGTTCTTCTCGTTCAGGAAGATCGTCGCGTGATCGCCGCTCGCGCGGGCCTCGAGTTTGGCGATGGCGTCGTTGAGTCCCTTCACGTAGGTCGCGTGGTGCTTGCCGTGGTGGATCTCGTTGATCTGCCCCGAGATGTGCGGTTCGAGTGCGTCGTAGTCGTAGTCGTAGTCGTAGTCCAGGTCAGGCAGGGTGTACTCGGCCATGAGGTTCCTCGCCGATCGGTTGTGGGGTGGGTGCCACCCGTAGCGGATGCCGCGGTGTCCGAGTCCCACCGTGATATATCTGTCTATCCGCACATATATTCATCCGCACATATATTCAACTGGTACGATGTATCGTGCGCGCGCCGAGCGCCTCTATCCGTTACCGAGATTGGTCGAGTACCCCATGGCCGACGACGAGAAGACCCGGTGGGCAATCGATGTCATGACCGCATGGATCGACGATCGCGACGACAACCTGCTGCACACGCGGATCGACAGCTACCTGGACGAGGCCGAAGGCGCGGCCGGCTTGGCCACCGGCCTGGTCAACCTGTCCGGGCTGCTACTGATGGGCATGGAGGCCACCCTGGGCAAGAGTCCACAGGAAATTCTGCAGACCATCGCGGTGACGCTGTCCCGCCAGGGTGCAGCGCCGAAGTGACGCCATCGGGTGGCGACCCTGCCGCAGTGCAGGCCGGCCACCCGCAGGCGGTCACGCGCTGGTGCGGACCTGTTTGGCCGCCGCCACCATGTTGCGCAGCGCGGCGGTCACCTCTTCACTCTTGCGCGTCTTGAGACCGCAGTCCGGATTGACCCAGAGGCGCTCGGCGGGAACGGCCTTCAGTGCTTCGCGCAACGAAACCGCTACCTCGTCGGTGGTGGTTACGCGCGGTGAGTGGATGTCGTAGACGCCTGGTCCTACACCGTTGCCGAACCCGACCGCGTTCAGGTCGCCCAGCACCTCCATGTGGGAACGCGCCGCCTCGATCGAGGTCACATCGGCGTCGAGGTCGGCGATCGCACCGATGACCTCGCCGAATTCCGAATAGCACAGATGGGTGTGGATCTGGGTCGAATCGGTGACCCCCGACGTCGCCAGTCGGAACGCGTCGACCGCCCACTTCAGGTATTCCTCTTTGTCTTTCGAGCGCAACGGCAACAGCTCGCGCAGTGCCGGCTCATCGACCTGTAGGATCGCGATCCCGGCGGCCTCCAGATCGACCGTCTCGTCCCGGATCGCCAGCGCCACCTGACCGGCGGTCTCGGCCAGTGGCTGGTCGTCACGCACGAACGACCACGCCAGGATCGTCACCGGCCCGGTCAGCATGCCCTTCACCGGACGGTTGCTCAGCGACTGCGCGTATTTGGCCCATTCCACGGTCATCGGCGTCGGGCGTGCTACGTCACCGAACAGGACCGGCGGTCGCACGCACCGCGACCCGTAGGACTGCACCCAGCCGTTCTGGGTGGCGAAGAACCCTTCGAGCTGCTCGGCGAAGTACTGCACCATGTCGTTGCGCTCCGGCTCGCCGTGCACCAACACGTCGATGTCCAGGTCTTCCTGCAGCTCGACGACAGCGGCGATCTCCGCCTTCATCCTGCGCTCGTACTCGGCGGCATCGATCTGGCTGGACCGAAGCTCCGCGCGCGCGACCCGGATGGCCGACGTCTGCGGATACGACCCGATGGTGGTGGTCGGCAGGACTGGCAGGTCGAGGTGTTCCTGTTGCGCGGCTCGACGCTGATCCGCCGGTCCACGCGTGGCGCCGGAGGCGATGATCGACGACAGGCGGCTGCGGACCTGCGCGTTGTCGAGCCGGGGGTCGGACTTGCGTGACGCGATGGCGTCGTTGGAGGCGGTGATCTCGGCGCTGATTGCCTCGCGTCCTTCGTTGAGTCCGCGGGCCAGTGCGACTACCTCGGTCACCTTCTCGAACCCGAACGACAGCCAGCTGCGCAGCGCGGCGTCGATGTCGTCTTCGGCATCGAGGGTGTAGGGCACGTGCAGCGTGGAGCAGGACGTGGACACGGCCAGGTGTGCGCACGATCCCAGCAGTGACGCCAGTGTTCCCAGCGCGACCTGCAGGTCGGTGCGCCAGATGTTGCGGCCGTCGACGATGCCGGCGACCACCGTCTTGTCGGCCAGTTCCGGTACGACGGGGACCGCCGAGGCGTTGCCGGCCACCAGATCCACGCCGATCGCCTCGACCGGGGTGCGGGCCAGTGCCGGCAGCGCGTCGGTGAGCTCGCCGAAGTAGGTCGCCACGAACAGGGCCGGGCGCTTGGGCAGGCTGGCCAGAGAGTCGTAGGTGCGTTCAGCCAATTCGGCTGTGTTGTCGAGCATGTCGGTGACGAGCACGGGCTCGTCGAACTGCACCCAATCAACGCCTTCATCGGCTAGCAGGCTCAGCAGCTCACCATAGACGGCGGTCAACTCGGCGAGCCGGTCCAACGGGGCGCCAGGGCCGTTCACGGCTTTGCTCAGCGCCAGGAAGGTGATCGGTCCGATCAGTACCGGACGGGCCGGAACATTCAGCACCCGAGCCTCTTTCAGCTCGGCAAGTATCTTGGCGGGGTTGACTGCGAAGGTGGTGTCCGGGCCGATCTCGGGAACGATGTAGTGGTAGTTGGTGTCGAACCACTTCGTCATCTCCAGTGGAGAGACGTCAATACCGTCGTAGCTCCCGCCGCGGGCGGCGGCGAAGTAGCGGTCCAGTTCGTCTGCGATCCCCGCGACACGGGGCGGCAGCGCTCCGACGAGCACGGCGGTGTCGAGGACCTGGTCATAGAAGGAAAAGGTGTTCACCGGAATCGAATCGAGGCCGGCGGCGGCAAGCGACTCCAAGGTGTCCCGGCGGATCTTCGCGGCCACCGATTCGAGTTCGGTACGGTCCAGATTGCCGGCCCAGTACTTCTCCACCGCGCGCTTGAGTTCGCGCTTGGGGCCGATGCGGGGCGATCCGAGGATTGTGGCAGTGAATTGCTTCGATGTGGTCATGAGGCGTCCTGTGGGTACGGCGGAAGGCCATCGCCAGGAAGCGTCGAACCGACCACGGGCCGCCAGCAACCAGCGGACCGTTTTGGTCAATGCCCACTCCACGAGGCGATGAACCACCGGACGCGGCGCGCCCGGTACAGCCGGCAGGTCTTCGGACTCGCAGGCACGTGCACGACAACGCACTCCTACTGGCCGTCGCTTCCCAGCCCGTTGGGGCCAGTGCTGATGACGGCGGTCGTTCCTGCATACCGCTGCGGGACAGTCACGGATTCTCACCGCGTTCCCTCTCGCCCCGCACCTGTGTCAGCGTGCGGAACTCGATGCCCGGCGGGTGTTTCCGGTGGGAGCAGCCGCCGATCAAACCAGCTGCAGGTGCAGCGTACCTCTACCGGCCGGCCGGTCTTGTCCCTACTTGGCCGCCTTGCTGCCGGTCCAGCCACTCGACCAGGGACCGGCCTGCCTCCAGCACATGGTGCTCGGCAATCGTGCGGGCCTGCTCGGCATCGCGGCGATCGAAGGCATCAAGAAGGTCTTCGTGCTCGGACAGAGAGTGCTTCTCATGATCGGGAAACAGGGTGAGAAAGTTGGTCGGGACGACGCGAGCGGCCTGCTTGATCTGGGCGAGCAATCGCGGTGAATGCGCGGCGCGGTGAATTCCTTGGTGGAAGAGCCAATTGGCGTGACCGATCTCGTCATCGCCGGAATGTTCGGCGACGTCGGCGGCAAGTTCGCGGAGGTGGGTCAATTCCTCGGTGGTCACCCGCTCGGCCGCCCAGGCCGCCGCCTGTCCGGTCAGCACGCCGAGGATGGTGAAGCTGTCCAGCACATCGGCCGAACTGATCCCGATCACCGTGATGCCGCTGCGGGGAGCCACCCGCACCAGGCCCTCGAACGACAGCTCGAGCAGCGCCTCGCGAACGGGGGTCCGGCTGGTGGCAAATTCGGCGGTGATCGCATCGAGGTCGATGCGTGTTCCGGCGGGCAGGGCGCCGGTCAGGATGCGGTCGCGCAATTCCCGGGCGGCGCGCTCGCGCACGGTGCCCGCGATGTCGATGGCGCCCGTCATGAAGGGAGTCTAGCAACGCGCCACATCTCAGATTTGAAATCTGATATATCAGATGTTAGGTTCCTGGATATGACTCAGCGGAGCGCCGACACGATGTCCCTCGTGGCTTTCATGCAGGCAGGAAGCACTTCGGTGTACTCGGGCTCGTGGCGCCACCCCGCCACCGAGCACGGCTACCTCGACACCTCCTACTACGCCAAGATCGGCCGACAACTCGAAGAGGGTTGCTTCGACCTGATGTTCTTCGATGACCGATTGGCGATGCCCGGCATCTACGGCAACTCGGTGGCCGAGGCGGTCCGTTACGGTGCCCGGCCGGTGAAGCTGGACCTCACCGCGGTCCTCGGGGTGCTCGCCCAGGCGACCTCACGGATCGGGCTGGGGGCGACGTACTCGACCACCTATTACCTGCCCTTCCACGTCGCGCGCACGTTCGCCACCCTGGACCACCTGTCCAAGGGCCGTGCCGCGTGGAACGTGGTCACGTCGGTCAACGACAGCGAGGCGCAGAACTTCGGCGTCCAGGCCCACCTCGGTCATGACGAACGCTACGACCGCGCCGACGAGTTCCTCGAGGTGGTCGCCGGGTTGTGGGACGGCTGGGAGGACGATGCGATCCTGCACGACCGCGCCGCCGGCATCTACGCCGACCCCGCCAAGGTCCACGAACTCAACCACGCCGGACAGTACTTCTCCGCGCGGGGACCGCTGACGGTCCCGCGCACCCCGCAGGGCCGGCCGGTGATCCTGCAGGCGGGGTCCTCGGGCCGGGGGCGCGACTTCGCCTCGCGTTGGGCCGATCTGATCTTCACCGGCGATCCGGGCATCGACGTCGCCCGCAGTCACTACAGCGACCAGAAGGAACGCATCGCCGCGACCGGGCGCGATCCGGGCACTGTCAAGATCTGCCCGATGGCCTACGCGGTGGTCGGTGAGTCCGAGGAACAGGCGAAGGACCGCGAGGGCATGTTGCTCAACGAGCTGGTGCACCCGATGGCGTCGCTGACGCTGCTCTCGGAGCTGATGAACTACGACTTCGCCCAGCACGACCTGGATGATCCGATCACCGATGAGCTCATCGCCTCGGTGTCGGGGATCCGGGGGTTGGTGCAAGGTCTGCGTCAGTACCTCGGCGACAAGATCACATTGCGGGACCTAGCCGCACACCGCGCCACCTTGCTGCAGGGCCCGCGCTTCGTCGGCACCGGCACCCAGGTGGCCGACCAGATGGCCGAATGGTTCGAAAGCGGCGCCTGCGACGGATTCGTGCTGGCCGCCTCCCACATGCCGGGCGCCTTCGAGGACGTGGTCCGCATGGTGGTACCCGAACTGCAGCGCCGCGGCCTGTTCCGCACCAAGTACGAGGGCGCGACCCTGCGCGAGCACCTCGGACTGCAGCGGCCCGAACCGGTTCGGGCGGGGGCTACGGTCTGAGCATGTCGGCACAGACGATGTTGGACGGGGTGCGCGTCCTGGACTTCGCGACCTTGGCCGCTGCGCCGCTGGCGGCCACCTACCTCGGCGAGTTCGGCGCCGAGGTGATCAAGGTCGAACAACCGCGCCACGGCGACCCGATCCGTACCTGGGGCAACCAGCGCGACGGGGTCGGCCTGATGTGGAAGTCGGTGTCGCGCAACAAGAAATCGGTCACCTTGGACTTGCGTCGCGAGGAGGGGCGGGCGCTAGCTCACCGTCTCGTCGAGCAGGCCGACGTCGTCATCGTCAACACCCGGCCGCAGACGCTGGCCGGCTGGAACATGGACTACCAGGCCGTGCGCCGAGTCAACGACAAGATCGTGATGTTGCACATCACTGGATACGGACTGTCCGGACCCAAGTCGACGCGGCCCGGATTCGGCACCCTCGGAGAGGCGATGAGCGGCTTCGCCCACATCACCGGGGAAGCCGACGGTCCACCCACGTTGCCGCCGTTCATGCTGGCCGACGGCGTCGCCTCGCTCAACGGCGCCTACGCCGTCATGATGGCGCTCTACCACCGCGATGTGCACGGTGCCGGCGGCCAGTTGATCGACATCAACCTCATCGACCCACTGGCGCGGCTGCTGGAACAGACCCTGCTGGGCTATGACCAGCTCGGGCTGATTCCTCAGCGTGCCGGCAACCGCTGGGACATTTCGGCTCCGCGCAACACCTACCGGACCGCGGACGGCAAGTGGCTGGCGATGTCGGGCAGCTCGCCGGCGCTGGCGTTGCGGGTGTTCAAGGCCATCGGACGCGCCGACCTGGTCGACGACGCCGACTTCTCCGACCCGCAGCGCCGGCTGGCCCGGGCCCGCGAAGTCGATGCCGTGGTGGCGGACTGGGTTGCGACCAAGACCCTCGCCGAGGCGATGACGATCTTCGACGCCGCCGAGGTCGCGGCCGCGCCCGTCTACGACATCGAGGGGCTGCTGGCCGATGAACAGTTGCGCCATCGGGGCGTGTTCGTCTCGGTCGAGGACGCCGAACTCGGACGGATGACCGTCCAGGCGCCGGTGCCGCGGTTCTCCGACAACGACGGGCGAGTCGAGCATCTCGGACCGAATCTCGGCGAACACAACGACGAGGTCTACGGCAAGCTGCTCGGCCTTTCCACCACCGAACTCGACGACCTGCGCGCCCGCGGCGTGCTCTGACCCCGAGGGAATCTGCAATGACCGAACCTAATCCCGTCGCTCCGCTCGCCGTCGGCCTACTACGCCGTTCGGAGCTGGCCCTGCCCGCCAGCAACGACAACATGTTCGACAAGGCGGCCGGATGCGGTGCCGATCTGGTGTTCCTCGACCTCGAAGACGCTGTCCCGCCGGCGTTCAAGGTCGAGTCGCGTGCCAAGGCGATCCAGGCGCTCAACGAACTGGACTGGGGCCGCACCGCCCGTGCCATCCGAATGAACGGCCTGGACACCCCGTGGTGCCACGACGACCTGATCGACGTCGTGACGCAGGCCGGCGCGAAACTCGACACCGTCGTAATCCCGAAAGC
The DNA here is from genome assembly GCF_002592005.1 of Mycolicibacterium palauense. Lineage (GTDB taxonomy): Bacteria > Actinomycetota > Actinomycetes > Mycobacteriales > Mycobacteriaceae > Mycobacterium > Mycobacterium palauense. Next base: position 104,406 of record NZ_NVQF01000006.1, on the reverse strand, counting down.
TCGCACCGCCAAGGACGTCTGGTGGGTGGACGTGTTGTTGACCCAACTCGAGTCGAAACTGGTCCTGGAGCGTCAGATTCGGTTGGAGGTGCTGATCGAAGAGGTCGAGGGGCTTGCCAACGCCGAGGCGATCGCCCTCGCCAGCCCGCGCCTGGACGCCGTGATCTTCGGCGTCGGGGACTTCTCGCTGTCCCAGGGCGCACGGGTGGACACCAACTTCGACCCGCTGGGGGAGTACGTCGGTGACTTCTGGGCCTACGCCCGCAACAAGATCATGGTTGCCGCGCGGATCGCCGGCATCGACGCGATCGACTCGCCGTATCCGGACTACAAGAACCTGAAGGGCTACGAGCACGACGCGCGGCGGTCCTCACTGATGGGCTACACCGGCAAATGGGCGATCCACCCCGACCAGGTGCCGATCGCCAACGAGGTCTACGCCCCCACCGCTGACGAAATCGCCCGCGCGGAGCGCAACGTCAAGGCATACCGGGAAGCTGAGGCCAAGGGCCGCGGCGCCGTCGGTGTCGATGGTGTGCTCGTCGATGCCGCGCACGTCAAGATGGCCGAGGAGACCCTCGCTCGGGCAGCGCTGATCGACGGCAGTCGATCAGAAAGGCGCTAACCTGGGTCCGGTGGGGTTAGACACGGAAGTGCTCACCGACTGGCGGCTCGGCCACCAGCGTCGCCGCAGCGGATCACTATCCGTTCGAGGCACGCCGATCAACACCCATTAGGTCACAGAGCACTGGCGACGACGGTCGCAGTGGTGCTCGCCGTAGGCGGGTGCAGCAATCCCCTCGAAGCGCCGCGCGCTGCGTCAACGGCGAATGCGGCGTCCGGAAGACCCGACGCCGCCGCGTACACCGCGCAGATGCGCGACTCCGTGACCGTGGACGCGATGATGTCGCGTCTGGCCCAGTTGCAAGAGATCGCCGACGCCGCCGGCGGCACCCGCGCCATCGGCACGCCGGGCTACGACAAGAGCGTCGACTATGTGGCCGACGTCCTGCGTGCCAGGGGTTTCGACGTCCACACACCCGAGTTCGACCTTATCGTTTCCCTTCGCCGACGACCCAGCGCTCACCGTCGGAGGATCGTCTGTACCGGCCAAGTCGCTCGAGTACACCGTCGGAACGCCGGCTGGGGGCGTTGTTCGGCCGCCTCGTGCCCGCGGACGGCCTCGGCTGCACCGACGCGGACTACCAGCGAGTCGACGTCGAGGGTGCCGTCGTCCTGGTCGATCGCGGCCAATGCCCGTTCGGCGCCAAGCAGACGGCCGCGGCGGCACACGGCGCCGTAGCGATCGTCGTGGCGAACAACGTCGACGGCGAGACTCTGGACGTCACTCTCGGCGGGCAGACCGAGGTGAGGATCCCGGCCATCATGGTCACCAAGGCCGACGGTGCACGACTACGCACGCGACCCGCGCCGACCACGATCCGGATGAACGCCGGCGTCCGCACCGTGCAGACCCGCAACGTCATCGCGCAGACCAAGACCGGTTCCACGCAGGACGTGGTCGTGGTCGGCGGGCACCTGGACAGTGTCCCGGCCGGGCCTGGTATCAATGACGATGGGTCGGGCGTCGCAGCGGTGCTCGAGACGGCGCTGCAGATGGGCAGTTCGCCACCGGTCCGCAACGCGGTCCGCTTCGGATTCTGGGCTGCCGAGGAGGTCGGTCTGCTCGGATCGGCGAACTATGTGCAGTCGCTCAACGTCGACCAGCTGATGAACATCGCGATGTATCTCAACTTCGACATGCTGGGCTCGCCGAATCCGGCGTACTTCACGATGGACGGTGACCAGTCCGCTCCCCCGGTGCCGGAACGCATGCCGCCGCGGATACCCGAGGGTTCGGCCGGCATCGAACGCGCACTGGTCGACTACCTCGCCAGCGCGGGCAAGACAGCACAGGACAGCGCCTTCGTGGGAAGTTCGGACTACGACTCGTTCACCAGGGCGGGCATCCGCAGGCGGCATCTTCTCGGGTGCCGATGTCGATATGACCGACGCCCAGGCCGAAATCTGGGGCGGAGAGGCCGGCCGGCCCTACGATCCCAAATACCACCGCAGCACCGACACCCTGGATCGGATCGACCGAACGGCGTTGGGTATCAACGGCCCCGGAGCTGCCTACGCTGTCGCGCTCTATTCACAGGATCTCGGCGGCCGCAATGGAGTGCCCGAGCACTCCGACCGCACCCGGTGCCGAAATCGTGATGCGCCGCCGCTGGCGGGTCGCCGCCGTTCTCATGCTGATCCTCGCCGTATTGAATGCGTGCGCATCGGATGTCGATCACCGCCACGACGTGACCGGCGACGGCGGTGATCACGCCCCGTACAACGACGCGGATGTCGCGTTCGCGCGCACCATGATCCCCCACCATCAGCAGGCCGTGGTCCTGGCCGCGATGGTGCCGACCAATACTCCAAACCCCGACCTGCGGGTCATGGCGACGCACATCGGTTCGGCGCAGCGAGCGGAGATCGGCGTCTTGGAGGATCTACTCGCCGGCTGGGGCGAGCGTAGCGACGGGGAAACGACCAGGGACGAGCCGGTAACCGATCCACATGCCGGCCACCATGACGGTATGCGCATGATGGCCGGAATGGTGGATGAGGAAACGATGCAGCGACTTCCGACGCTGTATGACGGCGTGTTCGACACGCTGTGGAAGACGTCGATGATCAGCCACCATCAGGGTGCCGTCGCGATGGCGCAGGACGAACTCGCCCACGGCGAGAGCTCGGCCGCCAAGCACCTCGCCAACCTGATCATCGAGTCGCAGCAGCGCGAGATTTTGCGGATGAAACACTTCATCAGCGCGACGGAGTGAATCGCTAGGCCGTCGGGTAGGGGAGGTCGCTGCTGGCGTGCGGATCGACCTTGACCGGACGGCCGATGTAGGGGAACGCCCGCTGCGGGCACGCCGGACGTTCGCAGATCTTGCACCCCGGCCCCGATCGGGACTGCAGCGTCGGCGTCGGCCAGATCGATGCCGGCCGAGTAGATGAGCCGGTGGGCGTGCGTCAGGTCGCAGCCCAGACCTATGGCGAAGCTCTTGGCTGGACCGAGGTAGCCGCCCTGGCTGGGTGGGGTGCTTCGGGCGATCCAGAAGTAGGCCCGGCCATCGGGCATCTGCGCGACCTGGGTGATGAACTGCCCGGGCTGGGCGAACGCGTGGTGGACCACCCACAGCGGGCAGTTGCCACCCACCCGGGAGAAGTGGAAGGCGTTGGCCGACTGGCGCTTCGAGATGTTGCCGGCACTGTCGGTGCGCACGAAGATGAACGGCACCCCGCGGGCGTCCGGGCGCTGCAGCGTCGAGAGGCGATGACAGACCGTCTCGAAGCCCACCTCGAAGCGGCGGGCGAGGTGGTCGATGTCGTAGCGCAGGTCTTGAGCCGCCGCCAGAATTCTCCGGTAGGGCAGGAGCAGCGCGCCCGCGTAGTAGTTGGCCAACCCGATCTTGGCGACTTCGCGTGCTTCGGCACTGAGGTGGTCATCGTCGGCGACGAGCGTGGCGATCACGTTGGCGTGGGTGAGTAACGCGTACTGGGTGGCGAGCTGGAAGGCGCGCTGCCCGGGGTGTAGCCAGCGTGCCACGTACAGGGTCGCCGAGTCCGGTCGGTAGGAGCGTTTGGCGTTGGGGCTCAACACTTCCTCGTCGTCGACGACCACGTTGATGCCCAGCTCGTCGGAGAGCAGTTCGGTGAGCTGTACATCCATCCCGCCGATCCGGAACCCGCGACAGGTGAACAGCTTTTCGGCGGCCTGATCGAGTTCGCCGATGTAGTTCTTGCGGTCGTAGAAGAAATCGCGAACCTCTTCGAACGGCATCGGTTGCTGCAAGGGCACCGGGGCGTCGGTGCTGGCCCGGGTGTGCATGGCCTCGAGCTCGGTGGTGGCGTCGAACAGCCGACGGTGCAGGCTGACCAACGTCTGGCCGACGCCGGGCATCCGTGCGACGAGCTCCTCGATCTGGGTCGGTGTCGCCGGGGTGTCGAGCAGGATGTCGCGCAGATCCGAGACCATCCGCGTATCGGAGTCCGGGGTGAAGTAATGGGTCGGCAGGTCGAAACGCTCCGACAACGACAGCAGGACCGGCACCGTGACCGGGCGCTGATCGTTCTCCAGCTGGTTCACATAGCTGGTGGACAGGCCTAGGGCGCGCGCCAGCGCCACCTGGGTCAGGCCGTGCTCCTCGCGCAGCCTGCGAGGCGGGCACCCACGAATGTCTTCGCCACCGGGCACAGCCTAGCCGCCCGTGTATTCACAACATTTGCAAAACGCAATGTCCCAGGACGCACAATTACGCACTTACAGGGTCTTTCCGCGGAGCAGAATCCCGAATAGCGTGCGGATCATGCGTAATCACGAGGTCCGCACCCGACGCAGTGCCGACGAATTCCCCCGCGCCGAACATCTCGCCTGGAAGATCGCCCAGGTCGCAGCCGACCCGGTGGCCGTCGAAGCCGACGTCGAGGACATGGTGCTCAACCGGATCATCGACAACGCCGCAGTGTCCTCGGCCTCGGTGACGCGACGTCCCGTCGCGGTCGCACGCGCCCAGGCGCAAGCCCATCGCACCAAGGTCGGCGCCACGGTGTTCGGCATCGACGGCGGCTACTCGCCGGAGTGGGCGGCATGGGCCAACGGCGTCGCGGTCCGCGAACTCGACTTCCACGACACGTTCCTGGCCGCGGACTACTCGCACCCGGGCGACAACATTCCCCCGCTGGTCGCGGTCGCCCAGACCCTCGGTGTGCGCGGAGCCGACCTGATCCGTGGCCTGGCGACCGCCTACGAGGTCCAGATCGACCTCGTCAAGGGAATCTGCTTGCATCAGCACAAGATCGACCACGTCGCCCACCTCGGGCCGTCGGTCGCCGCCGGCCTGGGCACCATGCTGCGGTTGGACCCCGAGACGATCTACTCGGCGATCGGGCAGGCCCTGCATCTGACGACGGCCACCCGGCAGTCGCGCAAGGGGCTCATCTCGAGCTGGAAAGCCTACGCCCCGGCCTATGCCGGCAAGGTCGCGATCGAAGCGGTCGACCGCGCGATGCGCGGCGAAGGTTCACCGGCCCCGATCTGGGAGGGCGAAGACGGGGTCATCGCCTGGATGCTGGCCGGACCCGAGCACACCTACCAGGTCCCGCTGCCCGAACCGGGCGAACCCAAGCGGGCCATCTTGGACAGCTACACCAAGGAACATTCCGCCGAGTACCAGAGCCAGGCGCCGATCGACCTGGCCCGCCGGATGCGTGAACGGATCGGCGATCTCGACCAGATCGCCTCGATCGTGCTGCATACCAGCAACCACACGCACGTCGTCATCGGTACCGGCAGCAACGACCCGCAGAAGTTCGACCCGGATGCCTCGCGCGAGACGCTGGACCACTCGGTGATGTACATCTTCGCTGTCGCGCTGCAGGACGGCGATTGGCACCACGAGAAGTCCTACGCCCCGGAGCGGGCGCACCGCCCCGACACCATCGATCTGTGGCGCAAGATCTCCACCGTCGAGGACCCCGAGTGGACTCGGCGCTACCACTCGCTCGACCCGGCGGAGAAGGCATTCGGCGCCAAAGCCGTCGTAACCCTCGAGAGCGGTGAGGTGATCATCGACGAGTTGGCTGTCGCGGACGCGCACCCGCTGGGGGCGCGCCCGTTCGCCCGCGAGCAGTACCGCAACAAGTTCACCACGCTCGCCGACGGAGTGGTCGAGCCCGCCGAGCAGCAGCGATTCCTGGCCGCTGTCGACGAGGCGGCCTCGTTGAAGGCGGGCGGGTTCGGAGCCCTTAATGTGCGGGTCGAGCAGACAGTGCTGGACAAGGCTCCGACGATTCCCTCGGGGATTTTCCGATGAGCGCTTGCGCGAAGAGCAGAAAGGCACCGATCAGCGCTTGCGCGAAGAGAAGAGGAAACCGATGAGCGGGCTGATGGGTTCCACCGTGTCGGCGGCCCAGAAGCGCAAGGCGTTCCGGGACGCGCTGGACTCGGGCCGGCTGCAGCGGATACCGGGAGCATTCTCGCCGCTGGTGGCCAAGAGTCTGGCCGGCATCGGGTTCGAAGGTATCTACGTCTCGGGTGCGGTGCTCTCGGCCGACCTCGGGTTGCCCGACATCGGATTGACGACGCTGACCGAGGTGGTCACCCGAAGTAGCCAGATCGCTTCGGCCACTGATCTGTTCACCCTCGTCGACGCCGACACCGGCTTCGGCGAACCGATGAGCGCCGCCCGGACCGTCACGCTTCTCGAAGACGCAGGCCTGGCCGGGTGCCACCTCGAGGACCAGGTCAATCCCAAGCGGTGCGGACATCTCGACGGAAAAGCCGTGGTGCCGGCCGCGGAGATGGTCAAGCGGTTACGTGCGGCGGTGGCCGCTCGCCGGGACCCGAACTTCATCATCTGTGCGCGCACCGACGCCGCCGGAATCGAGGGCGTCGACGCCGCCATCGAGCGGGCCAGGGCCTATGCCGATGCCGGCGCCGACCTGATCTTCACCGAAGCGCTCTCGGGCCCGACCGAATTCGCCCGCTTCCGCGCCGCGGTCGACACCCCGTTGCTGGCCAACATGACCGAGTTCGGCAAGTCCGAACTGATCAACGCCGCGCAGCTGTCCGACATCGGCTACAACGTCGTCATCTACCCGGTCACCACGCTGCGGTTGGCGATGCACGCCGTGGAGATCGGCATGCGTGAGGTCTTCGACGCCGGAACCCAATCCGGGCTGCTCGACAACATGCAGCACCGCAGCAAGCTCTACGAACTGCTGCGCTACGCCGACTACAACCAGTTCGACTCCGACATCTACAACTTCGCACTGCAGGACGTGAAAGCATGACCACAGCAACAGCATCCGAAGCCCCGCGCATCTACAAGGGTCTGGCCGGCGTCGTCGTCGACACCACCGCGATCTCCAAGGTGGTCCCGGAAACCAACAGCCTGACCTACCGCGGCTACCCGGTCCAGGACCTCGCCACGAAATGCAGCTTCGAACAGGTCGCCTACCTGCTGTGGCACGGCGAACTGCCGACCGATGCGCAGCTGGCGCTGTTCAACCAGCGTGAGCGCGCATCGCGGCGCATCGACCGCTCGATGCAGTCGCTGCTGGCCAAGCTGCCCGACACCTGCCATCGGATGGATGTGGTGCGCACCGCCATCAGCTATCTGGGCGCGGAGGATCCCGAAGAGGACGTCTCCACCGAGGACGCGAACTACGCGAAGGCGTTGCGCATGTTCGCCGTCCTGCCGACCATCGTCGCCACCGACATCCGGCGGCGCCAGGGGTTGGCACCGATCGCACCGCACAGCCAGCTCGGCTACGCGCAGAACTTCCTGAACATGTGCTTCGGCACCGGGGCGAGCGGAGCGACGGGAAATTACTGGGTGCCCGAACCGGCCATCGTCAAGGCTTTCGAGCAGTCGATGGTGCTCTACGCCGAGCACAGCTTCAACGCTTCGACGTTCGCCGCCCGCGTCGTCACCTCTACCCAGTCCGACATCTACAGTGCGGTCACTGCGGCCATCGGCGCGCTGAAAGGCTCCCTGCACGGCGGGGCGAACGAGGCGGTCATGCACGACATGCTCGAGATCGGATCGGCCGACAATGCGTCGAAGTGGCTGCACGGCAAGTTGTCCCGCAAGGAAAAGGTCATGGGATTCGGCCACCGGGTCTACAAGAACGGTGACTCCCGGGTCCCGACGATGAAGGCTGCGTTGGAGAGCGTCGCCGCAGTCCGTGACGGGCAGCGCTGGCTCGACATCTACAATGTGCTGGAAAGCGGGATGTACGCCGCGACGGGCATCAAACCGAACCTGGACTTTCCCACCGGCCCGGCCTACTACCTGATGGATTTCCCGATCGAGAGCTTCACACCGCTGTTCGTGATGAGCCGTATCACCGGGTGGACCGCCCACATCATGGAGCAGGCCGCGTCGAATGCCTTGATCCGCCCCCTGAGCGAGTACTCGGGCCAACCCCAGCGCGCACTTGTCTAAGCGGGCCGTCACCAAGCTGCTGGTCGCCAACCGCGGCGAGATCGCGATCCGGGCGTTCCGCGCCGCCTACGAGCTGAACATCGGGACCGTTGCGGTGTTCGCTTACGAGGACCGCAACTCCCCGCACCGGCAGAAGGCCGATGAGGCCTATCAGATCGGCGAGGTCGGTCACCCCGTCCGCGCGTACCTCTCGGTCGATGAGATCATCCGGGTGGCAAAGCATTCCGGTGCCGATGCGGTGTATCCGGGCTATGGGTTCCTGTCGGAGAACGCCAACCTTGCTGCGGCCTGCAAGCAGGCGGGGATCACCTTCGTCGGGCCGGAGTCGCGGGTGCTCGAACTGACCGGCAACAAGGCGCGGGCTATCGCCGCCGCCCGAGAGGCGGGTTTGCCGGTGCTGGCCTCGACGCCGCCGTCGTCGTCGGTGGCCGAACTCACCGCGGCGGCGGAGTCGATGCAGTTCCCGGTGTTCGTCAAGGCGGTGTCCGGCGGCGGTGGCCGCGGTATGCGCCGGGTCAGCGACCCGTCGGCGCTCGCCCATGCGGTGGAGGCTGCCAGCCGGGAGGCCGAGTCGGCCTTCGGTGATCCGATGGTGTATCTCGAACAGGCAGTGCAGAACCCACGCCACATCGAGGTGCAGATCCTGGCGGATGGCACGGGGGAGGTCATCCACCTCTTCGAACGGGACTGCAGCATGCAGCGCCGTCACCACAAGGTGATCGAGTTGGCGCCGGCGCCGAACCTCACCGAGCAGTTGCGGCAACGGATCTGCAATGACGCGGTGGCTTTCGCTCGCCAGATCGGCTACTTCTGCGCGGGCACCGTCGAGTTCCTGCTCGACGAGCGCGGACACCACGTGTTCATCGAATGCAATCCGCGTATCCAGGTCGAGCACACGGTGACCGAAGAAATCACCGACGTCGATCTGGTGGCCAGCCAACTGCGTATCGCCGCCGGCGAGAGCCTCGCCGACCTCGGGCTGCGCCAGGACAGCGTCCGAATCCGGGGAGCGGTGATGCAGTGCCGAATCACCACCGAGGACCCGGCCAACGGATTTCGGCCCGACACCGGCCGGATCACCGCCTACCGGTCCCCGGGTGGCGCCGGCGTACGCCTCGACGGCGGCACCCACACTGGTGCCGAGATCAGCGCCCACTTCGACTCCATGCTGGTCAAGTTGACCTGCCGTGGAGGTGATTTCGCAGGGCGTCCGCCCGGGCGCGGCGCGCGTTGGCCGAGTTCCGGGTGCGTGGGGTGTCGACGAACATTCCTTTCCTGCTCGCTGTCCTCGACGACCCCGACTTCCGCGCCGGGCGGATCACCACGTCGTTCATCGACGAGCGACCGGACCTGCTGACCGCGCACACCCCGGCAGACCGCGGCACCCGGATCCTGAACTACCTCGCTGACGTGACGGTCAACAAGCCGCACGGGGAACGGCAGTCGACGGTGTACCCGCACGACAAGTTGCCCGCACTGGACCTGGCCGCGGCACTGAAACCGGGTAGCCGCCAGCGCCTCGAGCAACTCGGGCCCGAAGGGTTCGCCGACTGGCTGCGTGAGAGTCCGGGTATCGGGGTCACCGACACCACGTTCCGCGACGCCCACCAGTCCCTGCTGGCCACCCGGGTGCGCACGTCGGGTCTGGTGGCGGCGGCGCCGTACATCGCGCGGATGATGCCGCAGTTGTTGTCGATCGAGTGCTGGGGTGGCGCTACCTACGATGTGGCCCTGCGGTTCCTGAAAGAGGATCCATGGGAGCGGCTGGCCGCGCTGCGCGAAGCCGTCCCCAACATCTGCCTGCAGATGCTGCTGCGCGGCCGCAACACCGTCGGCTACACCCCGTATCCGACATCGGTGGCCGAGGCATTCGTCGACGAGGCTGCCCGCACCGGCATCGATGTCTTCCGCATCTTCGACGCGCTCAACAACGTCGAATCGATGCGCCCGGCCATCGATGCTGTCCGGGCCACCGGCACCGCGGTGGCGGAGGTGGCGATGTCGTACACCGCTGATCTGTCCGATCCCGACGAGACCCTGTACACGCTGGACTACTACCTCAAGCTGGCCGAGGAGATCGTCGATGCGGGTGCTCACGTGCTCGCGATCAAGGATATGGCCGGCCTGTTGCGCCCGGCCGCGGCAACGACGCTGGTCTCGGCGCTGCGCAGCCGTTTCGACCTACCGGTTCATGTGCACACCCACGACACCCCGGGCGGCCAGCTGGCCACCTACCTGGCCGCCTGGCAGGCCGGTGCGTCGGCGGTGGACGGTGCGGCGGCCCCGCTGGCGGGCACCACCAGCCAGCCCGCACTGTCGTCGATCGTGGCTGCCGCGGCACACACCGAGTACGACAGCGGGTTGAGCCTGGCCGCCATCTGTGAACTCGAACCGTACTGGGAGGCGCTACGGAAGGTCTACGCGCCGTTCGATGTTGCGGCCGCTGGTCCACCCGCGCCGACCGGTCGGGTGTATCACCACGAGATTCCCGGCGGGCAGCTGTCCAACCTGCGCCAACAGGCAATCGGGCTGGGGCTGGGGGACCGCTTCGAGCAGATCGAGGAGAACTACGCCGCCGCCGACCGGGTGCTCGGACGACTGGTGAAGGTGACGCCGTCCAGCAAGGTGGTCGGCGATCTGGCCCTCGCCCTGGTCGGGGCGGGCATCACCGCCGACGAGGTCGCCGCCGAACCGAGCCGGGTCGACATTCCCAACAGCGTGATCGGCTTCCTGCGAGGTGATCTCGGTGACCCGCCTGGCGGCTGGCCCGAGCCGCTGCGGACCAACGCACTGCAGGGCCGCAAACCCGCCCAGCAGGATGTGCCGCTGTCCGAGGAGGACCGGAGGTTGCTCGTCGAGCCGGGCGCGGCCCGGCAGGCGACCCTCAACCGGTTGCTGTTCCCCGGTCCCACCCGGGAATTCGAGGCGCACCGGCGGGAGTACGGGGACACGTCGCGGCTGAGCGCCAATCAGTTCTTCTACGGTCTGCGCCAGGGCGACGAGCACCGAGTGAAGCTCGGGAAGGGCGTCGAGCTGCTCATCGGACTCGAGGCGGTCTCGGATCCCGACGAGCGGGGACTGCGTACCGTCATGTGCCTGATCAATGGCCAGCTCAGACCGGTGCTGGTGCGCGACCGCAGCGTCGCGGCCGACGTGCCGGCCGCCGAGAAAGCCGACCGTGCCAACCCCGACCACGTCGCCGCCCCGTTCGCCGGGGTGGTCACCGTCGCCGCTGCCCAAGGCGACACCGTCGAGGCCGGTCAGAGTATCGCCACCATCGAGGCGATGAAGATGGAGGCCGCCATCACCGCGCCCAAGAGCGGGGTCGTCGACCGGCTGGCCGTGTCGGGAACCACCCAGGTGGAAAGCGGGGACCTGTTGTTGGTCATCCGCTGAGGTTCAGCGGTCGGGTGCCCAGTAGTCGAGCATCGCGGCTAAGGTCTCGAACGCCGGAGCGGAGACCCCGTAGGTGGCCTCGAAATGCAGGCTGACCGGAAAGCCGAGATCGAGTACGCCGTCGATCACGCGCTTGTACAGGTCCAGCATCAGGGCGCGCTTCTGCGCGGGCTCGCTGGCCGCCAACCGCCGCACGAATTGTTGTTCGGTCGCGACAGCGTCGTTGCCGGGGTCCTGGATGAGCCAGTCGATGAGGCCGACTTCGGATTCCATCTTCGGGACGAAACCGAACGACAGTAGGATCTCCGGGCGGTGGTCGGTGCTACGCGAGAACTCGGTGAGGAAGTTGACGATCGCGTCGGAGTACAGCAGCTGGGTCATCCCGTAGGTGGCGCCCTGTTTGCACTTGAACCCGAATCGGCTCAGCTCGTCGTCCCTGGTCGGGATCAGGATCGCGCCGCGGTGTTTCACCAGATGGGAAAAGGTCGACAGCGCGTCGGTCGGTGCCACTCCTGCACCCTCACCGTCGGTCATCGTGCGCGGAACCCCGACAAACGCGATCCCGTCGAACCCGATCCTAATCAACGCGGTCAACCGCCGACGCAGCGACCGCTCATCGAGAAACGACGTGACCTGGGTGCACAGCCCACGTACCTCGGGAAGTTCGCGCTGCACCAACTCCCAGTAATCGAGCACGTCGAGCTTTGGTTTCATCTCGACGGGACGGTGGTCATCCTCCTCGATCATCCCGGGGATCATGATGTGGCGGATGCGTCCATCGAGACCGGCATCGACCGCCAACCTCCGCACCTTGTGCAACTCCGCGAGCGCACGTGCCGTGCCGAGGTCCAGATTCGATGGGACAAGTTCCAGTGCAACAGTATTGAGAGTCACGAGGCACCTCCGGACTTACCGGACGGCATAGCGGATCCCTGTTCCGCGGTATCGGCCGCATCAGGGCTATCGGTTGGCACGCTCAAGACGCCGCGTCGCCAGACGCACAGACACATCACTGCATCGACTCCATCCGGGATGTCCACGTCCCAGCAAGAGGGCCAATGAGAGCAGTATCCTGACTTCTGGATCAGCGCTCACCCCGACCTTCCAGCCGCAAAGCCGTGGTCGATGTGGGGTTCGCTCCCCAGTCACAGTGGCGGGACCATGCCGGATTCGCACCGGCTTCCTACCTACTCATCGGGGCCGGTCGGGCCGACCAGCCCCGACAACAATAGCCGACCGACGCGCCCTACTGCTGACCAGATCGTGCGGACGCTTCCCCGCAACCCGAAGCAGATCGTCGAGTGGCAGCTGCGGATACATAGTTGGAGTCGTGCTCGACGACGTTCAGCGGGCACCAGCCCAGGCCGCTTCGAGTTCACCCTGTCGACGGCGGCTGAAAGTTGACCCCCTGGCGGCCGCGCCGGGGTCAGAATTCACGTGCCGCTGACACACCCATCGACGGGTGCAGCACCAGCGCGCGGTGAACATCGGGACTTCCGCATCTTGGGCCCTTAGGGCGTGTCTGATAAATGCGGTAACCAGAGCGTGATGGCCCGTAGGACTGCTGCGCCCCGGTAAACGATGGCGAGCTTGATGCCCCTATGGATGTCAAGCGGCTGAGCTGGCCGGTGCGGGTTGGTCTCTGGTGACGGTGATGTCGCGGTAGATCTCGCGGCAGATGTAGCGCTTGAGGCAGCAGCGGATGGCTTCGCGGCGGGTCTTGCCTTCGGCTACCCGGCGTCGGATGTAGTGCTGGGTTCGTTGTCCCAACGCAGGCGAGCGATGGTGATCGTGTAGAGCGCGGAGTTGGCTTGTCTGTCTCCGCCTCGGTTGAGCCGACGTCGGCGTGTCTTGCCCGAGGATGCCTCGATTGGGCTGACGCCACACAGGGCGGCGAAGGAAGCCTCACTGGTCAGGCGTTCGGGGTTGTCGCCGGCGGCGAGCAGCAGCGCGGCGGCGGTGTCGGGTCCGACGCCGTAACGCTGCAGCAGCTGCGGCGCGTGGGTCTTGATAGCGGCGGTTATGTGGACGTTGAGTTCGTCGATCTCACCGGTCAGCGTCAGGACGCGACGGGCGAGCAGCCGTAGGGTCAGCGCGGCCGCGCCCGCCGGATCGCAAGGGTCGGATACGGTCAGCTGGGCGCAGCGGCGGAACAGCGCTGGGTTGCCCAAGCCGGTCATCGATTCGCGCAATGTAGGTTCGGCGCGGACAAGAACAGCCTTGAGTTGGTTTATGGCCTGGCTGCGGGACTTGATAGCTGAAGCCTTGGCTAGCTTGAACATTCGTAGCATCTCGACCTGTCCGTCCCCAGACTTGGCGATTGCGGTGGCTCGTCCGGACAGCACCGCTCGGGCAGCTGTCTCGGCATCGAGGGTGTCGGTCTTGCCGCGCCGGCGCCGCTGTGCGCGGTCGCCACGGTTGACCTCGATCACCGTGATCGTCTCGGCGAGCAGGTAACGTGCCAGTGCTGCACCGTAGGAGCCAGTGCACTCCACCCCGGCCCGACCCACCGGACCGAATCCGCGTGCCCACGCCAGCAGCCGACGGTAGCCCGCGGCGGTGGTCGGGAACGTGCTCGTTGCGAGCAGCACCCCCAAGGTGGAGAGCACCGCTGCGACGTGCACGTCTTTGTGGGTGTCGACGCCCAGCACCACTTCGGCAGGGTCGGACGGCGGTGATTGAGGCATGCTGGACAAGGTTGTTTGTCTCCTGACGGCTCGGGAACGAATGGCCGTCGTCGGGTCGGCGCAGGTGGTCAGGACTGTGACGGTGCCCTGTTGCTGGCAAGGCCCCTATGGAGACACGCCTGGCCGACCCGACGGCAGCAAGCACCGCCCCGGGCGCGCAGTCGACAGATCAAACGCAAGGCACCGAAGGCCAGTCGTAACGCGGGTCAGACCACGACCCCGAGGCAGCACCTGTTCATCATCACAGTCGTAGCGGGTGGCCAGACCGCGCCATTGCTTGGTGTCATTGAATCCTCGTTCAATGACGTTGCGGCCCTTGTAGTCGTCGGCGTCGAATGCTGGCGGTCGGCCGCCGTGGGTGCCGCGACGTTTTCGGTGGCCGATCTGGTCGGACGGTTCGGGAATGACAGCGGTGATCCCTCGGCGGCGCAGCCGCTGTCGGGTCGCTCGGCTGGAATAGGCCTTATCTCCACGCAGACGATCGGGCCGGGTGCGAGGCCGCCCAGGCCCGCAGCGCTCAACTCTGAGGTGGACGAGCAAATGCTCCAGGACCGGACCGTCGCCCGCCTGGCCGGCGCCCACGAGCACCACCAACGGTCGTCCGTGGCCGTCGACGAGGTGATGGATCTTGCTGGTCAACCCACCGCGCGAGCGACCAATGCCGTGGTCAGGCGGCTCGCTGGCCAGATTCGTGTAATTCGACCCAGCCCCCTATGTGTCACGGGTGATGTTCGTGGCATGTTGGTGAGCGCGGGCGATCGTGGAATCCACCGACACCGACCAGTTGATGATCCCGGCGTCGTCGGCGGCGGCCAGTAACCGGGCCAGCACCAGGTCCCAGGTGCCCTCAGCGCTCATCCGTCGGTGCCAGGTCCAGATCGTCTGCCACGGTCCGAATACCTCGGGCACGTCTCGCCAGGCGATCCCGCACCGGTATCGATAGATGATCCCCTCGACCATCGAGCGGGCATCCCGGAAGGGCCTGCCTTTCCTGCCTGTTCGCGCAGGTAGAAGCTCTTCGATCAATGACCATTGAGCATCGGTAAGCAGCTGAAACCGCGACATGTCCTAAGTCTCAGCCGAAACACCCGAAACATTTGTCAGACACGCCCTAGCCCGTGTCTAGCTGGCTCGCGGCGCGGACACTTGGAGCCCAGGCGTCCAGCACCCAATACAGCTTGACCTGTAGTATGTGTGGTGAGGAGATCACTGGGCGGCAGCAGGTCATGATTGCCGCAGTTTGCTTGGGCTTTCGCTGTGACCGTGACGCCGAGTTCGTGTCCTCAGCGCGGTCGTATTGGAGGTCCCATGCCTGGTAGGCAGTTAAGTGTTCCCGGGGTAAGGGCGACCCGTCAACGCGCGGCGATTGCAGCGCTGCTCGATGATTCATCGGAGTTTCGTTCCGCGCAGGCGCTTCATGTGGAGTTGCGCCAACGCGGCAACGAGATCGGTCTGGCGACGGTGTACCGCGCGCTGCAGACGATGGTCGCCGCCGGACTGGTGGACAGCGTGCGCACGGATGCCGGCGAATCGCTGTATCGACGCTGCTCGCAACACCATCACCATCACCTGGTGTGTCGCTCCTGTGGTGCGACGGTGGAAGTGGCAGGGCGAAGCGTGGAAATGTGGGCCGCGAATGTCGCTAGGAAGCACGGGTTTACCGACACGAGTCATACCGTCGAAGTCTTCGGTGTGTGTGCCGCGTGCCCGATGAATCGCTGAACCAGCTATGGGAGAACCGTTACCGGTGATCCCTGGGGTTGTTCTGGCATCGTGGGCAGATGCCGTAGATGTCGAGGTGGTGGGTGACCTCTGCGTAACGGTGCTCCTGTGTCGGTTGGTCGGCGTGGCCCTTGAGTGTTGACGCGGTAAACGCGACGGCGCGTCCACAGCGCCGGCACAGGAGGTAGTGGCGGTGTTCTGGCGCGGTGCGGATGCGATAGAGGAGTTCACCGTTTTCTGCGCGCTGAGTTTCAGCCACACGCTCTTCGGCAAGCACATGCAGGATCCGGTAGATGCTCGTGAGACCGATCCGGAGCGAATGCGTCTGGCGTAACTCGACGTAAAGCTGCTGGGCGCTCCGGAAGCGGTCGCTGTCCTGCAACGCACGCAGCACGGCGTGTTGTTGGGCTGTGGCGCGCCGGGGCCGTTGCATTTCAGACACCAACAGTGGGCTCCGCTCCTGCGCGGCGATCCTGCTGTTCGGTCGAGGCCATGGCGATGCTGCCAGTCAATTCCGGCACGCGGCTACGCGGTGTTCGCCGTCATGGGTTGCGGTGGCGCCGTTTGAGCGGTCGAAGACAGGGGGACGTCGAAACTGCGCGTGGCGCTGCGTTGACGGTGATCGACCAGCCACACCACCAGCCAGACCGCGCACGCTATCGTGACGATGACGAAGCTGGGCGGCCTGTTGAACATGGCCGAGAGTGCCAGGCCAGCCCAGACGGCGGCGACGCTGATGACCGCAGATATCAGCATCGCCAGCGGCGGACGCGGGGTGAGCATGATCGCCGTCGCCGCCGGGGTGACCACCAAGGCGAACAACAGCAGTGTGCCCACGGCCTGTACAGCCATCGTCACCGACACGCCCAGCAATGCCATGAAGATGATCGACAACGCCCGCAGCGGGACTCCCTTGGCCTCGGCGACGGCGGGGTTGACCGAGCTGAAAAGCAGTGGCCGATAGATGACTCCGATACACGCGGCCAGCATTGCCAACAGGACACCGAAGGTGAGCAGCTGCTCGTAGGAGATGGCCAACAAGTTGCCGAACAACACGTTGGTCAGAGTCGAGGAACTCTTGGTGGCCAGCGAGTTGAAGAACAGACCCAGCCCCATGGCGAACGACAGGACGGTGCCGGTGATGACCTCCCGCTCCGCGGCACGCTTGCCCAGGTAACCGATGACCAGTGCGCCACCGACGCAGAATACGCCGAGTCCGAAGGTGACGGGCAGGCCGAGGAGCACCGCGCCGGTCGCTCCGGGCAAGCCGATATGTGCCAGTGCATGAGCCGCGAACGCAGTGTGACGCACCACGATGAAGTAGCCGATCAGCCCGGCGGCCAATGCGACGATCGTGCCACCGACCACCGCGTTGCGCATGAACGGCGACGTGAGGATCGACCACCAGTTGGCCTGATAGCCCAGTGCCACCACATGTGTGGTCATACGTTCAGAAGCTCCTGGCGTAGAGGTCACCCTGCGGGGTGCGGACGACCTGGATGGGAGTTCCGTACAGGTGGGTAAGCAGCTGGCCGGAGATGACGTCGTTCACCCCGGCATAGTGCGCGTGTCCGTCGAGCAGGTAGACGGCACCGTCGAGGATCGGCAGAAACGGGTTGAGGTCATGGGCGACCACCACGATAGTGACCGCCAATTCGCGGTGCAGGCGGGTGAGCAGCGCGATGATCTCCCGCTGGCTGCGCAGATCCAGCGATGCCAACGGTTCGTCGAGGATGATCATCTCGGGTCCGGACACCAGGGCTTCGGCGATCGCCACCCGCTGGCGCTGCCCACCGGACAGCGTGGCAAGCCGGCGATCGCCGAAGGATTGAGCATCCACTGCTGCCAGCGCCTCGGACACACTCTGCCGATCGGCCGCCGAGGCCGGGCCGAACGCCCAGCGGCTACCGTTGAGGCCCAGCAGCACGGCGTCGCGGGCCCGGATCGCTTCCCCGGCGCTATCGGCATAGTGCTGGGGGACATAGCCGATTCGGCCCCGATCCACCCCCGGTGGCCGACCGAAGACCCGCAGGGTTCCGTGCCCGACGGGGACCAACCCCAGGATCATCTGCAGCATCGTCGTCTTGCCGCTCCCGTTGGCGCCGATCACCGCGACGACATCGGCCGCGGGCACCTCGAAGGTGCACTGCGACCAGATCACCCGGCCGCCGCGCACGCTGCGATCAGATTTCGACACCAAGCGCCTTGGCCAACGCGTCGAGTTGCGACACCTGCCATGACTCGAAGGACTCGGCGCCCGGCGGCACTGTCTCGGTCACATCGACGATGGGAACCCCGCCCTGTTCGGCCGCGGTGCGGATCTGCTGTGTGATCGCCCCCTCGGTCTGGGTGTTGTAGATCAGCACGTCGACGCCGTTACTGCCCAGGAGTCGCAGGAACGCGTCGAGGTCGGCCGGTGACGGGTCTGTCTCGTTCGACGATGACGCCTGGTAACCCTCCGGAGTGACGTTCTGCAGTCCTAAGGCCTCGCCCATGAGGTCGAACACGCTCTCGGTCGCTGCATATCGCTTGCCGGCAGCGGCGCCCTTGATGGCCGTGATGGTGTCGTAGTAGGGCTTCATGGTCGTTTCGAATTTGGTGTGCTGTTCTTCGAAGTAGGCGCTGGCGTCGGGTGCCAGTTGGCCGAGTTCGCTGGTGACCGCCTCGGCGACGGCGGTCACCGTGGCCGGGTCGTACCACACGTGGGGGTTTCCCTCGTGCTCGTGCTCGTGCCCGGCTTCGCCCTCCTCACCGTGCTCGCCCTCGTCGTGGTGCTCACCAGTGAGCCCGACGGCACTGATCACGGGCGCATCGGGTGCCGACGCGGACGCGAGCTTCGCCGCCCACTCGTCGTAGTGCCCACCGTTGATCACGACGAGCTGGGCGCCGTCGAAGCGCGCCGCATCCGAGGGCGCGGGCTCGTAGTCGTGCGGATCTACCGACGAACCGGCCAGCACCGTCGTCACCTCGGCACACGCACCACCGAGCTGCGAGACTATGTCGCCCCACTGGTCGACGCTGACGACGACATCGACCGGGGTGGTCGGACAACCCGACGGCTCGGCACTGCTGCTCATGGCCGGCGCCTCCGTCGCCGAAGGGGGCTGAGAACCACAGGACACGAGTCCGAACGGAAGCACGACGGCGGCGGCCGCGAAGTAGACACGGCGCGAAGAAGACATCATGACGTCAAACGATAATGGTTGTCGTTTGCCTATGTCACCCCGGGGGCAGAAGTCGGGACCCCCAGTGCCCGCCGGTACCCACGACGGGCACGCCTGAGCGCCCGGCCCCGGCCGCGTGCTGCGAGACCGCGGCCCCGTAGCAATAAGGCCGCGGTTGACTCACCATTATTGACAATGATTATCATTAAAGTATGCCTGCATCCCCACCGCTGTTCCCTGTGACCGTTCTTTCCGGGTTCCTCGGCGCCGGCAAGACCACGCTGCTTAACCACATCCTCGCCAATCGCGAGGGCCGCCGAGTTGCCGTGATCGTGAACGACATGAGCGAGGTGAATGTCGACGCCGCCCTGATCGCCGGCCAGGGCCATCTCGACCGGACGCAAGAGAAGCTCATCGAGCTGACCAACGGCTGCATCTGCTGCACGCTGCGTGAGGACCTCATCGACGCCGTCGGCGCGCTGGCCCGCCAACAGCGATTCGATCAGCTCGTCATCGAATCGACCGGCATCTCCGAGCCGATGCCCGTGGCCGCGACGTTCAGCTGGGAGTTCGAGGACGGCTCGAGCCTCGCCCAGCTCGCTCGGCTCGACACCCTCGTCACCGTGGTGGACTGCTCGACATTCCTCTCCGAAATCGCCCGGGGTGAAGCGCTGGCCCAGCGGGAGATGAGCGCCGGCGAGGGTGATGCCCGCAGCGTTGCAGACCTTCTGGTCGACCAGGTGGAGTTTGCCGACGTCATCCTGCTCAACAAGACAGACCTGGTCAGTGCCGCCACGTTGGGCACGGTGGAGACGCTGGTCCGCCGCTTGAATCCCACCGCGAAGACGATCCGGGCTGATCACGGGGTTGTGGACATCGGCGACGTCCTCGACACCGGTCTGTTCGACCCCATCGTCGCGGCGAACGCGCCCGGTTGGGACGAGGAGATCGCCGACGGGCACGCCCCGGAGACCGAAGAGTTCGGCATTAGCTCGATGACGTTCCGGTCCGACCGGCCGTTTCATCCACAGCGCCTGGCCGACGCCCTCGCGCAGATGACCAGAATCCTGCGCAGCAAGGGGTTCTGCTGGATCGCCAGCCGACCGACCATCGCCGCGATCTGGTCGCAGGCAGGACCCAATTTGGTGATCGAACCGGCCCAGTACTGGTCGAGCACCGAGATCGCACCCGGCCAGGAGATCGTGTTCATCGGCGTCAAGCTCGATCATGACAGGGTGCACCGACTGCTGACCGAGGCGCTGCTCACCGATGCCGAGCTGTCAGCTGAGCGGGACGCGTGGCTCGGCTATCCTGATCCGCTGCCCACGTGGGGTGTGACACACAGCCATTCGCACTGACCGGGGGTATGAGGATGGCCGATCGAAACATCCCCGCCATTCCCGTCATCGCCCTCACCGGTTACCTCGGGTCAGGAAAGACGACGCTGCTCAACCACGTCCTGCGAACACCGGGAGCACGCATCGGGGTCGTCATCAACGACTTTGGAGAACTCAACGTCGATGCCGGCCTGGTCACCGGTCAGGTCGACGAACCGATGTCGATCACCGGCGGATGCATCTGCCACCTGCCTGACGAAGGCGGGCTCGATGAGGCGTTGGAGAAGCTGACCGACCCGAGGCTGGCACTGGACGCGATCATCGTCGAAGCGAGCGGAGTCGCCGACCCGGGGGCGGTGTCGCGAATCATCCGGTTCAGTGGCGTGGACCGGATCCGCCACGGCGGTGTTGTCGATGTCATCGATGCGGTCGAGCACTTCGACACCGTCGACACGGTGGACATTCCACCGGCGCGCTACGGCGCGACCTCCCTGGTCGTGGTCAACAAGTTGGACCGGATCGCCGGTGACGCGCGCGAGGACACCTTTCGTCGAGTCGAGGCCCGCGTACACGAGCAGAACCCGGATGCACACGTCGTCGGCGTGGTCGCGGGACGCCTGGATCCCCGACTGCTCTACGACGTCACCGATGATGGCGAACAGGCCGGCCAATTGTCGTTTCGGGAGCTGCTTGTCGATGAGGCCGTTGCCGCGCACGAGGGGCACCACGACCACGTGCATGCCGAATCGGTCACCGTGTTCAGCGAGGGCACCGTCGACCCCGGCGCCCTCGTTGACCTGCTCGAGCAACCGCCGCCGGGCGTCTACCGGATGAAGGGCACCGTCGCGGTCGGCACCCGCCACTACCTCGTCAACGTCGTCGGCACGTCAGCCCATGTGATGACCGCTCCCACCCGCGCGCGGACCACCCACCTCGTCGCCATCGGCACCGGTTTCGACGCCGACAACGTCCGTGCCCGTCTCGCGGCGGCGCTGCGCCCGGCGCCGCCGCGAGTGGCCGCCGCGGGGATGCGACGTCTGCAGCAGCTGCGGCAACTCAGTATTTGATCGGGCGCCGTCTGCACGACGGCCAGTGTGCGCAGTGCAAGTCCACACGATAAAGCCAATCATGTATTCATGGCTTCATGTACTGTTTGTGGTATGGAGACCCTCGTAGCCGCCCGCGACGCGCTCACCAGGTTCGGGTACGCCCTGTCCGACTCGACACGGACGCAGATACTGCTCTCGTTGCGAGTCGGGGCCGCCTACCCGTCGGAGCTTGCAGAGGCCATCGGAGTTTCCAGGCAGGCGCTGTCGAATCACCTCGCCTGTCTGCGTGGCTGCGGTCTGGTGGTCGCCGTACCGGAAGGTCGCCGCACACGGTACGAGTTGGCAGATCCACGAATCGCGCACGCCCTTGAGGACCTACTGGGCCTGGTTGTGGCGGTCGATCCGACCTGCTGTGGCGCCACCGAAGATCGGGACTGCTGCTGATGGCTTCCGGACTCGGCATACCCGCGGTGGGCCAGCCTGCTCTGCACAGCGACCGCCGTCGACTGTTGCAGCGACGCATCCGCTGGTTCGTGGCCGCCACGATCAGCTACAACGTCCTTGAAGCGATCATCGCGCTCGGTGAGGGTGCCCGGGTCTCCTCGGTGGCCCTGATCGGTTTCGGACTCGACTCGGTCATCGAGGTGTCTTCGGCGGCCGCGGTCGCGTGGCAGTTCGCCAGCAACGACCCCGAGCGTCGCGAGAAGATCGCGTTGAGAATCATCGCGTTCTCGTTCTTCGCTCTGGCCCTCTATGTGACCGTGAACGCGAGCCTGTCCTTGGTCGGACTTGGTGACCATGCCCGGCACTCTTCGATCGGGATCGGCTTGGCGGCAGCAAGTTTGGTGATCATGCCGGTTCTGTCCTGGGCGCAGCGGCGGGCGGGGCGTGAACTGGGTTCCCTGAGTGCGGTGGCTGATTCCAAACAGACGCTGCTGTGCACCTACCTGTCCGCGGTGCTGCTGGTGGGCCTTGTCCTCAACAGTCTGTTCGGGTGGGTGTGGGCAGATCCGCTTGCGGCCTTGGTGATTGCGGGCATCGCCGTTCGCGAGGGCATCAACGCATGGAAGGGCGATGCGTGCTGCGCGCCGAACTTCGTCCGCGAGGACGGGTGCGAAGACGAAGGTGAGTGCTGTGAAAAAGACGGTCGCAGAAGCACATGCGAATGAGTGAATCGGATGCGGTCGGTCGTGTTCGGGCCCCCGAAGTCTACGCGCCGCATGCTTGAATCATGTCGTGGCGGCTTGCGTGACGGGGCAGTTGTCCGCCACAGCTACTCCAAGGAACCTCATCCTGTGAATGTGAGAATCGTGCGCACGATGCCCGACGTGGCGACCGACGATGGCCCGTTTACCACGGGCCATCTCGACTGGGTTGGAATGGACGAGATTGCGATGCCGCTGCGACTCGACGACGCTGCCGACGCCCTAGCGATCCCCGCGCGCGTGCGCGCGGCGGTCAATCTCGCCAAACCGAGTGCACGAGGTATCCACATGTCGCGCCTCTATCTGCACGTGGATCGGGTGCTGACGGCAGAGCCGCTGTCGCAGCGTTCGCTGCGACACCTGCTGGGCGAGTTCCTGGAGTCGCACGCCCGGCTTTCCGACCACGCTCTGCTTCGCGCGAGCTTCCCGCTCATGCTGCGCAGGGCCGCACTGCGCAGCCGGCACAGCGGCTGGCGCAACTACCCGGTCACGGTCGAAGGCGTGCTCGAGCGTGGACAGTTCACGGCAAGGCTGAGCGTCGAAGTAGCGTATTCCTCGACCTGCCCCGCCTCCGCCGCGCTGGCACGCCAGGAGATCCAAGACGCGTTCCTCCGGGATTTCCCGTCGGGTCAGCCATTGGACCACGACGCGGTGCGCGCCTGGTTGGGCAGCCATCGCGGGATTTGCGCTACTCCACACTCGCAGCGCAGTGTCGCGCAGGTGCAGGCACGCCTGGCGGAGTCAGTCCAGGGGTTGCCTCTGGTCGAGATGATCGACCGGGTCGAACGTGCGTTGGCCACTCCAGTACAGGGCGCGGTGAAGCGCGAGGATGAGCAGGCCTTTGCGCTGCTCAATGGCGCGAACCTGATGTTCTGCGAGGACGCGGCGCGTCGAGTCCAGGCCGCACTCGACGCGGACGACAACATCGCCGACTTCCATGTGCGTGTTTCTCACCTTGAGAGCCTGCACGCCCACGACGCGGTGGCAGAGGCGAGTAAAGGGATCGCCGGCGGCTACTGATTTCCGCCCCCACGCCGTACCGGGTGCGACCGCGACCTCAGATCAAACGTGTCAGCCGAAACGCCGCCGGCCAGATGTTCTGCGCGGTGGTGGCCGGAGTCACGGGTTGACCAGGCAGGCCCGGAAACCGTCCTCTAGTTCCGCGCGGTCGAGGTTGCGACCGATGAACACCATCCGGTTGGTCCGTGATTCGTCCGGACTCCAAGCGCGGCCCTCAGTGTCGTCGAAGAGCATGTGCACACCCTGGAAGACGTATTGCCGTTCTTGGCCTTCCAGCGCCAAAATCCCCTTACTCCGGAAGATATCGTCCCCCCGGTAGCCCAGGAGGTCGCCCAGCCATGCGTTGAGCCTGTCGATGTCGAGATCGCCGTCGATCTGAAGGCCGACCGAGGTGACCGTCTGATCGTGGTGATGGTCGGTCCGTTCCAGGAAGGCCGGGTCATCGGTGAGTACCCGCTGCAGGTCGAAGGCGGCCACGTCGAGGATCCGGTCCACCTCGACCTTCGCATCCTGGGCACGGACGATCTCAGCGCCGCCGTTGATAGCGCGCAACCGGTTTTCCACGATGGCCAAGTGTTTCTCATCGACCAGGTCGACCTTGTTGAGGATCATCCTGTCGGCGAAGGCGACCTGCTCGACGGCTTCGTTCTCGATATCGTCGGGTTTCACCTCATCTAGGTGGTCGAGGACATGGGCGGCGTCGACCATGGTGACGATGGCATCAAGGCGCAGCCGATCGCGGATCTCATCATCGATGAAGAACGTCTGCACGACCGGCGCCGGGTCGGCCAGACCGGTGGTCTCGATGAGGATCTGGTCGAACCGGTCCCGACGGCGCATCAGTGCGCCCAAGATGCGGAGCAGATCCCCGCGCACGGTGCAGCAGATGCACCCGTTGTTCATCTCGAAGATTCCCTCTTCCGCGTCGAGCACCAGGGCGTCATCGATACCGACCTCACCGAACTCGTTCTCGATGACGGCGATCCGTCGTCCGTGCTGCTCGGTGAGGATGCGGTTGACCAAGGTCGTCTTGCCCGACCCGAGGAAACCGGTGATCACGGTGACGGGAACTCGCTCATCGACCGTGGTGGCCATGATCATGTCCTTCCGGGGAGGCGACTAGGGGCGGCGTGGACGCGTGCGGCCCCAACGTGTGGGGCGGGATGCCACGGGTGCCCGCGCTCCACCGGGATAGACCAAGCCAGACACGTTGACGCCCTCCCCGGCTGTACAGGCCACCGCATTATTGAAAACGATTCTCAGTAAGCTAGCATATCCGCAGCTGCAGTGTCAGCATGACTGCCATACAGGCAGGCAGACGCGAAAGGCCTTGAACTGTGCACACGTCGATTTCTGGCTTCGAGATGCCCACCGAGGCGCAGGTCAACGATGCCGTCGAGTCGTTCCGGATGCTCAGTGACCCAACCCGGATCAAGATCTTGTGGGCGCTTCTGCAGGGAGAATCCTCGGTGGCATGCCTGGCTGACCTGGCGGAGGTCGCCTCGGCCGTCGTCAGCCAGCATCTGGCCAAGATGCGCCTTGCCGGCCTGGTGAAGGGCCGTCGCCAAGGCACGTTTGTCTATTACTCCGCAGCTGACCAAACCGTGTTACAGGTGCTGTGCCAGGCACTGTTGGGCGATGACACGGTCAATGAGCAGCCCGGCTCACCCACTGCAGGTCGAGCCGAAGCAAACCAGAGCTGATCCCTATCCGCGGTCGACAGCACCTTCGGGAGCGCGGACTGTGGGGCGCACGGCGACGAACGGGCCAATGAAACAAAGCTCATTCGCAGTGGTCCGGTGTGCGGGGCCCGGACATGTTCACTGCCCAGACTTTCACTGCGTGCGACAACGGGACAGTTAGTCCGACGCGAGGCCGTGGTCGGCGTACTCGTGGACGACGGCGCAATGCAGGTCGCATACGAGCTGGAGCGCAGCCTCGTCGATCTCGAAATGTGGCGAGTGGTGTGACTCGACGAGTCCCCGCGCAGCGTTCTGGCTGCCGACGAGCGCAAAGCAGCCGGGCACTTCGGCGAGGATCTCGCCGAAGTCCTCGCCGGCCATCGTGCGGTAATCGCCAAGCACGTGCGTGAAGCCGCGCATGCGTTCGGTCACCGCAGTCTCGACCAGATCGGCGACTCGGACATCGTTGACAGTCGGTCGTGGCGACACCCGCCAGTCGATCTCGACGCGTGTGCCCGTCGCCGTCGCGATGCCCGCGGCGATTGTCCTGATCTGGTCCTCGGTGTCCTGGATGACCTGCGCCGAGAAGCCGCGGCAGGTCCCACGCAGTTCGACCACACCGGGGATCACATTGAAGCCGTCGCCACCGTGGATGCTGCCGATCGTCACGACGACCGGATCGACCGGCGCGATGGCGCGGCTCGCCACGGTCTGCAGTGCGGTGATCAGATGGGCCGCCGCGACGACAGGGTCCTTGGTGCGGTGCGGCATGGCGCCGTGGCCACCGGCGCCGATCACCCGGATGCCGAGCTCGACGACGCCGGCCATGATGCCGCCGCGGGTGAGTGCGACGGTGCCGAGCGGAAGCTCGTTCCAGACGTGGATCCCGAACGCGACGTCCACACCCTCGAGCGCGCCTTCGTCGATGCACGCACGCGCTCCGTCGCCGCCTTCTTCGGCGGGCTGGAACAACAAGCGCACACGCACATCCACGGGCGGCGCCTCCGCCAACAAGCGA
The DNA here is from genome assembly GCF_002592005.1 of Mycolicibacterium palauense. Taxonomy (GTDB): domain Bacteria; phylum Actinomycetota; class Actinomycetes; order Mycobacteriales; family Mycobacteriaceae; genus Mycobacterium; species Mycobacterium palauense. The sequence continues at coordinate 78,114 of NZ_NVQF01000006.1, read as the reverse complement.
CCCGCGACCGCGAGTGCGGCCATATGGGCATCGTGCCCGCACGCGTGCATGCGGCCCGGGTTCGTCGACGCGTAGGGCAGACCTGTTTCCTCGTGGATGGGCAACGCATCCATGTCAGCCCGTAGCAGCAACGTCTTCGATGCGGTCGCTGGCCCGATGTCGGCGATGAATCCGGTCTTCGCGACCGATCGGCACGTCGCGTAGCGGCTCACGTATCCCATGACGGTCTGGCTCGTCTCGCGCTCGCCATAGCTCAGTTCGGGGATGCGGTGCAGCGTTCGGCGCAGCTGCACAAGATCATTCGCCGGATCAGTCACGTCGCTTTCACCGAGTGGTTCCCGCCACGGGGTCCGTCCAGTCCCCATCACCAGTGGTCATTTCGCGGATTCCCGTGCCGAGCCCCGATCTGGGAATCAGCGGTTCATGCCGAATGATCGCAGGTCGATATTCATGGTTGCGCCAGAGTCGGAGCAGCCCCACGGCGTGCAGCAGTCGGCGCCCACTTGAGCGGTGATCGCCGGACTCCTCTTCTTGAGGAGCTTCTTCTTCGCATCTCGCCTCTTCTTGCTGTCCTTGCTCATTCAGACCATCCTTTCTTCCTGGACACCGCCTACCACCGCCCGCGCCCGATCACCAGTCGCTTTCCCAGCACCGAATCATCGAGCACGCCCTGGTGCCAGGCCAGATGTCCGTTGACCCAGGTGGAAACCACCGTGCTGCGTAAGGTTTCACCCTCGAACGGAGACCAGCCGCACTTGGACAGCAGCCGCCTCGGCTCGATCCGCTGGGGCCTCCGCGGATCGACCAACACCAGGTCAGCGTAGGCGCCCTCGCGCAGAAAGCCGCGCTCGGCGATGCCGAAGAGCACCGCTGGTGCATGGCAGGCGCGCTCGACCAACGTTTCGACGTCCAGCGCGCCGTCGAGGACCCGCTCGAGTGCCACCTGCAGGCAGTGCTGTACCAGGGGTAAGCCCGCGGGGGCCTCCAGATAGGGGGCTGATTTCTCTTCGCGGGTATGTGGCGCATGGTCGGTGGCGAGTACGTCGAGGGTGCCACTTGCCAGCGCGACGACTAGAGCCTTGCGGTCCCGCACAAACTTCACCGCGGGGTTGCACTTGATCAAGTTACCGAGACGCGGATAGTCGTCGGCATCGAAATGCAGGAAATGCACACACGTTTCGGCAGTGATGCGCTTACGTACCAGCGGTAGGTCATGGTGCAGCAGGTCGAGTTCCTCTGCGGTGGACACGTGCAGAACATGTAAGCGGGCATCGTGCCTACGCGCCAGTTCCATAGCGAGCCGCGTGGACTTGACGCAGGCCTCGGTGGTGCGGATATACGGGTGCCGTGTTGCGTCCAGGGCGTCGCCGAAGCGGTCCTTCTCGATTGCGAGGTTCGTGTCGACAGTGGGTGTGTCCTCGCAGTGCGTGACGATCAAGGTGTTGGCATCGCGGAAGATCGTGTCCAGGGCCGCGGGGTTATCGACGAGCATGTCTCCGGTCGAGGCCCCCATGAAAACCTTGATGCCACAGCCATCCTGGTGAGTGAACCCACGGATCACCCTGATGTTGCCGTTCGTTGCACCGAGGTAAAACGCATAGTTGGCAAGCGAACTGCGCGCCGCTCGCGCGTACTTGTCCTCGAGCGCCGCAAGCGTCACCGTGGGTGGGCGTGTGTTTGGCATCTCCATGAAGCTGGTGATGCCGCCCGCGACCGCGGCGCGCGACTCGGTGGCGATCGTTGCCTTTTGTTCGAGCCCCGGCTCGCGGAAGTGAACCTGGTCGTCGATGAGCCCCGGCATCAGCCAGCTGCCGTTGGCGTCGAATACGCGGTCGTTGGCGCGGCCGGGCAGCGCACGCCCGATCGTATGGATGCGCTCACCGCGCACGCGCAGGTCACCTTCCGTGACGACGCCTTCGTTGACGAGCCGAGCATTGCGAATCAAGAAGTCAGCCACGCCGACTCCGTCACCATCGGTCCGAGCCCCGTCGCCCACCGTGAGTGGTCATCGGTTCAGGCAACCGATGCTTGGTAGATGGATTCGACCGAGGCGTACAGCGTCTCGTTGAACGCCTCGTCGCTCTGGGTGGCAGTCAGCCCATCCTTACCGCCGATCGGCCGGTCAAGCGTCCCCTCGAACAGGATGGCGCCGAGCACGCGGTCGCTCGTGAAGACCGGGCTGGTGATGATTCGCGCTCGCGCCTGGTGGATCAGTTCGAACATTTCGGCCTCTGACGAATAGGCAGATGGATCGATACCGTAGTCGCGCAGTGCTTTCGGGGTGCTACCGCCACTCTGGTCGAGGGCGGCGATGAAACCCGCTCCCTCCTCGAATCGAAGCGACTGCTGCGGATCGGGCAAGGTAACCTCCTCGGGATGGGGGAGCGCGGCAACCCACCAGTGCAGCTTATTGAAAACTATTGTCATTAAGTGTAGCGCTATTGCCCGGCAGTTTCGACATCGCGTCGATCTCTCGGTACGGTATGTCCGACTACTAATGACAATGGTTCTCGTTTGAGGTGCGTTGTGGATCGAACACCGGTAATCGTGGTTGCTGGCCAGGAGCTGACAGACGAGGTATGTGAACATCTGCTACAGGAGCCCGGAACTCTCGTCGTCCAACACCGCTATGACGGGCAGGTGGTGGTTCGGTCGGTGCGGATTCGCTCCGGGAACCAGGCGCGCACGTCGGAATGGCCCATGGAGCTGGTGAACGGCTGCGTCGACTGCACCATGCGCGACGACCTACTCACCCTGCTGCGCCGACTGCACTGCCGCGGGGACGTCAGCCGCATCGTGGTGCACCTCGAGCCGTGGCTCGAACCCGAGCCTGTCTGCTGGGCGATCACCAACGTCGAGGTGCACGTCGGGCCCGGGTACCTCGACGGTCCCGCCGCACTGGACGTTCGGATCGAAGCGGTGATCAGTACCGTGGCGACCTCTCAGTGGTTGGCCGGCGCGCTAAGTGCCGACGAACTCGACGACAGTCGGACAGTCGCCCAGGTCGTGGTGGGGCAAGCCGAGTTCGCCGACATCCTTGCGTTGGACACGCGGGAGCCTCAAACGCACGCCGTGTTGCGCCGTCTCGCCCCTCGAGCAGCGATCGTCGTCGGCATCGATCGCGTCGACCCGGCCCTCGGCACGCTGGATTCACGCTGCCGGCGCGGTCGTGAGTACGACCCGCACGCACCGCTGCTCGACGGGGAACCACCGCTCGGTGCCGATGGCAGCGTCAAGATCGTGGAGTTCCAGGCGAACCGCCCGTTCCATCCGATGCGTCTGCACCTAGCCATCGACAAGTTGCTTGACGGCGTCGTTCGAATCAAGGGACGCGCGTGGCTGGCGAGCCAACCCGACGCCGTTATCTGGATGGATTCAGCGGGCGGTGGGCTCAGGGTGGGGCACGGCGGGCCATGGCTGGTCAGCTTGTCATCCGAGGAGCGGGAGCAGGCTGACGCCGATCGGGTTGCGCTGGCTAGTCTGCGGTGGCACGAGGATTTCGGCGACCGCGAGATTTCGCTGACGGCCCTCGTATGCGGTGCGGACCCGGACGAAATCACCCGGGTGCTGTCATGTGCGCTGCTCACCGATGACGAGCTGTCCCAACCCGGCGCGTGGGCCGACTACGACGACCCGTTCGGCGAGTGGCACGAAGATCCGTGCGACAGCCTCGGCCGGGTCGAGGACTGCGCCGCACGCGAACGACCTGAGGGAGGAGACGTCACGGGCCGTTGAGCCGCGTGGGTGTCCGTTGCCTATTCCGCGGATCCCAAGCCGAAAGGGGGGAGCGCGACTTGCTCATCGACGATGAGATCGTGATCACCGCGGCAGTGCTGTTGGCTGCGGGGACGCTGGCGACCGCCATCGATGCACTGACGGCTCATCCGCGGCGGATGTTGTTGGCCGCCGGAAAGGTACTGTGGTGCCTTTCGGGGCTACTCGCGATCGTGGCTTTCGCGATGAGCGTGGGTCGCCTGACTATCGACACCCTGCCGGGCGGGTCGATCCTCGCCGTCGTTGGCGGCGCGTGTGTCGCGACGGCTGCGGTGCTGCTACTCCGGTTGTTCGGATGTGGGCCGCGTGTGAGTCGACCGGAAGAGCAGCGGGGCCAGCACGAGCAGCGCAGAAGCGAGCCGCAGACGGAGTAGACATCGCGCCGTGCAGGCATCGCGTGGCGGTCCGGTTCCACCTGGCACCAAGACTGCCGTGAGCGCCTGCCACCATCGGCGACAGTGCAAACCGTTGCGGGATGGTCGCCGGCCAGCATGGCATTGCGATGAACACTATTCTGCTGCAATGTATCCAGACGGTGCTGAGAGTGGTGATTGCCGTCGCGATCCCTATACCAGCAGCAGCGCTTTCTCTATCGCCCGATTCATCACGTCCTCCCAGCAAGATCCAGCCCCGGTCACCGCAGCCACTGCGGCGGCGACGACGGAGGTGGCCCGGGCGAGCCGGCTAGCGAGCACCCGTCCGAATATTCCCGTCTGCATCACGAACAGCTCCACATCCATCGCTGGCCCGACCACGACGGTCACCAGCCGCACCACCAGCCCTGCCATCGAGACCGCCCCCAGCACGAGCGGGACCGACAGATGGCCGTGGTCCGGTTCGCTGCCATCGCGCCCGTAGCCGGGTCCCGACGTAGACGGCGCAGAAGACCAGCCCGTTGACCACGGCCATCATCGCCGACGTGGCGGTGTTGGTCAGGTAGGAAAACCAGAACCCCAGCTGTGAGGCGACCAGAGCCACCACCACCGCGACGGCGGTCATGACTGCGATCGTCTCCGTCACCAGCATCGCGGTCGCCGCCGGCACGATCACCAGGGCGATCACCAGCACCGCCCCGGCGGCATCGAATGCGACCACCACCGTGATGGCGACCGCGAACATCGTGCACAGATCCAGCAGCCGGGTTCGGAGCCCGACTGCTTGGGCGAACTCGGGATCGAACGTGGCCACGACCAGCTGGCGGCTGATTGCGGCGAATAGCACGAAACAGCCAAGGCCCACCAGGCCCATTCGCCACGCGAGGTACGGGCCGAGATCGACCGAGCCCACCACCAGATGGTTCATCGCGGCGATGTTGAGGTCACCAACGAGGACGGAATGATCGTTGATATAGGCAGATTTCAGGGCGGTCGACAACAGCACGAGGCCGAGGGCGAAGGCGGCCGGGAAGACCAGGCCTTGCGCGGCATCGGAGGTCACCAATCCCGATCTGCCCAGCAGCCCCGACAACCCGATGACGAGCATTCCGGTGACCGCGGCGCCGACCAACATCCAGGTCGAGGTAATTGCCGTCGTCCCCAGCGCCGCGGCGAACACGATGCCGGGAAGCACCGAGTGCCCCAGCGCGTCGGTCAGCATCGACTGTCTGCGAAGCACCAGGACGACACCCGGGATGACGCAGGACACCGCCGTGATCGCAGCCAGCATCGCCACAGTCGCCGCGAAGCTCACCGGCTATCACCCGACCTCGTCGCCATCGCGAGTCGTGCGCGTCGGCGCCGGATGGCGGTGAACACGTTGCGGTTCGGCGAAAGGACCAGGGAAGCTGCGAATGCCGCGGTGAGAACCAGGACGATGAACGGCCCCGTGGGGGCCCGGGCCATGATGGACAGGTAGCTGCCCACCATCGCAGACCCAGCCCCGATCGCCCCCGAAACCATGACCATGGTCGCCAACGAGTTCGACCACTGGCGCGCGGCGGCCGGCGGGATGATCGTGAAGGCGATGATCAGTACCAAGCCGACCGCTTTGATACCCATCACGGCGGCAAGAACGATGGCCGCGAACTGCAGCCGCGACAGCCAGGCCACGTTGAGCCCAACCGAGGCGGAGTAGGTGGAGTCGAAGGTCAAGAGCGCCAACGGCCGCCACAGGATCAGCGTTTGCAGCAATATCGCAGCGGCGATCACAGCGACGGTGACGATATCGGCACGGGTCAGTGTGGCGGCGTTGCCGAACATGATGCTCTCGATGCCGCCTTTCTGCGGCAGGGTGGACCGCTGGATCCACTGCAGGATGACCAAGCCGCCGCCGAAGAACAACGACAGCATCACCGCCATCACGGCGTCGGCGCCGAGGGTGGTCGTCGTCGAAATCTTGTGCACCAGAACCACCGCCAGCAAGCCACTGATCAGCGCACCGATGATGATGGCGAGCATGGACCTGCCATCGACCCCCAACGCCACCGATGCCACCACGAAGGCGCCCATCACACCGCCGGTAGCCGAATGTCCGATGACGTCGGAGAGCAGCGACTGGCCACGAAGGTAAAGAAACGGTCCCAGCGCTCCGGCGGTGAGGCCGATCAATGCGGTGCCGATGACGGTTTGCCGAAATGTGTACTCAAGCAGGAAAGCGATCGGACTCATGTCACCGGCAGGCCATATGTGGCGTTGAGATTTTCCGGGACGAAGGCGTCGTCCACCGTCCCGCTGGCGACGATCGACTCGTTGATCAACGTGACATGGCTGCAGACGTTGCGAACCGTCGACAGCTCATGGTGCACCAGGACGACCGTGGCCCCGCCGCGGGCCAAGTCGGCCAACACCGTGTCGATGGCCCGCGCGCTGACCACATCGACACCGGCGTACGGCTCGTCGAGCAGATAGAGGTCGGGACGCTGGGCCAGCGCCCGCGCCAGGAACACACGCTTGCGCTGACCACCGGACAGCTCCCCGATCTGGCGCTTGGCCAGATCGGGCAGCCCGACGGCATCCAGCGAGCGCTCGACAATGGATTCCTGGGCCGCCGCGAACCGTTTGAACCAGCCGAGCCGGGGATAGACACCCTGGGCGACGACATGTTTGACCGATATCGGAAAGTCCCAGTCAACCTGGCTGAATTGCGACATGTACGCGATTCGATCCCGGACGGCACCGACGGGGTGGCCGAAGAACTCCACCTCGCCGGTGCTCGCAGGTAGCAGACCCATCGCGGCCTTGATGAGCGTGGACTTTCCCGCGCCGTTGGGTCCCACGACCGCCATGATCGCGCCCTGGTCAACCTCGAAGCTGGCGTTGTCGACCACCAACCGATCTCCGTAGGCGACGGACAGATTACGGACCCGGCAGGCCGGTGCATCAGTCATCTCCCGTGGCTCGGTGGCTCAGGAAACCGGGGCCGGGGTCATCGCCTCGGAGATGAGATCGGTGTTGTGCGTGAACACCCCCAGGTAGGTGTCGACCGGCGGGGCCTCGCCCAGCGAATCGGCGTACAGCGGCGCGTCGGACACCGTCACGTCCCAACCCTTCGCCTGCACGGCTTCCTTCAGGGCATCGATGGCCTGCGGGTTGGCGAGATTGTCCTGGAAGATCACCGGGACCTTCCGGTCGACGATCAGATCGGCCAGTTCGGCCAGCTCCGGAGCGGACAGCTGGGCTTCACTGGTGACGAAATCCGTGGCGTGAACGTCGATATCGTAGTCACGCCCGTAGTAGTTGAACGCGTCGTGGCCCGTGATCAGGACACGATCCTGCACCGGGATAGGTTCGAACTCGGATTTCGCGTGGTCGTTGACTTCCTCGATCTGCTTCTTGTACGCGTCAGCGTTCTTGTCGTAGGTGTCTTTTCCGTCGGGATCGACCTCGCCGAGCTTCTTGGCCACCGCATCAACCACGATCTCCCAGTTACCCGGCGAGTTCCAGACGTGCGGATCGTAGAGCTGCTCACCTCCGGGACCGGGCTCGGGCCACGGCAGCAGCTCATCCTTCGGGATCGCCTGCCCAGCGGCGATCTGCCGGTCACCCTGGGCCTCAAGCTCGTTGATCATCTGCGCTTCCAGATGCAGCCCGTTCCACACGACGAGGTCCGCTGCGCCGATCTTCTCGATGTCCTGGGTGGTCGGCTGGTAGGTGTGCGGATCCCCACCCGGACCGACCATCACGGTGACGTCCGCATCGGGGGCGATGTTGCTCACGGCGTCGCCAAGATAGCCCGTGGTGGCGAAGACCGTGAGCGCATCACCGGTGGCGCCGGGTTCCGCGGGCTTCTCTGATGAGTCCGATGAGCATGCGGAACCGCCCGCGGCAACGACCGCGGCGAGCGAAACGGCCGCGAAGCTCCTGCTGAGGAACGTATGTTTCATGTTGAGTGAGATCCCTCTCCGGCGTCTGGGCACCATCTTCTCGGCTGCTAAAGGATAGTTTCGTCTAACCTAACTTCGACAGTGTAACTGATATTGAGTATCATTACTGGTGTACCCCGTTTAGCGCTGGCCGCGCTGCCCTACCAGGGCCGACACCGCGAAGGCCGTGCTGAAAGCAGTTCACCGTCACGAAAGGAACCCGCCCGATGTCTGCATCATCGAAAGGCAGCGCCGAGGCTGCACCGGCGCATCTGGCCGAGCACGAGAAGATGGCCGAGACGCATCTGCGAGAGCATCGCGAGCTGGCAGACGCCCACCTCGCCGAGTTCCGCGCTCTAGCCGACCGGCATCTCGCCGAGCATCGCGACATCGCTCAGCGCGGTCAGGTGCCCTTGAGCGAGCGTGAGTCGCTGGCCGCGCGGCACATGGACGAACACCGCAAGCTCTCCGAGCGCCTGCTACAGGAGCACCACCAGCTCAACGACCGCCATCTGGCCGAACTGGACGAGCTCAAGACGCGCCACCTGCGGGAACACTCGCTGTAATTGGTCCAGTAGAGCGCCGGTCCGCCTCAGGCTCGCCCGGACAGCCGGACATCGATTGACCTACGATGCAGGAGGAGTCGCGTGAGGCACCGGGGGCGCACCGATGAGCATTCCACTCGACGTGAGATCGATATGGCTGTCGGTGCGCTGGTCTGGATCACCCACTGTTCACCGGAACATGCCTTCAACGTCCTCGCGGACGCTGTCCACGACACCGGCGCCGGATTGGGTGTGGTGTCGGTCGCCCTCCTCGCTCTGGCCGGCGACGACCCGCACGGCCGCGCCGATCCGAACGCCATCTCCTACTGGCGACGCACCCTCGATCACAGCCCGTGACGTTGCCGTCCAAGTTCGCGGCGAGCCTTGTGAATCGCGTTGCGCGGCATCGTCCGTCGAGCCGTCAGCCAATAGATGAGACACCCCGCGCACCCCGGTCGGGATCTCGGCCTGTTGGCTGCGGTTCGGAGGAGCGCCGCAGCGCTGCCCGTTCGCGCGGTGTGGTGCCGCCCCAGATGCCATGCGGCTCTTGCACACTGATGGCGTATGTGCGGCACTGAAACTGCACAGGACAACCCCCGCAGATGAATTTCGCGTGGTTCTCGTGGTCGACGCGCCGCTGGCCGCGGTGGTGGTCGTCGGCGAAAAAGACCTCCGCGGGCATCCCGCGGCAGCGCGCCCGCAGGTGCCAACTGCCCTCGGGCGTAGCGGTATCCAGAGTGGAACCGCCGGACGCTTCGCGAGGTGGGCGATGAGCCGTCGTCACGAGGAGGGGGTGCCGGGGCTCGGCGACCCGGGCGCCTTTGACGTCGACCGACCGTAGCGGCGGTGGAACTTCTCGACCTGGCCGGCGCTGTCGACGATGCGTCGCTGTCCCGTCCAGGCCGGGTGCGAGTCGGAGCTGATCTCGACGACGATCAGCGGGTAGGTGCGCGGCCCGCTACCGCTGTCCCATTCGATGGTGCGGTCGCTGGTGGCGGTCGAGCGGGTCAGAAACATGGCACCGGTGTTGGCGTCCTGGAACACAACGGGGTGGTAGTCGGGATGGATTCCGGGCTTCAACGCTGTCTTCCTTCACTGTCGGTGGTCTCATCGGCGGCGACGCTGGGCAGCGGGGCTGGTTCGTCACAGGGATCCTCATGCCAGTCGCCGAATGGATCGTGCAGGGCTGGCCAGGTTGCGGGGTTACGCATCTCGTCGTCGGTGAGCAAAGCGCCTCGCAGCGCCGAGCGAATCGTGTCGGGGTCGGCGCCGCACACCAACACCACCAGGGCGCTGTGCCGATCTCCGTGGCGCTCGTCCCACAACGCGGCGGCCAGAGCCCGGCGCTCGGCGGCGGTGTAGGCCAGCCGCGAGGCGCTCATCGCCGCCAACCAGGGCCCAGCCGAGCTGACGTGCAACCCGCCGCCGGCCGACTCCAGCCACATCACCTGCTGGTCGTTGCTGGCCAGCCACAGCCGGCCCCGCGCGCGAACCACACCCTCCAACAACACGTCTAGTGCCTCGTGAAGCCGGTCGGGATGGAACGGGCGCCGGGATTGAAACTCCAGGAGCCGCACCGCACCGGCCGCATGGAGGGGCGGCTGGCCGGCCAGCAGGGGCCCATGGGGGTCCTTACCGCGGCCCCGCCCATCCCCGGCAGGCAGACGCTGCAACACATTGCCGACGACGTCGGCGTTGGCGATGACTCGCGCCGAAGGATTCAGTCGAGACAGCACGGCCAGGAGGTCCTCTGAGGGCTGGCTGCAGACGAGCACATCGGCGAACTCGACCTGGGCGACCACCGCCTGGGCCACTGTGCGTCCGTCGGGCAGCTCCTCGTCCCCGAGCGCCTGGGCCAGCCACACCGTGGAGTCGACACCGGCGATCACCGCGGCGACCACGACATCGCGCGCGGCAGGACCCGGTTCGAAACCCGGACCCGGCTCGACACGGACGTGGCGGATCGCCCAGCAGATCGGCTCGGGCTCCAGCCACGGCGGCAGATGAACCACGATGCGCTCGACCTCCGGCCGACGCGCCGCCTTGCGCAGCAGAACCAACAGATCGTTGCGGATCGTGCACGACACGCAGCCATGCGCGAGCTCCAACGCCGTCTGCGCGGTCCGCACGATGCCGTCCTTGCCCATCATCATGCGCCGACACACCACGTGCCCGTCGAAGCGGTGCTCGATCGCCACTGTGCCGGGCTGGCCCAGCAGCTCAGCGGTCACGGCGGCGGTGTGCTCCTGACCGGTCACCACGATCACCGGAGTGCGCATCACCCCTCCTTATCGACAACAGTTTTCAATAACGCGCTGTTGACGGTACAGTGCTACACAGCAGTTGTCGAAAACCATTCTCAATAAGTCCCACCGGTCCAGGAAGGCGCTCCGTTGTCCGCCCATTGTCAAGTCACCGGCCGTGCACCGGGGTTCGGAAACACCGTGTCGCACTCGCATCGCAAGAGCCGTCGTCGTTGGACTCCCAACATCCAACGACGGACGTACTACCTGCCCTCAGAAGATCGCCGCATCCGGCTGCGGGTGTCCACCAAGGGCATGAAGGTGATCGACCGCGACGGCATCGAAGCCGTCGTGGCCCGCCTGCGCCGAGCCGGGCAGAAGATCTGATGGCGCGCACCACCGACATCAGGCCGATCGTGAAACTACGGTCCACAGCGGGTACCGGCTACACCTACACCACCCGCAAGAACCGCCGCAACGACCCCGATCGTCTGGTCCTGCGCAAATACGACCCCATCGTGCGTCGCCACGTCGACTTCCGGGAGGAGCGCTGACCATGGCCAAGAAATCCAAAATCGTCAAGAACCAGCAGCGCGCGGCCACCGTCGCCCGCTACGCCGAGCGGCGCGCCGAACTCAAGGCAGTCATCCGCTCCCCCGGGAGCACCCCCGAACAGCGCAGCGCCGCCCAGCAGGCCCTTGCTCGCCAACCGCGCGACGCCAGTCCCGTGCGGCTTCGCAACCGCGACGCCATCGACGGACGACCACGCGGGCACCTGCGCAAGTTCGGGCTCTCCCGTGTGCGGGTGCGCGAACTGGCCCACGAGGGCCACCTGCCGGGCGTCCGGAAAGCGAGTTGGTGACCATGGCCAGCAAGTCCAATCGGGTTCGACGCAACAACCCGCCCGACAAGCCCATAACGGCCAAGAAGAACCTCATGAAGACTCTCGGGCTGACGTCCGTCGATTACAAAGACACCCCGACACTGCGGCTGTTCATCTCCGAACGCGGCAAGATCCGCTCCCGGCGCGTCACCGGACTCACCGTCCAGCAACAGCGACACGTCACCCAGGCGATCAAGAACGCCCGCGAAATGGCCTTGCTACCCTACCCCGGTCAGGCCAGCGGCCGCTAACCGCTGCCGAACCCACAAGAGAACCCATGACTCGCTCCCAGCACGGCACCGCCCGGCCGTTCACCCTGGTGCTGTGCACCAGATGCCAGTCGGCGCTGGGCCCGGCGATGCTCGAACAACTACGAGCCACTGTCCGCAGCACCCGCCGCGGCATGCTCGTCACCACCAGCTGCCTACTCGGCAATCTCACCTGCCCAGCCCGACACCACCGCGGCGGAATCGCATTGCTGCAGCCGTGCTCAGCCGATCGCGTTCCGCAGGGACCGGCCCGATTGATCGGGGCGATCGACAGCCCCGACGATCTACGCGACGTCCGCGCTTGGGTGCAGCGAGGCCGCTGGGAAAGCGAGCCTCTGCCCGATCGGCTCTGCCTCGAGCCAGGCAAGCTCCGGCGCACCATCGCCACCAACTAGGACCCGCTCGGACACCACTGCCACGGCCACTCCCGTGCCCCCGCCCGACAACTGATGCCGACCATCGCAACTCGCGTGGCCGGCATCAGTGACTTCGGTGTTGGTCGGTGTCCATCGTTGGTCAATGCTCGTCGTAGTGGTCTCCGTGAGCTGCGTGGCGGTGTCCGTCATGCAGATAGTCCACGTGGTCGCCATGCGGGACGGCTTCATGTCCGCAGTTCGGCCCGTGAACATGCTCGGGGTGGCTGTGGGTCTTGTGCTCGGTACTTGTCATGCCCTTACTATAGATCATCACATGCGCATAACTCAATAGATAGCAGTCGAGCGCCGACTCCGCATTCATGAAAGCCGTCGCCACGCCGACCGTGTGCTTCTCATCGGGCTTCGAAAGGCGAAGCGCACCGAGGAGGTGGCGGGGTGACAGGTCCTGCGCGTATAGCCCCGTTGGACCCCCGTACGAACCCAATATCGCTGCACTGCTGGACAAGTGGATGCCGCCCAGGTCGGGCATCACCCCCCTGGCGCGCGTTCGCGATCACGAGGATCTGTCCGCGCGGATGCGCCCGCTGGGTGGCACGCAGCACGACGGTGACGCTGGCCGACGAACTGCCCGACACCAGCGCAATGTCCGATGACCTGTTCGCCGAACTCGGCAAGATGTTCGACACTCGCGAGATTCTGGAACTGACGGTGACGGCGGGCTGGTACGACGCCATCGCCTATGTCATAGGCGTAGCCGGGCTGGACCCCGAGGCCTGGGCGGATCGGTTTCCCAACCCGGAGTCAGTGCCCACCCGATCATGACCTCGGGCACCGTGGCGGGTCTGCAGATCGAGCGCGATGCGAGACACGTAGGTTGTCTGCCAGCACTCACCACGTGTCATTGACAGCATCGAATCAGGAGCACGACGCGCCGATTCGAAAGTGAGCCACCATGCCCCTGGCCTAGGCAACCGCGCTGATCGCCACGCTGGACCAGGTCTCGCCCTCGGTTGTCAGCCAGCATCCGGCCAAGCTGCGATTGGCCGGCCTGGTCAACGCCCCCGGCAGGGCACGTTTGTGTACTACGTAGCGGCCAACCAGGACGTCCTCCGGCTGCTCAGCCAGGCGCTGTTTCCCTCCCATCACGCCGATGCCTGCGCTGGCGACTTCGCGGGGCGTGAGCCGAACACGGCGACGGCCCGGTAGCGCCTCATCAGGCAAGCAGATGGGCGCGACCTATCCGTGTCGGCATTCGAGGTTCTGCTCGAATGGACCCGTAGGCCACCGTTCCGACGGCCGAGCGCCGCGGCGACGGTCACCAGCGAGGTGGTCAAGTCATCCCGGGTCTCTTGCGATGTCCAGACATCACTTTCGGACCCGCGACTGGCACAATGGCCGCCGTGACGGTGAAGACTCAGTCACAGCGCTTCCGGCCGGGGTCGATGCAGGTCCTCGTCGCCGTGGTCGTCGGGCTGGCGCTCGCGGGATCGACGTTGCGGAGTTTCGTCGCGGGGACGCCCGGCATCGCGACCGCGGCGACGGTGTTCTGTGGGATCTTCGTGCAGGCGATTCCGTTCCTGGCCCTCGGCGTGCTCGTCAGTGGTGCGGTCGCGGCCTGGGTCACCCCCGACCGCCTGGCACGCTGGCTGCCCCGCCGACCCAGTGCGGCGATCGTGGCCGCCGGCGTCGGCGGTGCGGTCCTACCCGGCTGTGAGTGCGGTTCGGTTCCGATTGCCCGTCGGCTTTTCGGAGAGGGCGCCGTCGGTGCCGCCGCGTTGACCTTCATGCTCGCTGCGCCCGCCATCAACCCGGTCGTGCTGGTATCGACGGCCGTCGCCTTCCCCGGCGAGCCGGGGATGGTCGTGGCGCGCTGCATCGCGTCCTTACTGACGGCATTGATCATGGGAGCGCTGTGGGCGCGATTCGGCCAGCTCCGTTGGATCACCCGCCGGATGCCACATCTGCATGGGGCCGACGAAGCCCGCTGGACCGTGTTCACCGAGGCTGCTCGCCACGATTTCCTGCAGGCATCCTCCTACTTGGTGATCGGCGCCGCCGCTGCGGCGGCGCTGCACATCGTGGTGCCGGCATGGGTGTATGAGCACGTGGCCGGTCAGCTCGTGCTGGGCATCGCGGTCATGGCGATACTCGCCGTTGTCTTGGCGTTGTGCTCGGAGGCTGACGCGTTTGTCGCGGCCAGCCTGTCGATGCTTCCGCTGGTGCCGCGATTGGTATTCCTTGTGGTCGGCCCGGCCATCGACATCAAACTGTTCGCCATGCAGGTCGGCATGTTCGGTCGCGCTTTCGCCCTGCGCTTCGCTCCGCTGACCTTTGCGGTCGCGATCCTGGTGGCGACCGGGGTGGGTCTGTTGGTGGTGGGGAATCGATGAGCCGAGAAACCGAGACGGCGATGATGCTGTTGGTCGGGGTGTGCACCCTGGTCATCGCGATCACCGGCAGCTTCGCCCGTTATGTGAAGCCGTCGTTGCTGCCATGGCTGGTGGCATCTGCGGTGCTGCTGATCGTGTTGGCGCTCGTGTCAATCGGCCGCGATGTCCACCGTGGCCACGTCACGGAAGACGGTCATGCCCACCGATCCGGAGTGGCGTGGCTGCTGATCCTCCCGGTTGCGCTGTTGGGTTTCGTGGTTCCGCCGGCGATCGGGCCACAGACCGCCAAACCCGCCGTGCGAGAAGTGTCGACCGAGGTGCTACGCAGGCCGTTTCCCGCGCTGCCGGCCGAGCGCGCCCCAGAGCTCGCACTGCCTGAGGTGCTGGTACGCATCGCCCAGGATTCCGCGGGCACCCTCGACGGTCGGCTGATCAGCATCATCGGGTTCACCATGACCGACGGCGACCACACCCAGCTCGGACGCATCGTCATCCTCTGCTGCGCCGCCGACGCTTCCTTGGCCCGAATCGATCTCGACGGCCCTGCAGGCGATGTCGCTGCCGATCTACCCGACGGCGCCTGGGTACGGGTCGAAGGCAAGATCCCTGACGGCCAAAGCGATCCGTCGCGGCGCACCACTCCTCATATCGAGGTGTCGGCGGTCGAGCAGATTCAGCCTCCGGCCAATCCGTACAGCTACTGACCTAGTGAAGGGTCGTGGCACCAATTCCCAACATGCCGAGCTGGGTCGCTGCAATGTTTCGCCGGACTCCAACCCGCACGAGCCTCCGATACTCGAAACACGATCTGGTTGAAACTCGTTTCTAAGCAAAAGGTCTGCTTCGCAAGCCGCGTCCCGAGGCAGTACTGCGGGGGTGGAGGGGGTCGCGGTGCGAGACCGGTGATCTTGGGTGACCTCCATGTGTTCGGTGCGTCGACCTCGGGGTCATCCATGCCTACCTTTGGCGTTCCCCTGCGGTTGTTTTCGCGGCAAGGGGACAACGACGTTGGATCTGGATGTTTCGTGGGTGAGTTCGGTGATCACTGCGGAGAGTGTTCTGATCTTGTTTCTCAGGTGAGCGTTTTCGGCAGCTAGTACTACAGTTGTAGTTCGAGTCTATTGATGCGTTGACCTGCGGTGATAGTGGTGGGCGCGGGCGATGGCCGCGCTGCGGCTACCTTCCCGCAGATAGAAATGAACGTGCTGGACGACGCGGCGCTGCATCCAAAACGGACGCCCAGGACCACCCTTCGCACAACACGACGCCACGCGCGAACGCACCAAACCCTCGGAACCCTCCGCCGGCACCTCGACGGTCAACATGCTGGCCCACTCGCCGATTCGCAAGCCCGCCCCGAACAGCCCCTCCACGAACGCGACATCGCAATCCTCAGTCGTTCCACGCCAGTCCGGACCCGGCAAGCCCTCCGTCGTGAAGCCGCGCAACCCCAAGTTCCGCCACAACCGAAACGCCTGCGGAGTAAGCCACTTCACGTCCGCCTTACGCATCCCCGAAGGCATGCTCTCCAACACAACCTTTTCGCCGACCACGCGAGAGGTGGCAATCGTACGGGCACGGACGGGGTTGTCCACGCCATGCAGCTCGGCCGCCCACAGGTAGAAGCTGCGAATCGCCGCGCGATCGACACAGACACTATTAGCCCCCATATGCGTAGGGTTCTCCTCAGCCGACAACCGCCACTCCTTGAACGCAGCCAACTCCGACCGAGACGCCCGATCCCATCGAACACCTAACGCGTGCAAGAAATCCAGCCAGACCTTCAAGGACAAAGCGTAACGACGTAACGACGTAGCGTCGCTGCCGCTCGTCCCCTCACCAACGGATCCCGCCAGTAGGCGTTCACCAACACATCCGCCCGGCCCCACGGGTCAAGAAAGAAAGGAGTGCCATCACGCGCACCGTTTCGCCTCGCCCAGGTCTGAACATCACCCAAACCCGGAACCACGTCGTCCACCGATACGAAGGGTCGGCGGAAATCGTAGAAATAGAGAGTCCAACCATCAGCCGAATCGCCAACCATCCCCGGCTCCTTATCTCACCCCACGAGCACTGGTTCCATCATCATCGACGTACCTGCCGAAGACCTTCGACACGCCCCGTCGGGCAGAGAACCGAGCATTGAATGTGCAGTGGGGGACGCGGTCTTGGGTGGTGATTCCGCTGCTGCACAACGACGTGGCAATCGGATCTCTGTTGCTGGCGTCGACCCGGGTCGGGGCGTTCACCGACCTCGATGTCGATGCGACCATGTCGATCAGCGGCTTCGTGTCCGCGTTGGTCGGCACGCATTTTCAGTTGTCGGCTCTGCTGACCGACATGCTGAACCGGGGCGAACAGCACGATCGGCACTCGACGACACGATTTCTGGCCTCGGTGATGGCGCCGGAGGGCGCCGAGACCCACCGGCTGGAGGAGTGCATGGATGCGCTGCTGGCGAATCCGGAGAACGTGAGCGCCGTCTTTCAGCCGATCATCGACCTCGCGTCCGGGGAGACCGTGGGTTTCGAGGGTCTGTCGCGGTTCCCCGCCGAGATGGGGCTGAGCCCGGCGCAGTGGTTCGGCACCGCCCTGCGGGTCCGCCGGGGAATCGCGCTCGAACTCGCCGCCCTGCACACCATTGTGACCGCGGCCCGGGCGATACCGCCGGAGTACGGCCTGGCGGTCAACCTCAGCCCCGCCGCGGTGCTCGACCCGGCCATCCGTGACATGTTGGTCGCCGAGGACCGGACGTTGACAGTGGAGATCACCGAGCACGAACCCTTCCCGGAAGATCTGGCGGCGGCCCTTCAGCCGTTGCGCGACCGCGGCATCCTGGTGGCCGTCGACGACGCCGGTGCCGGGTACGCCAGCTTCACCCAGCTGCTGCGCCTGCGCCCCGACGTCATCAAGATCGACGGAGAGCTGGTAGCCGGCATCGACACCGATCCCGTCAAACGGGCCCTGGTGACCGCACTGGTGGCGCTGGCCGCGGAGCTCAATGCCGACACGGTGGCCGAGGCGATCGAGACCGAGGGCCAGGCCGATGTCCTGCGCCGAATGGGAATTCGCCGCGGTCAGGGCTTTCACCTCGGCCCGCCCCGGGCGCTCGCCGACCTGGTGATACCGCCGATCGACGGGCGCGGACGGACCGCACCGTAGAACGGACCGCGAAAACCGGGCCGTACGGCGTCACGGGTGGTCGTGGTGGTCGAGGGCCATGGGCAGTCCACGCTCGCGCACCCAGGCGTGGTGCTGTCTGCCGAGCTCGCTGACCGGGTCGGCGACCGCGTCGATGTCGTCGAACAGTGATCGCGAATACATGGTGGCGTTCAGGCCGGCGCACACGCTCAGCACGGCCAGTTGCAGGCGACTGAGGAAGACGAAATCGTCGGGAACGGTCATCCGGGCCATCGGATGCGTGCCGTCGCGCACGTCGAAGAGCCCGCGGATGGTGCGCGCGGTGGTCTCGGGGGTGTAGGTGACGGGTTGGGGTGCGCCGACGACTTCGTAGAGCATGTCCGATTGCCAACGATAGAGATCGTCGGCGGTCAGATCGGAGTCGTCGGAGAGGAATCCCGCCTGGGTCATCAGGTCCCGGTAGTCGTCCTTGCGGCCCTCGAAGACGGCGCGATTCATCGCGACGAGCCGTCGACGCTGCAGTTCGGGCAGCACCTTCACGCAGCCGAAGTCGACGAAGCCGACCGTGCCGTCCTCGGAGAAGCGGTAGTTACCCGGGTGTGGGTCGGCGTGCATCAGGTTGGCGTGTCTGAAGTTGCCCTGGCTGAAACGAGTGATCGCCTCCGCCCAGGCGTTCTTCAGCTCCTGCTCGGCCTGTTGTGCCGCGGCCCAATCCATTCCGTCGAGATAGGTCATGGTGAGCACCCGATCACCGGACAGGTCGTCGACGACATCGGGAATCCGGATGAAGGGGTGCCCGCGGTAGAGCTCGGCGAAGCGCGCCACGGTCCGTGCCTCGTGCCGGTAGTCCACCTCCTCGGAGATGCGCGCCGCCGCCTCGCGGGCCACCGCCTGAACATCGACCCTGATGCCCGACGCCGAGGTGACGAAGCGCAGAAACGTGGCCAGCAGTTCGGAGTTGGCCAGGTCGTGGCGGATCGCCCTGGCGACGCCGGGGTACTGGATCTTCACCGCGACGTGGCGGCCGTCGTGCAGGACCGCGCGGTGTACCTGACCGATCGAGGCCGCCGCCACCGGCTCGTCGCCGAACTCGGCGAAGAGCTCCGTTCTGCAACCGAGTTCGGAGTCCAGGGTTTCGCGGACCAGATCGGGATGCATGGGGTGCGCGTCGGCCTGCAATCGTGTCATCGCGGCCTGGTAGGGCCAGAATCCGCCCGTGCCCACGGCGCGGGAGTCGAGCATGGACATGATCTGGCCCATCTTCATCAACACGCCCCGGGAATGGCCGAGCAGTTCCGCGTAGCGCTCGGCGGTGCGTTCGTGGAAGCGTTCGACCGCGCCGTCCCGGCCCGCGCGCTGCTGCAGTCCGGCGACGAGGCGGCCGCCGGCAGCGCGTGCGGTGAACCCCGCCAACGGCATGGTGCGCTTGAGCCGGCCGGTCGGCACCGGTCTTCGGTCATCGGGCATGCGGTGTCCTATCGGGCGTGCGGTGTCCTAGGCGGTGAATACGGCTGGGACGGTGAGTGGTCCGCGAATGGCGGGGGTGTCGCGCCAGACGGGTGTGCCGGTGAGGATCGGTTCGCGGTCCAGGAACTGCCGCAGCGCGACGGCGATCTCGAGCCGGGCCAGGGGGGCGCCCAGGCAGTAGTGCGCGCCGTGGCCGAAGCTCAGGGGTGCGGGTCCCCGGCGGCCGGGCCGGAAGTCGTCGGGCCGCGGGTAGACCTCCGGGTCGCGGTTGGCGGCAGCCACACAGGCCAGGACGGGTTCGCCGCGACGGATGGTGACACCGTCGAGGTGGTGGTCGGTGGTGGCGGTGCGGGCGGCGGCCTGGACGGGTGCGTCCAGGCGCAGCAGTTCGGTGACGGCCGCGGGATCGGCGGGGTCGATCCCGTCGGCGAGGCGGGTGCCGTCGGGCGTGGGCGTGAGAAGCCGGATGAGGCCGGCGCCGAGGAGGTTGGCGGTGGTCTCGTGACCGGCCACCGCGACGAGGATCGCGGTGACCACGACCTCGTCGAGGCTGAGGCCGGGATCCGCGGCGATGAAGCTGAGCAGATCGTCGCCGGGGCGGGCGCGGCGGTCGGCGGCGGCCGGCAGGAAATCGGCGATCAGCGCGGCGGCCGCGGAGAGGCCGTCCCGGAGTTCGCGGTCGTCGCTGAAGCCGCCCAGGATCCGGACGATGGACGGGGAGTGGTCGCGCAGCGCACCGCACTGACCGGCGTCCAGGCCCATCCAGGCGCCGATGACCGCGATCGGCAGCGGCAGCGCGATCCGGGACATCACCTCGACCGGGTCCTGCACGTGCACCGCCGAGATGACGTCGGCGCAGATCGACTCGACGCCGTCGGTGAGGCCGGTGACGAACGAGCGGGTGAACACGTCACGCACCGCGCCGCGCAGCCGACCGTGTGGTGCTGCATCGGTGAACAGCATGTTCGCCTCGACGAACTGCGGGTCGAGGAACGCGGGGGCATCGCGGGAGGGGCGCCCGGCGCGGGGATCGCTGATCCAGCCCGGCCCGGACAGCACCTCGCGGACGGCGTGATAGCCCAGCGCGAGCCACGCCTGGGCGGTCCCGTCCCACACCACGGTGCCCTCGCGGCGGCGTGCCTCGTAGAAGGGGTGGGGATCGGCCGCGTCCCACGGCAACCGTGGCGGGCTCGTCTCGGGGGCGGTCATGGCTTGTCGTGTGGCATCGAATCGCTCCCAGCGGAACGGACAACGGGTAAAGTGACCTCAGACAGAGAGTAAGTGATCACTTTGGAGAGGTCAATGACGGCGCCCACCCGCGAACGATTGCTCACTGAAGCGATGCGGCTGTTCAGCGACAGGGGATTCGAGGCCACCAGCGTCTCCCAGATCGAGGCGGCCGCCGGCCTGGCCGCGGGTTCGGGCGCCCTGTACCGCCACTTCAAGTCCAAAGACGCCCTGCTCGCCGCCGGGATCGACCGCCAGCTGGACCGTCGCGCGGCCATGCACGACATCCGCGCCCTCTTCGCCGGGATCGGAGACCTGCACGCCGAACTCACCGTCCTCGGCCGCTACCTGCTCACCGTGATCGATCAGGAAACCGAGCTCCTCCAGATCGCCGCGCGCACCCCCGCCGGGCTGTCCGCGCGTCTGGACGGCGCCTACGCCGCGCTCGTCGACGGGCTGACCGCCGAACTCGCCGGCTGGATCGAGACCTGGGGGCCGCAGCTGACCCGCCGGGAACGGTCCACCGTCGCCGCGCTGGGGGTCAACGCGCTGCTCGGAGCCCGCTTCGCCACCAACCTCTTTCGTCGGGCCGACGCGGCCGTCCCCGACGACGACTATCTCGCGGAATGGACCACGTTGCTGGCGGCCCGCCTGCAGAATCGGTCGGGGCCGGCGCGCCCGTGAACACCCCCACCGCCGGTGACTGGCGCGCGTCGGCGGTGTGCTGCTATGCATGACGCGGTAGGAAGTGTCGTCGTTGGGGGGTTGCCGTGGCGCTCCGGGTGAACATCGAGGATCTGATCGCCTCGGGTGTCGCGGTGACCGGTCACGGCGAGGACGTCGCGATGCGCCACGCCGATGCCGACGGCCGGGTCGAGGTGGCCCAGGGCGGCTGGCGGGGCGCCTCGGCGGCCGCACTGGCGGCCAAGAGCGCGGCCTGGCTGCAGACGACCGGCACCCTGTTGACGCGGATGTCCGATCACGCGCAGGGGCTGCACACCAGTGCACAGTGCTTCTGCGAGATGGAGGAAGGCGGCAGCCGGGCACTCGAGATCCCGGCGCAGGCCGCCGACGCGATCACCGCGCAGACCTCGCCGTGAGTTGCGGTGACCCTGACCGTCGCGGACATCGAGCGGTGGGACCCCGGCGACGTGCGCGAGGTGTTCCACGCCGCCTCCAGCCGCGCCCAGGCCGCCCGCGACGCCGCCGGCGGGCTGGCGACCCTGCCGGCGTTCGCGACGTGGGGCGGGGCGGCCGCGGCCGCGGCCCGGGACGCGATCGGCAAGACCCGCGCCGACCTCGACGCGCACGGTAACGAGGCGATGGCGGTGGCCAACGCCGCCCGCGGGGCCGCCGACGAGATCGAGCGGATCAAATCCGAACTGGCGACGCTGAAGGCCGACGCGGCGGTGCTGGGCATGGAGATCGACCCGGTGTCCGCGACGGTGGTCCCCGGTGCCGGGGTGCGCGGCAATCCGATGGAGATTCTGCTCAAACAGCAGCAGCTGCAGCCCCGGCTGGACCGGATCGTCGCCGAGGCGAACGCGGTCGACGCCGCACTGGCCCACGCCATCGCGATGGCCGACGGCTCCGCGCCCATCCCCGCCGACGCCCTCGACACGCCACTGCTCGATCAGCCGCTGCCGCAGGACCCCGACGAGTTCACCAGGTTCTGGCGCAGCCTGTCCAACGAACAGAAGGACTACCTCTACCGCCGCGACCACAACGTCGGCAACCACCCCGGAATGCCGACCGGCGACGACACCTATCGCGGCAGTGACTACTACAACCGGCTGAACCTGGCCGACCAGCTGGCCTCGGCGCGGGCTGCCGAGGCCCGCGCCGAGGCCCTGCGCGCCGCACATCCGGACTGGGCGGCCGGCGACAACATCCCCGAACTGAACAAGCCAGGCGCGATCTTCGACGACCGGCTGCGCTACGAGGACTGGCAGCGCCGGTACGACGCGGCCCTCAACGGGGCTCGGTACCTGCCCGACCTGCAGGCCGTCGACAAGGCGGTGACCGGACACCCCGAGCGCAAGCTGATGGTGCTCGACACCCAGACCGGCCGCCAGGCCCGGGCCGCGGTCGCGGTCGGCGACCCCGACACCGCGCAGAACATCTCGGTGACCACCCCCGGTCTGAACACCACGGTGCGCGGCGGGATCGTCGACATGGCATCCGAGGCGTCGAACCTGCGTCAGGAGGCGATGCGCCAACTCGGCCTGGTCCCCGGCCACGCCGGCGACACCGTGGCGGCGATCGCCTGGATCGGCTACGACCCGCCGCAGATCCCCGGCACCGACGACCTCGGTGCGTCCCTGGCCGGGGCCTGGGAGGTCAGCCACGACAACGTCGCCCGCGCCGGCGCGGTCGATCTGTCCCGCTTCTACGACGGCGTCACCGCCGCCCACGAGGGGGCACCGGCACACCTGACGGCCATCGGGCACTCCTACGGATCGCTGACCACCGGGCTGGCTCTGCAGCAACCCGGCGACCACGGCGTCACCGACGCGCTCTTCTACGGCTCACCCGGCATCGAGGCGAGTACGCCCGGCGACCTGCAGTTGCAGCCCGGCCACGTGTTCACCATGGAAACACCCGACGATCCGATTCAATGGGTCTATGACGGACCACCGCTGGCCCACGTGGCGGCGCCGCTGGTCCCCGGTCTCGGCCCGCTGCTGCACGGAGGTCTGCTGGCCGGCGACGCGACCGGCGCCGGCCAGTTCGGGCCGAACCCCGCCACCAACCCGAACTTCGTGCACCTGGAAACCGAGGCGGTCAGCATCCCCGACCGCCGCGGCGGCGTGCTGGACCTCGACGCCGCGCACGGCCACAGCGAGTACCCGCGCACCGGAACCACGACGGGTCCGACCGGTCAGGCGCTGCCCCGCACCACCGGCTACAACATCGCCGCGGTCGTGGCGGGCCTTGACGACAAGGCCATTCTGGACAGGTGAACGGAGTCGACATGCCTAGATCGCTGCCGGTGCCGGTGCCGGTGTTGAGGCCTCGGCTCGCCGCCGCCACCCGCGCCGCCGCGCTGGTCACTGCCCTCGTCACGGCCCTCGTCATTGCCCCTCTCGCGTCAGGATGTCAGGTGGACACACCCCACGAACCCGCCGAGCCGGCGCCGTCGACGGACACCGCCCCGGTGCTCGAGGAGCTCGAAGCGCTGCCGTCCCTGTCCGAAACCGAAGCCGCGGTGCGGACGGCCATGGACGAGATCGTCGCCGGCGCGAGCCGCATCGCGCCGCAGCTGGTGTGGACGACGCAGGACAACGCCGAAACCGACAACTGCCAGCGGCCCTACGACCGGACCGACGGCCGGCGCTCCTTCCTGCCCAACCGCATCGCGCAGAACGCCGGCCTGTCCGAACGGCAGTGGTCGCAGATCCTCGACACGGCCACGTCGTCGGCCGCCGGGATCGGTGCCACCGACATCCAGACGATGCAGGACGCGCCCGGCAACCACGACGTCGGCTTCTACGGGCCGGCCGGGTTGTTCATCAAGGTCGGCTATCAGGGCAACCTCGGGATCTCCGGCTATACCGGCTGCCGGTTGCCGCGCCCCTGACCGGCCGTTCAGTACCGGCTGTCAGTACTGGCCGCAGGTTTCGGCGACCCGCAGAACCGTGTCCGCGTACTGCTGGCTCTGCTCGGTGCCGGCCTTCGGGGCCAGCAGCCCCTGGGCCTGCTCGAGCATCTGCTCGCGCTGATCGACCGGGGCCGACAGGAACGTCTGCAGCCGGGCCTGTGCCATCGGATACTGCGTCAGTTGCCTGGCCAGGTCGGGTGCCTGCGCGTCCAGTGCGGCCTGCACCTGGGCGTAGCTGCAGGTGGTGGTGGTCAGCGGCGTCAGGTCCGGGGCCGCCGAAGCCACCGCCGCCTGGCCGCCGTACATCGCCACCGCCACCGCCGCGCCGATCATCGCCGTGCGGGCCGGCCGCCGAAACCTGGTCATATCTCTCCGCCTTCGAACACCCTGTGTGCGGCCGGGATCGGCCGCGCACCCAGCACACCAGTCCGCGTGTTCGGCCATCGCTAGGAACATCCGGGCTTGGAACATCCGGCTGGGCCAACCCCGCCCCCGCGGCGAAATGCATCCATGTGCTATGTACATGGGGTGCCGTTGTTTCGCTTCGATCCCGTCGACGCGCTGCTCGGCCCGCGGGTGGTGACCCCGTGACCGCCCACACGAGCGCGCGGCCCGCCGCGCGTGGCGCCCTCGGGCTGATGTTCGACCCGGTGTTCGGCGCCCTGTTCTGGGGCAAGATGTTCTCCGTCGTCGGGGTGTGGACGCACGGGATCGTCGCCGCCGTGGTGATGTACCAGGCGACCCACTCGGCGCTGATGGTCGGCCTGGTCGGGGTGGTGCAGTTCGCCCCGCAGCTGATCCTCAGCCCCACCAGCGGCAAGTGGGCCGACGCCGGCAACCCGGCCCGCCAGATCCTGCTGGGCCGGGTCTTCTGCACCGTGGGGTCCGGCTCGGTGGCGGCCTCGCTGGCACTGGTCCCCGACGTCGCCGGCGGCCGAGCGGCGGCCGCGGTGCTGGGCGGAACACTGCTGGTCGGGATCGGCTTCGTCGTCGGCGGGCCGGCCATGCAGTCGATCGTGCCGTCGCTGATCCGCCCGGGTGAGCTGTCCACGGCGATGGCGCTCAACAGCATCCCGATGACCGTCGGGCGGATGATCGGACCGGCGATCGGCGCCTATCTGGCCGCCCACCTCGGCTCGGCCGCCGGCTTCGCCGTCAGCGCCGGGCTGCATCTGATCTTCGCGATCTTCCTGGTGCTGGTCCGTTTCCCGGCCCCGCCGGAGCGGCTGGCCGGCGCCGACTACCGGGTGCGCACGGCGCTGCGGTACGTCTGGCGGGATCGTCCGCTGCTGCTGGCGCTGGTGGCCGTCACCATGGTCGGGTTCGCCGCCGACCCGTCGATCACGCTGACCCCGTCGGTGGCCGACGCGCTGGGCGGGGGCACCAGCCTGGTGGGGGCGCTCTCGGCGATGTTCGGCATCGGCGCCGCGGTCGGGATGACCGCGCTGGCGCTGCTGCGCGGGCGGGTGCCCGCCGAGCGGGTGTCCTCGGTCGGGCTGTGGTTGCTCGGCGGCGGGTGCGCGCTGCTGACCGTCGCGACGGTCACGGCGCTGGCGCTGGCCGGTTTCGCGGTGGCCGGGCTGGGCTTCGGCTGGGCGATGACCGGTCTGAGCACCGTGGTGCAGGAGCGCGCCCCCGACGAGCTGCGCGGCCGGATCATGGCGCTGTGGCTGGTGGGCTTCCTCGGCTCGCGCCCCATCGCGGCGGCTCTGCTCGGCGGGATGGCCGACCTGGTGTCGGTCTACGCCGCGTTCGTCGTGGCGGCCGGGGCGACGGTGGCCACGGCACTGCTGTGCCTGCCGCGGCGCCTCAGCGGCCCCGCCGTGGCCCCCCGCCTCAGCGGCCCCGGCGCTGCCACATCCGCCGGATGACCTGCGCCACGGCCGGTCCCGCCGGGGCGGGCGGCCGGCGGCGGGCATAGGGCCACGGGTTGTGCCGTTCGGGCACCGATTCGGCGCGCATCCGCTTCAACTCCGTGCGCAGGTGGCGGCGTAGCTCGTCGAGGCCGGGATCCGTCCAGCGGTTGTCCGCTTCGATCGGGTCGGCGGTCAGGTCGTAGAGCTCCCACTGGTCGTCCAGGGGATCGGTGCGGTACACCTCGCCGCCGAGTCCGTTGGCGGCCAGGTGCCGCACCCCGGGCTCGGTCCACGTCGACGGGTCGTCGAAAGTGCGGACCAGTTTCCACAGGTGATCGGCTCCGCCGGCGGCCTCGGAGTCGGCGACCAGCACCACCAGGCCCTCGAAGTTGGCGGCGGTGTGGGCCGGCAGCTCGATGCGCATCGGGGCGGGCGGGTTGCTGGTGACGCCCAGCCCGCGCGCCACCGCCGAAACCTGGGTATCACCGTCGAGCACGGCGTCGCGGGTCATCAGGTACACGGCGCGGGCCGGCTCGGCGGGGGCACCGTCGACGACCGGCATCAGGTCGCGGCCCGGCAGCGGGTGCACCTCGCTGAACGTCTCCGCCAGGATCTCGCCGACCGCACCCACGTCGACACCGGCGGCCGCCAGCAGTGTCGGCACCAGGTCGACGTGGGAGGTCGGATCCTGCACCACCCGCGGCGACGTCGCGCGGGCTCCGGTGCGGACCACGGTGAACGGCACCCGGGTCGCCTCGTCGTAGAGGTTGAACCACTTCTGGTGCAGTCCGCCGTGTGCACCCAGTAGCTCGCCGTGGTCGGCGGTGCGCACCAGCACGGCCTCCTCGGAGCCGCCCTCGGTGACCGCGCGGCGCACCCGGTCGATGGGGTCGTCGACCTCGGCGTGCAGCCGGTAGTAGAGGTCCCGGTACCGCTGCCCGTTCTGGGCGTAGGCCCGCCGGATCACCGGGGCGGGCCCGTATCCGGAGTAGTAGGCCTCCCGGAACGCGATCTGGGCGGCCGGTTTGGTCGAGAGGTCCTCGCCGGCGGTCGGCGCGGGCGGGACCGGCGGCGGGTCCAGCGGGGACGGCTCCAGCGGTGAGCGGCGCAGCCACGCCGGGAACAGCACGATGTCGTGCGGGTTGACGAAGCTGGCCACGAGCAGAAACGGGCGCTGCGCCGCGGCCTCGCCCGCGCGCCGGCGCGCGTAGCGGTCGGTCAGCCAGGCCACCACCCGGTCGGCGATCAGCGGATCCCGGCGAGTCCCGCTGTCGCCGAGCTTGCCGCCGTGCGGTTCGGGTCCCACCCAACCCGAGAAGCCGTAGGGCCCAAGCGGATCGGCGTCGAGGTAGCGCTGCACGGCGGCGGGGTCGACGACGCCGTCGGCATCGTTGGTGGCCAGCGATTCACCGGTCGCGGGGTCGGTCAGGTCGGCGTGGGTGATGTGCCACTTGCCGTCGTAGTGGGTGTCGTAGCCCGCGGCGCGGAACCAGTTGCCCAGGGTCGGGACCTCACCGGGCCGCAGCCAGCGCAGCCGGGAATCGTCGTAGCGCTTGCCGATGCCGTCGGTCTGGGTGACACCGTGCAGGTCCGGGTACTGGCCGGTGAAGATGGTGGGGCGGCTGGGGACACACGCCAGCGAGCCGGTGTAGTGGCGGTGGAAGCTGACCCCGTGCTCGTCGAACCACCGGCGCCCGGGCAGCGCCGATTCCCGCCAGGCGGTGAGCGCCTCGGTCTCGTACGGCGGCGCCGCACGTTCCTCGTCGGTCATCACGATGATGATGTCGGGCCGGGTTGTCATGGCTTTACTCCGCTTCGTTGCACTGCGACGGCGAGGTCGGCGAGCATGCCGTCGGACGACCGGGCCACGATGCGTGCCGCGAGTTCGGCCGCGGCGCGGCGCAGCGGGCCGGGCCCGTCGTCCACCCGCGTGGTGAGGGTGACGACGGTGGCGCCGTCACGGTGTGGCCGTAGCGACCACCGGTTGGTGATGCGACCCAGGCCGCGGGGCAGTCCCTCGATGGTGTAGGCCAGCGTGTGCGGCGCGTCGAACTCGACGATGCGCTCGACGAGGGTGAGGTGGCCGGCCTGGATCCGGCGGCTGGTGCCCACCGGCGCACCCTCCGCCGGGTGGGTGAGGATGCACGAGTGGTCGACGTTGCCGGCCCAGGAGGCGATGTCGCCGAATGCCGCCAGTGTCTGCCAGATCCGGTCCTGACTGGCGGTCACGGTGCGGGCACGCCGGCGTTCGGTCATCGTGCCCGACCCGGGGCCTCATCCCGGCCTTCGCCGTGGACCTCGCCGCGGTCTTCGGGGGATCCGAGCTCTCCCATCAACCTCCGCCTTTCACCCGTCTCGAGCGCCACCCAGCATCGCAGAGCCCGGCGCCTCGCGCAGCCGACACGCTTTAGATCATGTCCTTGCGGGTCAGCCAGCGCATCACCGGCCAGCCGATGAACACCGGCAGCCAGCAGGTCAGAATCCGGTAGAGCAGAACCGCGGGAACCCCGATGGCCGCGGGCACCCCGAAGGCCGCCAGGCCGCCGATCAGCGCGGCCTCCACCGCCCCGACACCGCCGGGGGTGGGCGCGGCCGAGGCCAGGGTGCCGCCGACCATCGTCACCACGGTGACCGTGACGAACGAGGTGTTGCCGCCGAACGCCTCGATGCTGGCCCACAGCGTCAGCGCCGCGCCGAGTGTCGTTGCCGCACAGCCAAGAACGATCAGGCCCAGCCGCTTCGGTTCGCGGGCCAGATCGGCCAGGTCGGACAGCACCTCCTTGAGTTTGGGGCGCACCGCCGTCGACAGCCATCGACGCAGCTTCGGCACCAACAGGAACGCTCCGACCAACCCCAGGGCCACCCCGGCGATGAGGTAGAGCACGGTCGCCTTCGGCACGAAATGCGACAGGTCGGCGGAGGCGCCCGCGGCGGCACTGAAGAAGATCAGCAGCCCGACGTGGGTGATCACCTGCACGGTCTGCTGCAGCGCCACCGCGGCGGTGGCCCGCAGTGCGCCCAGCCCACCCTTCTGCAGGAACCGCGTGCTCAGCGCGAGCCCACCCACCCCCGCGGGGGTGGTGGTCGCGGCGAAGGTGTTGGCCACCTGCATGATCGTCAGGTTCTTGAAGCTGACCGCCCCGTCGGCGCAGGCCCACAACGCGGCGGCGGCACCCACGTAGGTCAGCGCCGAGACGGCCAGGCCCAGCACGGCCCACCACCAGTTGGCCGTCCGCAGCTCCGAGAAGAAGGTCGGCACGGTGCTGATGAACGGGTAGGCCACATAGACCAGGGCCACCAGCAGCACCAGCTGGATGACCTGTTTGCGGCTGAACCGGGTGATGTTCTCGGGCCGGATCTGGTCGGCGCCGGTCTGACGCATCACCTGCTCGCGGGCGGCGGCGATCACCTCGCCGGGCTCGGCCACCGACTCTCGGACCCGTGCGGGCACCGCGGCCTTGGTCAGCCGGCGTGAGCCGGTCAGCACGGCGTCCGTGCCGAAGGTGTCGATCGCGGCCGCGACGGCGGATTCGGCGCCGTAGATCGAGGTCGTGGTGACCAGCAGCTGGGCGATGTCGGACTGCAGCTGGACGTCGGTGGCGCCGTATTCGGCCGAGCCGAAGCCCCCGAACAGCACCGTCCCGTCGTCGACGGTGATCTCCTTGGCGCGCAGGTCGCCGTGCGAGATCTGGTGGCGGTGCAGCACCTGCAGCGCCCGCCAGGGGGCCCCCGGCGGCGTCGCGTCGGTCAGCGGCTCGCCGCGGCAGGCGGTGTGGGCATACATCGTCCAGCCACGTTCCAGCTCGGCCATCGCCACCGTGCGGGTGTTGGCCCGCTCCAGTTCCCCGATCGCCACGGCCATGAGCGCGCGGTGCTCGACGGCTCGGCGCATCGAGGCCTGCAGCGGCGCGGTCTCGCTGCCGCGGAGGCGGAACTTGCTCCACAACTGGCGCAGGGCGCCACCGCTGCGCTGATTCGGGCCGTACATCTCCAGTTCGGCGGTCAGCAGATGGTCCGCCGCCCCCGACGGGGCCGGGGCGTGCTCACCCGGTTCGCCCGGTGTTCCGGCCGGGGGAGTCGTGGCGGTCAGCACGAGCGGGCCGGGGCCGGCCGGGCGGATCACGGTCAGTCCCGACACGCGGAATCCGCGTCGGGCCAGTGCGCGCACCGCGCCGTCCAGCGGGACCTCCAGGGCGGGTGTGCCGACCACCAGCACCACGAGTGCGCCGACGAACCAGCCCACCGACAGCCCCAGCAGGGAGCGGGCCGGCACCACCGCGCTGACCACCAGGTGGATCGGCACGAACGCCAGCAGCAGCGCCCACCACCAGCGCCGCCACCGTGCGGGCAGCCACGGGCCCGACACCGTGAGCACGGCCGCCAGCATCGCGATCCAGCGGGGATCGTCGAGGAACTGCGACAGCAGGGTGTCGAGCCGGCCGGACAGGTCGAAATGCCACCTCGGTGCCGCGATCCCGTTGCCGGTGATCGACAGCGCCAGGATGGCGATCAACCCGGCGGCCCAGTACGCGCCCAGCAGCTTCCACTGACGGGCGATCACCAGGCTGACCAGGATCAGGAAGGGCAGCGCCAGGATGAGCAGGCCGTAGGTCAGGTAGACCAGGTTGGACTGGGCCGGGGTCAGCACTCCCACGATCTCGGAGATCGATTTCTCCAGCGACTCCCAGTCGTTGCGGGTGATCAGCGAGCTGGTGACGACGGTCGCCAGGAAGACGGTGGCCAGTGCCAGGCGCAGGATGTCGTTGGTACGCCGGGTCAGCGGTTGCAGCAGACTGCCGGTGATGGTGATGTCCCGGCCGTCGACCCGCATGGCGCACTCATCCTACGAGCCCCGGCGCGGTGTGGGGGCCGGCGCGCGGGGTAATTCTCGAGTGGGTGCGGCGACGCACGTCCACACGGCGGCCGGGCAGGAGCCAGACGAGAGCCAGACGAAAGCTGAGGTGATGGCAGATGGGACGCGGTGAGCACCCCGAGCGGACACCGCTCTACGGGGCCCTGCTGATGGCCGCGGCGTTCCTGTCGGTGTGGCTGGCCAGCGTGGTGGGTCAGCGCTGGCTGAGCGTCGCGATCCTGGTCGTTGCGGTGGTCGTCGGTGCCGTCGGCTTCGTGATGACCTTCCGGGACCGGGAGCCGTGACGCGCGTGCGGCCGGCTCGGTCCGGCTTGCGACGATGAGTTGATCCCGCGACCTGACCCTGCGATCTGACCCCGCGAAAGGGACGACCCGATGAAGCTCACGGCGGAAGAAGACGCCATCGTCAAGACGGTCCACGACTTCGTGGACAGGCAGGTCCGACCGGTGGTGCACGATCTCGAGCACGCCAACACCTACCCCGAGGCCCTGATCGAGACGATGAAGGAACTGGGCATCTTCGGGCTGGCGATCCCCGAACCCTACGGTTTCGGCGCCGTGTCGATGCCGTGCTACGTCTCGGTCACCGAGGAACTGGCCCGCGGCTGGATGAGCCTCGCCGGCGCGATGGGTGGGCACACCGTGGTGTCGAAGCTGCTGGTGCTGTTCGGGACCGCGGAGCAGAAGCAGGCCTATCTGCCGCGGATGGCCACCGGGGAACTGCGCGCCACGATGGCGCTCACCGAGCCCGGGGGCGGCTCCGATCTGCAGGCCATGCGCACCGTGGCACGTCCCGACGGCGACCATTACGTGATCGACGGCTCCAAGACCTGGATCTCCAACGCCCGCCGCGCCGGTCTGATCGCGCTGCTGTGCAAGACCGATCCCGGCGCGGTGCCCGCCCACCGGGGGGTGTCGATCCTGTTGGTGGAGAAGGTCCCCGGGTTCACCGTGTCCAAGGACCTGCCCAAACTCGGGTACAAGGGTGTGGAGAGTTGCGAGCTCAACTTCACCCAGTGCCGGGTGCCCGCGAGCGCGCTGCTGGGCACCGAGGAGGGCAACGGCTTCGCCCAGATGATGAAGGGCCTGGAGGTCGGGCGGTTGCAGGTGGCCGCCCGCGCCACCGGAGTGGCCCGCGCGGCGTTCGACGACGCGCTGCGGTACGCCCAGGAGCGGGAGAGCTTCGGGGTGCCCATCTGGCAACACCAGTCGGTGGGCAACATGCTCGCAGACATGGGGACCAAACTGGCCGCGGCGCGCGCCCTGCTGTTCGGCGCGGCCGAGCGGTTCGACTCCGGGCAGCGCACGGACATGGAGGCGGGGATGGCCAAACTGTTCGCCTCGGAGACGGCCATGCAGATCGCGCTGGACGCCGTGCGCATCCACGGCGGTTACGGCTACTCCACCGAGTACGACGTGGAGCGCTACTTCCGCGACGCGCCGCTGATGATCGTGGGCGAGGGCACCAACGAGATCCAGCGCAACGTCATCGCCAAGCAGTTGGTCAAGCGCGGCGGGCTGGACATCTAGCGACGGACCGGCACCGCTCTCAGCCCCCGGTCCTGCGCTGCAGCAGGGCCGACCGGTCGTGCACGGTGATCACCTCGTCGAGTCGTTCGTCGCCGTAGAGCGACCAGAAGGGCTGCGTCACAGACTCGTCGGCGTAGGTGTCGTGCTCGGTGGCGCGTACCTGGCCGTCGACGACGCGGCTGACGGTGATCCACCGGCCCGAGCCGGGATCCTTGACGATGTCGCCGGTGCGGATCGCCTCGACGGGTACGGATTCGGTTCCTGCGCTCTTCGAGGTTTCGGACATGGCGCGAGTATCGCAGCCGCGGATGCGGTTCGCCCGCCGGTCAATCGCCGGCCCGATGCCCGGCGCACAGCCGCAGGACCCTGCTCGCCGCCGTCCCGGGGATGAGTACCCAGCTGGTGTGGTGGCCGGCGGCGCTCCGGTCGATGGCGCTCAACGCGTGAAACAGTTCTGTGCCCACGAAACTCGTCCGGCTCAGGTCGATGACTAGGGAAGCGGCGGTCTCGGTGGCCCGCCGCGCGGTGTCGGTCAGTTCCCCGGCGTTGTGGGCGTCGAGTTCCCCCTCCACACTGACCAGGACGCTGCCGGTGGCCAGCGTTCGTACGGTCACCGCGGCGCGCGGGCGATGCCGCTGATGGCGGTGCGGGGCGGTGACATTCACGTGGACGGCCGGCATGGGCAACCTCCGCGAGTCGAAGCCGGTTCCTGCGCGCCGCGGGCGTTTCCTCGCCGTTGTGGGCGCGACGGCTGGGGACTCAACCTGGTGGCCAGGCTACTACGGAATCAGTACCGGGACAACGGCCGTCGGGGTAGGGAAACTGCCTGTTCAGTGGGCATGCACCGGGCGTGTGGTGGGGATGGTTCGGCGATGTATCGGGCGGGTTACCTACGGATTCCGTACCGGCCCGCGGGTGGGTCAGCTGACCGGTGTGAGGGCCGCGAGGTTGCGCACCGATTTCTTGACGTCGGAGTGCAACACCCTGGCCACGATCCGCCCGACGGGGCCGTTGAGCACTCCTCCGCTGAGGTCGGCGCGGACGTGGAAGGTCGACCCGTCCCGGTCGCCGTCGACGCCCATCCGCAGGCCGATGTGCACTCCGCCGCGACCCGATCCGTGCATGGCGATGCAACTCGGCTCGTCGTAATCGGTGACCTTCCAATGGATTACGTTGCGAAAGCCCTTGACCTTGATCACCGAGGCCACCGTGGTGCCGGTGCCGATGGAGGCGGGCACCCGGCTCTTCCAGCCGCCGAAGATGGTCAGCCACTCGTCGAAGCGGCGCAGGTCGGAGGCCAGGGCCCAGGCCTGGTCGGGGTTGAGGTCGGAGGAGACCGAGACGTTCACCGATGCCATGGGTGTGCGCGTACCCACCGTTGCTGGGTCGCTAATCCTGATCCCGGACCCCGGTCCCGCCGCCGGTCCCGCCGCCGGTCCCGCCGCCGCGGGGCCCGGCGACCGTCTCGGCGATCAGGGCGTCCAGCGGCGTCTGGGGCGGCAGGGTCGGACCGGCCACGGGGTTCCGGCCGACGAGCACGTCGACCAGACCGTCGGCCAACGCGAAGAGGTCCTCGATGCGGACCTGCATCGCCAGCGTGTGCTGCACCGAGACCATGCCGTGCAGGCCGGTCCACAGGGTGTGTGCCCCCTGGTGCAGTGGCAGGGCCAGGAGGTGCCCCGCCCGCGCGCAGGCCAGCAGGCCGTCGCGCAACTGCTCGGAGACCTGGCCCGCGGGATGGGAGCCGAGTCGCTCCCGTGGCAGGGCCGGCTGTCGGACCTGGTACATCAGCCGATAGTGGCCGGGACGGTCCATGGCGAACGCGCAGTAGGCGTGGACCTGCGCGGTGAGTCGTTCCCGCGGCCCGCCCGCGTCGACGGCCTGCGCGGCGGCGTGCATCGCCTCGGCCAACTGGCGGTACCGGTCTGCCAGGGCGGCCCAGACGAGTTCGGCCTTGTCGGAGAAGTGCAGGTAGATCGACGGTGGCGCGACGCCGGCCTCACGGGCCACGGCGCGCATGGTCAGTGTCTCGTCGCCGCCCTGCCGGTCCAGCAGCCGGCCGACGGCGGCCAGCACGTCGGCTCGTAGCCGCTCGCCTTCGCCGCGGCGGTTGCGGCGGCGCGGCGATGCTGCCGATCCCATAGACGGGGACCATATCGGCTCCCGGTTGTGCGGGGAATCACCTGGTCGTGCGGCCCCGTCAAATAGATAGCTGGGCTAAACTCATCGTAGGTGAACTTAGTTAGGTTAGGAATGACGATGACGGCGACCATTGACGACACCACCACTGCACACGCTGCGGAACCCGCCGGCGGCACGCTGCGGGCCGGCGTCGTCGGGCTGGGCATGATCGGCGGGGGCGTGGCGACCAGCCTGGCCCGCAGCGGCCGCACCCCGCTGGTCTACGACGTCCGCCCGGAGGCCGCCACCGGATTGCCGGCCCAGCCGGCGGCCACACCGGCCGCCGTGGCCGCGGGCAGCGACGTGGTCCTCGTCGCCGTCGTGGACGCCGCACAGGTCCGCGCGGTGTTGCGCGGGGACGACGGTGTGCTCGCCGGGGCCCGTCCCGGTCTGATCGTCGTCGTGCTGTCCACGGTGTCGGTTCCCGAGGTTGCCGAGCTGGCCACCGAGTGCGGTCACCACGGTGTGACGGTGCTCGACTGCGGTGTCACACCCGGTGACCGCGCCGCCACCAACGGGATGGTCGCCATGCTCGGCGGTGACGCCGACACGGTGCGGCGGGCCCGGCCGGTCCTGGAGGACTTCGCCAAACAGGTGGTGCACTGCGGTCCGCTCGGAGCGGGCATGGCGACCAAGATCGCCCGTAACGTCATCACCTACGGAAGCTGGCGCGCGGTGCAGGAAGCCGCCGACCTGGCCGCGGCGGCCGGTGTGGATCCGCAGACGCTCATCGACGTCGTCGGGGAGGCCGACCCCGACGGGGCGACACTGTTCACCTGGCTGCGCAACCGCGCCGGCCGACCCGACCACGTGGCCGAGGTGGCGCCCCAGGTGCAGCGCCTGATGGACAAGGACCTCGCCGCTGCGCAGGACTTCGCGGCCGGGCACGGGCTCGCGGTGCCGCTGGTCGACGCCACCCGGGAGCGGGGTGCGGACACCCTGGGCCTGCCCGGGCGGCGGCCGCCCGCCGACCGTGGCGACGACCCTGGCCATGACTCTGGCCGTGACTCTGGCCGTGACTCTGGCCATGACCCTGGCCGTGACCCTGGCCATGACCGGGGGGAACGGGGCCTTCGGACCATGGACGAGGTGTACGGACCCGGGCTGGCCGCGGCCATGCCGGCCGAGCGTGGCCCCGCCCTGTCCATGACGATCGACCATCTGTTCGGCGAGGTGTGGAGCCGTCCGGGGTTGTCCATCCGGGACCGGCGACTGCTCGTCCTGGGCGCGACGGCGATGCTGGGCCGCGCCGACCTGATCGAGACCCAGGTGCGCGGCGCACTGATCAACGAGGAACTCAGCGAGGCCGAGTTGGACGAGATCGTCCTGCAGCTACACTACTACGCCGGATGGGGCAACGGCACGGCCGTCCAGCGGGGCGTCGACGCCGCACTGGCGAACCGGGCGCAGACCTTCGTGGCACCCGACGACCGTCCAGACCCGGCCTGAGGCCCGAACCGTCAGGCCGAGGGGGCCCACATGTCGGTGGGGCGGCTGCGTCCGCGCAGCACCACCGAGCCGGCCGGCCGCCACCGTGCCCGCTCGTCCTCGGCCGCGTCGCGGACCGCCGCCCCGGAGGCCAGGACCCGTCCGGGATCGGACTTGGCACGGTCGGCCAGCCGCGCCGCCTCGTTGACGGGATCGCCGATCACCGTGTACTCGAACCGGTTGAGGGCGCCGAGGTAACCGGCGAACACCGGGCCCGCGCAGACGCCGACCCCGAAGTCCAGGCTGGACAGCCCACGCATCGACGTGGCCAGTTCGCGCGCCGTGGCCAGCGCGTCGCCTGGCGCGGTGGCGCTGCGCAGCGGTGCGCCGAACACCGCCAGTGCCGCGTCGCCCTGGAATTTGTTGACGAACCCGTGATGGCGGTCGACGGCGGCGACGACGGCCCGGAAGAAGTCGTTGAGCACGTCGGCGACCTGTTCGGGCGGGTGGGTGGCGGCCAATCGGGTGGAACCGGCGAGGTCGATGAACAACACCGCCACCTCGCGCACGTCGCGGTACAGCGACTCGTCGCGCTGCACCAACAGCTTGACCACATCGTCGCCGACGTGGCGGCCGAACAGATCGCGCAGGCGGTCGCGCTCCCGGAGGCCGGCCACCATCCGGTTGAAACCGCTCTGCAGCAGACCGATCTCGGAACGCTCGTAGATTGCGACCCGGCGGTCGATGTTGCCCCGTTCCACGTCGGCCATCGCGTCGACGACCTCGCGCACCGGGTCGGAGATCGACCGCGACACCAGCATCATCCCGCGCAGGCCCCACAGCATCGCGACCGCCGAGAGCACCAGGACGGGAACCTCGACCGAGGCCGTGGTCTCGATGATCCACCCCCGTGCGCGGATGAGGATCAGCAGGGCGATTCCCGTGCTGGGCAACGCGCAGCACAGCACCCACATCAGCAACAGCCTCGCCATAACCCCGGGGGCGGTGTCCCGGTCGACGCCGTACGGGCCTGCCGCGGCGCTGAGGGGATGCAGCGTCCGCGCGGTGAGCAGCAGGGCGGTGCAGACCGCGGCGGTGGCCCCGAAGAACACCGCGGGCCCCACCAGGACGGCGACGGTGACCGCGTCGCGCAGGTTGGCCAGCACCACCACCGCGCCGCTGGCCGCCCACACCCCGACGAGCAGAAAGGTGGTGCGCCGGGCGACGTTCAGCGCGCAGCGGCGCTGCCGCGGGGTGGGGGAGGCGCCGCTGAGGTACCAGCGCAGTGGGGGTAACACGTTGAGCACGCTGCCGACCACCACGACCACCAGCGCGACCACCACCAGGGCCACGACCAGCGGGTCGTTGTGCTCCCCGAACGGGGCGTGGCCCGATCCGAGTGTTTCGCGGCGCAGGGCGGTCATCACGATCAGCACCTCGATGACCGCGAGGATGTGGGCGACGGTGACACCCGCGGTGTAGCGCAACGCCAGCCCGGCGGCGCTACCGGAGGGCCGGGTCACCCAGCCCAACTCCGACACCGCCGAGGCAGAACCGCACGAGATGCTCCACGTCCCCCTGCGGTGGCCGGCGCCCGGACCCCAGATAGCTGCGCAGCACCCCCATCGTGCAGTGGAACACCGCGTCCCCGTCGCGCTCCGGGCACCGTCCGCCCATCGCGGCCAACGGCGCGTCGAGCAGCACGCGCAGCGGTCGCATGACGTCGGCGTCGGGTTCGTGGCGTTGGGCGACCGTCGAGAACTGGGCCACCGTGGCGTGGCACATGCTGAACAGCTGCGGGTCGCTGAGCTGGGCGAGCAGCCCGTCGACCCAGCTGGCCACCTTGCCCGCCGGGTCGGTGGTGCCGTCCATACGGGCCGCGAGATCGGCGGCCACGCGCGCGATGCCCCGCTCCATGACGGCGAGCACCAGCTCGTCCTTGCCGCCGAAGTAGCGGTAGAAGGTCTTGTTGCAGGTGCCCGCCTCGGCAACGATGTCGCTGACCTTCGGTGAATCCGGGGCCGCGGTCGTCATCACCCGCACCGCCGCGGACAGGATGCGCTCCATCTCCCCGTTGGCGTCCGCCCGGTCCGCGTTGGCGCGCGCCGGCCCGAGCGTGGTGCCCCGACCGTCCATCGCCACCTCGTTCACACGGATTCGTCGCTTCCGAGAATATCCTTCTCGGTCAGCGAAATCATCGTTTCCGGTGGATGTGGCGTCGCGGAGGGGCCGCGGAGGGTTCAGTCGCCGGCCGGATCCAGGAACAGGTCCCGGATCGGGTGCGCCCCGCCGCCGTAGCGGGACAGATCGGTCATGCCGGCCCCGGTGAGGACGTCGGCGTCGATGAAGCAGTGTCCGGTGGTCCGGCGGGCCGGGCGGCGCAGGATCTCCACCGCGGCGTCGGCCATGATCTCCGGGCTGCGCGACGAGGCGGCCAGCTCGTCGCCGTCGGCGAGGTTGGTCACCGCCGCGGTGGCGATGTAGGTCTCGGGCCACAGGCAGTTGAACGCGATTCCCGGGCCCCCGTTGGCCTCGCCGAACTCCTCGGCCCACCCCAGCGACAGCAGGGTCATCCCGTACTTGGACAGCGTGTAGGAGGGGTGCACGCCCAGCCAGTACGGGTTCATGTTGACCGGCGGGGCGATGGTCAGCACGTGCGGATTGGGCGAGTTGCGCAGGTGCGGCAGGCACGCCTTGGTCAGCAGAAAGGTGCCGCGGATGTTGATGTCGGCCATCAGGTCGAATTTCTTGGCCGACAGCTTCTCGGTGGGGTCGGTGGAGATGGCGCTGGCGTTGTTGACGCACACGTCGATGCCGCCGAACCGCTCGGCGGCGGTGTCGGCGACGCGTTGGACATCCTCTTCCTTGCGCACGTCCCCGACGACCGCGACGGCCTTGCCGCCGGCCGCCTCGATCTCGGCCGCCGCGGTGTACACGGTGCCCTGCAGCTTCGGGTGCGGCTCGGCGGTCTTGGCCAGCAGGACGACGTTGGCGCCCTGGCGGGCCGCTCCGACGGCGATGGCCAGCCCGATACCGCGACTGGCGCCCGAGACCACGAGGGTGCGGTCGCGCAGGGTGGTCGTAGGGTCGGCGCCGGGCTCGGTCATGTCTCTCCTGGGGTTGCGTTCGCCTAGGATGGTATTTGCATTCTCTTTTTTTGCAAGTACGTTATCCCCCATTGGCTCACGTCTGGCCACACGATGGAGAAATATGGATTACACAGCTGAGACCTCGTCCGGCATCCCGCTGGACCCGGTCTACGGTCCGCAGGCGCGCGGCGAGGCGGGGGTGCCCCCGATGCCCGGCGAATATCCGTTCACCCGCGGCAACTTCTCCACCGGCTACCGCGGCCGGCTCTGGACCTTCCGGCAGTACTCGGGTTTCGGTACCGCCGAGGAGTCCAACCGCCGCTACCGCTATCTGCTCGAGCAGGGCGGCACCGGGTTGTCGGTGGCGCTGGATCTGCCCACCCAGTGCGGATACGACTCCGATGACGCCGAGTACGGCGAGGAGGTCGGCCGGGTGGGTGTCGCGGTGGACACCCTCGCCGACGCGGAGATCCTGTTCGACGGCATCCCGCTGGACAAGATCTCCACCAGTTTCACCATCAACGGCACCGCCGCCATCCTGCTGGCGTTCTACGTGGCCGCCGCGGAGAAGGCCGGGGTGCCGCGGGAGAAGCTGACCGGCACCATCCAGAACGACATCCTCAAGGAGTACGCCTCGCGCGGCACCTGGATCTGGCCGCCGGAGCCGTCGCTGCGTCTGATCGCCGACACCATCGAGTTCTGCGCGGCCGAGGTGCCGCGGTTCAACGCGATCTCGGTGGCCGGTGCGCACTTCCGCGACGCCGGGGCCAACGCCGTGCAGGAGATGGCCTTCACCCTGGCCGACGGTGTCACCTACTGCGACACCGTGGTCGAGCGTGGCCGGATGACCATCGACAAGTTCGCCCCGCAGATCTCGTTCTTCTTCTACACCCACGGCGACTTCTTCGAGGAGATCGCCAAGTACCGGGCGGGACGGCGCCGTTGGGCGACCATCGTGCGGGAGCGCTACGGGGCCGGCACCGACAAGGCGTCGATGTTCCGGTTCGGCTGCGTGGCCGGCGGGGCCTCGCTGTTCGGCCCGCAGGCGCAGAACAACCTGGTGCGCGTGGCCTATGAGGCGATGGCGGCGGTGCTGGGCGGGGTGCAGTCGATGTTCACCGCCGCCTGGGACGAGCCGTTCGCCCTGCCCAGCGAGGAGTCCGCGACGCTGGCGCTGCGCACCCAGCAGATCCTGGCCTACGAGACCGGGGTGGCCCGGGTGGCCGACCCGCTGGGCGGGTCCTACTTCGTGGAGGCGCTCACCGACGCCACCGAGGAACGCATCATCGAGATCATGCACGACCTGGAGCAGCACGGCGGCATGGTGCGCTGCATCGAGGACGGGTATCTGCAGGGCCTGATCGCCGACGAGGCCTACAAGATCCACCAGGAGATCGAGTCCGGCGAACGGCCGGTGGTGGGGGTCAACAAGTTCGTCTCCGACGAGCCGCCCCCGGACATCTCCACCTACGAACTCGACGCCGAGGGGCGCGAGCTGCAGCTCAAGCGGCTGGCACGGGTGAAGGCCGAGCGCGACTCGGCGCAGGTGGCCTCCACCCTGGCGGCGCTGTCGCGCGCCGCCGAAGGGACCGACAACCTGATGCACGCCCTGATCGACTGCGCCAACGCGTACTGCACCGTGGGGGAGATGGTGTCCGCGCTCAAGGCGGTCTGGGGCGAATTCCAACAACCGGTGGTGTTCTAGATGACTGACACTTCGCACGCCCACCCGCAGCGGATCCTGGTGGCCAAGCCCGGCCTGGACGGGCACGACCGCGGCGCCAAGATCGTCGCGCGGACCCTGCGGGACGCCGGGTTCGAGGTGATCTACACCGGCATCCGGCAGCGCATCGAGGACATCGTCTCGATCGCCCTGCAGGAAGACGTTGCGGTGGTCGGGCTGTCGATCCTGTCCGGCGCCCACGTCGCACTGACCAAGCGCACCGTCGACGCGCTGCGCGCCGCCGACGCCGGGGACATCGCCGTCGTCGTCGGGGGCACCATTCCGCAGGGTGACGTGCAGAAGGTGCTCGACGCCGGTGCCGCGGCGGTCTCTCCCACCGGGACGGCTCTCGATGCCCTGGTGCGCGATGTCCGTGCGCTCACGGGTCAGCCGGTGGCAGCCGAAGGGAGTGCCGAGTAATGCGGTTGGGAGTGATGATCGGCGCCGAGCGCGGCGACATGACCCGCAAGGTCACCAGGTTCCTCTCCGACATCGAGTGGGCCGAGTCGGCGGGGCTGGACACCGCCTGGATGCCGCAGGTGCCCGACGACTTCGACGCGCTGACGATGGTGTCGCTGATGGGCACCCGCACCGAGCGCATCGAGCTCGGCACGGCCGTGGTGCCGCTGCAGGCCCAGCATCCGATCGCCCTGGCACGCCAGGCCCTGTCGGTGCACGCCGGCAGCGGTGGGCGGCTGGCGCTGGGGGTGGGGCCCTCGCACCACTGGATCGTGCGCGACATGCTGGGCATCCCGTACGAGAAACCCGCCGCCTACACCCGCGACTACCTGGAGGTGCTCAACACCGCGCTGGCCGGGCCGGGCCCGGTCGACGTGGAGAACGACACCTTCACCGTGCACAACCCGACCGCGCTGGG
This sequence comes from Mycolicibacterium palauense, assembly GCF_002592005.1. Lineage (GTDB taxonomy): Bacteria > Actinomycetota > Actinomycetes > Mycobacteriales > Mycobacteriaceae > Mycobacterium > Mycobacterium palauense. Next base: position 36,341 of record NZ_NVQF01000006.1, on the reverse strand, counting down.
CGCCGAGCGGCCCCTGCCGGTCCTGGTGGCCGCGCTCGGCCCGGTGATGCTGAAACTGGCCGGCGAGCTGGCCGACGGTACCGTGCTGTGGATGGCCGACGAACGCGCTATCGGTGAGCACATCGCGCCGCGGATCACCAAGGCCGCCGAGGGCGCCGGGCGCCCGGCACCGCGCATCGTTGCCGGCATCCCGGTGTGCCTGTGCGCCAACTCCGAGATCGAGGCGGCCCAGACGCGCGCCAACCGGATCCTGGCCGAGGCCGAGACCTCGCCGAACTATCAGCGGCTGCTCGACCGCGGGGACGCCCGCAATGTGGGCGATCTGTGCGCGGCCGGCGACGAGGAGTCGATCCTGGCCCGCTTCAAGCAGTTCGCGGATGCGGGTGTGACCGACCTGTCGGTGCGGCTGTTGCCGATCGGGGAGACCCGCGACGAGCTGGTGGCGTCGAAGTACCGGACCCGCGAGGTGATCGGCGAACTGGCGAAGGCCGTGCGATGAGCGCTCGCGCGAAGAGCCGAGGACGCCGATGAGCGCTCGCGCGAAGAGCCGAGGACACCGATGAGCGCTCGCGCGAAGAGCCGAGGGTGCCGATGAGCGCTTGCGCGAAGAGCCGAGGACACCGATGAGCGACGGTCCGCTGTCCGGGATCAAGATCCTGGAGGTCGGCACCATGCTGGCCGGGCCCTACGCCACGATGATGCTGGCCGATCTGGGCGCCGAGGTCACCAAGATCGAACCGCCCACTGGCGACATCTCCCGCCAGGTCAGCGACACCTATTTCGCCAGCCTCAACCGCGGCAAGAGCAGCGTCTGCCTGGAATTGGGCACCCAGGAGGGGCAGCGTGCGCTGGGCGAGCTGGTCGCCGGGTCCCATGCGCTGCTGGTGAACCTGAAGCCCTCGGCGATCCACAAACTGGGGCTCACCTACGACGCCCTGGCCCGGCACAATCCCAAGATCGTCTGCGTGGCGCTGACCGGGTTCGGCCTCTACGGCGGCGACGACCCGGCCTTCGACTACGTCGTCCAGGCCGCGACCGGGATCGCGGCGCTGACCGGCGACCCGGACGGTCCGCCGACGCTGCCCGGCTACTCCTCGGCCGACAACTCCACCGGGCTGACCGCGGCACTGGGGCTGCTGGCCCAGATCGTGTCCGGGCGCGGCGGACAGCTCGACGTCTGCCTGCGTGACGTGATGCTTTCCCAGCTGAATTACCACGCCTCGGCGTATCTCAACAGCGGCGTGGTGCCGCAGCGCCGGGCGGGTGGGGCGCACTCGTTCTATGTTCCCGCGCAACTGTTTCCGACTGCCGACGGGTATCTGGCGCTGTTCATCACCCACGACGGTTTCTGGCGGTCGTTCGCGGCCGAGGCGGGCCTGGCGCCCGGCGGCGCGGTCCCGTTTCCGGCGATGGCCGAACGGGCGGCGCGCCGCGACGAGGTGCTGGAAATCGTCACGACCGCCCTGTCGGCGGATACCGCCGCGGGCTGGGAGGCCCGCCTCAAACCGCTGGGGATTCCCGCCGCGGCCGTGCGCACCCTGCCCGAGGCGCTGGAGGCCACGCCCGAGATGGTGGTGTCCGCGGGGGATTTCCGCCTGGTGGGCTGCCCGGTGCGGGTCGACGGCTACCAGCCCGACTACCGGCCGCCCCCGGTGCTCGGCGCGCATGGAACCCTTGACGAGGCTGCCGGCTGAGTCCGGGCGCCTTCGTGTCGGTCGGCTCTTGCCGGTCGTCTGTCAGTCGTTGGCCGGTCGCCAGTCAGTCGTCGCAGTCGACGACCACGCCAGTCAGTCGTCGTAGTCGACGACCACGGGTCCGTCCGGAATGCCCTGGCAGGTCAGCACGTACCCCTCCTCGACCTCGTCGTCGTCCAGGGCGTCGTTGACCCGCATGGTGGCGGTGCCCTCGGTGAGTTTGGCCATGCAGGTGCCGCAGTTGCCCGCCTCGCAGGAGAAGGGTGGAGTCAGGCCCGCTCGCCGCGCCGTCTCGAGAATCGTCTCTCCTTCGCGCAGCGGCACCGACGCCGTCTTCCCGTCGAGCAGGATGGTCACTTCGGCCCGCTCTTCGGCGGCCGCCGTGCTGGTCGTCGTGCCTGTGGACGACGGTGTCGTCATTTTCCCTCCTTCTGGTACGTGTATTCTACCCTAACGAGAATATTGTTCTCGTGCTGCGATAGGATCTTCTCGATTCTTCCATGAGGTGCGCTCGCCGGCCTCGGCCGTGGGTGCGCGCTCCCGAGGATGCCGCCCCGAGAAACGCCGCCAGCCCGAACCGCACCCGACGACAAGGCCCCGAGGAGGACGACCGATGCCCGACCCGGTTGTCCTCGCGTTCGAGGACAGCCAGTACCGCCGCTCGGAGCTGGAGTCGCTCACCGAAGCGATGGCCGCCGTACTGGCCGGACGTGGGGTGCGCCGGGGTGAGCGGGTGGCCATCATGTCGTCGAACCGGCCCGAGTTCGTCGTCGCGCTGCGTGCGGTATGGCGACTGGGGGCGAGTGTGGTGTTGGTGAGCCCGGCCTGGAAGCGCGCCGAGGTGGAACACGCCCTGACACTCACCGGGGCGGGGCACGCCGTCGGCGACCATCCGGTGCTGGCGGAGCTCATGCCGATGCTGAACCTCGACGAGCCCGTCCCGCCGGCGGCCGCCGCCTCGGCCCGCGAGGCGCCGGGGCCCGACGACGAGGCGGTCCTGGTCTTCAGTTCGGGCACCGCCGGCCTGCCCAAGGCGGTGCGCCACACCCACGGATCGTTCGGGGCCGCGGTCAGCCACTGGCGTGCCGCGTTGCGGCTGAGCGAGACCGACCGGCTGCAGATCATGACGCCGCCCTCACACATCCTGGGCCTGCTCAACATCGTCACCGTGCTCCAGGCCGGGGGCTGGCTGCGGCTGCACCGGCGGTTCGACATCGACACGATGCTGCGCCACATCGAAACCGACGGGATCACCGTGGAGATGGCGGTGGCCCCGATCGCACTGGCCCTGGCCGCCCACCCGCGGCTGGCGGACTTCGACCTGTCGTCGCTGCGCTACATCATGTGGTGTGCCACCCCGGTCACGGTCAGCGTCGCCGAGGAGGTCACGCGCCGCACCGGCGTCGGGTGGACGACCGCCTACGGCGCCAGCGAGCTGCCGGTGCTGGCCTGCAACGAGCTGAGCGGCGGGCTCCTGGACACCGTCGGGCGGGCAGCCCCCGGGGTGCGGCTGCGGGTGGTCTCCCTGGAGACCGGCGCCGAGCTCCCGGCGGGTGAAGAGGGCGAGATCCAGGCCCGTGCGGACTCGGTGATGGCCGGCTACCTGCCCGACGAGGCGACCCCGGCGGCCTTCGCCGGCGGCTGGTACCGCACCGGCGATGTCGGCTTCCTCGACGACCGAGGCTTCCTGACCATCACCGACCGCGCCAAGGAGATGATCAAGGTGCGCGGGTTCCAGGTCGCCCCCGCCGAGGTGGAGGCGGTGCTGCACGGGCACCCGGCCGTCGCGGACTGCGCGGTGTTCGGCGTGCCGCACGCCGGTGACGGTGAGGCGATCGTCGCGGCGGTGGCCCTGAGCGCCCCGGTCGAGCCCGCCGAGCTCATCGCCCTCGTCGGCGACACGCTGGCGTCCTACAAACGGCCCAGCGAGGTCGTCGTCGTCCCCGAGATTCCACGCTTGCCCTCCGGCAAGGTGCTGCGTCGCGTGCTGAAGGAGCGCCATGGATGTCCGTCTGACCACTGAACAACAACAGCTGCGCGATGCCGCCGCCAAACTCGCCGACGATCTCGGTCCGGGGTCGGTAGCCGAACTCGAGGATGCGAGCCGAATCGCGCGGCTGGACAAGCAGATCGCGGCCACCGGGTGGCGCAGCCTGCGTACCGACGAGGCCTCCGGCGTGGAGGTCGCCATCGTCGCCGAGGAGTTCGGCCGCGGCCTGGTGGACGCCCCCTTCCTGGGGCCGGTGCTGGCCGACGATCTGACCCGTCACCTGGAGGGCGTCGACGCCGACCGGGCGACCGTCGCCGTCGATGGGTACGCCACCGACGCCCGCGACAGCCGCAGGGCGTTCTGGTGTGACGGTACGACCGTGCAGAGCGCCGAGATCACCGACACCGCCCCGGCCGCCGACCTCACCCGCGCCCGCGCTCGGGTCGGGGCGCCGCAGCCCGTCGGCACCGTCGGCTCCGCGGACGCCGCCCGTTGGCAGGCGCTGGGACTGGTCACCACGGCCGCCGATCTGGTCGGGGTCGCCCGCGGTGCCCTGCATCTGGCGGTCGAGTACGCCAAGATCCGCGAGCAGTACGGTCACGCCATCGGCTCTTACCAGGCCGTCGCACACCTGCTGGCCGAAAGCCTGACCCTGACCGAGGGCTCGGTGAGCATCCTGCGGCACGCCGCCTGGGCGGTTGACGAGCTGTCGGCCGACGAGGCCGTGCGGGCCGCCCGGGTGGCCAAGCTCTACTGCGTGCGTGCCGCGCGCACCGTGTGCGAGACGTCGATCCAGGTGCACGGCGGCATCGGCAACACCTGGGAGTGCCTGGCGCACGCCTACCTGCGGCGAGCGCTCACGTCGACCGAACTGTGGCCCGTCAAGTGGGAGGACATCGACCTTGGACTTTCGTGATTCCGCCGAGGAGGCGGCGTTCCGCCGGCGCCTGCGCGACTGGCTTGAGGTGCACGCCAAGGAGTTCCCGACCTCCGGCGACGAGTACTGGGCCAGGCAGGGCGACTGGCACCGCGCGCTGTATCAGGGCGGGTTCTTCGGACTGTCCTGGCCCAGCGAGTTCGGCGGCCAGGAGCTGCCACCGGTCTATGACGTCATCCTCGACGAGGAGCTGGCGCGTGCCGGAGCGCCCCCGCGGCCCAGCCTGGGGTACCTCGTGGTGGGGCTCGGCCGGCACGGCAGCAAGGAGCTGCAGCAGCGCTTCCTGCCGGGCATGATCGACGGCAGCGAACGCTGGTGCCAGGGCTTTTCGGAGCCCGGTGCCGGTTCGGATCTGGCGTCGCTGACCACCACCGCCACGCTGGACGGCGACCACTACGTGATCAACGGTCACAAGATCTGGACGAGCTATTCCGACGTGGCCGACTGGTGTCTGGTGCTTGCGCGCACCGACCCGACCGTCAAGCGGCACAAGGGTATTTCGGCGTTCATCGTGGACATGCACCAGCCCGGGATCCAACAACGCCCACTGAAGATGATCAGCGGCGTGACCAAGGAGTTCGGCCAGGTCACCTTCGACGGCGCCAGGGTGCCGGTGGAGAACATGGTCGGCGCCCCCGGGGAGGGCTGGCCGCTGGCCATGACCGTCGTCGGCCACGAGCGTGAGCCGTCCACGCTGGGCTTCGCCGCCCGCTACGGCAAGCTGGTGCGCGCGCTGGCCAAGCGCACCGATGATCCGCCCGAGGATCTGGTCTGGGCGGCCGTACAGGTGGAGATGCTGACTCACCATGTGCGGAGGCGGCTTTCCGAACAACTCGACGGGCTCTCACATGGACCGGAAGGGTCGATCGACAAGCTGCTGATGACCTGGGTTGACCAGTCGGTGGGGCACGCGGCGGTCTCGGTGGCGGGGGTGGAGGACGACGAGATGCTCGGCGCCTACATGTACAGCCGGGCGCAGAGCGTCATGGGCGGAACCTCGCAGATCCAGAAGAACATCATCGCGTCGAGGATTTTGGGATTGGGCGTGCGATGAGCGCTTGCGCGAAGAGCCGAGGGCGCCGATGAGCGCTTGCGCGAAGAGCCGAGGACACCGATGAGCGCTTGCGCGAAGAGCCGAGGGCGCCGATGAGCGCTTGCGCGAAGAGCCGAGGGCGCCGATGAGCGCTTGCGCGAAGAGCCAGACACCGACACGCGGAAGGAATTGACATGTACGGTATGCCAACCGAAATCGAGGTCCGGGCGGATGGGCCGCTGCGGATCATCACGCTGAACCGGCCGGACGCCCTCAACGCGGTCAACGATTCGTTGCACGTCGGGCTGGCGGGTCTGTGGAACGCACTCAGTGAGGACGCCGACGCACGGGTGGCGGTGCTCACCGGTGCCGGCCGGGCCTTCTCGGCCGGCGGCGACTTCAACTACCTCGACGAGCTGCGCCGCGACGACGCGTTGCGTGCCAAGACGATCAAGCACGGCCGCGACATCGTGATCGGCATGATCCGGTGCCGCATTCCGGTGATCGCCGCGGTGAACGGGCCCGCCGTGGGGCTGGGCTGCAGCCTGGCGGCGATGTCGGATGTCGTCTACATGGCCGAGACGGCGCATTTCGCCGACCCCCATGTGCAGATCGGTCTGGTCGCCGCCGACGGCGGTCCGCTGGTGTGGCCCATGCAGATCAGCTTCCTGCAGGCCAAGGAGTTCGCGTTGACGGGGACGAAGATCACCGCGCAGCGCGCGCTCGAGCTGGGGCTGGCCAACCATGTGGTGGCCGACCCGGTCACCGAGGCGATCGGCTGCGCCAAGAAGATGCTGGAATTGCCGCAGCAGGCGGTCGAAGCGACCAAGCGGCTGATGAACATTCAGCTGGAGCGGTCGGTGATGGCCTCGCTGGACTACGCCAACACCTCGGAATACGTCTCGTTCGGCACCGCGGATTTCAACCGGATCGTCGACGGGCTGATGGCCAAGAGCAAGAAGTGAGTGTCGCCGTCCCGCCGGGCGCGCCCGGAACGGGGTTCTCGCGAACCCCGTTCCGGCCGAACGCGGCCCGGCGGGCACGGGTCACTTGGGTGGGAAGCGAAGGCCACCGTCGAGCCGGATGACCTCGCCGTTGAGGTAGTCGTTCTCGATGATCGAGGCCGCCAGCGTGGCGTACTCGGTGGAGCGGCCCATCCGCTTGGGGAACGGCACCTGGCCGCCCCAGTAGGCCTCGAGCTGGTCGGCGGCCTTGCCGTAGGCGGGTGTGTTGATCGTGCCCGGGGCGATCGTCACCACCCGGATGCCCAGCGGCGAGAGGTCTCGGGCGGCGACCAGGGTCATGCCGATGACTCCGCCCTTGGCCGCCGAGTAGGGCACCTGGCCGATCTGTCCCTCGTAGCCGGCGATCGAGGCCGTGTTGATGATCACGCCGCGCTGCCCTTCCTCGAGAGGCTCCTGGCGGGCGATGGCGGCGGCGGAGAGCCGCATGACGTTGAACACCGCGGTCAGATAGAACTCGATGGTGGTCTTGAAGCCGGCCAGATCCAGTGGGCTGCCGTCCTTTCCGACCAGCCGGCCGCCGCTGGCCGGCCCGCCGTGGGTGTCCACCGAGACGCGCAGGGGGCCCAGTGCCTCGGCCTCGCCGATGGCGGCGAGCACGCTTTCCTCGCTGGTGGCATCGGTGCGCACGTAGCGCACGCCGAGTTCGGACTCCAGCGCCTTGCCCTTGTCATCGGCCATGTCGGCGACGACGACCTTCGCGCCGGCGCCGTGCAGCCTGCGGACGGTGGCCTCGCCCAGGCCGCCGGCGCCTCCGACGACCAGCGCCGCACTGCCAGTGATCTGCATGCTAATTTCCCTTCCGGCAATTCAACCTCTCGTAACTAGAGAATACTATTCTCGTATGGGCCCGGGCGACTCCCGGGGTGAGGGCCGATAATCCATGGTTGTGACCGGCAAAGAGTTCGATATCGCCGAGCTGCTGACGGCGGCCCGCGCCGGCTCGGCACGGGCCGCCGGGCGGCTGCTGAGCCTGGTCGAGGGCCCGCGGCGAGACGATCTGCTGGCGGTGCTGGCGGCCGAGGGCGCGCCCGGGCGTGCGGCCGTCCCGGTCATCGGGGTCACCGGACCGCCCGGGGCCGGCAAGTCGACGACGGTGGCGGCGCTGGTGGGTGCCCACCGGGAGCAGGGCCGACGGGTGGCGGTGCTGGCGGTCGACCCGTCCTCGCCCTACAGTGGCGGCGCGCTGCTGGGCGATCGGATCCGGATGGCGGCGCACATCAACGACGCCGGCGTGCTGATCCGCTCGGTGGCCAGCCGCGGCCACCTCGGTGGGCTGGCCGCCGCCGTGCCCGCGGCCATCCGGCTGGTGGCCGCGCTCGGCTACGACGTCGTGCTGCTGGAGACCGTCGGCGTGGGGCAGTCCGAGATCGAGATCGCCGCGGTGGCCGATCCGACGGTGGTCATCCTCAACCCGGGCGCCGGTGACGCCATCCAGGCGGCCAAGGCGGGCCTGTTGGAGGTGGCCGACGTCGTGGTGGTCAACAAGGCCGACCGCGACGGTGCCGATCAGACGGTGCGCGATCTGCACGCCGAGACCGTGGCGCCCATCCTCAAGCTCGTCGCGGCCCGGGGGGAGGGGATCGACGAGCTGATGGCCGCCATCGACGCCCACCGCCGCGCCGACACCCCCGAGCGCCGCACGGCGCGGGCGCGGGTGCAGGTCCTGTCGCTGGCCCAGACGCGGCTACAGCGGCATCCGGCTCTCGACGAGCTGGCCGTGGCGGTCGCGGAGGGGCGAACCGACGCCTATGCTGCTGCCGATGCCCTGGTGGGTATGCACCCCCCGCTGTGACGTACACAACGACGCTGTGACGCACATAACGCGAGATCGGGCCTTCGCTGATCGTGAGCGGAGTTCTGGTGTGCGGAGAACCCGATTCTGGGGCTAGCTGGCGGCGAAACCCCGGGCGCAGAAGGCCCAGACTTCGTCGGCGGTGATCGGGTGCACCTCGTCGTCCTCGGCGGGTGCGCTGGACTGTGCGGTGAACATCACCGTCTGCATCGTCATGGCCGCCATCCGGCGCGGGTTGACGTCCTCACGCAGCCGGCCGGCCTCGCTGGCCTCTTCCATCAGCTCGGTGAACAACGTGATCAACGGGGCGTGGGCGACCCGGACCTCGTTGGGGTGGGAGATGAGCAGTTGCGGGGCGAAGTCGGTGAACAGCGGCCGCTTGGCGGCGGGGTCGGGCCGAGAAAGCTCGAACAGCAACTCAATTGCGACCCGGAGCCGGTCCAGCGGGTCGGTCTGGCTGGACGTGGCCGCCCGGATCTGGTCGGCGGCCCGGCTGAGCGCGTCCTCGAACAGGGCCAGCAGCAGCTCGTGCTTGCCGTCGAACTGCAGGTAGAAACTCCGCAGCGACTGGCGGGAGCGGTCCACGACCTCCTGGACCGTGAAGTCGGTGCTGCCCTTTTCGGTGATGATCGCCTGGGCGGCATCGAGGAAGCGCTGCACCCGCTGGGCGGCGCGCAACTTGGCGGTCTTGATGGACCGCTCGACCGCGCGCTGCTTCCACGCGGGTTCTTCGCTGGGGCTGCTCATCGCGGATCCGACTGGCCGCCCTGTGGAAATGACATGGATGAACTGTACCGGAGAAGTGCACCCGAAGGGTCGCCCACACCCCCCCTTATGAGATTCTTACTCGCGGATGCGGAGAATGCTATTCTCCACGGAGGCGATGTGAGGCCGGAAGAGGGTCTCGGGAGAGGGGTGGGTAACCCGGATGCTGTTGGAGCTGGACGCCGATCAGCGCCTGTGGCGCGACACGGCGCGCGACGTGCTGGCCAAGGAATGTCCCGCCTCGCTGGTCCGCCGGATCGCCGAGGCCGAGCCCGAATCCGCGCCCGAATCCGCGCCCGAGTCGGCGGCCGACTCCGGCGGCGACGCGGATGCGGCGATGAAGCTGTGGAAGAGCTTCATCGACATGGGGTGGACCGAACTGACCGATCCGGGCGAGACCGTCGAACTGGGCCTGCTGATCGAGGAGCTGGGACGCGCCAGCGACCCGACGCCGTTCCTGGCCACGATGACGCAGTTCAACCCACTGGCGCCGGAGGCGGTCGATCCCGCGCTGGCCGGTGCGGCGGTCTACGAGGGAGTCACGGCGGCCCGCGCCGGTCAGGGCTGGGTGCTCACCGGTACGGCCTCCCACGTCCTGGACGGGGACCGGGCCGACCGGCTGGCGGTGGTGACTCCCGCCGGGGTGTTCGTCGTTGGGGCCGAACGGGTCTCCGCCCGCCGGACATCGGTGTTCGATCCGGTGCTGCACGTCGCCGAGGTGACCTTCGACGGGGTGGAAGTGGGCTACTCCGACCGGGTGGCCGCACCCGAGGACCACGTGGCGCGCGGCCGTGACGTCGCTCTGACCGGGATGGCGCTCACCATGGTCGGCGCCTGCCAGCGGATCCTGGATCTGGTGCTCGAGCACATCGGCTCCCGCCAGCAGTTCGGGGTCCTGATCGGCTCCTTCCAGGCGGTGCAGCACAAGGCCGCCGACATGCATGTGGCCATCGAGCGGGCCCGCGCGCTGTCGTACTTCGCGGCGCTGACCATCTCCGCCGACGATCCGCGCCGGCGGCTGGCCGCCGCCATGGCCAAGGCCTCGGCGGGGGAGTGCCAGTCGCTGGTGTTCAAACACGGGATTCAGCTCTTCGGGGCGATGGGTTTCACCTGGGAGAACGACGTACAGTTCGCGCTGAAGCGGGCCAAGGCCGGCGAACTCATGCTGGGCGGCGCCGCCGAGCACCGCGCCTTCATCGCCGAGACCTCGCTGACGGGGGCCTGAATTCATGCAGCTGACCTTCGACGCCGACGTCGAGCAGTTCCGGGCGGAGTTCATCGCCTTCCTCGACGAGCACCTGCCGGCCGAGGCCGAGACCGCCGAGCGGTCACGGTCGACCGCGCACGTCCCCGAGTGGGCCCGGCGCTGGCAGCGCACCATGTTCGACCACGGCTGGCTGCTGCCCGGCAACCCGCCGGAGTTCGGCGGACGCAACGCCACCATCCTGCAGCAGTACGTCCACCGCGACGAACTGAATCGCCGGCGCATCTACCAGAGCTACAACCCGCAGGGCGTGGGCATCATCGCGGCGTCCCTGTTGACCTTCGGGACCGAGGAACAGAAGCGACGCTGGGCGGTGCCGATCCTGCGGGCCGAGATGACCGCCGCGCTGGGCATGAGCGAGCCCGGCGCCGGGTCGGATCTGGCGTCGCTGCGCACCAGCGCGGTCCGCGACGGTGACGACTTCGTGGTCAACGGTCAGAAGGTCTGGACCTCGGGCGCCCACGACGCCGATGTGGTGCTCACCTTCGTGCGCACCGACCCGGATGCCCCCAAGCACAAGGGAATCAGCGTGTTGTTGGTTCCCACCGACACTGCGGGGGTGGCCCGCCGGCCGTTCGCCTCGGTGTGCGGGCGCGACGATCTCGATTTCAACGAGGTCTTCTTCACCGACGCGCGGGTGCCCGCCGAGAACCTGATCGGACCGCTGAACCAGGGGTGGAAGGTGGCCAACGGCTCGCTGGGCCACGAGCGCACCCTGCTGTGGCTGAGCTACGCCGACTGGCTCGAGCAGCTGATCACCGACTTCACACCGGAGACCGCTCTGGACCGGGACCGCTACGCCACCCTGGTGATGGATGCCCAGGCGCTGCGGCTGCTGGGTTCGGTGGCGTTGTCCAAGGAGGCCCGCGGCGAGCAGGACGTGCCGGCGCTGTCGGTGCTCAAACTGTTCGGCTCCGAGGCGTTCCAGACCTCGGTGGGCAACGCGCTGGAGGCGGCCGGACCCGACGGGCTGGCCCATCCCGCGTTCACCGCACCGTTCGCCCCCTTCGGGGAGGACGCCCCGACCGGCAGCTGGTTCGAGCGTTACGCGCGCAGCTTCGGTGGCACCATCGCCGGCGGCACCTCGGAGATCCAGCGCAGCATCATCGCCCAGCGGGTGCTGGGCCTGCCCCGCGGCTGAGCCAGCCGCGGGGGCGGGACGGCCCCGACCCGCGCGCGAACGCTCCACCAGGTACGTGTCCCGGGCGGGTTCTCGTACCTCAGTGAGCGCTCGTGGGGGTGAGATTCAGAGCTGAGCCAGCCGCGGGGCCGAGCCGCGGGCCCGCAGCCCCGCCCCGGCCTTGCGGGTGAGTTCGCGTGAGCTGCCGAGCAATCCGTCGAGCACCAGGGCCCGCTTCACGTGGTGTTGCAGGTCGTGCTCGGCGGTGAAGCCGATGCCCCCCAGCACCTGCTGGCAGTGCTTGGCCGCGGTCAGCGCGGCCTTGCCCGCGGCGGCCTTGGCCAGCATCGCGGTCAGGTCCGGGCTCTCCGTCCCGGGCAGGCCCAGCGTCGCCTCGGCCCCCTCGATGGCCACCAGCGTTTCGGCCAGCCGGTGCCGGACGGCCTGGAAACCCGCGATCGGCTTGCCGAACTGGACACGGTCCAGCGCGTGCCGGCGGGCCAGGGACAACATCGCCCTAGCCGAGCCGACCAGCCACCAGCCCACCGCCCGGCGGGCCTCGCCCAGGCGCATCGTCTCACCGTCGGGCACCCGGTGCAGGGGCAGCCCGCCCAGCGTCGGATCCGCCACCGGCGAGCGGCTCCAGACCACCCAGTTGCCACCGGCATACGGCATGGGCGGGGTTCCGCCCGGCAGGCCGCCGATGGTCTCCAGGATCACGTCGTTGAGCACCGAGGCGTGTGAACCCGTCTCGCCCAGCAGGCGAAAGACCAGGGGTATCGCCGCGTCGGGGATGTCGGAGAGCATGTCGGCCCAGCCCAGGTCGGCCAGTGCGGAGTCCAGCTCGGCGCCGGAGGCCGCCAGCATGGATTTGCGCAGGCCGTCTTCGAGCAGGTCGAGCGAGTCGGTGTCCACCCGTCACTCCTTTCCGAGGTCCAGCAGGCGGCGGGCGATGATGTTGCGCTGCACCTCGGCCGTGCCGCCGTAGATGGTGGCCGCCCGCGAATACAGGTACTCCGTGCGCCAGTCGGTGTCCTCGAGCTCGATGGTGCCGGGCATCAGGTTCCGCGCGGCGTCGTAGAGCTGCTGTTCGGCGCCGGCCAGCAGCACCTTGTCGATCGAGGTGTCCGCGCCCAGCCGGTGGCCCTCGGCCAGCCGGTGCTGGGTGGCGCGGGATCGGCAGCGCAGGGTGTGCAGGGCCAGGTACGCCGCCCCCAGGTCGGCGTCGACGGCCTGGCCGTCCGCCTTGACCTCCCCGATCAGCGCGTCGAACCGGGAGTACAGGTAGGCGATGCGCTGCCAGAAACAGGTCGAGCGTTCGAACGGAAGCAGATCCATCGCCAGCTGCCAGCCGTCTCCGGGCCTGCCAAGCATGCGTGTGGACTCGACGGCCACGTCGTCGAAGTAGACCTCGCAGAACTCGTCCACCCCGTGCATCGTCTGCAGGGGGCGCACCGTGATCCCCGGGGTGTCGGTGTCGACGAAGAACGCGGTGATGGCCTCGTGGTTCGGGGTGTCCGCGTCGCCGGTGCGGGTCAGCAGGATGCACCGGTGCGAGTACTGCGCGAAGCTGGTCCACACCTTCTGGCCGTTGATGATCCAGCGGTCGCCGTCCCGCACGGCGCGTGTCGTCAACGACGCCAGGTCGCTGCCCGAGCCCGGCTCGGAAAACCCCTGGCACCATTGCTCTTCGCCGCTGAGCAGCCTCGGCACCATCTCGGCGGCCAGGTCGGTGGGCGCGTAGTCGATCATGGTCGGGGCCAGCACCTCGAGCATCGAGTACGGTCCGGGCTCGGCCAGCCGGCGCCCCACCACCTCCTCGCCGACGATGGCCCGCAGGATCGGCGGGCCGCCCAGCCCACCGGCGTGCTCGGGCCAGCCGTAGCGGCTCCACCCCGCGTCGTAGAGCGCCCGCTGCACGCGGGCGAACTGGGCCATCTGTCCCTGCAGCGAGTGGTCGTCTCCCGGGGACAGGTCGTTCTCGTCGAGCCAGGCCCGCAGGGCCGTCCGGAAGGCTTCGGGTTCGTGGGGTTCGTGGGGTTGGTGCGGTGCGGTCATCCTGCTTCGGGCCTGCCGATCGCGTGCGGGCGACCGTGATCGTGGTCGCCACTGCGCCGGATGAAGGTCATCGCGCGCGTTTTCAGCCGCCAGCCCTCACCGGTGCGCACATAGGTGTCGCGGTAGTAGCCGATGCGCATGTCGTGCTTGGAGTGCTCGATGAAGCACAGCGGCTGCGTGCCGGTCGCGGTGTCGGCGCCCTCGACCAGGTCCACCAGCGCGGTGCCGGTCATGAACAGGCCCTTGGGCGCGGCGTCGACCAGAACGGGGAAGCGGTTGAGCGTGTAGGTCTCGCCGAACGCGCTGTAGGTACCGTCCGGGGTGAAGACACTGATCAGGCCGTCGATGTCACCCTGGGTGATGGTGACGGCGTACTTGGCCAGCAGCTGCTGGATCTCGACCAGGTCGTCAGTTCGTGTTGGCATGCTCATTGCGGAAGACCTTACCTCCCTTCATTACAAATGTGACATCCCGTGTAACGGCGATGTCCTGGAGGGGGTTGCCGGGCACGGCGATGATGTCGGCGACCTGGCCCTCGGCGAGCCGGCCGCGGTCGCCGACGTTGATCAGGTCGGCGGCCACCACCGTCGCCGCGCGCAACACCGCCGCCGGCGGCATGCCCCATTCCACCAGCGTGACCAGTTCGTCGGCGTTCTTGCCGTGCGGGATGGCCGGGGCGTCGGTGCCGACGGCGATCTTCACCCCCGCCTCGTAGGCCGCGCGGAGGGAGGTCTCCGCCTTGGGGAACATCTCGGCGGCCTTGTCCTGCAGGACCTTCGGCGCCTTGGACACATCCATGGCCTGCGCCAGCCGGCGCGTCGTGACCAGGAAGCGGTCGTTGTCGACCAGCATCTGGATGGCTTCGTCGTCCATCAGGAAGCCGTGCTCGATGCAGTCGATGCCGCAGTCCACCGCATGTTTGACCGCGTCGGCCCCGTGGGTGTGGGCGGCCACCCGCAGCCCACGCCGGTGCGCCTCGTCGACGATGACCCGCAGCTCCTCGTCCGAATAGTGTTGCGCCCCGGCCTCGCCGGTCAGCGACATCACGCCCCCGGAGCAGCACACCTTGATCAGCTGGGCGCCGTGCTTGATCTGATAGCGCACGGACTTGCGGATCTCGTCGACCCCGTTGGCGATGCCCTCCTCGACGGTCAGTTCCAGCACGCCCGGCATGAACGCGGCGAACATGCTCGGGTCGAGGTGGCCACCGGTCGGGGTGATCGCGTGACCCGCGGGCACGATGCGGGGGCCGTCGATCCAGCCGGCGTCGATGGCCTTGGCCAGCGCCACGTCCAGCAGATATCCGCCGGTCTTGACGAACAGCCCCAGATTGCGCACGGTGGTGAAGCCGGCGCGTAGCGTGCGGCGGGCATTGCCCACCGCACGCAGCACCCGGGTCGCCGGGTCGTCCTGGACTTGGGACAGGCCGGGGTTCTCGCCCCGGCCGCCCATGAGCAGGTTGACCTCCATGTCCATCAGGCCGGGGAGCAGGACCGCGTCGCCGAGATCGATCACCTCTCCCTCGGGGGACCCGCCGATCCCGACGATGCGATCGCCGTCGACCTTGACGATCCCGGGCCGGACGAGCTCGCCCGCGTCGACATCGACCAGACCCGCAGCCTTGAGGGTCAGAGGCACTAGACCACCGGCTCCTTGACGCATTCGACGTAGGCGGCGCCACTGTCGAGAACCCGCGGCTGTTTCCACACCTCGATCGGGAACGACACGGTGACCAGTGACTGCATCATGTGGATGAGTGCCTTGGCGTCATCGGGCATTCCGTTCAGCGGGAACCGGGCGTCGCAGTACTCCATGACCGCGTCCAGGCGCGGGAACGCGGCGTCGTAGAACTCCTGCATCTCGGCCATCGTGGAGGACAACCGCTTCGCGTAGCGGTCGGGCTCGTTGGGCAGGCACCAGTCGGTGAACGGTTCCAGGTCGGCGAATTCCTCCGGCAGCTTAGGCATTGATCGAGTCCTTCTCGGTCGTCGAGGCGGCGTGGCCGTTGGCGGACCCGCCGTTCTCCAAACCCTTTTCCTTCTTGTACGCGTCGACGTAGTCGTGTGCGGTCTTGTGCAGGTGGCGCAGCAGGATCTCCTGGTCGCACAGCGGGAAGTCGGTGACCACCCGGGTGCCGATCTGGGTCTGGGTGGCCTCCAGGGTGTTGGCGTCCTGGAACGCGTACTCCTTGAACGTCACCGCCGCCAGCTCGTGGGCGAGGCGCTCACGGGTGTTGGTGGCGGGCACGAAGTACAGCGTGCACTCGAAGATGTGCTTGTCCACATCCGTGGGCCAGTAGTGGTAGGTCAGGTACCAGCCCGGCGCCCACAGCAGCAGGGTCATGTTGGGGAAGAACTCGAAGGAGTCCTGGCCCCAGGCGTGGTGGCGCGACGGGTTGACCGCCGGCGGCAGCTCGTCGGGCAGAATGCCCTTGATCTTCGGCCGGTCCCATGGCCCGAACAGGCCGCTGTGCAGCACCCGCTCAATGGGCTTGACCATGCTCTCGTCCTTCGGCGGACTCATGCCGCCCCAGGACGAGATCATCGAGTGCTGGCCCTTGATGTCGTAGTGCAGCGCCTCGAAGCCGTACCCGGCGAGCTTGTCGGCCTCCTCCTTGACCGCCTGCTTCATGTGCAGGATCGGCGCGTGGTAGAACTCGACGAAGGCGTCGATGAACAACTTCCAGTTGGAGTTGACCTCGGCGCGGTAGGAGTAGGTCTCGGTCATCTCGTGGAAGGGATAGCCCTCCAGGCCCTTGCCGAAGTCGCCCAGGTAGTCCACGAGCGGCTCGGCGTCGGGGTCGAAGTTGATGAAGATGAAGCCTTCCCAGACCTCACAGCGGACCGGCACCAGGCCGTAGTCCTTCTTGTCGACGTCGAAGAACTCGTCCTCCTGCTGGATGAACGTCAGATCGCCCTTCAGGGAGTACCGCCAGGCGTGGTACTTGCAGGTGAACTGGCGGCACGTGCCCGACACCTCCTCGCCCGGGTAGTCGTTCCACACCAGCTTGTTGCCGCGGTGCCGGCACAGGTTGTAGAAGGCGCGGATCTCGTTCTCGGTGTCTTTGACGATGATCACCGACACGCCGGGGCCCGCGGACGGCATCTCCTTGGTGAAGTAGCTGCCCTTCTTCGGCAGGCGCTCGACGCGCCCGACGTTGAGCCAGCACTTCTTGAAGATGGCCTGTTGTTCGAGTTTCCACTGCTCCGGGTCGATGGAGTCGGTGTAATCGACGGGCGCGGTGCCGAGCTCGGGCCAGTTTTCGGTCCAGCTGCCCGCGGCCGGCTTGGGGAAAAATGCCAACGCTCTACCCTCTCTGTGTTGTCGCCGGTCCGGTGGCCGGTTGGTTCGGTGCTTCCGCTGTGCGGAAGGTCTGGCGGAGATGCCCGGTGAGTGGCAGGACGCTCGGCCACGGGGTTGGCCGGGATCCTGCTGACATCGCTGCCCTCTCACTCACGAGAATCATATTCTCATATCCGGATAACAGATTTCCACGAACTTGGCGTTTGGTCAACGTCAAAGTTCGGAGCGGCCGCGGGAGGCCCGTCGACAATTCCTCCTCGACCAGCGCAGACGTGCGCAACGCGGGTCGGCTCGACCATTCCGCATGTTGATTCTCGCGAAGTGAGAAGCTAGTTTCCTAGTTGGGAGAACGCGTTGAGCGCACGTGGGGCGCCGGGTTGCCGCCACGCTCGGCGATGGTTGCGCGGAGGTGCCACCTCCGCCGGACATCCGGAGTCACTCCGAAGGTGGACTCCGAAGCGGACCCCGAAGCGGACCCCGAAGCGGACACGGAAGGAAGTGTCATGAACAAAGACGACATGATTCTGATCAGCGTGGATGATCACATCATCGAGCCGCCGGACATGTTCGTCAATCATCTGCCGGAGCGTTACCGCAACGAGGCGCCGCGGCTGGTGCACAACGCCGACGGCAGTGACACTTGGCAGTTCCGCGACGTGGTGATCCCCAACGTGGCGCTCAACGCAGTGGCCGGCCGGCCCAAGGAGGAGTACGGCCTGGAACCCCAGGGCCTCGACGAGATCCGCAAGGGCTGCTACGACCCCGACGAACGGGTCAAGGACATGAACGCCGGCGGCGTGCTCGCCACCATGAACTTCCCGTCGTTCCCCGGGTTCGCGGCGCGGCTGTTCGCCACCGAGGACTCCGAGTTCTCCCTGGCCCTGGTGCAGGCCTACAACGACTGGCACATCGACGAGTGGTGCGCCAGCAATCCCGGGCGGTTCATCCCGATGGCGCTGCCGGCGATCTGGGATCCGGCGCTGTGCGCACAGGAGATCCGCCGGGTCGCCGACAAGGGCGTGCACTCGCTGACGTTCACCGAGAACCCGTCGACGCTGGGGTATCCGTCGTTCCACGACCTGGACTACTGGAAGCCGATGTGGGATGCGCTGGTGGACACCGAGACGGTGATGAACGTGCACATCGGCTCGTCGGGCAAGCTGGCCATCACGGCCCCGGACGCGCCGATGGACGTGATGATCACACTGCAGCCGATGAACATCGTCCAGGCCGCCGCCGACCTGCTGTGGTCGGCGCCCATCAAGGCCTATCCCGATCTCAAGATCGCCCTGAGCGAGGGCGGCACGGGCTGGATCCCGTACTTCCTGGACCGGGTGGACCGCACCTATGAGATGCACTCGACGTGGACGCATCAGAATTTCGGCGGCAAGCTGCCCTCGGAGGTGTTCCGGGAGCACTTCATGACCTGTTTCATCTCCGATCCGGTCGGGGTCAAGAACCGCCACCTGATCGGCATCGACAACATCTGCTGGGAGATGGACTACCCGCACAGCGACTCGATGTGGCCGGGGGCGCCCGAGGAACTCTCCGCGGTGTTCGACACCTACGAGGTTCCCGACGACGAGATCAACAAGATCACCCACGAGAACGCCATGCGGCTCTACCACTTCGACCCCTTCAAGGACGTCCCGAAGGAGCAGGCCACCGTCGGCGCCCTGCGCCGGGCGGCCGAGGGCCACGACGTGTCGATCCGCGCGTTGTCCCACGAACGCAGCGGCGAGAAGGCGAGCTTCAGCGACTTCGCCGCCAAAGCGACGGAGATCGCGGGATCGCGGTAACGACAGTCGAACACCGGGCCGAGTGGGCATCGCCCATCCGGTGCGCAACGTGTGAGTTGAGGAGAGCCCCATGTCCGGCGGAATGAGCTTCGAGCTGTCCGAGGATCAGGAACTGATCCGCAAGTCGGTCGCGCAGTTGGCGTCGAAGTTCGATGACCACTACTGGATGCAGAAGGACCAGGCCCACGAGTTCCCGCAGGAGTTCTACGACGCCATCGCCAAGGGCGGCTGGCTCGGAATGACGATCCCGGAACAGTACGGCGGTCACGGCCTGGGCATCACCGAGGCCACGCTCCTGCTGGAGGAGGTCGCCCGATCCGGCGGCGCCATGAACGCCGCCAGCGCGATCCACCTGTCCATCTTCGGCATGCAACCCGTGGTCAAACACGGCTCGGACGAACTCAAGGCGCGCACGCTGCCCCGGATCGTCGACGGCGACCTGCACGTGTGCTTCGGTGTCACCGAACCCGGTGCCGGACTGGACACCTCGCGCATCACCACGTTCGCCAAACGGGAGGGCGAGCACTACCGCGTCAACGGCCGCAAGGTGTGGATCTCCAAGGCGCTGGAGTCCGAGAAGATCCTGCTGCTGACCCGCACCGAGTCGCTGGACGACCTCGAATCCAGGGGGGCCAAGAAGACCGACGGGATGACGCTCTTCCTCACCGACCTCGACCGCGACCGTGTCGACATCCGCCCGATCAACAAGATGGGCCGCAACGCCGTCAGCTCGAACGAGGTGTTCATCGACGACCTGATGGTCCCGGTCGAAGACCGGGTCGGCGAGGAGGGCAAGGGGTTCAAGTACATCCTGGACGGGCTGAACCCCGAGCGGATGCTGATCGCCGCCGAGGCGCTGGGCATCGGACGGGTGGCGCTGGAGAAGGCCGTCAAGTACGGCAACGAGCGCCACGTGTTCAACCGCCCCATCGGCATGAACCAGGGCCTGCAGTTCCCGCTCGCGGATTCGCTGGCCCGCCTGGACGCCGCCGAACTGGTGCTGCGCAAGGCCACCTGGCTCTACGACAACGGCAGGCCCTGCGGCCGCGAGGCCAACACGGCCAAGTACCTGTGCGCCGACGCCGGCTTCGGCGCCGCCGACCGTGCCCTGCAGCTGCACGGCGGCATGGGATACGCCGAGGAGTACAACGTCTCGCGGTACTTCCGCGAATCGCGGTTGATGAAGATCGCCCCGGTCAGCCAGGAGATGATCCTGAACTTCCTGGGAGAGCACGTGCTGGGCCTGCCCCGCAGCTACTGATCCGCACCCGCACGTCAACGATCCTGCCCCGCCAGTGAATGAGGGAGTCTCGCGTATGAACCCACTGTTCGACCTGACCGGCCGGGCCGCGTTGGTCACCGGTGCCGGTGCCGGAGGCGGCATCGGCGCGGCGGTGGCGGCGGCATTGGCGCGCGCGGGGGCGGCGGTGCTGGTCACCGACGTCGACGGCGCGGCGGCCGCCGCTGTGGCCGAACAGATCTCGGCCACCGGCGCCAAGGCCGACAGCTGCGCGCTGGATGTCGGTGACCGCGAGGCCGCCGAGGCCGCCGCCTCCCGCGCGGCCGCGCTGGGTGAGGGGAAGCTGCACATCCTGGTCAACAACGCCGGCGTCACCTCGCCGGCGATGTTTCCCAAACTGACCGACGAGACCTTCCGGCGCACCTTCGACGTCCACGTGATGGGCACCTTCCACTGCACCCAGGCCGCGTTGCCCCACATCCCGACCGACGGCACCGGCCGGGTCATCAACGTGACCTCCTCGGCGGGCATCACCGGCACGCTCGGCCAGGTCAACTACTCGGCCGCCAAGGCCGGCATCATCGGGTTCACCAAGTCCTTGGCGCGGGAACTGGCGGCCAAGAACATCCTGGTCAACGCCCTGGCCCCGTTGGCCGCCACGCCGATGACCGAGACCATCCGCACCAACGAGAAGTTCGCGGCCAACATGATGGCCCGTATCCCGCTGAAGCGCTGGGCCGAGCCCGACGAGGTGGCCGGCGCGTTCGTGTTCCTGGCCTCCGACGCGGCCTCCTACATCACCGGGCAGGTGCTGCCGGTCGATGGCGGCATGGTTATGTGAGGCCCATGGAAGACCAGCGCGAAGACCAGCGCGAAGACCAGCGCGAAGGCCCGCTGTCCGGCATCACCGTGATCGCCATGGAGCAGGCCGTGTCCGCCCCGATGTGCACCCGGGTGCTCGCCGATTTCGGGGCCCGGGTGATCAAGGTGGAGAACCCGAAGGGCGGCGATTTCGCCCGCGACTACGACGACGTCGTCAACGGTCCCGGCGGTCTGGCCGCACATTTCGTATGGGCCAACCGGGGCAAGGAGTCGGTCACGCTGGACCTCAAGTCACCGGCGGGAATGGACATCCTGCACCGGCTGCTTGACCGTGCGGACGCATTGGTGTCCAACCTGGCGCCGGGGGCCACGGCCCGGATGGGCATCGCGCCGGAGCAGCTGCGCGAGCGCCATCCACACGTCATCCCCGTGGAGATCGACGGGTACGGCCCCGGTGGCCCGCTCTCGCACAAGCGGGCCTACGACCTGTTGATCCAGGCGGAGTCGGGGGCCTGCGCGGTCACCGGCTATCCCGGAATGCCGGCCAAACCCGGTCCGCCAGTGGCCGATATCTCCACCGGACTCTATGCGGCGTTGTCGATCATGGCGTTGCTGCTGGGCCGCGAGCGCGGTCACAACCCCGGTGCCGCACCGGCTGTCGCGGTGAGCCTGTTCGACACCATGACCGATATCATGGGATACCAGCTGACCTACACCCAGCACTCCGGCATCGACCAACAGCCCCTGGGCATGAGTTCGCCGGCGGTGGCACCGTACGGCGCCTTCGACACCCGCGACGGGCAGACGGTGGTGCTCGGTACGACCAACGACCGGGAGTGGCAGCGGCTGGCCCGCGAGATCATCGACCGGCCCGACCTGGCCGACGATCCACGCTTCGCCACCAACTCCGACCGCTGCGCGCACCGCGACCTGCTCAACGAGGCCATCGGAACCTGGTGTGCCCGGTACGATCTCGCCGAGATCCAGCGGACCGCCGACGATGCCGGCATCGGCAACTCGCGGTACAACACGCCCAGCGAGGTCGTCGGGCACTCCCACCTGAAGGCCCGTGACCGCTGGCGGACCGTCGACACCCCCAAGGGCGAGATCTCCGCTCTGCTGCCACCGCCGGTGATCTCCGGGTTCGAGCAGCCGATGGGTGCGGTGCCCGGCCTGGGCCAGCACACCGATGCGGTGCTGGGCGAGTTGGGCCTGGGAGAGAGCGAGATCGCCGCGCTGCGCGGCGAGGGGGCGATCGGACCGGTCGTCGGATGACCCCACCCGCGAGTCGGCCTGAGAACGAGCCGCTGCTGTTGTCCAGCGATCGGGACGGCGTCCGGACGCTGACACTGAACCGCCCCGACCGCAAGAACGCGCTGAACCCGCCGCTGTGGGTGGCCCTGCGGGATGCGCTGCGGGCGGTCACCGATGACGACGGAGTGCGGGCGCTGGTGCTCACCGGGGCCGGCGGTGCCTTCTGCTCGGGTGCCGACATCTCGGTTCCCGAGGACGTCCACCCCGATCGCAAGCTGCGCCGGCTCACCGATGTGGCGCTCGCGTTGTACGAGCTGCCCATCCCGACCGTGGCCAAGGTGACCGGTGTCGCCGTGGGAGCGGGGTGGAACCTGGCGCTCGGGTGCGATCTGGTCGTGGCCACCCCCGAGTCGCGGTTCTGCCAGATCTTCGCCAAGCGCGGCCTTTCGATCGATCTCGGCGGCTCCTGGCTGCTGCCCAAACTGGTTGGTCTGCAGCAGGCCAAGCGGCTGGTGCTGCTGGCCGACACCATCGACGCCGGCGAAGCGCACGAACTGGGACTGGTGACCTGGGTCAAGGCCGCCGCAGAGATCGACGGCTTCGTCGACGAGCTCGCCGCCCGGCTGGCGGCGGGTCCGCCGGTGGCGATGGCCCACAGCAAGGCACTGCTGAAGGCCGGCGCCGACTGCACGCTGCCCGAGGCCCTGGCCAACGAGGCGCGCGCCCAGCCGGGCAACTTCGCCACCGCGGACTCGGCCGAGGCCTACGCGGCCTTCGCGCAGAAGCGCGACCCGTCGTTCACGGGCAAGTGGGCCGTACCGCCACGTACGTAGTGAGAAAGACGCTGTGAGAAAGACGCTGTGAGAAAGACGCTGTGAGAAAGACGCTGTGAGAAGGCGTGCCGTAGCAGGACCACGTCAGAAGACCATGAGAACGGACTGGAGAAGGCCATGCGGGAAACGGTGATCGTCGGGGCGGTGCGCACGCCGGTCGGCAGACGCAACGGGGGACTGTCCGGTGAGCACGCCGCGGACCTGTCGGCGCTGGTGCTGACCGAGCTGGCCGACCGCACCGGCCTGGATCCAGCGCTCGTCGACGACGTGGTGTGGGGATGCGTGTCCCAGGTGGGCGACCAGTCGAGCAACATCGGCCGGTACTCGGTGCTGGCCGCGGGCTGGCCCGAGCGCATCCCGGGCACCACCGTCAACCGGGCCTGTGGATCCAGTCAGCAGGCACTGGACTTCGCCGTGCAGGCGGTCATGTCCGGCCAGCAGGACGTGGTGGTGGCCGGCGGGGTGGAGGTGATGAGCCGCGTGCCGTTGGGCGCCGCGCGCGCCACCGGTGTGCCCTATGGGCCGAAAGTTCTTGAGCGGTACGACAATTTCTCCTTCAACCAGGGTATCTCGGCGGAGCTGATTGCCCAGAAGTGGGGATTCGACCGCACCCGGGTCGACGAATATTCGGCCCGCTCACACGAGCTGGCCGCCGCGGCGCAGGACGCGGGCGCCTTCGACGATCAGATCGTCGCGGTGCCGACCGGCGGGGGCGCCGTCGGGGCCGACGAGGGCATCCGCCGGGGGACCACCGCCGAAAAGCTCGCCGGGCTCAAGCCCGCGTTCACCGACGACGGCCTGATCCACGCCGGCAACTCCTCCCAGATCTCCGACGGAGCGGCGGCGCTGTTGGTCATGACCGCAGAACGGGCCCGCGAGCTGGGCATGACCGCGCTGGCGCGCTACGTGGCTGGTGCCGTCACCGGTGCCGACCCGGTGCTGATGCTGACCGGTCCGATTCCGGCCACCGAGATGGTGCTCGGCAAGGCCGGCCTGGGAATCGGCGATATCGGGGTCTTCGAGGTCAACGAGGCGTTCGCGCCGGTGCCGATGGCCTGGCTGGCCGAGACGGGCGCCGACCCGGCCCGGCTCAACCCGCTCGGCGGTGCGATCGCGCTGGGCCACCCGCTGGGTGCCTCGGGGGCGGTGCTGATGACCAGGATGATCCATCACATGCGCGACAACGGGATCCGGTACGGGTTGCAGACGATGTGTGAGGGCGGCGGCACCGCCAACGCCACCGTCGTCGAGCTCGTCTGAGACCGGCACTTTCAGGCACTTCACGACCCTTCGGGCCACACTTCAGCAGGAAACAGAGGAGACCCCGTGCGCCGCACCCTGTTCACCGAGGACCACGAGGCGTTCCGCGAGCTGGCACGCGACTTCATCGAGAAGGAGATCGTGCCGCACTACCCGCGGTGGGAGAAGGCCGGCCGGATGCCGCGCGAGGCGTTCGCCAAGCTTGGCCAGACCGGGATCATGGGCGTGGCCATCCCCGAGGAGTACGGCGGCGGCGGGCAGCCCGACTACCGCTACAACGTGGTGCTGCAGGAGGAGGCGGCGCGCGCGCTGGTCACGCTGTCCACGGTGCGCACGCAGCTGGAGGTGATCCTGCCCTACTTCCTGCACTACGCCAACGATGAGCAGCGCGGGCGCTGGTTCCCCGGACTGGCGGCCGGCACACTGCTGACCGCTGTCGCCATGACCGAGCCCGGCACCGGCTCCGATCTGGCGGGCATGCGCACCAACGCCGTCCTGGACGGCGACGAGTACGTGCTCAACGGCGCCAAGACCTTCATCACCGGCGGCATGCAGGCCGACCTGGTCATCGTGGTGGCGCGAACCTCGACCGACCCGGAGAACCGGCGCAAGGGTCTGACGCTGCTGGTGGTCGAGGACGGCATGCCCGGGTTCGAGCGGGGGCGCGAACTGGAGAAGATGGGCTGCAAGGTGCAGGACACCGCGGAGTTGTCGTTCACCGATGTGCGGGTCCCGGTGACCAACCGGCTCGGCGAAGACGGCGAGGCATTCTCCTACCTTGGGCACAACCTGCCCCAGGAACGCCTGACCGTCGCGGTCGGCTCGGTGGCCCAGTCCCGCTCGGCGATCGCCGCGGCCATCGACTACACCAAGACGCGCACGGCCTTCGGCACGCCGGTCGCCTCGTTCCAGAACACCAAGTTCGAACTGGCCGCCTGCTCCACCGAGGTGGAGGCGGCGCAGGCGATGCTGGATCAGGCGGTCGCCGAACACGCGGCCGGGGAACTGTCCGGCGCCGATGCGGCCCGGGTCAAGCTGTTCTGCACCGAGATGCAGGCCCGTGTGATCGACCGGTGTCTGCAGTTGTTCGGCGGCTACGGCTACATGATGGAGTATCCGATCGCCCGCCTGTACACCGATGCCCGGGTGGCGCGCATCTATGCCGGTACCAGCGAGGTGATGAAGGTGATCATCGCCAAGTCGCTGGGACTCTAGACCACGAAAAACCGACGGGGTCCGCCCCCGCGGCGGCGGACCCACCGCGGGGGATCGGCGCCGGTCTCGCGGTGGGCCCCGCATTCGCCGGTTCCGGCGTGCCGCGCGGCGGGCGCGGTTATGGTGTGACCACCGTTGCCGCTGTGACATCGATCAAAAACAATCCCAAAGAGACCCTTGTCACATCCGGCCAACCAACCTACTGTATGTTCGTTAAGTAGGTTTGCCCCCGACAGAAAGCCCCAGCCCGTGACCTCTGCCCGGCCGTACGCAACGCTCCTGGCCAAGGGTGAGGACCGCAAACAGCGGATCCTCGACGCGGCGCAGCGGTTGCTGACCCGCAACGGGTGGCGCAACACGACGCTTGCTCAGATCGCCAGGGAGGCCGGGGTCAGCGCGGCCGGGCTGCTGCACCATTTCGAATCCAAGGAGCAGTTGCTGCACGCGGTCGTCGACGCCCGCGACGCCGACGACGACGCGCACGCCGACCGCGCCGGCGACCTGCTCAAACAGCTGGCCCGCGCGGGTGAACGCGTCAATCGGGCCCCAGAGCTGGTGGGCACCTACTCGGTGCTGCTGGTCGAGAATCTGATGCCCGACGCGCCGCTGCACGAGCGGTTGCTGGCCCGGCAGCGCGCCGCGATCTCGATCGTGACCGACCTGATCCGGGAGGGTCAGCTGTCCGGGAAGTACCGCGACGACTTCGACCCGGCCCTCAAGGCCGTGCAGATTGTGTCCCTCGTCAACGGAATGGAAATCTCATGGTTGCTCGATCCGTCAGTACCGCTGCAGGAAGCGATTCAGGACTACGCGAGGTCATTGGAGCGGGAGTTCGCCCCGGACGGCACATCGTGAGGTACCGGCTGGACGTCGTGGCGCCCAGCGTCGCCGAGGTGGTCCGCGTCGCCGGCGGCTGGCTCTTCGACCGGGTGATGGCGGGCTGGGATGTCACCGTCCTGGTTGACGGCGGGGCCGACGACCGGCCGCTGCAGATCCTGGGGGCCGACACCGGGGACCTGGAGAGCGCGCTGGCCGGCGGGCTGCAGGCACCACGCCCGCACGCCCTGGCGGTATCGGCCGAGCTGTACGCCCGTGACACCCGGATCCGCAAGGGGGTGCGCGATGCCCTGGCCGCCGGACAGACCGAGGTGACGATGTGGGGCGAGAGCTGGCCCGAGGAGCTGCGGGGCAGTGTCGACACGGTCGAGCATCGGCTCAGTGTGGCCGCGCGGGCGTTCAAGGTGCAGGCCCTGGCGGCGGCGGCCGAGCCGATCGACGCGATCGGGTTCAGCGAGATCTTCCGGACCGGGGCGATCGCGTGCTGCCCCAGCGCCGCCGACCTGGTGCCGGCCAGCTAGTCAGCACCGATTCAACGGCGGTGGAGCCGGCCGCCGAACGGCGGCCGGGTCACTCCCGAATCGAGATGGCCTGCCGCGGGCACTGACGGACCGCCTCGCGGACCTTGGCCTCGTTCTCGGGGGTCACCTCGTCGGAGAGCACGTGCAGGAAGTCCTCGTCGTCGAGCTCGAAGACTTCCGGCAGGATGCCCATGCAGACACCGTTGGCTTCGCACAGCTCGAAATCGACCTCGATTTTTTTGGTCATCTTTCGCGCTCCTCGTGTCGGTCCGGTCGGGGCTCCGTGGTTCTCCGCGTAGGAGTGGTTCTCAGCGTAAGACCTTCACCGGGACGTGGTGGTAGCCCGCCACGTTCTGCATGTGCACCTTCTCCAGCTCGTCCCACTGCACCTCGTAGCGCGGCATGAAGTCGAGCAGCCGGTCGAGTGCGATGGCGGTCTCCATGCGGGCCAGTGCCGCGCCCAGGCAGCTGTGGATGCCGTAGCCGAACCCGAGGTTCTGGGCCTCGGAGCGGTCGCGGTCGATGTCGAAGATGTGCGCGTCGGTGAATGCGCGCGGGTCGCGGTTGGCGGCCGCTTTCATCAGGAACACCGGTTTGCCCGCCGGGATCGTCGTGCCGTGCAGGTGCGCGTCGCGCAACGTGAACCGCACGTTGTAGTGCACCGGCCCGTCGAACCGCAGCATCTCCTCGACGGCGGCGGGAATCTTGCTGCGGTCGGCGAGCAGCTTCTGCCACTGGTCGGGATTCTTGGCGAACGTCACCACCGAGCTGCCGACGAGCTTGGTGACGGTCTCGGCTCCCGCGCCGCCGAGCAGCGACGCGAAACCGGTGATCTCGATGTCGTCGAGTTTGCGGGGTTGGCCGTCCTCGCCGACGATCTCCGCGGCGATCAGCCGGCTGAGCATGTCGTCCTGCGGGTTCTGCCGCCGCTCCTGGACCAGGCCGTAGTAGTACATCGCGGAGTCGATGTTGGCCTGCATCCCGCGCTCGGTGTAGCCCATGTTGCCGGGCTCGCGTTCCAGGGACGTGTCGATCCAGTGCCGCACCTGCTGGCGGAACTCCTCGGGCACCCCGGCCATCCGGGTGATCACCTCGACGGGGAAGGGACCGGAGAAGTCCTGCACGACGTCGAAGTGCTCGGGGTCGACCCCGCCGAGGTAGTGGTCGACGAGCTGCTCGACGGTCTCCTTCTGCGACTGGATCGCCCGCGGGGTGAACGCCTTGTTGACCAGGCTGCGCAGCATGCGGTGCTCGGGCGGATCCATGAAGATGATCGACTTCTGCGGCCCCTCCTCCGACTGCACCATCGACAGGTCGCAGCCGCGGCTCGACGAGAAGGTCTCGTGGTCCTTGAGCGCGGCGGCGACGTCCTCGTGCCGGGTCAGCGCGTAGAAGTCCATCTCCTCGCTGTAGTAGACCGGAGCCTCGTCCTGCATCCGCAGGTAGATGTCGTAGGGGTCGTTGAAGTACTCGTCCGAGAACGGGTCGAAGACCACCCGGGGCTTGGTCATAGACTCTCCTCCTCCGCTGCTGGCTGATGGGGCGAGAAGTTACGGAAATCGCCGAAACTGTAACGCTAACAGTATTGCCGCCCGGACGGGGGAAATCAACGATCTCCGGCGCCGGTGCCGGCGTTGAGCCCCGCGTCGACGAGCCGGTCCAGCGGCCCCAGCCCCGCGCCGAGGTCGGCGACCACCCGGCGCACGACGTCGACGTCCTTGCCGACGAAACCGCCTGCCATCTCGATGAACGCCGAGACCGAGCCGCGCGCGCGCACCCCGGCCAGCGCCCGGCTGTCGCCGCTGCCGTGCGGCAGCGCCTCCAGCAGCGCACCCTCGGTCACGCCGAGTTCGGCCGCCAGCCTGACGGCCTCGGCCACCACACCCAGTTGGGCGGCGAACACGGTGTTGTTGATGAGCTTGACCTTCTGGCCCGAACCCAGCGGACCGACGTGCAGGATCGGGTCGCCGTAACACTCCAGCACCGGGCGGGCCCGCTCCAGCGTCTCCGCGGCGCCGCCGACGAACAGGGTCACCCGTCCGGCCGCGATGTCGTGCGGGCCGCCGCTGACCGGGGCGTCGAGGACGTCGACCCCCCGCTCCCGCGCCGCGGCCCCGAGCGCCTCGGCGGTCCGGGGGCTGCCCGTGGTGTGCACCACCAGCACCGAGCCGGGGGCCATCGCGGCCAACAGGCCGTCGGTGAAACAGATCTCGCGGACCTGTTCGTCGGTGAACACGCACAGCACCACCACGTCGGCGCCCGCGGCGGCCTCGGCAACCGAGGGCACCGGCTCGGCACCCAGCGCCTCGATCGACGAGCACTTCTCGGGGGTGCGGCCCAGCACCTTCACGGTGTGGCCGGTGGCCACCAGCCGTCCGACCATCGGGGTGCCCATGCGGCCGGCACCGATGAAACCGACGTTCATCGCGGGTAGCCCATCGACCGCAGCGCGGCGTCGGCGGCATCGAACACCGCACCCTGCTCGGCGGGGGCGTGGTCGGCGAGGTCGGCCGCCAGCCGGACATCCTTCTGCAGCAGGGCGCCGGCGATCGGAGCCAGCTGGTCGAGCGTGCCGCCGAACATCGCGATGCTGCCCAGCGCTTTGCTGTTGGCCGAGCCCCGCGTGACGACATCGCACATCCTGTCCCGGGCCACCCCGAGGGACTCCCCGAGCTCCAGCAGGCTCAGCGCGCTCCCGAGGTTCGCGCTGAACAACAGGTTGTTGAGGATCTTGGTGACCTGCCCGGCGCCCAGCGGTCCCAGGTGCACGATCGGGTCGCCGTAGGTCTCGAACACCGGCCGGCACTTCTCGACGTCGGCCTCGGCACCGCCGACCATCACCAGCAGCTGCTTCTGCTCGACGGCGGGCTGGCCGCCGCTGACCGGCGCGTCGACCACCGAGATGCCCTGGGCGGCGGCCTTCTCGCCGAGCCGGCGGCAGGTGTCGGGATGCACGGTGCTGTGGATCACGATGATCCCGCCCGGGGCCATCCCGGCCAGCAGGCCGTTCTCACCCTCGGCCAGTTCGGTCACGTCGGCGTCGCCCACCACGCACAGGCACACGATGTCGCAGGCCGCGGCCAGCTCCGCCGGGGTGTCCGCCGTCTTGGCCGCGGTGTCGGCGTACGGCTCCAGGGACGCGGCCCGGCGTGCCCACAGCGTGGTGTCGACGCCGGCCTCGACGATCGCGCGTGCCATGGGACCGCCCTGGCTGCCCAGCCCGATGAACCCCACCTTCATTTGTCTGCCTCCATCGTCACATCGGTCGGTGCCGGGTCGTCGATGCACGTCCCGGCGAAGGACAGGACGTCGGCGTGGTACTCGGCCGCGGCGAAGCCGAGGCTGAGGTTGTGGCCGCCGCCGGCCTGTCGGTGTGTCTGCACCCGCGGGGCCGCGGTGAACAGGGCCGCGATCTCGGTCACCGCCGCGGGGTCGTTGGCCCAGACCCGTTCGAACTCCCCGACGCTGTAGCGCACCGGAACGCGCACCCGTGCGGCCAGTTCGGGAAAGTCCCGGGTCCAGTTGGCCACCAGGGGGCCCTCGTAGTCCGGCGAGAGCGGACCGCTCTTGATGCGCACCGAGCCCGCGACGCCGTCGGGATACAGCTCGGCGGGTTCCCACAGCAGTTCGCGCAGTCCGGACGGGATCCGTTCCCGGCTGGCGCCGGCCAGGACGGCCGCGGCCTGCTCCTGCTGGCGCACACCGGTGCCGGAGATCTCCACGCCCAGCAGCGTCGCGCCGCGTTCGTCGTCGGCGGCCAGCCGCAGCGCCAGCTCGCTGCCGTTGGAGTGGGCGAGCAGGAACAGGCCCGCCCCGCGGTCCCGGTCGCCCAGCATCGCGTCGATCGCCCGGTAGGTCATGGCGATACGCCGTGGGGTGGAGTCGAACTCGGGGGAGTACAGCGCCGAGCTGCCGAATCCGGGGCGGTCCAGGGCCAGCACGGTGAACCCGTGCCCCGGCCCGCTGCGCAGCAGGCTCAGCGCGGGCTGCCCGGGGCAGTCGAAGTAGGCCGCGGTGGTGGCGCCGCCGTGCAGCGCGACGACGGTGGCCCGGGGCCGCGCCGCCTCGGCGAGCAGGCCCGACATCGGCACACCGTCGACGAGCACGACCCTGGGCACCGGGACGGCGGCGGCCACATCCGCCGTGTGGTCCCCCGCGCGCGCTTCCCGGCTGGTCGGGCCCGGGCTCACGTATCCGACCGCAGAAGCAGTACACCGCTGGGGGTCAGGCCGCCGGAACTGGCGACGGCGACCTTGGCGTCGGCGACCTGGCGCGGGCCGGCCTCGCCGCGCAGCTGGCTGACGGCCTCGTGGATCAGCCCCATACCGTGGGTGCGGCCGTGGGACAGCTGCCCGCCGTGGGTGTTCAGCGGCAGGACACCGTCGCGGGCGATGTTCCTGCCACCGTCGAGGAAGTCCTTGGCCTCGCCGATCCCGCAGAAGCCGAGCGCCTCGATCCAGGACAGGCAGTTGAAGGTGAACCCGTCGTAGAGTTCGGCGACGTCGACGTCGGTGGGCCGCAACGCCGTCCGGGTCCACAGGTGCGCCGATTGGCCCAGCACCTGGGGCTCGTGGGTCAGCGTGGTCTGGTCCCAGTCGGTGCGCTCGATGATCTGGGTCCCGACGGCCTCGATGAGCACCGGCGGCTTGGCCAGGTCTCGAGCGGTGTCCACGGCCGAGACGATGACCGCCACCGCACCGTCGCACGGCACGTCGCAGTCGTAGAGGCCGAACGGGGTGGTGATCGGCCGCGCCGAGAGGTAGTCCTCCATGCTCATCGGGTCGCGGTAGATGGCGGTCGGGTTCAGCGCGGCGTTGGCCCGCTGGTTCAGCGCGATCCAGCCCAGCGTCTCGCGGGTGGTGCCGTAGCGGTGGAAGTGCCGCTGGGCGTTGAGCGCCAGGGTGTGCGCGGCCGACACCGCGCCGAAGGGCATCTGCCAGCTGTTGGTCCGGGCGCCGCCGGCCGGGGCGAGCTTGCCCTCCTTCATCAGCTGATTGAAGGTGGCCTCCCACAGGGTGCGGAAGCACAGCACGTGGCGGGCCATCCCGGTGGCGACGGCCATCATCGCCGCGATCACCGAACCGCCGGGCCCGAAGGTGTCCATGCCGCCGTTGATCCAGGTGGGCCGGATGCCCAGCGCGCCCTCCAGCACGCTGACCCCGCCCTCGCCCATACCGACGGCGTCGATCGCCGGATAGGTGGACAGCCCGTCGATGTCGGCCAGGGTGAGCCCGGCATCGGCGACCGCCGCCTCGCACGCCTCGATGGTCAACGACAGAGGGTTGACCATGAGCCGGCGGCCCAGGCGGGAGGCGCCGATCCCGGTGATCGCGGAGCGCTCCTCGAACTTCTGCTTGGTGACCATGGGCCGGACGTGCTTGCCGAAGTCCTGCGGGGCGATCTCGTCGGCGGGCAGGTCGCCGGTTTCGGGTTCGGCGGTCGGGCGGAACAGCGGCAGCCACACGTCGTCGTTCTGCTCGAAGACGACTTCGACCATCCGGCCCGGTTCCAGCTCGTCGGGGTCGCAGTCGACGATGTTGGTGGTCAACCGGACCCGCGGGTCCTCCTCGATGGCGACCTGCGCGATCACATACGGCGCGGTCAGGCCGGGGATGCTGAAGCGGTGGTTGACGGTGAACGCCGACAGCACCGCCCGCCCGGACACCTCGCGCACACCCATGTTGTGGCTGTGGCAGTACCGGCAGACCGGTTGCGGGGGATGGATCAGCGCCTGACAGTCGCCGCACTCCTGGATCCGCAGTCTCCCGTCGGCGCCCGATTTCCAGAAGAACTCGTTGTCGAAGACGACCTGGGGCAGTGGCAGGCGGGTGTCGGCGCTCACCTGGTGAACCCCCATTCGGCCTCGTTCGCTTCGGTTTTGAGGTGATCGGCGATGTCTTCGTCGACGCTCTGGTCGGTGGGCGCGCTCTCGTCGGGCCGGCGTTCGCCGAGCTCCATGATGGCGTGCACGGGGCAGTCCATGAGCGCCCGCAGCACCGCGCCGCGATCCTGCTCGGGGATGTTTCCGTCCCCTACCAGGACGGCATAGCCCCAGTCGTCGAGCGAGAAGTACTCCGGTGCGTGCTTGGCGCAGATGCCGAACCCGTCACAGAGGGTGCGGTCGAGTTTGATGCGCAACGGGTCGGTCACGAGACCACCGCCTCCACTTCGAACGGGCGGTGCGCGCTGAACGCGTGCGCGCCGCAATCGGGGCATTCGCCGTCGAGGTGCTGCGCGACGGCCTCGGGGAACTGGTCGAGCAGACTGGCGGCGATGTTGGTGGCGGCGTCCAGCGTGGCGCAGGCGCCGCGGCCCCGCAGCACCACCGACCAGCGCTTCAACCGGGCCACGTCGTCCCCGGTCGCGGTGCCGTCGCGCAGTGCGAGCGCGGCCGCGGCCATCGCGGCCGTGCCGTTGAAGCACGATCCGCACTGCCCGGCGTTCTCCCGGCCGAAGTAGTCGAGCACCGAGGCCGCCACCGCCACCGGGCATTCGGCCGTGATCACCGAGACGGCCCCGCAGCCCAGCCCGGACCCCAGCCCGCGCAGGCTCTCGTGGTCCAGGGTGGCATCGAGGATGTCGCGGTTGAGCAGGCCCGCGAAGTAGCCGCCCATCAACACGCCGCGCACCTGCTCCAGCGGAATCTGGTGCAGTTCCAGCAATTCGGTGACGGGCGAGCCGAACGGGACCTCGTAGAGACCCGCGGACGTCCCGCCGGCCGTCACCGTCGCCAGGAACGTCCCCGACGATCCCGCGGTGCCGTGCGCGCGGTAGCCGGACGCGCCGTGGGCGAGGATGTAGGGCACGTTGGCCAGCGTCTCGACGTTGCTGACCAGCGTGGGCAGCCCCCCGATGCCCTGCTCGAACGGCCGCGGGGGTTTGTCGGTCGGCTTGGCCGGCCCGCCGTTGATCGCCCGGACCGCCGCGGTCTCCTCACCGGCGACGTAGCCGGGCGCCACCGTGCGGACGCTGACGGTCAGGCCGTCGAGCATGTCGGTTCCCGCCTCGGCCAGGGCCGCCTCCACCGAGGCGGCCGACGGCTGGTCCGAGACGTACACGTGCGCATGCTTGGCTCCGACCAGCTGCGCCACCAGGCGCAGCCCGTCGAGCACCAGGTGCGGTCGATTGCGAAGCAGCCAGCGGTCTTTGACCGACGCGGGCTCCCCCTCCTCACCGTTGGCGAGCACCACGGTGTCGAGCCGGCCGGTTCCGTGCGGTCCGGCGTGGCGCACGGTGCGGATCTTCACGGCCAACGGGAAGGCGGCGCCGCCGCGACCCACCAGCCCGGCAAGTTCGATCTGCTCGAGAAGTGCCGCCCCGTCCGCGAGCGGCTGGTAGCCGCCGGCGCCACGGTAGTCCTGCAGCGTCTCGGATTCCTGTGTGGCGCGCAGCAGCCGGGGTTGCAGCCCCGGCCAGGGCCCCACGGTGAGCGAGGTCTGCGATGCGGCGGTACTCATGGCTGACTCCTGCTTTCATCACGGCATCTGGCACGGCTACGCTTGCGCGCATGCGGACGGCGGTGGTGCGAATCGGTGTGGACCCGGCCGGCGAGCTGTCGCCGGAGCGGCTGACCGAGGGGACGTCGACCCTGGCGGACCTGGCCGCCGACGCCGGAGCGGAACTGATCCAGAACAATCTCGCCGCGCTGCCGCCGAGCCGGCGTGAGGTCGAGCTGTTGATGACCGGGGCCGACCCCGGCCCGCTGCAAAGCCTGGCGATCGACCTGTGCGGCAAGGCATTCGGCACCACACCGGTGCCCGGGGTCCTGACGTTCGTCAGCCACGGCACCGACGAGGACGCCCACGGGGTGCTCGCCGGGTTCGGGCTGACCGGGGAGATCGAGCGGCGCCCCGGCGGCGAGGGCTGGGACGTCATCACGGTGACGCTGCGTAAGGCCGACATGCGGCGCGTTCCGGAGAGCCGGGTGCACACCGCGCTGGAGGCCTCGCTCAACTGCGAGGTGCACATCCGCACGGTGTGAACGCTGCGGCGGTCTGGTCATCGGCCGGCGCCTCATTTCCCCAGGAAATCGAGGATCGCCGGTGCCGCCTGCACCCAGGTGTCGAACAAATTGAAGCGCTTGACTTTTCCCGAAGCCTGATCCTCGCCGGCGCGCTCCCACGCATCCTCGGGCCAGGGCGGGTCGATCAGGGTGGACCCCTTGATCAGGCAGTTGACCTCCAGCGAGGTCCGCTTGGGGTGATCCCAGTCATTCTCGCCGCCACGGATGATCAGCGTCGGCACGGTGATGTTGTCGAACATCTCGTCGTCGACACCGGGGATGGTCTGGCCCGGTTTGGATACGAAGGCGTTGAGCCAGCGCAACATCACCTTGAGGAAGCCGTCGGCGTCCAGAGCCCGCAGACGGGCCTCGTTGTCCGGGTTCTCGGCGATGCGCTCCTTCCACTCCTTGACTCCGAGCAGCCCCTCGATGCCCAGGCCGCGCACCGCCAGAATGCTGGGCACGATGTAGTAGGAACCGAGCACGAAGGTGCCGTAGATGCCACCGACGATGTTCCACACCACCAGCTTGGTGGCGAGTTCCGGATACAGCATGGTGGTCAGCATCGAGTCCCGGGCGCCGCCGGAGCCGCCGGCGATGATGCAGGGCCCGATGTCGAGACCGGTGATCAGCTTCTGCAGCGTCTCGGCGCGCATGTGGGATTCGCTCTGCCCGTAGAACTGCACATCGGACCGGCCGCAGTTGGGGCGGTCCCACAGCAGCACCCGATAGCCGCCCTCGACCAGTGCCTCGGCCAGCGGACGCAGGCCGGGGATGTCCTTGCTGAACCGGCCACCCGGGGTCAGAACAATGAAATCGCCCTCTTCGCCGAGGATCTCGTAGACGACGTCGCCGCCGTTGATCTGCATTGTCCGCTCGCCGGGCTTGAGGACGGTGCCGGTTGTCATGCTGCCTTTCAGGGTCAGGTCCGGGTGAGGGCCGGATCGGGCTCGGATCAGGCCTGGACCAGGACGTCGTTGCCGACGACGCGGACCGGGTAGGTGCGGATGCTCCATTCGGGCTTGACCGCGGTGGTGCCGGTCGCCAGCTCGAATCCCCACTGATGCCAGGGGCAGTAGATGAACTCCAGGTCGCGCACCATCACCGCGTTGCCCGGCACACTCTCGTCGACGATGTTGCGCCCCCGCGCGCGTCCCGAACACAGCGGTCCGCCCTCGTGCGGGCAGTAGTTGGCGATCGCGTAGAACGTGCCGTTGACGTTGTAGACCCCGACACCGTGGCGGCCGATCGGCACCACCTTGTGGGTACCCGGGGGAATCTCGTCCACGGTGGCGACGACATGCTCACGCCCCTGCGCCAGCCGGGGCGGTTTCACCTCTTCGGCCACTAGAAGACCCTGACCTGTCCTTCGAGGGCGGGCACGGTCTCGGGCAGTTTGTAGGTTTCGATCCCGTTGCGGAACATCACGGCGTCGCGAGCGTGTTCGGGCAGGTGTTTGACCAGCCAGCGGGGGTCGTCGAAGGTCCAGTGCGGGTAGTCGCTGGAGAACAGCAGGATCTTCTCGCACTCCATCCACTCGAAGGCCCGCATGAGTTCGGTCTTGTCCTCGGGGTAGT
>NZ_NVQF01000059.1 GCF_002592005.1 Mycolicibacterium palauense | reverse complement strand
GCCCAACGGCTACTGCCAGGACCTGACGCCGGACCGGGCTGAAGCGCTCTACTACCATCGCCAGCGGCACCCTCAGACCGAGGAGGCACTCAGATAAGAGAACCTCCCGACACGCCGGGGCGGATCATGATGAGTTTGCGTTGTTGTTGGAGGGGCGGGTGGATCATTCGCATTTGGTGGCTGAGCGGGTGGTGGATGCGTTCAATGTGCCGTTTGTGGTGGAGGGCCATGAGATGTTGATGCGTCCGAGTGTGGGGATGGCGGTGGCGTCCTCGGATGAGCCGGATTTGTCGGCGGAGACGTTGGTGCGTCGTGCCGATATTGCGATGTATGCCGCGAAGCGGGCGCGGTCGTCGGGGGTGCATACGTTCAATGCGGAGATGATGTTGGTCGAGCCCGATGCGGTGGAGTTGGCTGCCAGTGGGTCGGGTCGTTCGGCCGGTGATGGGGCCGCGCAGGTGCGGTTGTTGGGGGAGTTGCGTCGTGCGGTTGATCGTGGGGGTTTGGGGGTGGTGTATCAGCCGAAGTTGGAGTTGTGTTCGGGGCGGATGGTGGGGGTGGAGGCGTTGTTGCGGTGGCCGCATCAGCGGTTGGGGATTTTGCGTCCGGATGCGTTCATGTCGTTGGTGCGTGCGCATGGGTTGATGGGTCCGGTGACCGATTTGGTGGTGGATCGGGCTTTAGATGATGTGGCGGGGTGGGTGGCTTCGGGGGTGTCGATGCCGGTGGCGGTCAATGTGTTCGCGCCGTTTCTGCGTGATCGGCGGTTGCCGGATCGGTTGTGTCGGGCGTTGGAGGCGCGGGGGTTGGCTGCGGGGTTGTTGACCGTGGAGATCACTGAGGATTTGGTGCTCAGTGAGGTGGGTGAGGTCACGGCGGTGTTGCGTCGGTTGCGTGATCACGGGATCCGGGTGGCCATTGATGATTTCGGTAGTGGGTATTCGGCGTTGGCGTATCTGCGGGATCTGCGTATCGATGAGGTGAAGTTGGATCGGCATTTCATCGCCTCGGTGACCACCGATGCCCGGGCGGCCGCGGTGGTGCGTGCGGTCATCGAGTTGACCCATGATCTGGGGATCACGGTGGTCGCCGAGGGGGTCGAGGACGCTGCGACGGCGAGTTGGTTGGGTGAGCACGGCTGCGATATCGGGCAGGGGTACTACTTCGGGCGTCCGGTCGCCGCGGCCTACATCCCCGGCCTGGCCACCACCACAACCCCCACCGACTAACACCCCACCGACCACACACCACAGACGGCTCGAGGTGACCGGGTCGGGCGGTCAGTCGGCGAGCTCGATGTCCTCATCGTCGAGGAACACGATCCTGCCGTCGTCGAGGGCGACCGCCCAGCGCCGCGATTTGGCGGTCTGGCCCGTGTCGACCACGACCTCCGCCCCGGCCAGATCTCCGAAGTCCTCGACGATACGACCGGTGCTTCGGGCGTCGTCGGTGGTGCGGACATATGCCCCGACTTCGAATGACTCCCCACTCATGGGTCAATTAAAGACCACAAACGCAACATCGGTAAACAAGTCCTGCAACTTGCTTCACAGCTGTAACCCGGCGGTGGTGGAGAGTCCACCGTCGACCGGCAACACGACACCGGTCAGGAAGTTGGCCGCCGGCGAGGCCAGATAGACCGCCGCGGCCGCCACATCCTCGGTCCGCCCGATCCGCCCGACCGGGGTCGCCGACGCCAGCCGGTCGCCCACGGCCTCCAGCGTCGCCGCCATCATCTTCGACGGGAACGGGCCGGGAGCGATCGCGTTGACCAGGATCGTCGGTGCCAGCTCGTAGGCCAGATGGCGAGTGAGCTGGTGCAGCGCGGCCTTGGACGCCGAATAGGAGTATGTGCCCATCCGGGGCACGACGATCCCGTCGATCGAGCCGATGTTGATCACCCGGGCCGGATCCTCCTCGTCGGCGGCGGCCTCCAGCAACGGGCGGGCGAGCTGGGTCAGCAGGAACGGTGCCTTGACGTTGAGGGTCAGGACCTTGTCGAACGCGGCCGCCGGAAACGCGTCGAACGGCGCACCCCAGGTGGCGCCCGCGTTGTTGACCAGGATGTCCAGCGAGTCTTCGCGGGCGGCGAGCTGCTCGACCAGTTCGCGGCACTGCTGCTCGTCGCTGACGTCGGCCGGGATCGAATACACCTCGCCGAACTCAGCCAGCCGCTGCGCGGCGACCGCGCAGGCGTCGGGTTTGCGTGAGGAGATGTAGACCCGCGCGCCGGCGCGCAGGTAGCCCTCGGCGATCATCAGGCCGATGCCGGAGCTGCCCCCGGTGATCAGGGCGGTCTTTCCGGAGACGGAGAACAGGTCGGGGAACACGGTGCGGGCGCTCCTGTCGTCGGTGTGCGGGCCGAGTTCATCATTGACCCACCCGAAATGGACCGATTAGTCTATGGCTGTGAGTGTGGACTGGCGGCCCAGCGCGTGCATCCTCTGCGAGTGCAACTGCGGAATCGTCGTGCAGGTGCGCGACCGCTCCCTGTCACACATCCGCGGAGACAAGAACCACCCCGGAACCCACGGATACACCTGCAACAAGGCCCTGCGCCTGGACCACTACCAGAACAGCGCGGGCCGGCTGACCTCCCCGCTGCGCAGGCGCCCCGACGGCGGCTACGAGCAGATCGACTGGGACACCGCCATCGCCGAGATCGCCGCCGGGTTCGCCGCGATTCGCGACACCCACGGCGGCGACAAGATCTTCTACTACGGCGGCGGCGGTCAGGGTAACCACCTCGGCGGCGCCTACAGCGGAGCCTTCCTCAAGGCGCTCGGCGCCCGGTACCGCTCGAATGCGTTGGCGCAGGAGAAGACCGGCGAGCACTGGGTCGACGCCCACCTCTACGGCGGTCACACCCGCGGTGAGTTCGAACACGCCGAGGTGGCGGTGTTCGTCGGCAAGAACCCGTGGATGTCGCAGAGCTTCCCGCGGGCCCGGGTGGTGCTCAACGAGATCGCCAAGGACCCGGGCCGCTCGATGGTCGTCATCGACCCGGTGATCACCGACACCGCCAGGATGGCCGACTTTCATCTTCGGGTGCGCCCGGGCACCGACGCGTGGTGCCTGACCGCGCTGGCCGCCGTGCTCGTCCAGGAGGACCTCTGCGACGACGGGTTTCTCGCCGACCACGTCAACGGCGCCGACGAGGTCAAGGACGCGCTGCGCGACGTCGCCGTCGGCGAGTGCGCCGCGGTGTGCGGCGTCGAGGAACCGCTGCTGCGCGCGGCCGCCCGCCGCATCGCTGCGGCCGAGTCCGCGGCCGTCTTCGAAGACCTCGGCGTCCAGCAGGGCCCGCACAGCACCGTGTGCTCCTATCTGAACAAGCTGCTGTGGATCCTCACCGGCAATTTCGCCAAACGCGGCGGCCAGCATCTGCATTCGTCGTTCGCTCCGCTGTTCAGCCCGGGCGGGGTGGGCCGTACCCCGGTGACCGGCGCTCCCGTCATCGCCGGCCTGGTGCCCAGCAACGCCGTCCCCCAGGAGATCCTCACCGACCATCCCGACCGGTTCCGGGCGATGATCGTCGAGAGCAGCAACCCGGCACACTCGGTGGCCGATTCCGCCGCAGTGCGTGCGGCGTTGGAGTCACTGGAGCTGCTGGTGGTCATCGACGTGGCGATGACCGAGACCGCGCGGCTGGCCCACTACGTCCTGCCGGCCGCCAGCCAGTTCGAGAAACCCGAGGCCACCTTCTTCAACCTGGAGTTCCCGCGCAACACCTTCCATCTGCGGCACCCGCTGTTCGAGCCGCTGGCCGGCACACTGCCCGAACCGGAGATCTGGGCCAGGCTGGTGCGGGCACTCGGTGTGGTCGACGACGCCGACCTCGAACCGCTGCGGCGCGCCGCCCGGGAGGGCCGCGCGGCCTTCGCCGAGGCGTTCCTGACCGCGGTGGGCACCGTGCCGATGCTGGCCAAGACGCTGCCCTTCGTGCTCTACGAGACGCTGGGCCCCACCCTGCCCGACGGGCTGGCCGGCGCGGCGGCGCTGTGGGGACTGGCGCAGAAGGCGTTCATGACCTACCCGGACGCGGTGCGGCGCGCCGGCCACGCCGACGGCGACGCGCTGTTCGAGGCGATCCTGGCCGGCCGCTCGGGGGTGACGTTCACCGTCCACGACTACGCCGACGACTTCGCGCTGATCACCCACCCGGACCGCAAGATCGCACTCGCGATGCCCGAGATGCTCCGGGAGATCCGCGCCCTGCCGGCGCATCCCACCGGGCACACCAGCACCGAGTTCCCGATCGTGCTCTCGGCGGGGGAGCGGCGCGCCTACACCGCCAACGACATCCTGCGCGACCCGTCCTGGCGCAAACGCGACACCGACGGAGCCCTGCGCGTCAGCGTCGAGGACGCCGAGACGCTCGGCCTCGTCGACGGGGGACGGGCCCGCGTCACCACCACGACCGGCAGCGCCGAGGCGACGGTGGAGATCAGCACGGCCATGCTGGCCGGCCACGCGGCCCTGCCCAACGGCTACGGGCTGGACTTCACCGGACCCGACGGCCGGAACCGCACCCCCGGGGTCGCCCCCAACACCCTGACCGCCACGACCTGGCGGGATCCGTACGCGGGCACCCCGTGGCACAAGCATGTGCCCGCCCGGATCGAGGCCCTGGCCACCGAATCCGCCACCGGCTAGCAGCCAGGCGTCTTCTCTAGCGTCTTCTTCAGGGGCTTTTTCGGGGGCTTCTTCAGGGGTGACGTGAGCGGCGTCTTGTACGGTGACCGGCACACGGGGCGGTGTGCGGAACGAGGAGTCGCGGTGGAGTTCAACCTTGCCCGGGTGTTCGCGGCGGTGGCCGAGGCCAACCCGGACCGCGACTGCATCGTCTTCGGCGACCGGCGGTTCAGCTACGCCCAGACCGCCGACCGCGCGGGCCGGCTGGCCCGGGCCCTGCACGACTGGGGGCTGGGCGCCCGCCGCGAACGCCACGAGCTGGCCAACCACGAGTCCGGCCAGAGTCACCTGGCGCTGTACATGACCAACTGCAACGAGTTCCTCGAGGGCATGCTCGGTGCATACCGGGCGCGGGTGGCGCCGTTCAACGTCAACTACCGCTACGTCGCCGACGAGTTGGTCTACCTGCTGGACAACGCCGCGGCCGAGGCGGTGATGTACCACGCCCGGTTCGCCCCGGTGCTCGCCGAAGCGCTGGAGGAAGCCCTGAGGCAGGCCCCGCCCCGGCTGCGGTTGATCCACGTCGACGACGAATCCGGGCACGACCCGCTGCCCGGCGCCGTGCGCTACGAGGAGCTCTTGGCCGCGCAGCCGGACCCGGCGCCGGATCTGCCGCTGTCCCCGGATGACCTGTATCTGCTCTACACCGGCGGCACGACCGGGATGCCCAAGGGGGTGCTCTGGCGCCAGAACGACATCTACCTCAACGCAATGGGCGGCCGCGTGTTCGGCACCGGCGAGGCGGTGCGCTCGATCGACGAGGTGGTGGCGCGGTCGCGGGCCGCCGGCCCGCCGTCGATGACCGTCGCTCCGCTGATGCACGGCGCCGCCCAGTGGTCGGCATTCAGTGCGCTCTGCGGCGGCCGGACCTTCGTCCTGCCGCCGGCCTCGCCGCACTTCGACGCCGCCGCGGCCTGGGCGACGGCCGGCCGGGAACGAGTCGGCTCGATGTCGATCGTCGGCGACGCCTTCGCCCGGCCGCTGGCCGACGCCCTGGAGGCCGACGCGCTGCAGGCCGACGCGTTTCAGGCTCGAGCCTTCGACCTGTCCGCGTTCGGCACGCTGATCAGCGGGGGCGCGGCCTTCACCGCCGGTGTCAAGCAGCGACTGCTGGAGCTGCTTCCCGACCTGGTGATTCTCGACGCGGGCGGCTCGTCGGAGACCGGTGCGCAGATGGGGCAGGCATCCCGGCGGGCCGACCGGGGCAGCGGGCGCTTCGTGCCGAACCCGGGCGCGGTCGTGGTCAGCGCCGACCTGACGCGGGTCCTGGCGCCCGGAGATCCGCAGATCGGCTGGTTGGCCCAACAGGGTGTCGTGCCGCTGGGGTACCTGGGCGACCCCGAGAAGACGGCCCGGACCTTCCCCGTCATCGAGGGCGTCCGCCACTCGGT
This sequence comes from Mycolicibacterium palauense, assembly GCF_002592005.1. Taxonomy (GTDB): domain Bacteria; phylum Actinomycetota; class Actinomycetes; order Mycobacteriales; family Mycobacteriaceae; genus Mycobacterium; species Mycobacterium palauense. The sequence goes on along the minus strand of NZ_NVQF01000059.1, from coordinate 32,574 downwards.
GCCCGGAGACCGGGCCCGCTGGCACGCCGACGGCACCATCGAGCTGCTGGGACGGGACTCGGTGACCATCAACTCCGGCGGCGAGAAGATCTTCGCCGAGGAGGTGGAGGCGGCCATCGCCGCCCACCCGAAGGTCTACGACGTGATCGTGGTGGGGCGCCCCAGCGAGGCCTGGGGCAGCGAGGTGGTGGCCCTGGTACAGCTTGTCGGGGACGCCGAGCCGGGCGACGACCTGGCGGCGAGTATCGTTGCCGCGGCAGGGGGTCACATCGCGCGGTACAAGCTGCCCAAGGAGGTCGTGTTCTGCGACCGGGTGCAGCGCTCACCGTCGGGTAAGCCCGACTACGGGTGGGCCAAAAGGCGCGTGACGCAGGGAAAACCCTGACGCTCGCGTCGATTAGGTTCCGCGGCGATGGGGTAGACAGCATCGGACGTCACCGGAGACGTCAGGTGCGATCCCAGCACCCAGACCCGTAAGCGAGTACCTCACTTTGCCGAAACCCGTGCCGACACCGTCGCCGAAACCGCCGGTCTACCAGGACCATCTCGAACCCCACTTCGACGACGTCCAGGCCCACTACGACCTGTCCGACGACTTCTTCCGGTTGTTCCTGGACCCCACCCAGACCTACAGCTGCGCCTACTTCGTCTGCGACGACATGACACTGCAGGAAGCCCAGATCGCCAAGATCGATCTCGCCCTGTCCAAACTGGATCTGCGCGCCGGCATGACTGTGCTCGACGTCGGCTGCGGCTGGGGGGCCACGATGCTGCGGGCCCTGGAACAGTTCGACGTCAACGTCGTGGGTCTCACGCTCAGCCAGAACCAGGCCGAGCATGTCGAGCGGCAGCTCGCCGAGGCCCCCCGCGGACGCTCCAAGCGGGTGCTGCTCGAGGGCTGGGAGAAGTTCGACGAACCGGTGGATCGGATCGTCTCGATCGGCGCCTTCGAACACTTCGGGCAGGACCGCTACGACGACTTCTTCGACTTCGCCCACCGGGTGCTGCCCGCCGACGGCACGATGCTGTTGCACACCATCACCACCGCCAGCGACGACGAGGTGGAGGAGATGAACCTCAAGCTGACGATGCCGCTGATCAGGTTCGTCCGCTTCATCATGACCGAGATCTTCCCGGGCGGGCGGCTGCCGTCGGTGACCGAGGTCGAGCGGCACGCCCGCAAGGCCGGATTCGCCGTCAACCGGGTGCACTCGCTGCGCCCGCACTACGCGCGCACGCTGGACCTGTGGGCCGAGGCGCTGCGGGGGCGCCGCGAGGAGGCGATCGCCATCCAGTCCGAGGAGGTCTACGACCGCTACATGAAGTACCTCACCGGCTGCGCGGACCTGTTCCGCAACGGCTACACCGACGTCTGCCAGTTCACCCTGAACAAAACCGGCGGCGCCTGACCCGCCGGCACCGGTCGGCGACGAGACCTCAGGCGGGATGCCTGCTGTGCCCGGGGTGCCGCGGCCGGCGCAGCCACTTGTCGATCCCGACGACGACACTGACCGCGACCGCCAGACCGAAGATCCGCCCCCACACCTCCAGGCCGATCGGGGCGGTCTCGAAGACGGTGTTCATCGACGGCAGGTAGGTGATGGCCAGCTGGGCGATCGCCTGCACGGTCACCCCCAGGATGATGAACCGATTGGAGAACAGACCGATCCTCCAGGCGGAGTGGGTCAGCGAACGACAGCTGAACAGGTAGAACGCCTCGACGACCACGAACAGGTTCAGCGCCGCCGTGCGCGCCTCCGGCAGGCTGGCGCCGTTGGCCAGTTCCCACTCGAACAGCCACCAGGCGCTGGCCACCAGCAACGACGAGACCAGCAGTATCCGGATGACCAGCCCCCGGGTCAGCAGCGGCTCGTCGGGGTCGCGGGGAGCACGGAACATGATGCCCGCCTCCTTGGGCTCGAAGGCGAGCATCAGCCCGAGCGCCACGGCCGTGGTCATGTTGATCCACAGGATCTGGGTCGGCAGGATCGGCAGGGCCGCGCCCAGCGCGATCGCGGCCAGGATCACCAGCCCCTCACCGATATTGGTCGGCAACGTCCAGGCGATGAACTTGGTCAGGTTGTCGAAGACCCCGCGCCCCTCCTCGACGGCGGCCTCGATGGTGGCGAAGTCGTCGTCGGTGAGCACCATGTCGGCGGCGTCCTTGGCCACCTCGGTGCCGCCCTCGCCCATCGCCACACCGATACTGGCCTGCCGCAGCGCCGGGGCGTCGTTGACGCCGTCACCGGTCATCGCCACGACATGCCCCCTGGCCTGCAGCGCCTGCACCAGCCGCAGCTTCTGTTCGGGGGAGACCCGGGCGAACACGCGGGCGCCGTCCACCGCGTCGGGGAGGTCCTCGGGGTCCAGCTCGGCGAGCTGGCCGCCGGTCAGCACCGCGGCCGCACCGTCCTCGTGGCCCTCCATCAGGCCGACCTCGTGGGCGATGGCGGTGGCGGTGCCGGCATGGTCGCCGGTGATCATCTTCACCGCGATCCCGGCGGTGTGGCAGGCCGTCACCGCCGAGGCCGCCGCCTCCCGCGGCGGATCGAGCATCGCCTGCAGGCCGGTCAGCGTCAACGTGGCCGGCAGGGTGTCGTCATCGAAGTCGTCGGGGTCGAAACCTCCGGGTCCGGCGACGCTGCCGACACCGGTGGCCAGCACCCGCAATCCCCGGTCGCTCAGCGCGGCGGCCGCGCGTTCCACCGCGGCCCGGTCCAGCGGCCGGGTGGTGCCGTCGGCGCCCATCTGCGTGCCGCACAGGTCGACCATCCGTTCCACCGAGCCCTTCACCAGCACAACGTGTCCGCCGCCGTCGCGGTGCAGGGTGGCCATGTACTGACGCTCGGAACTGAACGGGATACCCGCGATCCGGGGCAGCGCGGTCGTCAGGCGGGCATGGTCGAGCCCGGCCTTGGCCGCCACGACCAGCATCGCGCCCTCCGTGGGGTCACCCACGACGTCCCAGTGCCCGTCGTCGTCGGTGAGCCCGGCGTCGTTGCAGATTGCGCCCGCGATCAGCGACCAGCGCAGCGCGGCATGGGAATCCACGTCGACGGGCACACCCTCACCGTCGGTGAGCGCGCCCTCGGGGGAGTAGCCGGATCCGCTGACCCGCACCAGGCCGTCGGGGGTCCAGATCGACTCCACGGTCATCTGGTTCTTGGTCAGGGTGCCGGTCTTGTCGGCGCAGATGACGGTGGTGCTGCCCAGGGTCTCCACCGCCGGCAGCCGGCGAATCACCGCGCGCCGCCTGGCCATCCGCGCCACCCCGATCGCCAACGTGATGGTGACCGCGGCCGGCAGACCCTCGGGGATGGCCCCGACGGCCAGGGCGATCGCCGCGGTGAAGGTGTCGACCGCGTCCTGCTGGCGCAGCAGCCCGACGCCGAAGGTGACCGCGGCCAGGCCCAGGATCGCGACGGTCAGGATCTTGCTGAACCACGCCAGCTTGGCCGTCAGCGGTGTCGCCAGGATGTCGGCGGCACCCACCAGCCGGTGGATCTCGCCGATCTCGGTGCCGGCGCCGGTGGCCACGACGATGCCGGCCCCGTGTCCGCCGGTGACCAGCGTCCCGGAATACGCCATGTTGCGGCGGTCGGCCACCGGTGTGCTCTCGGGCAGCATCACCTCGTCCTTGTGCACCGGTGCCGACTCGCCGGTGAGCGCGGACTCGTTGATGCGCAGTTCGGTCTCCCGCATCAACCGCAGGTCCGCGGGCACCTTGTCGCCGGCCTCCAGCAGCACCAGGTCGCCGGGTACCAGTTCCTCGGACGGCACGCTGTGCTCGCGGCCGTCGCGGATGACCTTGGCCTCGGTGTGCACCATCGACCGCAGGCTCTCCAGGGCGGCCTCGGCCCGTGACTCCTGGATGAATCCGACGATGGCGTTGATCACCACCACGCCGAAGATCACCGACGAGTCCACGAACTCCTGCAGGGCCGCGGTGACCACGCCGGCGACGAGCAGCACATAGATCAGCGGGTGGTGGAACTGACGCAGGATGCGCATCGCCAGCCCGCTGCCGGGAGCCGCCGGCAGGGTGTTGGTGCCGAAACGCTCCAGCCGTTCGGCCGCGTCGTCATGCGACAACCCGGCATGCCGGTCGGTCTCCAGTAACAGCACGACCTCGTGTGCGGGGAGTCCGTGGTGCTCGGTGCTGGTGGAGAGGGAAACGGACACGTCAAACCTTCCTTCCATCGCACCAGCCGGCGCGCATAGGGCGGGGCCGGCGGCCTACGGCGCTATCCGTCGCCCTGGCCCGCGGCTTTGCGGGCGATGATCACCGGGACCGGCGCGGAGTGCACGACAGCGCGGCTGACCGAGCCCAACAGCATTCCCGGGAACCCGCCGCGCCCGTGGCTGCCCAGCACGACCAGCTGGGCCTCGCGTGCCTGTTCGAGCAGCCGCGGGGCCGGCTCGTCGCACACCACGACCTTGCGCACCGTGACGTCGGGATACCGTTCCCGCCACCCGCCGAGGCGCTCGGCAAGGACCTCCTCCTCGGAGTCCTTGATGTTTCGCCACTCGATGGGCGCCCAGTTCACGCTGGGAAAGTCGATAGGCCCCATATCGGTCCAGGCGTGCACGGCCACCAGGTCCACACCGCGGCGCGACGCTTCGTCGAAGGCGATCTCGGTGGCCAGCTCCGAGGTCGGCGAGCCGTCGATGCCCACCACCACCGGTGCCTGCGGCGAGCGGGCCGCCGGGTCCTCGTCGTGGATGACCGCGACCGGGCAGTGCGCGTGGTGGACCAGCCCGGAACTGACCGATCCCAGCAGGGCGCCCTCCACGGCGCCCTGGCCCCGGCATCCCACCACCATCAGCGCGGCGTCGTCGGACAGGGCGACCAGGATCGGGACCACCGGGCCGTTGAGGACCTCGCTGGATACCTGCAGCTCACCGGCGGAGGAGGCGCAGTCCAGCGCCACCTTCTGGGCGTGTTCGAGGGCCTGGCGGGCCTGTTCCTGCTGCACCTGCAGGAACTCGGCGGGCATCGGGGTGTTCGCCCAGCCGTCGGCCGGCATGACGATGGGGGCCACCACGTACACCAGTCGCAGCGGCACATTGCGCGTTTCGGCGTCGCGGGCGGCCCATTCGACCGCCGCGATCGAGGACGACGAGCCGTCGACGCCGACGATGATCTCGCCGCCTGTGAGGGAAGATGACACGGGAATCTCCTTAGCGCTGGTGTTCCGCCAGCGGGGGTGAGCCGGACACCATCTACGTTAGGGCAGGCTGGGTGACCGGCGAGAGGGGCGATGGTCACCGATCGGGGGGCACTGGTCCCCGGTGAGACGCAACGCCGTCGGCCCGGCACTGCGGGTTCTCCCAGTGGGTTCTCCCAGTGGGTTCTCCCAGTGGGTTCTCACCGTGGGTTCTCACCGTGGGTTCTCACCGTGGGTTCTCACACTGGGTTCTCACACTGCGCGCAGATAGCGCTGGGTCATGATGCGTTGCACCACCGAGGCCGCCGGCGCGCCGACGCGGCTCCACCAGGTGTTCGGTGTGGAGAACGCGGTGACCTGCGCGTACACCGAGCCGCTGGCGGGATCGATGCGTACGGCGAAACACTCCTCACCGGCCTCGGGGTGCCCGGGCAGCGTGCCGTAGGCGAAACCGCGGTGGTCGGGTTCGTCGATCACGTAGACCACCCGGCAGGGCGCCGGGATCGGGCCGAGGCGCCCCAGCACCAGCGTCCCCACGCGCGCCACCTCGGTACTGGCCGTCACCCGCACCCCCGCCCCGCGCAGCATCCCGTAGCGCATGACCGCCCCGGCGGCCCGGTCGAAGCGGTCGCGGCCCTGACCGATGCGCCCGGCGACCCGGATGTGGTGATAGCCCGCCGGCATCTCCCGGCCGTCGGCGGTCGCCCCGACGTCGTCGTAGGTCAGGGGCAGCCCGTCCAGATCGCTCAACCTCACACCGGGCACTCTCGCACGGCCGCACGGGCTCCGTCGTCGCACGGGGTTCCGGGCCGCCCGCGCGCCGACCGGGCCCGCCGACACCCCGGATCGGGGCGCTGAGGCGCTGGCTGCGGCCCGCCCCAATTACCGTATCGGGTGTGGCACCCGAGCATCCGCACGCCGGCGGCGGTTTCAACCCGCCCGAGCCCACCTCCAAGGGCGGCCCCGACTACGGCCGGTTCGTCGGGGCGGTCCGGGCCCTGCAGGACCGCGCCCGCGCCGCCGACGCCCCCGACGAGGTCATCGCCGAGGCCGCCGACCTGCTCGAGAAGGTGTCCGAGCTGCTCGCCCCCTTCGACGCCGACGAATGGTCCTCGCCGTCGGGACGGCGCCTCGACCTGCCCAACCGCGGCAACGTGCTCTCCGTGCCGATGGAACTGGAGCGCACCGCCGACGGCCGGGTCGAGGGATGGGCCCGCTTCGCCCGGTTCCATCTGGGCCGCAACGGTGCCGCCCACGGCGGCGCGATCGGGCTGCTCTTCGACTCGGTGCTGGGCTTCACCGCCGCGGCGCTCACCGGGCAGCGCTACCAGCGCACCGCGTTCCTGCACGTCGACTACCGGCAGATCGTCCCGGTCGAGCAGACCCTGCGCGTCGAAGCCGGACTGCGCGGCGAGGAGGGGCGCAAGATCTTCGTCGAGGCGGGGCTGTACCGCGGCGAGGACCTGCTGACCGAGGCCCATGCACTGTTCGTCAAGCTCAAGCCGGGGCAGCCGTGATCGACCGGCTGATCCTGTGGCGCGAGCACCTGCGCAGACGGCGGACCACCAACGCGGCCTACCGGGCGGTGGTCGGTATCACGGGTGCGATCGTGCTGGTCGCGGGCATCATCGCCATCCCGTACCCGGGCCCGGGGTGGGCCATCGTCTTCGTCGGCCTGGCGATCCTGGCCAGCGAGTTCGCCTGGGCACACCACACGCTGCGGTACTCGCGACGCCGCTACGACGCGGTGATGCAGTGGTTCGCCGCCCAGTCGCTGTGGCTGCGCGCCATGGGCGCGGTGCTGACCGGCATCGTCGTCGTCGGCACGTTGTGGCTGGTCGGGGCCCTGGGCTGGTCGGCGGGTCTGGTCGGCGTCGACGAGGCGTGGCTGCGCAGCCCCCTCGGCCTGGGCTCCTGAGCCGACCCACCGTCAGCGCCAACCCGCTTGAAGCACCCCGATAGCATGGTCGCGACCGCGGCACACCGCGATCCCCCTACCGACGCAATGGAGAACAGCCGATGAGCGCCCCCGCACACCCCGCCCCCGCAGCCCTGATCCGGGTTCCTGCGGGCACCACCGCGGGCGCGGCGGTGCGGGACGCGGGGCTGCCCGGCCGGGGCGACCCCCACGCCGTCGTGGTCGTCGCCGACCCCGAGGGCAAACTGCGCGACCTGAGCTGGGCGCCCGAGGCGGACACGGACGTGCGGCCGGTGCCCGCCGACAGCGAGGAGGGCCGCAGCGTGATCCGCCACTCGGCGGCCCACGTGCTGGCCCAGGCCGTCCAGGAGCTGTTCCCCGAGGCCAAACTGGGCATCGGTCCGCCGATCACCGACGGCTTCTACTACGACTTCGCCGTCGCCGAGCCGTTCACCCCCGAGGACCTGGACAAGCTGGAGAAGCGGATGCGCCAGATCGTCAAGGAGGGCCAGCTGTTCGCGCGGCGGGTCTACGAGTCCAAGGAGCAGGCGCGCGCGGAACTCGCCGACGAGCCTTTCAAGCTGGAACTGGTCGACGACAAGTCCGGTGATCCCTCGGTGATGGAGGTCGGCGGGGACGAACTGACCGCCTACGACAACCTCAATCCCCGTAGCCGGGAACGGGTTTGGGGGGATTTGTGCCGCGGGCCGCACATCCCCACCACGAAGTACATTCCGGCGTTCAAGCTCACCCGAAGCTCGGCGGCCTATTGGCGCGGCGACCAGGCCAACGCGAGCCTGCAGCGCATCTACGGCACCGCCTGGGAATCCCAGGAAGCCCTGGACAAGCACCTGGAGCTGCTGGAGGAGGCCCAGCGTCGCGACCACCGCAGGCTGGGCGTCGAGCTGGACCTGTTCAGCTTCCCCGACGAGCTGGGGTCCGGGCTGCCGGTGTTCCACCCCAAGGGCGGGATCGTGCGCAAGGAGCTCGAGGACTACTCGCGGCGCAAGCACCAGCTGGCGGGATACCAGTTCGTCAACACCCCGCACATCACCAAGGAGCACCTCTACGTCACCTCCGGGCACCTGGAGTGGTACGCCGACGGCATGTTCCCGCCCATGCACATCGACGCCGAATACGACGAGGACGGCGAGCTCCGCAAGCCGGGGCAGAATTACTACCTCAAGCCGATGAACTGCCCGATGCACCACCTGATCTACCGGTCGCGGGGGCGGTCCTACCGCGAACTTCCGCTGCGGCTCTTCGAGTTCGGCTCGGTGTACCGCTACGAGAAGTCCGGTGTGGTGCACGGTCTGACCCGGGTGCGCGGGATGACCCAGGACGACGCGCACATCTACACCACGCGCGAACAGATGCGCGACGAGCTGGCCTCCCTGCTGCAGTTCGTGCTGGAGTTGCTCGCCGACTACGGGCTCGACGACTTCTATCTGGAACTGTCGACCAAGGACCCGGACAAGTACGTCGGGTCCGACGAGGTGTGGGACGAGGCCACCGAGACCCTGCGTGAGGTGGCCGTCTCCTCGGGTCTGGAGCTGGTTCCCGATCCCGGCGGCGCGGCGTTCTACGGCCCGAAGATCTCGGTGCAGGTCAAGGACGCCCTCGGGCGCAACTGGCAGATGTCGACCATTCAGCTGGACTTCAACATGCCCGACCGTTTCGAGCTGGAGTACACCGCCGCCGACGGATCGCGTCGGCGCCCCGTTCTGATCCACCGCGCGTTGTTCGGTTCCATCGAGCGGTTCTTCGGTGTGCTCACCGAGCACTACGCCGGTGCCTTCCCGGCCTGGCTGGCTCCGGTGCAGGCGGTCGGCATACCCGTGGCCGACGCGCACGTCCCCTACCTGGAGAGCGTTGCCGCTCAGCTGCTTTCGCACGGCGTGCGGGCCGAGGTGGATGCCAGCGACGACCGGATGGCCAAGAAGATCGTCAACCAGACCAACATGAAGGTGCCGTTCATGCTGCTGGCCGGGGACCGCGACATGGAGGCAGGGTCGGTGTCCTTCCGTTTCGCCGACCGCAGCCAGATCAACGGTGTGCCGCGTGACCTGGCCGTCGAGGCCATCGCCGCCTGGGTCGCCGATCGACGCAACGAACCGCCCACCGCGGAGCTGTTCGACGGACTGGCTCAGGCGGGCAGCCCGACGTGACCGAGGAGCGCGCGGCGGGGGAATCTCGCGTGGACACCGGGGTGGGCCAGCCCGACCACCTGCAGCGGTTGTGGACCCCGCACCGGATGAGCTACATCGTCGAGGCCGCGCCCGCCGAGCGCACCCGGAGCAGCGGATCGGCCGGCTCCAAGCAGCCGTTCACCGACATCCCGCTGCTGCCCGACGAGGAGGGGCTGATCATCGCCCGCGGTGAGCTGGTGTACGCGGTGCTCAACCTCTACCCCTACAACCCGGGCCACCTGATGGTGGTGCCCTACCGGCGCGTCTCCGAGCTGGAGGACCTCACCGAGGCGGAGAGCGCAGAGCTGATGGCGTTCACCCAGAAGGCGATTCGCGTAATCAAGGGGGTGTCGCACCCCGACGGCTTCAACGTCGGACTCAACCTCGGCAAGTCCGCGGGCGGCTCGCTGGCCGAGCACCTGCACATGCACGTGGTCCCGCGGTGGAGCGGCGACGCGAACTTCATCACCATCATCGGGGGCACCAAGGTGGTGCCCCAACTGCTGCGCGACACCCGCACGCTGCTGGCCACCGAATGGACGCGGCGGTCGTGAGCGACTTCTACCTGATGACCCGCGCGGCCTACACCAGGCTGTCCCGGCCGGTGGCCCGCGCGGCGCTGCGGCTGGGCCTGACACCCGACAGCATCACCATCATCGGCACCGCGGCCTCGGTGCTGGGTGCGCTGACGTTGTTCCCGATCGGGCAGCTGTTCGCCGGTGCGGTGGTGGTGTGGTTCTTCGTGCTGGCCGACATGCTCGATGGCGCGATGGCCCGCGAGCGCGGCTACGGGACCCGATTCGGCGCCGTGCTCGACGCCACCTGCGACCGCATCGGCGACGGTGCGATCTTCTGCGGCCTGCTGTGGTGGGCGGCGTTCGGGCTCAACAGCGCCCCGCTGGTCGTCGCGACCATGATCTGCCTGGTCACCTCGCAGGTCATCTCCTACATCAAGGCCCGCGCCGAGGCCAGCGGACTACGCGGCGACGGTGGGCTCATCGAACGCCCGGAGCGCCTGGTCATCGTGCTGGCCGGGGCGGGCCTGTCCGATCTGCCGTTCTACCCGCTGCCGCTGGCGCTGCACGTGGCGATGTGGGTGCTCGCGGTGACCAGTGTGCTGACGCTGGCCCAGCGGCTGCACTCCGTGCGCAAGTCGCCGGGCGCCATGGACCCGCTGGGGGAGTCCGGCGGCGAGCCGGACAAGACCGAGGAGGGCCGGCCCTGATGTCGACCCCGTCGGCGGGCCTGCCCACTGTTCGGGGGTTCCGCGTTCCGTTGGGGGGCCGGCTCTCCGATTGGGGATACGCGGCGGGATGGCGGGTGGTGCGCGCCATGCCGGAGTTCGCCGCGCGCAACATGTTCGAGGCCGGCGCGCTGTACGCCGCCCGCGGCGGCGGGCCCGAGCAACTGCGCAGGAACCTGGCACGGGTGCTCGGGGTGGAACCCGCCGACGTGCCCGGACCGCTGATCCGTGCTTCGCTGACGTCGTACGCGCGTTACTGGCGGGAGGCGTTCCGGTTGCCTTCGATGGACCTGAAGAAGCTCGGTGAGCGGATCGGCCCGTGCCTGACCGGGCGTGAGCACCTCGACGCCGCCCTGGACCGGGGCCACGGAGCGGTGCTGGCGCTGCCGCACAGCGGCAACTGGGACATGGCCGGGGTGTGGCTGGCCCAGCACTACGGCACCTTCACCACCGTGGCCGAGCGGCTGCAACCGGAGTCGCTGTATCAGCGGTTCATCAACTACCGCGAGACGCTCGGTTTCGAGATGCTGCCGCTGACCGGGGGCGAGCGCCCACCGTTTCAGGTGCTCGCCGAGCGGCTGCGGCAGAACCGCATGGTGTGCCTGATGGCCGAGCGCGACCTCACCCGTCAGGGGGTCGAGGTCGACTTCTTCGGAGAGCGCACCAGGATGCCCGCGGGGCCGGCCACGCTGGCCCTTCAGACCGGGGCGCCGCTGCACCCGGTGCACTGCTGGAACGAGCCCGGCAACTGGCGCTTCCACGTGTACCCGGCACTGGATGTCGGCTCCGGCGACGTCGCGGCCATCACGCAGGCCCTGGCGGACCAGTTCGCGGTGGGCATCGCCGAGCACCCCGAGGACTGGCACATGCTGCAGCCGCAGTGGCTGGCCGATCTGTCCGAGCACCGCCGGGCGCGGTTGGACGACACCCCGCGGAGCGGGGCCGCCGAAACGGGGGCGTGATGCGCATCGGCATGGTGTGTCCGTACTCCTTCGACGTCGCCGGCGGCGTGCAGTCCCACGTACTGCAGCTGGCCGAGGTGATGCGCGCCCGCGGGCACCAGGTCAGCGTGCTGGCGCCGTCCTCGCCGGGCGTCGCCCTGCCCGACTACGTCGTCTCCGGGGGCAAGGCGGTGCCGATTCCCTACAACGGTTCGGTGGCGCGGCTGCGGTTCGGCCCGGCCACCCACCGGCGGGTCAAGCGGTGGCTGGCCTCGGGTGACTTCGACGTCCTGCACCTGCACGAGCCCAATGCGCCCAGCCTGTCGATGCTGGCGTTGCAGGCCGCCGAGGGGCCGATCGTGGCGACCTTTCACACCTCGACGACGAAGTCGTTGACGCTCAGTGTGTTCCAGGGCATCCTGCGGCCCTACCACGAGAAGATCGTCGGCCGGATCGCGGTGTCGGATCTGGCCCGGCGCTGGCAGATGGAGGCGCTGGGCTCCGACGCCGTCGAGATTCCCAACGGTGTCGACGTGGACTCCTTCGCGACGGCGCCGTGCCTGCCGGGATACCCGCGGCCCGGGAAATCGGTGCTGTTCGTGGGCCGCTACGACGAGCCCCGCAAGGGGATGGCCGTGTTGATCGGGGCGCTGCCGCGGCTGGTCGAGCGGTTCGGCGACATCGAGATCCTCGTCGTCGGCCGCGGCGACGAGCAGGAGCTGTGCGCCGCCGCCGGCGGGCTGGCCGGCCACCTGCGGTTTCTCGGGCAGTGCGACGACGAGACCAAGGCCTCGGCCCTGCGCGGCGCCGACGTGTACTGCGCGCCGCACACCGGCGGCGAGAGCTTCGGCATCGTGCTGGTCGAGGCGATGGCCGCCGGGACGCCGGTGGTGGCCAGCGACCTGGATGCGTTCCGGCGGGTGCTGCTCGACGGTGAGGCCGGCCGGCTGGTGCCCGTCGACGACGCCGAGTCCCTGGCCCGCGCGCTGATCGAGGTGATCGAGGACGACGAGGTGCGCGAGCAGATCGTCACCGCGGCAACGAAATCCGTGCGCCGCTACGACTGGTCGGTGGTGGCCGACCAGATCCTGCGGGTCTATGAGACGGTGGCCGGTTCGGGGATCAAGGTCCGGGTCGCGGGGATCCCGGCGGGGCAGCGGATGCCGCGATGACGGCCAGGCGGAGGCCGCGATGACGGCCAGGCGGAGGCCGCGATGACGGCCAGGCGGATGCCGCGATGACACTGTGGTTGATCATCGTCGCTACGGCGCTGGTCGCGGTGCTGGCGCTGATCGGCATGTGGGCCTACCAGACCGCCAACCGGCTGGACCGCCTGCACGTGCGGTCCGACCTGTCCTGGCAGGCGCTCGACGGTGCCCTGGGGCGCCGCGCCGTGGTGGCGCGCGCGGTGGCCGCCGATGCCTACGGCTCGGTGCAGCAGGGCCATCGCCTCACCGAACTGGCCGACGCCGCCGAGCGGGCGCCGCGCGGCGCCCGGGAAACCGTCGAGAACGAGTTGTCGGCCGCGCTGGCCGCCGTGGACGTGTCGCGGCTGCCGGCGGCGCTGGTCGCCGAGTTGGCCGACGCCGAGGCCCGCGTGCTGCTGGCGCGGCGGTTCCACAACGATGCCGTGCGCGACACCTTGGCGCTGCGGGAACGCCCGGCGGTGCGCTGGCTGCGGCTCGGCGGCCGGGCGCCGTTGCCGACCTATTTCGAGATCGCCGAGCGGCTGCCGGAGACCGTCCCGGCGCAACCGGGGATCGTGGAGGTGCGGACCTCCGCGCGGGTGGTTCTGCTCGACGAGGACGGGCGGGTGCTGCTGTTCTGCGGGTCCGACCCGGCCATCACCGACGGCACCGCCCGCCGGTGGTGGTTCACCCCGGGCGGGCAGGCGCTGCGCGGGGAGCGGTTGGTGCAGGCGGCGGTCCGGGAGCTGGTCGAGGAGACCGGGCTGCGGGTGAGTCCCGCCGAGATGATCGGCCCGCTGTGGCGCCGGGACGCCGTCATCGACTTCAACGGGTCGGTGATGCGCAGCCAGGAGTTCTTCTTCGTGCACCGCACCCGCCACTTCGAGCCCTCGGCGGCTGGGCGCACCGCGCTGGAACTCCGCTACATCCACGGTCACCGGTGGTGTGATTCCCACGACATCACGGGGCTGGCCGGCGCGGGGGAGACCGTCTACCCGCTGCAGCTGGCCGACCTGCTGGCCACGGCCAACGACATCGCGGCGGGCCGCGCCGAGGGGGTCCACACCGCCGGCTCGGGGGAGCTCCCGGCCATCCACTGAGACCGCGGCGGACGTTGGGACAATTTTCTCTTGTTGTGCACCCTTAGACTGGATCGGCACCAATCTAAGGAGAGATAGCAGTGGACGCTGCTGAACCAAACCACGCCGCTCATGTCAATGGGACGGCCGGCAGCGGTCAGACCGGTACCTCCCGCGTCAAGCGCGGCATGGCCGAGATGCTCAAGGGTGGCGTCATCATGGACGTCGTCACGCCCGAGCAGGCGCGCATCGCCGAGGCCGCCGGGGCGGTGGCGGTGATGGCCCTGGAGCGCGTCCCCGCCGACATCCGCGCGCAGGGCGGGGTGTCGCGGATGAGCGACCCGGACATGATCGAGGGCATCATCTCGGCGGTCACCATCCCGGTGATGGCCAAGGCCCGGATCGGGCATTTCGTCGAGGCGCAGATCCTGCAGAGCCTCGGCGTGGACTACGTCGACGAGTCGGAGGTGCTGACCCCCGCCGACTACGAGAACCACATCGACAAGTGGAAGTTCACCGTGCCGTTCGTGTGCGGGGCGACCAACCTGGGTGAGGCGCTGCGACGCATCACCGAGGGGGCGGCGATGATCCGCTCCAAGGGTGAGGCCGGCACCGGCGACGTGTCGAACGCCACCACCCACATGCGGCGCATGGGTGCCGAGATCCGCCGGCTGACCTCGATGAGCGAGGACGAACTCTTCGTCGCCGCCAAGGAGCTGCAGGCGCCCTATGACCTGGTCGTCGAGGTGGCCCGGGCCGGCAAACTGCCGGTCACGCTGTTCACCGCCGGCGGTATCGCCACCCCCGCCGACGCGGCGATGATGATGCAGCTGGGCGCCGAGGGCGTGTTCGTCGGGTCGGGCATCTTCAAGTCCGGCAATCCCGCCGAGCGGGCCGCCGCCATCGTCAAGGCGACGACGTTCTACGACGATCCCGACGTGCTGGCGAAGGTGTCGCGCGGCCTCGGTGAGGCCATGGTCGGCATCAACGTCGACGACATCCCGGCGCCGCACCGGCTTGCCGAACGTGGCTGGTGATCGGCCAATGAGCGCTCGCGCGAAGAGCGAGACCTGGCCGAGCGCTCGCGCGACGAGCGACCTCTGATGGCGATCGAGGAGATCCTCGACCTGGAGCAACTCGAGGTCAACATCTACCGGGGCGGTGTGTTCAGCCCCGAGTCCGGTTTCCTGCAGCGCACGTTCGGTGGCCACGTGGCGGGTCAGTCGCTGGTCTCGGCGGTACGCACCGTGGACCCCGGTTACCAGGTGCATTCCCTGCACGGCTACTTCCTGCGGCCCGGTGACGCCCGCGCGCCGTCGGTCTACCTGGTGGAGCGCATCCGCGACGGCGGATCCTTCTGTACCCGCCGGGTCAGCGCGATCCAGCACGGCGAGACCATCTTCTCGATGTCGGCGTCGTTTCAGACCGATCAGAGCGGCATCGAACACCAGGACGCGATGCCGGAGGCGCCGCCGCCCGACGACCTGCCCGGGTTCCGGCCCGCCGGCGCGTTCGATGAGGCCGGCTTCGCCCAGTTCGCCGAGTGGGATGTGCGCATCGTGCCCAAGGAGCTGCTGGTGTGCGTCCCCGGCAAGGCCTCCCAGCAGCAGGTGTGGTTCCGCCACCGCGACCCGCTGCCCGACGACCACGTCCTGCACATCTGTGCACTGGCCTACATGAGCGACCTGACGCTGCTGGGTTCGGCGCAGGTCAACCACGTCGACGAGCGCGGGCACCTGATGGTCGCGTCGCTGGATCACGCGATGTGGTTCATGCGGCCCTTCCGGGCCGACGAGTGGCTGCTCTATGACCAGTCCTCGCCGTCCGCGTGCGGGGGGCGATCGCTGACGCAGGGCAAGATCTTCAACCGCTACGGGGAGATGGTCGCGTCGGTCATGCAGGAGGGCCTGACGCGCTATCAGCGCAACTACCGGCCCCCGGCCCGGTGAGCGGGCCCGGTCCGGGCTCCGTCGGTCGGGCGGTGCCGCGCGTCGGCGTGCTGGCCCTGCAGGGGGACACCCGCGAACACCTGGCCGCCCTGGCCGAGGCCGGGGCCGAGTCGGTGCCGGTGCGCAGGCCCGCCGAGCTGGCGGCCGTCGATGCGCTGGTGATCCCGGGCGGGGAGTCGACCACGATGAGCCACCTGCTGCGGGTGTTCGAGCTGCGTGAGCCGCTGCGGGAGCGGCTGGCCGCGGGCATGCCCGCCTACGGCTCCTGCGCCGGGATGATCCTGCTGGCCGGTGAGATCCTCGACGCCGGTGCCGCCGGGCGCGCCGCCGAGCCGCTGGGCGCCATCGACATCACGGTGCGCCGCAACGCCTTCGGCCGGCAGGTGGACTCCTTCGAGGGCGATATCGACTTCGCGGGTCTGGACTCGCCGATGCATGCCGTGTTCATCCGGGCGCCGTGGGTGGAACGGGTCGGCGACGGCGTCGAGGTGCTCGCCCGCGCCGCCGGCCACCCGGTGGCGGTCCGGCAGGGCAACGTGATCGCCACGGCCTTTCACCCGGAGATGACCGGTGACCGGCGGGTGCACCGGCTCTTCGTCGACCTGCTCTGAGTGATTTCGGTGCAGCTGGTCCCGCTCACCGGGACTGGCTGCACCGAAATCGCCGGGGTCACCGCAGGGGCAGTCCGGTGATCGCCCGGCCCATGACCAACCGCTGGATCTCGCTGGTGCCTTCGAAGATGGTGAAGATCTTGGCGTCGCGGTGCATCCGTTCGACCGGGTAGTCGCGGGTGTAGCCGTTGCCGCCGAGGATCTGGATCGCCTCGTCGGTGACGTGGACGGCGGTCTCGCTGGCCACGAGCTTGGCCATCGATCCCTCGGCCGATTCGAATTCCTTGCCGTTGCGGGCCATCCAGGCCGCCCGGTACACCAGCAGCCGGGCCGCGTCGACACGCGCCTTCATGTCGGCCAGTTTGAACGCCACGGCCTGGAAGTCGCCGATCTTGCGGCCGAACTGTTCGCGCTCGCAGGCGTAGTCCCGCGCGTACTCGTAGGCGGCCCGGGCCACGCCGACGGCCATCGCTCCCACGGTCGGCCTGGTCCGTTCGAATGTCGCCATGGCCGCCTGGCCGGCCGCCTTCTGGCCCGTCCGCACCTTGGCGATCCGGGCGTCGAACTTCTCCTTCCCGCCCAGGATCAGGCGCCCGGGGATGCGGACGTCGTCGAGCACCACTTCGGCGGTGTGCGAGGCCCGGATGCCGTGCTTGAGGAACTTCTGGCCCTGGCTGAGGCCGGGGGTGCCGGGCGGAATGATGAACGACGCCTGCCCGCGGGTGCCGAGTTCGGGATGGACCGACGCGACGACGACGTGGACGTTGGCGATACCGCCGTTGGTGGCCCAGGTCTTGGTCCCGTTGAGCACCCATTCGTCGTTGGCCTCGTCGTAGTGGGCGCGGGTCAGGATCGCCCCGACGTCGGAGCCGGCGCCGGGCTCCGACGAGCAGAACGCCGCGACCTGGGGTTCGTTGACGGTGCCGAACATCTGCGGCACCCACTCGCCGACCTGTTCGGGTGTTCCGTTGGCCGCCACCGAGGCCGCCGCCAGGCCCGTGCCGAGGATCGACAGCGCGATCCCGGCGTCACCCCAGAACATCTCCTCGAACACCACGACCAGGCCCAGCCCGGAGGGTTCGGCGGCCTGTTCGGCGAACAGCTCCATCGAGTAGAGCCCCACCTTGGCCGCCTCCTGGATGATCGGCCACGGTGTCGCCTCGCGTTCGTCCCACTCCGCGGCCGCGGGGCGTACGACGTCGGCGGCGAACTCGTGCACCCAGTCGCGGACGTGGATCAGGTCGCTGGACAGTTCGAGGGAGAACGTCATGGCAGGGACCTTACTCTGGAGTAAGTTAGAAAGGGTGCAGCTGTGGCTGACTTAACAGCATTTGGTGGCCGGCCGGCCCTACGCCGACGAGGACCGACCGGGAGGCCCGGATCCCCGGTCCCGGCGACGGTGTTTCGGTCGCCGGCGAACCCCCACGTAGACTGGTCAACCGGACTTTCGGCGTCAGTGATCGAGACAGAGAAGATCGAGATAGAGAAGAAGGTAGTTCGGACACATGAGCGGCCATTCCAAGTGGGCGACCACCAAGCACAAGAAGGCCGTCGTCGACGCCAAGCGCGGCAAGATGTTCGCCAAGCTGATCAAGAACATCGAGGTCGCCGCCCGCGTCGGCGGTGGCGACCCGGCGGGCAACCCGACGCTCTATGACGCCATCCAGAAGGCGAAGAAGTCGTCGGTTCCCAACGACAACATCGAGCGCGCCCGCAAGCGCGGCGGCGGCGAGGAGGCCGGCGGCGCCGACTGGCAGAACATCACCTACGAGGGCTACGGGCCCAACGGAGTGGCGGTCCTCGTCGAGTGCCTGACCGACAACCGCAACCGCGCCGCCGGAGAGGTGCGGGTCGCCATGACCCGCAACGGGGGCAACATGGCAGACCCGGGCTCGGTGGCCTACCTGTTCTCCCGCAAGGGCGTGGTGACGTGTGAGAAGAACGGCCTGACCGAGGACGACATCCTGCTGGCGGTCCTCGAGGCCGGCGCCGAGGAGGTCAACGATCTCGGCGACGCCTTCGAGATCGTCTCCGAGCCCGGCGATCTGGTGGCCGTGCGCACCGCCCTGCAGGACGCGGGCATCGACTACGACTCGGCCGACGCGAGTTTCGTGCCCTCGGTCACGGTGCCGGTGGACCTCGACGCCGCGCGCAAGGTGCTCAAGCTGGTCGACGCGCTCGAGGACAGCGACGACGTGCAGGACGTCTACACCAACATCGACATCCCCGACGACGTCGCCGCTCAGCTCGACGAGGACTGAGGCGAGGCCTGAAACGAGGGCCGAGCGCCCGTCCACGGATGGCCGGCGCGAGGCGTGTCACTGCCCGCCCTTGTCCGCCTCGCCCGCTAGTGTTCATCGAACAGCTGTTCGGTAACGGAAGGACGGGCGCGGTGCGCGTAATGGGTGTCGACCCGGGGTTGACGCGGTGCGGGCTCTCGCTCATCGAGGGCGGGCAGGGCCGTCAGGTCACCGCGCTCGACGTGGACGTGGTGCGAACCCCCTCGGACGTCGCGCTGCCGCAGCGGCTGCTCACCATCAGTGACACCGCCGAGTACTGGATGGACACCCACCGGCCCGACGTGATCGCCATCGAGCGGGTGTTCTCCCAGAACAACGTCTCCACCGTGATGGGAACCGCCCAGGCCGGCGGGGTCATCGCCCTGGCCGCGGCGCGCCGCGAGATCGACGTGCACTTCCACACCCCCAGCGAGGTCAAGGCCGCCGTCACCGGCAACGGCCGCGCCGACAAGGCGCAGGTCACCGCGATGGTGACGAAAATCCTCGCACTGCAGCAGAAGCCGACACCCGCGGACGCCGCGGACGCGTTGGCGCTGGCCATCTGTCACTGCTGGCGGGCGCCGATGATCGCCCGGATGGCCCAGGCCGAGCTGATGGCCGCCGAGCAGAAGCGCCGCTACCAGGCCAGGCTCAAGGACGCCCGGGCCAGGCCCGCCCGGGCAGCGCGGGGGGCGTCGTGATCGCCTCGGTGCGCGGCGAGGTCCTCGACATCGCCCTCGACCACGCCGTCATCGAGGCCGCCGGGGTCGGATACAAGGTGATGACCACCCCGGCCACGCTGGCCACGCTGCGCCGCGGCACCGAGGCGCGGCTGATCACGGCGATGATCGTGCGGGAGGACTCGATGACCCTCTACGGGTTCGCCGACCCCGACGCCCGCGACCTGTTCTCCACCTTGCTCGGTGTCTCGGGGGTGGGGCCCAAGATCGCGCTGGCCACGCTGGCCGTCTACGACGCGCCGACGCTGCGGCAGGCGCTGGCCGACGGCGACGTCGCCGCGCTGACCCGCGTGCCCGGCATCGGCAAACGTGGTGCCGAACGCATGGTCCTGGAACTGCGCGACAAGATCGGCGCCACCCCGGCGGCCGGGGTCGCAGCCCCCAACGGGCACGCGGTGCGCGGGCCGGTCGTGGAGGCCCTCGTCGGGTTGGGCTTCGCCGCCAAACAGGCCGAGGAGACCACCGAGGCGGTGCTGGCCTCCGAATTGGGTGCTGGACCGGAGGCTACGACGTCGGGGGTGCTGCGGGCCGCCCTGAACCTGCTTGGAAAGTCGAAATGAGCCGCTTCGAGGACGCCGAGAATCCAGAGGTCGACGACCGTGAGGTGTCACCCGCGCTCACCGTCGGCGAAGGGGACATCGACGCCAGCCTGCGCCCGCGCTCACTGGGCGAGTTCATCGGCCAACCGCGCGTGCGCGAACAGCTGCAGCTGGTCATCGAGGGGGCCAAGAACCGCGGCGGCACCCCCGATCACATCCTGCTGTCCGGCCCGCCGGGCCTGGGCAAGACGTCGCTGGCGATGATCATCGCCGCCGAACTGGGCTCGTCATTGCGGGTGACGTCGGGCCCGGCGCTCGAGCGCGCCGGTGACCTGGCCGCGATGCTGTCCAATCTGGTCGAGCACGACGTGCTGTTCATCGATGAGATCCATCGCATCGCCCGGCCCGCCGAGGAGATGCTCTACCTGGCGATGGAGGACTTCCGGGTCGACGTGGTGGTGGGCAAGGGCCCCGGCGCGACCTCGATTCCACTCGAGGTGGCCCCGTTCACGCTGGTCGGCGCGACCACACGGTCCGGGGCGCTGACCGGGCCGCTGCGCGACCGGTTCGGTTTCACCGCGCACATGGACTTCTACGAGCCGGTCGAACTGGAGCGGGTGCTGGTCCGCTCGGCGGGCATCCTGGGCATCGAGCTGGGTGACGAGGCCGGAGTGGAGATCGCCCGGCGCTCGCGGGGCACCCCCCGCATCGCCAACCGGTTGCTACGCCGGGTGCGCGACTACGCCGAGGTGCGCGCCGACGGCGTGATCACCCGGGATATCGCCAAGGCCGCCCTGGAGGTCTACGACGTCGACGAACTGGGCCTGGACCGCCTCGACCGGGCGGTGCTCTCCGCGTTGACCCGCAGTTTCGGCGGGGGACCGGTCGGGGTGTCCACGCTGGCGGTCGCCGTCGGCGAGGAGGCGTCCACCGTCGAGGAGGTCTGCGAGCCGTTCCTGGTGCGGGCCGGGATGGTGGCACGCACGCCGCGGGGCCGGGTGGCCACCGCGCAGGCCTGGACGCATCTGGGGCTGACGCCGCCGGCCGGGGCGGCCGGGCTGGGGCAGCAGGGCCTGTTCGAATAGGAGGCCGGCGAGGCCGGTCCGGGACGCGGCGGGCATCGTGGTGGGTTTCGTGGTGGTGGTGGCGGCGGTCCTCGAGTTCTATAGTTCGAACACGTCGCGGTAAGGGATGTGGGACGGGGCGAGCCGCAGGGCAGCCGAGCACTCGGTGCGCCTCCGCGCCCCATGGTGGGTTAGGAGGCGCGATGAACGCCACGGCGGCGAAGATCGGTGGGCTTTTCGGGGTGGCCTCGGCGCTGACCATCATTCCGGCCTACTGGGTGGGCACTCCGGAAAGCCCGAAGTCGTCGGCCGACGCGGTGCGCTACTTCCACCACGTGGCGACCTTCCTGACCGCCAACGGCACGCTGCCGCTGCTGCACATCGCGTTCGGCGCGGTGTTCTGCGGTGTGCTCATCGCGGTGCTGCGCCGGGGCAGCCGTCACTCGGCACAGGTGTATGTCGCACTGGTCGCGGCCTCGATGTACCTGTCGCTGGCGGCCGCGGGCATCGCCGCCGAGGTCGCGGTCCCGGCGGCGGTTCAGCAGTACGGCGACGTCACCATCGTCGAATACACCCAGCCGTTCCTGGCGATGTCGGTCTGGCTCTACACCTTCTGTCACGCCGCGGCGGCGACATTCATCTTCGCGACGTCGCTCGCCATCGCACGCAACGGGCCGTTGCCGCGGGGAGCGGCATGGCTGGGGGTGCTCGGTGTGCTCCCGCTGCTGCATCTGTGGTTGGCGCTGCCCTCGGCCTACGCCACGACCGCGTGGATGTTCCTGATGGGCGTGGTGCTGCTGGCCTGGTCGCCGCAGGAGTCGCCGTCGCACCCCGGGGCCGTCGACACCCCGGAAAGCCCCGAAACCCCCGGGACGCCGGAGACCGCCGACGCCACGTGATGGTCGCCGCGGCGGCGACCTGAGGACGGTGACCTGAGACCGGCCGTTTCGGCCGTTCGCCTCGCGGCGACGCACTACCGTCGGTCGGTGATGGACGTCCTGCGCACCCCCGATTCCCGGTTCGACGGGCTGGCGGGCTACCCGTTCGCGCCGCACTACGTCGATGTCGCCGCCGAGGACACTCCGCCGCTGCGGATGCACTACGTCGACGAGGGGCCGCGCGAGGGCCCGCCGGTGGTCCTGCTGCACGGCGAACCCACCTGGAGCTACCTGTACCGCACGACGATCCCGCCGCTGGCGCATGCGGGGCTGCGGGTGCTCGCACCGGACCTGATCGGCTTCGGCCGCTCGGACAAACCGCGCGAGGCCGCCGACTACACCTACCTGCGTCATGTGCAGTGGACGACGTCTTGGTTGGAGGCACTGGATCTGACCGGGGTGACCGCGGTGGTGCAGGACTGGGGATCGATGATCGGGCTACGCATGGTCGCCGAGCGCGGTGGGCGCTTCGCCCGGGTGGTGGTGGCCAACGGTTTCCTGCCGATCGCCGACCGGCCGGCCCCGGCGGCGTTCCGCATCTGGCGGGCGTTCGCCAGGTATTCCCCGTGGCTCAACCCCGGTTTCCTGGTGAGCGCCGGCACCGTGACGAAGGTGTCGGCGGCGATCCGGGCCGGCTACGACGCGCCCTTCCCGGACCGGACCTACCAGGCGGGAGTGCGGGCGTTCCCGCAGCTGGTGCCCACCTCGGCCGACGATCCGGCAGTGCCGGCGAACCGGGCGGCCTGGGAGCAGCTGGGCCGCTGGGACAAACCGTTCCTGGCGCTGTTCGGCGCCAAGGACCCGATCCTGGGCCGCGCCGACGGCCCGCTGATCGAACACGTCCCGGGCGCGGCGAACCAGCCGCACGCGCGGCTGCACGGCAGCCACTTCGTCCAGGAGGACTGTGGGCCTGAGCTGGCCGAACGCATCCTTGCGTGGATGGGTGCCGCCCGCAACGGGTGACGGGGAGCCGGTCGGGGCCCCGCCCGGCCCCGCGCAGCGAAAGACCCGGGGAGCTAGGGAACCCCGGGCCTTTCGGGTCTCAACGCCTAGACCAGGCCGAGGGCCTGCAGATCCGTGGCGTACTTACCAATGATGGCACGTGTGACGTGCGGAATGTCCTTTTCCGGCCCGATCTTCGCGTCCTGGACCGCCGCGCGGAACCGGTCGGTCGGTGCCATGGCGCCGTTGACCGGGTGCTCCGGGCGGCGGTAGTTGTGCAGCAGCGGTAGTAGCGAGGCCTGGCGTTGCAGCTCGGGCAGCGCCCGCAGCGCGGTCTCGAACCTGGTCAGCCACTCGGTGTAGTCGTCGATGCGGGCGATGCCGTATCCGTCCGCGACCAGCCAGTCCACGAACTCGTCCAGGCCGATCCCGTCGTCGTGGGGATTCATGACGTGGTAGGTCTCGAAGCCGCTCTGCACCCGTTCGCCCAGCGTGGAGATGGCCTCGGCGATGAACTCCACCGGCAGGCCGTCGTAGTGGGCGCGCTGCCGGTGACCGCGCGGGTCGCGCTCGTAGAACGAGCCCGGGGCCAGGCCGGTGGTCAGCAGGCTGAGCATCAGGCGGGTGAACATGTCGGGCAGGTTGAGCTGGCCGGTGTAGCCGGTATCGGCCAGGATCATGTCGCAGCGGAACACCGACACCGGCAGCCCGCAGGCGTCGTGGGCTTCCCGCAGCAACACCTCTCCGGCCCACTTGCTGGAGCCGTAGCCGTTGGCGTAGGTGTCGTCCACCCGGCGGACCGGGCTCATCGCGCGGATGTCGGCGTCCTCGACGAACCGGCCCGGTTCGATGCCGGCGCCCACCCCGATCGTCGACACGTAGATGTAGGGCTTGATCCGGCTGGTCAGCGCGATGCGAATGAGTTCGGCGGTGCCCAGCGCGTTGGGGGCGAACAACTGGCTGTAGGGCAGCACGTGGTTGACCAGGGCGGCCGGGTCGACGATCAGGTCCACGGTGTCGGCCAGCCGCTGCCAGCCGCGGTCGTCGAGGCCGAGGTTCTGCTCGCCCTTGTCGCCGGCGATGACCTCCAGGTGCTCGGCGGCCAGACGCCGGTAGTGCGCCAGCAGTTCGGGGTCGCCGCTGTCGAAGACGTCGTCCAGGCGCGCGCGGGCCTCGCCGTCCGCGCGGGCGCGGACCAGGCAGATCACCGTGCCCCCGACAAGCGCCATCCGCTCCAGCCACTGCAACGCCAGATAGCGGCCCAGAAAGCCGGTGGCGCCGGTCAACAGCACGGTGCGGATCTCCGACGCCGGGGCCGGTAGCTGCGGGGCGGCGGCCAGCGTCGACGCGTCGAGGAACCTGTCGAGGGTGAGGTCGGCGGCGCGCACCTCGGTCGCGTCGCGGCCGTGCACCGCGGCGTAGGTGGGCCGGGTGGCGTTGCCGCGCCGTTCGGACTCGATGTAGGCCGCGATCCCGGCCAGGTCGGTGGCGGGGCTGACGATCACGCCCACCGGGACGTCGACGGTGAAGATGTCGTGCAGCAGGTTGGCGAAGGTCAGGGCTGACAGGGAATCGCCGCCCAGATCGGTGAAGTGGGCGTCGGTATCCAGTTCGGCGCTGGGGGCACCGAGCAGCGCGGCCGCGGCGCGTTGCACGGTGTCGACGACGGGCCGCTCGGAGCCTGACCGGCGCAGCTCGCCGAGCTCGTCGGCCTGGCTCCGGGCCAGGTCGGTGTAGAGCTCTTCGAGAGCAGCGCCGTAGCGTTCCTTGAGCCGGGGCCAGGCCAGCTTGCGGATGCCGGTCAGCAGTCCGTTCTCGACGCTGAACGGTGTGGTCTCGATGAGGAAGTCGCGGGGGACCTCGTAGGGCTGTAGGCCCGCCAGCTGCGCGGCCTCGTGCAGGGATTGGCTGATCAGCGTCTTCAGCTCGGGAAGGTCGTGGCGGGCCAGGGCGTCCTCGACGGGCACGACGACGGCGAGCAGGTACGGGCGGGCGCTGTTGCCGTAGAGGTAGATCTGACGCACCAGTGGGCTGGTGCCGAGGGCGGCCTCCAGCTTGGAGACGGTGACGAACTCGCCCTGGGACAGCTTGAGGACGTTGTTGCGCCGATCGACGTAGCGCAGCTGATCGGGGCCCGGTTCGGCCACGATGTCCCCGGTCCGGTAGTAACCCTCCTCATCGAACATCGCGGCGGTGATCTCGGGTCGTTTGTAGTAGCCGGGGAACATCTGTTGCGACTTGACGAGCAGCTCACCGCGCGGATGGGGCCGGTCGGTGGAGAGATAGCCGAGCTCGGGCACATCGACCAGCTTGTAGTCGATCACCGGCGGACGGCGGACGACGCCGTCGATGAACACGGCACCGGCCTCCGTGGACCCGTAGCCCTCGATCAGGTGCATGTCGAGCAGGGCCTCGACCCAGGCGCGCAGATCGTCTGACATCGGGGCCGAACCGGTCAGCGCCGTGACGTGGCGACCGCCCACCAGCTCACTGCGCAGCTCGGCGAGCACCCGCGCGTCCAGCTCGGGATCGTCGGGGGTCTCGGCTCGCCGGCGATCCAGCACGCCGAGGTACTCCTGATGCAGCATGTCCCACACCCGGGGCACCAGATTGAGCTGAGTGGGTCTGACCAGCCGCAAGTCGTCGATCAGGGTGGACAGGTCGGCGCGGCCGACGAAATAGGCGGTGCCGCCGGTGGACAGGGCGCCGTAGAGCACTGCCCGGCCCATCACGTGGCTCATCGGCAGGAAGCTGAGCACGATCGCCGGGACCTCACCCTGCCGGTCGTTCAAGTGCGCCGCGGTGGCCGCCCGCCACATGTCGGCCACCTTGTGCTGCGGGTACATCGCCCCCTTGGGCGCCCCGGTGCTGCCGGAGGTGTAGATCAGCAGGGCGAGCGCATCCGGGCCGCCGCTCTGGTCGACGGGTTGTGTCGGTGTCGTCGGGGTCGCAGCGCCGCGTTCGATGATCTCGTCGAGGGTCTCCACCGTCACCTCGACGTCGGCCAGGCGGCGTTTCAGCGTCGCCAGCGCGTCTCGGTGGTCATCGGAGCGGTCGAGCACGTCGAAGACGACGACCCGTGCCGGTGTCGGCCCGGCCAGCACCAGGTCCGCGGCGTCGCCGGCGTGGTCGATGCTGGCGGCCAGCACCACCGGCTCGGTCTCGGCCAGGACGAGGCCGAGCTGTGCCGGCGGCAGTCCGGCCTGCAGCGGCACCCCGACGGCCTCCAGCTGGAGCAGGGCCAGGTCGACGGTCGCGTAGTCACTGCTGGTGAAACCCAGCGTCGCGACGCGGTCGCCCGGCCGGACGGCGTCGCGGAGGCCCGCGCTGACGGTGCACACCCGGTGCCACAGCTCGGCGTAGGACACGGTGTCGAAGCGGGGGAGCAGCCGCGCCTCGGTGCGGCCGGTGACGGGGTCTGTCCGGTATTCCACCGCACGTCGGCCCAGCGCCGGACGGTGAGCGTAGCCGCGGAAGGTCGTCGCGATGATGTCCGGCAGCTGCAGGTCGGGGTTGTCGATGGCGGCGTTGACGTCGGGGTCCGGTGCGGCGGCGGCGAACTGGGGGTCGGTGGCGTACAAGTCTGCGACGCGGCGGTTCAGCCGCTCCTCACGGGTATCGGTAACCATCAATCATTCCCCTGCCGTAACGACCAGTGCGTGCGGTGGCGGGCCCGGAAGCCGGCCACGTGACACAAACTACGTTAGCAAAACTAATTTTATTCCGGCTAACTCCACGGCCTGGCAATCGCCTGTGAATCGGCCCCTCGGGTGTGTTCGTCGTCACATCGAATTGCGCTGGCGCCCAGTCACATACGGTCCCCTCCGGTTGCTGGAGGTCGGTGCGGCGCAGCACGGGAGCCGGAATTGTCGCAACGAAAGGCCGGGGTGAAACGTCGGCCAACCGGTCCCGCTGCGGTTAGGCAGGGCCGGCGGCGGGTACTGCTGGGGCAGGTTCCACGAGGTCAGGGAGGACCGTCATGAACGACGTACACACGGAGCCCGGACGCGTCCGCGGCGGCCGCATGCAGATTCCCCGCAGCCGCGGCGCGGCCAGCGGCATTCTGCTGATTTTGCTCGGAGCGTGGGGAGCGCTCATCGGATTCGTCGGTCCGTACTTCGACTTCGGGCTGGCCGGCGACGCGGCCTGGACGTGGACGGCGCAACGGTTCGTGCTGCAGGTCCTGCCCGGGGTCGTCGTACTGCTGGGCGGTGTGCTGTTGGTGCGTACCGCCAACCGGGCCGCGGCGCTGCTCGGTGGGTGGGCCGCGATCGCGGCCGGCGGCTGGTTCGTGATCGGACCCGTGCTGTCCCCGCTGATCGGCCTGGGTGATGTCGCGACGACCGGGGCCGCGGGGTCGTCGGGGGCCCACTCCGCCGCGGTCGTGCTGGCCTCCTTCGGAGGTCTGGGCGCGGTGATCGTGCTCATTGCCGCCTTGGGGGTGGGCCGGTTGTCGGTGCGCAGTGTGCGTGACGTCGACTACGCCCAGCGCCGGGCCCGAAGCGCCGCCGAGGAGGACACGCCGGACGGGGGCGAAGCGGACGGGGGCGAAGCGGCCGCTGACCGGCGCGCCGAGTCCGGGGCCGGGGCTGGTTCCGGGGCCCAGGCTGATTCCGACGCCGGTTTAGGGTCCGGTTCCGACGCCCGTTCCGAAGTTGGGGCCGACGCGGCGCGCCCGTCCGAGGAACAGAAGGGCGACGGGCCCGGGGACGACGAGCCCGGGGACGACGAGAGCGGGCGGGGTCACGGGTGGCAGCGGCTGTTCGGCCGGCGTCACCGCGAACCCGTCTCACACTGATATCCACTGATATCTCCGCGCGCCCGCGCGGTGGTCGGCGGGGATCAGCCGGTGTAGACCATGACGTGCTTGATGCGGGTGTAGTCCTCGAACCCGTACATCGACAGATCCTTGCCGTGGCCGGAGGACTTGAACCCGCCGTGCGGCATCTCGGCGACCAGCGGGATGTGGGTGTTGATCCACACGCAGCCGAAGTCGAGCTGGTTGGACATCCGGATCGCCCGGGACACGTCCTTGGTCCACACCGATGAGGCCAGCCCGTACTCGACGCCGTTGGCCCAGGTCAGTGCCTCGTCCTCATCGTCGAACGCCTGCACGGTGATCACCGGACCGAAGATCTCGTTCTGGATCATCCGGTCGTCCTGATGGAGCCCGCCGACGACGGTGGGGGTGACATAGAAACCGCAGTCGCCCTGGCGTGCGCCGCCGACGGCCACCGTGGCGTGTGCAGGCACATCGGAGAAGAACGACAGCACCCGTTCCATCTGGTTGACGTTGTTCACCGGCGGCACCCAGGCGTCCTCGTCTCCGGCGGGCCGGCCGAACGTGGTCGTGGCGGCCTTGGCCTGCTCGGCCAGCGCGTCGGTGAGGTCGCCGGCGATCGAGGCCGGCGCCAGCACGCGGGTGGCCGCGGTGCAGTCCTGGCCGGCGTTGAAGTAGCCGGCGGTGGCGATGCCCTCGGCGGCCGCGGCGATGTCGGCGTCGTCGAAGACGATCACCGGTGCCTTACCGCCGAGTTCGAGGTGGGTGCGCTTGAGGTGGCCACCGGCGCTGGTGGCCACGGCGCGCCCGGCGGCCACCGAACCGGTGATGGACACCATCTCCGGGGTGGGGTGGGCGACCAGGGCCGCACCGGTCACCCGGTCGCCGGTCACCACGTTGAGCACCCCGGGCGGGAAATGCCTGGCGGCCAGTTCGGCCAGCATCACCGTGGTCACCGGGGTGGTGTCGCTGGGCTTGATCACCACGGTGTTGCCGGCCGCCACCGCGGGGCAGAACTTCCAGATCGCCATCATCATCGGGTAGTTCCACGGAGCCACCTGGCCGATCACGCCGACCGGCTCGCGCCGGATCCACGAGGTGTGGTTCTCCATGTACTCGCCGGCGGACTTGCCCTCCAG
Organism: Mycolicibacterium palauense; assembly: GCF_002592005.1. Lineage (GTDB taxonomy): Bacteria > Actinomycetota > Actinomycetes > Mycobacteriales > Mycobacteriaceae > Mycobacterium > Mycobacterium palauense. The sequence goes on along the minus strand of NZ_NVQF01000059.1, from coordinate 3,868 downwards.
CATGCGCGCGGCACCGGCGAAGAACCGGATCTGGTCGACCATCGGCGGGATCTCCTCGGCCATGGTCACGTGGTTGGGTTTACCGGTGTTGCGGCCCTCGGCGGCCACCAGGTCCTCGGCCGCCTTCTCCACCTCGTCGGCGAAATCGAGCAGGGCCTTCTGGCGCACTCCCGGAGTACTGCGCTTCCAGTCGCGAAACGCCGCCGCGGCCGCCCCGTAGGCCCTGTCGATATCGGCCTCGTTGGATACCGGTGCGGTGCCGTACTGCTCGCCGGTGGCGGGGTCCACCAGCGGCATGGTCGCGCCGCTGACGGAGTCGACGAGTTCGCCGTTGATGAAGTTCTTGACGGTGGTCATGGTTCTCCCGGTTGTGTCAGGTCTGCTCAGAGATCAGCGAGGATCAGGGCCAGCACATCCAGGCCCTCCAGCAGCAGCTCGTCGCTGATGGTCAGGGGCGGCAGAAAACGCAGGACGTTGCCGTAGGTGCCGCAGGTCAGCACCACCACGCCGGCCGCGTGCGCACCGCTGACCAGCTTCTTGGTCAGCTCCGGATCCGGTTCTGAGGTACCGGATTTCACGAGTTCGACGGCGATCATGGCGCCGCGTCCGCGGACGTCTCCGATGCGGTCGTCGTCGGCCTGCAGCCGCGACAGCCGGTCCTTCATCAGCGCCTCGATCTGCGCGGCACGCTCGACCAGCCCGTCCAGTTCGATGGTCTCGATCGTGGCCAGCGCGGCCGCGCAGGCCACCGGGTTGCCGCCGTAGGTGCCGCCCAGCCCGGACGCGTGCGGGGCGTCGATGATCTCGGCCCGCCCGGTCACCGCCGAGAGCGGCATCCCGTCCGCGATGCCCTTGGCGATGCACATCAGGTCCGGCTCGATGCCCTCGTGTTCGCAGGCGAACATCGCCCCGGTACGGGCGAAACCGGTCTGCACCTCGTCGGCGATGAAGACCACGTTGTGGTCGCGGCACCAGGCCAGCAGGGTCGCCAGGAACCCCGGTGCGGGCACGATGAAGCCACCCTCGCCCTGGATCGGCTCGATGAGCAGCGCGGCCAGATTTCCCGCGCCGATCTGCTTGTCGATGACGTCGATGGCGCGTTCGGCGGCCAATTCGCCGTTGGAGCCCAGGTCCTTGTTCACCAGGCCGTCGCGGTACGGATAGGACAGCGGCGCGCGGTAGATCTCCGGGGCGAACGGCCCGAATCCGCTCTTGTAGGGCATCGACTTGGCCGTCAGACCCATCGTCAGGTTGGTGCGGCCGTGGTAGGCGTGGTCGAAGGCGACCACCGCCTGCTTGCCGGTGTACGCACGGGCGATCTTGATAGCGTTCTCCACCGCCTCGGCGCCGGAATTGAACAGCGCCGAGCGCTTCTCGCCGGAGCCCGGCGTGAGCCGGTTGAGGTGCTCGCACACCGCCACGTAGCCCTCGTAGGGCGTGACCATGAAGCAGGTGTGGGTGAAGTCGGCAACCTGGGCGCGCACGGCATCGACGACGCGTGGCGAGGAGTTGCCGATGGTGGTGACCGCGATACCCGAACCCAGGTCGATCAGCCGGTTGCCGTCGACGTCCTCGATGATTCCGCCGCCGGCCCGTTTGGCGAAGACCGGCATGGTCACCCCGACACCGTGGGAGACGGCGTCGGTGCGGCGCTTGGTCAGTTCGATCGACAGGGGGCCGGGGATCGCGGTCGCGAGGTGTCGGCTCTGGTCGAGGGTGGTCACGTTCGAGCTCCTGTCCGCAGCGGCTTCTGGTCGCGCTTCGAGCCTAGTCGCGACGGGCCGGGACGCGCCCGGAATCCACCGCGTGGGCGCGTCCACACGGTGGATTACGTGTTTGCGCCGTCGATTACCCGCGCAATCGGTGGGCGGCGCGGGGGAGCGGCCTCCGGTCGGTACGGCCCCGTTCGGCCCCGTTCGTCCCTGGACATCACAGCTAGGCCAGCACCGGGCCGTCGAGCGTGTCGACGGTGGCGAAGTCGGCGACGGGGGCCCGGCGCAGCCGCGTCGGGCGCCGGCGCGGGTAGCCGAGGGCGACGACGGCGGCCAGCGCCAGCGGATCGGGGACGTGCAGCAGCCTCTTGACGGTGGGCTCCTCGCGCACGGGCATCGTGGTCAGCACTCCGCCCAGGCCTTCCTGGTGGGCGGCCAGCAGGATGCTCCACACGAACGGGTACACCGAGGCGCCGCCGGCCAGGCCGTACCGGTCCAGGTCGCGGTCGACGGCGGCCAGGGCGGACAGGTCGCAGAACACCGCCAACAGCGCGGGAACCCGGTCGAAGTTCTCGGCGAAGCCCGGGGTCTCGGCGGCCGCCGCGGCAATGCCGGGCGCGAGCGCCACCGCCCGCCGCTCGGCGGCGCGGTCGTTGGTGGGCGCGTACGGGCGCAGCCCGGCCTGCTGCATGGCTCGGTAGTCGTACCATCCCCGCCGGTAGACCTCGGCCAGTCCGGCACGCAGTGCGCCGTCGCGGACCACCACGACGCGCCAGGCCTGGCGGTTGCCTCCGCTGGGGGCGAAGCGGGCGGAGTCGAGCACCCTGGCCAGGGTCGCATCGTCGACCGGGGCGTCGGTGAAGTCGCGGACCGCGCCCGTGCCGCGCAGCGCGTGCAGAAGCTCCATGAGGGTCATCTTCGCGCCGTCGGCCCGCCCACTGCACCCCCGACCGGTCCGCCGGGGTGGCCACGGATGGCACACTGGTCTTTTACCGGGCACTGTGCCCCTGGTCGCCCTCGGCTGCATCCTGGCCGTCCAGGGCCGTCCAGTGCGGTAATCACCCAACCGATACCCACACCGAATTCGCAGAGAAACTCAAGAAAGACTCCCGCTGACATGGATCTCGTCGTCTTCCTCCCCCTGCTGCTCATCATGGGCGCCTTCATGTACTTCGCATCGCGCCGCCAGAAGAAGGCCATGCAGGCGACCATCGACCTGCACGAATCGCTGCGCGTGGGCGACCGCGTGCACACCACCTCCGGCCTGCAGGCCACCATCACCGGTATCACCGACGACACGGTGGACCTGGAGATCGCCCCGGGCATCGTGACCACCTGGATGAAGCTGGCCATCCGCGATCGCATCGAACCCGAGGTCGACGACTTCGACGCCGACCTCGACACCGGCGCCGGCAACGGCGTCGAAGCTCCCTCCGACCCCGACCGGCTGACCAAGGACTGACCCGCCAGGAAGGGCACGTACTCTTTGCGGGTGCGGGCCGACCCCACGGCCCGCGAGGCCCGAGCATGTCCGCTCGCGCCCGCCAAGAGCTCGGAGGAGACACACAAACGTGGCATCGTCGAAGGCGCCGGTACGCCCGTACCGCTACCTGACGCTGTTCCTGGTTCTGCTTGTCGGTGCCTATCTGCTGGTGTTCCTCACCGGGGACAAGAAGGCGGAACCCAAACTCGGTATCGATCTGCAGGGCGGCACCAGGGTGACGCTGACGGCGCGGACCCCCGACGGTTCGGCGCCGACGCGGGAGGCACTGACCCAGGCCCAGCAGATCATCAGCGCGCGCGTCAACGGGCTCGGCGTGTCCGGTTCCGAGGTCGTCATCGACGGTGACAACCTGGTGATCACCGTGCCGGGCAACGACGGTACCGAGGCGCGCAGCCTCGGCCAGACCGCGCGGCTCTACATCCGGCCGGTGATTCAGCAGATCCCGGTCGACCAGCTCATCGGGCCCGAGGGCCAGGGTGGGCCCGGGCAGCCCGGGGGCGCGCCGGGTGAGGCACCACCGGGTGCCCCGCCGGCCCCGGGTGCCCCGCAGGCACCGCCGGCCCCGGGTGCCCCGCAGGCACCGCCGGCACCGGCCCCCGACGGGCAGGCCCCGGCTCCCGCGCCGGCCCCCGGCCAGGCTCCCGCACCGGCC
>NZ_NVQF01000058.1 GCF_002592005.1 Mycolicibacterium palauense | reverse complement strand
GCCCAGGATGCTGCCGAGCAGGTCACCCAGCCCCCCGCCCCCGGCGGCCTGCGGGGTGCCGGCGGCCGGGTTCGGGGAGAACTGCTTGCCGATATAGGCCAGCACGATCGGAGCCAGGATCGGCAGCAGCTTCCTGATGAGCTCGCTGCTGCCGGCGCCGGTGCCCGACAGCGCCGAGGCCACCGACGTGCTGGTGTTGCCGCCGAAGATGTTGGCGACGATCCGGTCGCCGTCGCTCTCGTCGACGTCGTCGACGGCCACGCCACCGTCGAGCAGGCCGCTGGCGGCGTGCCGGCACGCCGCCGTCTCGATCCTGCCGGCTTCCGCGGCGTCGCCCCGGGCGTTGTTCTGCAGACCGGCCAGCAGCGAGGGCACCAGATGCTCGACCGCGCAGTTCACCTCCCCCTCGTCGGCGCCGAGCCTGCGGGCGATGTCCGCGACGGGGATCTGTGCGAGAAGGTCGTCGAGTCCGGCCATGTTTCCACCTTCATTGCTGGAACTTCGGTGCTGGATCTTGCCTGGTGGAGGGGGGGTTCCCCTCGACCTCGACGGTAGTCCGTCGCGCCGGAGTCCGGGGCCGTGTTCGCCACAACGTCCGGCACGGCCGGCCGGTCACTGCAGCCGTTCGGTCTCCAGGCGCACGCCGGCCGCCCGCAGCCGGTTCGACAGGACGTCGCCCATCGCCGCGACCGGGGTGAGCACACCGCGCAGGTCCGAGAGCTCGTCGCGATCCGTGGCCAGGGCCAGACCGCTCTCCCCGAGCATCAGCGCGGTGGCCTTGTATCCGGGGTCGGCCTGTTGGGACATGGTGGCCCGGTAGCGCTGACCCGACGCCGTGGTGGTGTAGGTCTCGACGGTGTAGTGCCCGGTCTCGCGGCGGTGTTCGTCGGGGCCGGTACCGGGCTTGGGCGCGATGCGGTCGACGAGGCCGCGCGGCGCCAGGTGGAACAGCCGGGTGGCCGGCCCCAGGGCGAAGGCGTTGGCGCCGGTGATGGCGGCGGCGGCCAGCGGCGCCAGGGGCGATTTGCCCAGGCTCATCTGCTCGCCGTAGGCGAACCTGCGCCCGTAGGCGAAATCCAGCAGGGCGTTGGAGCGCCGCACGATTCGGCTGTTGGGCAGGGCCATCGCGAAGGCGCCGGTCCAGTATCCCCGCAGTTCGGGGGCGATCTCGGAGCCACGGTGCCAGCGCACGTCGGGTTGCCTGCCGAGCTGGGGTTCGGCGCCGCTGTCGGGGGACAGTGTGTAGGGGTCGTTGAGCTGGGCCCGCATGTCGGGGTCGAGCGACGATTCGCGCATCAGCTCCAGCATCGAGGCGACGGTGCCGCCGGACACCCCGCCGGCGAAGCTGCGGACGACCAGGTTGGTGTCCAGCAGTTCACCGGCGCCGTCGGCGGCGGCCCGCCGGTAGAGCTCGAAGACGGTCAGGTCCGAGGGGATGGAGTCGAATCCGCAGGCGTGCACGATGCGGGCCCCGGTGTCGACGGCCTGCTTGTGATGCAGGTCGATGCTGTCGCGGATGAAGTTGGGTTCCCCGGTCAGGTCGGCGTAGTCGGTGCCCGCCGCGGCGCAGGCCGCCACCAGTGGCAGGCCGTACTTGCTGTAGGGCCCGACGGTGGTGATCACCACCCGGGTCCGCGCGGCGAGGTCGTTCAGTGTGGACGGGGAGCCCGCGTCGGCGGTGATGATCGGCCAGTCCCGGGCGACCGCCCCCAGCTCGGACCGGACCTGTCCAACCCGTTCGGGCGAACGGCCGGCCAGCGCGATGCGGCGGTCGGCGGCCGCCCCGGCGAGGTACTGCGCGGTGAGCTTGCCGACGAAACCGGTGGCGCCGTAGAGGACGATGTCGAATTCACGCTCCGTTGCGACCATGGCCCCAACCTACCTGCGCGCCCACCCCGCAGGGCCCACCCGCAGGGCCCGGCCGCGGGCCGCTACCCGACCGGTGGTCTCAGCCGAGTTCCTCGGGCAGCTCGACGTGCTCGCCGAGCACGTGCTCGGCCAGGAACGCCCCCACCACCCGGTACCAGATCTTGGCGTGCTGCGGGGTCAGCACCCAGTGGTTCTCCGACGGGAAGTACAGGAAGCGGTGCTCGGAGGTGCCGTCGGGTGCGGCCGGCAGCCCCGAGGCGGTCAGCAGGTCGAACCACAGCCGCAGCGCCTCCCCGATCGGCACCCGGTAGTCCTTGTCGCCGTGGATCACCAGCATCGGCGTGGTGATCTGCGCGACGAAGCGGTGCGGGGAGTTGGCCTCGGCCATCTCGGGGGTCATCTCACGCAGCCAGTAGTACGACGCGTCGGTGGTGGCGCCGAACTGGTCCAGCGCCCACAGGCTGGCGTGGGTGACCAGGGCGCGGAACCGGTCGGTGTGCCCGGCCGCCCAGTTGGCCAGGTATCCGCCGAACGACCCGCCCATGGCCGCGGTGCGCTGCGCGTCGATGCGCGGGTCGGCGCACGCGGCATCGGTGGCCGCCATCAGGTCGGTGAACGGCGGGCCGCCCCACGCTCCCCAGCCCGCCTGGATGAACTGCTGGCCGTACCCGGTCGACAGCGCGGGGTCCGGCAGCAGCACGGCGTAGCCCGCCGCGGCCAGCAGCCACGGATTCCACCGCCACGACCAGCAGTTCCAGCTGCTCAACGGCCCGCCGTGGAACCACACCAGCAGCGGCGCGGGCGGATCGGTCCGGCGGGGCAGCACCAGCCAGGACCGGACGCGGCGGCCGTCCCCGCCGTCGGTGGACGTCTCGCTCAGCGTGCCCGGCAGGGCGGGCAGGTCCACACACGGCAGCGGGGTGACGCGGCCGTCGGTGTCGATGCGCACCGGGTGCGGGGGCGCGGCGTAGCTGCTGCGCAGCGCGAAGATCGTGCCGTCGGGGGCGGGCACCACATCGGTGTAGGCGAAGTCGTCGGTGGTCAGCTGCCGGACCTGCCCGTCGGGCAGCACCCGGAAGACCGGACACCGGCCGCCGTCGTCGGCGGTGACGATCAGCGACTGCCCGTCGGGCGCCCAGGCCACCGAGGCCGGCCAGCGGTCCCAGTCGGGTGCCACCAGCTCGGGCGCGCCGTCGAGAGGCATCCGGCACAGCTGGACCCGTGGCGCGCGGGTCGGGGTCGACACGCTTTCCCGCACGAACGCCAGCTGGGAACCGTCGGGTGAGATCGCCGGCTTCTCCAGCTCGGCGTGCGGGTCCTCGGCGATCACCGTCATCGTGGCCGGCGGACCGTCCTCCGGTGCGCCCCCGGGGACGTCGCGGGGGATCTCGATGCGCGCGAGCACGCTGTGCAGCGACGCCCCCGGGCCCGGGCGCCGCCACTGCGCGACCAGGAAGCTCCCGTCGGGGCTGATGTCGAAGCCGCTGTCGCGCAGGGCCTCCGCGGGGGCGGGCGTGAGGTCGCGGGGCCCGTCGGGACCCCGCACGTCGACCAGGTGCGGTTCGTCGGGGCCCAGGTCGTGGTCCCAGTGGCGCACCGGGTAGCCGGTGTGCAGGATCGCCGTCACCGCATGGTCTTTGCGCAGCCCCCGCAACCGGCGGTCCTCCTCGACGCCGCGGGCCGAGGGCAGCATCGGCGCGCTGACCACGGCCCGGTCCGCGGAACGCGCGGTGCGCACCGTGTGGATCCCGCCGGGCAGTTCCAGCACTCGTTCGGCCTCCCCGCCCCCGCGCGGCAGCCGCCACAGGGCGGCCGGCGGCGCGTCGTCGTCGGGCGTGGGCCGCACCGCGACGAACAACAGGTCGCCGTCGGCGGTGAAGGCCGGCGCCGACTCGCCCTTGGTGCCGCGGGTCAGCCTGCGGGCCGGGGCGACGCCGGTGGGGTCGAGCTCCCAGATCGCGGTCAGGTACTCGGTGGCCCTGTCGTTGAGTTCGGTGATGGTGGTCACCACCCGGGTGCCGTCGGGTGAGACCGCCAGGCCCGCTACGCGCGGCAGCGCCAGGTAGTCGTCGAGATCGTCGAATGGGGTTGCGGCCATTGGCCAGTCCTAACAGACGGGGGCACGGGGCGGGCCGGCGGCGGGCACGGTGGCGGGCACGGTGGCGCTGCCGATGGGCTCCGCGCGAGGACTTCACGGGGAATTAACGCGCAGTGACCGGTGGGACACACAGCCACAGCTAGCGTCAAGTTTCGTAAACCGTCAGTGCCCTCAGGACACTGACAAGAAACATCCCTTCCACAAATCACCTGGTCGGAGGTCCGTGTGACACCTGAAGTCGAGGACGCCTTATCGTCCATGACTGCGGTCAACAACGAGTTCTTCTACTGGATGTCGATCGCGTTGATGATGCTCATCCACGCCGGCTTCCTGGCTTATGAGATCGGCGCGTCACGGTCGAAGAACGTGTTGGCAACCGCGATGAAGAACCTGCTGGCATTCGCCACGATCGTCGCGTCGTTCTATTTCGTCGGTTGGTTCCTGTACAACGCCATGCCCAGCGGCTGGATCAGGATCGACGAACTCGCCACGGCGGCGCTGCCGTGGAGCGACAACATGGGGCCCAACACCGCTGACCAGGCCAGTGGCATCTTCTGGGGCGCCTTCGCCCTGTTCGCCGCCACCACCGGGTCGATCATGTCCGGCGCGGTGCTGGAACGGATCCGCACCAGCGGCTTCCTGATCCTGACGGTGTTCGTCGGCTCGGTCGTCTGGATCATCGGCGCGGCCTGGGGATGGCACGGCGCGGGCTGGATGCTCACCAAGCTCGGCTTCCACGACGTCGGCGCGGCCGGCTGCGTGCACATGATCGCCGGCTTCGCCGCGCTGGGCATCCTGATCAACCTCGGGCCACGGATCGGGCGCTTCCTGCCCGACGGCACCGCGGTGACGATCCGCCCGCACAACCTGCCGTTGACCCTGCTGGGCCTGTTCCTGATCTTCGCCGGGTTCTTCGGGTTCCTGATGGGCTGCGTGATCTACGGGCCCGACGGCTACTCGACGATCTACGGCAGCCCGACGACCCTGTCGGCGTTCGCGTTCAACACGCTGATGGGTCTGGTCGGCGGCGTGATCGGCGCCTACGTGATGTCACGCGGGGAACCGTTCTGGACCATCTCCGGCGGTCTGGCCGGGGTCATCTCGGTGGCCTCCGGGCTGGACCTCTACCACCCGGCGTTGACCTTCGTCATCGCACTGGTCGGCGGTGGGCTGATCCCCTACATCGGCAAGCTGCTGGACCGGTTCAAGATCGACGACGTCGTCGGCGCTGTCACCGTGCACGGCGGGATGGGTCTGTACTCGGTGGTGATGGCCGGCATCTTCCTGGCCGGTTACCCCAACACCGACGGCAATCCGTCGATCTCCTTCTGGGGCCAGCTCGTCGGTGCGCTGGTGTTCGCCGCGCTCGGGTTCTTCCCCGCCTACCTGGTGTCGCTGTTCCTGAAGAAGGTTGGCCTGCTGCGTATCCCGGCCGAGGTGGAGGAGCAGGGCCTGGACCTCACCGAGATTCCGGCCACGCCGTACCCGGAGGGCATCCCCGTCACCGCGATGCGCACCAACGGCACCGTCGTCGTCGTCGCAGAGGAGGTCTAAATGTTCAGTCCCATCGACAGCTACGACGAGCCCGGGGTGGTGTTCACGTTCGGCGGCTACTCCGCGGGCGTGTGGATCTTCACGATCCTGGCCATCGTGTTGTTCATCGCGTTCTTCGTCCGGATGATCCAGCACGAGAACCACGCCTACCGGCAGATCATCGAACACCAGCCGGTCGAACGCGGACCGGCCGCCGAGGGCGAACCGACCGCCTACTAGGCAGTACCGGGCCGCACGACGCGGCACGGAATCGGGTGGGCCCCGCTCAGCGTTGAGCGGGGCCCATCCGCCGTGTGCGGGTCAAACAACCCGCGGCACAGCCGGTCAGCCGGCGGGCGGTGGCGCGGGGGCCGGCGGGCCCGCGGCGGGATCCGGCAGATACTCCACCAGGCCCGGCGGGAGGTTGGTGCCGGGCAACGGCGCGGTCCCGGGCAGGGGCCGCCCCAGGTCCGCCTCGGGCAGCTGGCCGAGCAGACCACCCCGGAGCCGGCCGTCGCGGTACATCTCGATCCACTGGCCGAACCACTCCCGCGGGCTGACGTTGGCGTTCTCCTGGCCCGGGGCCACGCCGAACTGGGTGCCCTGCCCGGGCGCGGACGGCTCGAGGTACTGCGGAAGCCCGTAGGCGTTGTTGAAGATCGACAGGTTCGGCGGTGTCCCGGGCCCGGCGCCGGGCGGGGACGGAACCTCGTGCTGGCCGAGGATCGTGCCGGGGTCCAGCCCGCTGACCGACGGACCGAGCAGACCCAGTCCCCCGGGACCCGGCGGCGCCCCGATGAGCGGTATCGAGGGCCCTCCGGTTCGCACCGGGGGCGCCGGCGGGCCCCCCGGGGCCACCGGGGCCACCGGGGCCACCGGGTCCACGGGTGCGGCGGGATCTGCCACAGCCGGTGCCGCGCACGCGATCACCGACCCCGCCAGCAGGGCCCAGACGATCCCCGCCCGGGCGGCGCCGGTGAAGCCTCGGGCACGCCGGGCCGGTGAGTCCCACCGCGTGTGCTCCACGTCCGGGCTCACACGGCCTTGGTGACGCCGTAGTAGGCCACGATGTCGCTGGTATCGGCGGTCGAACTCGTCAGCGTCGCGTAGGAGCGGATGAACGACTGCCCCAGGCAGCCGTCCACCTTGATGTGGATGTCCTTGAGGGTCACCCGCACCGGCGCCTGCTTGAACGACTTCGTGTCCACCGACACCTGCGTCACGGTTCCGGGACGGGGGTGGATCTCGATCTTGCCCGTCAACGGGGCGGACAGACCCGACGGGATCGGGGCCCCCAGCGTCGAGCCCGCGGAACCCACGCCCGCCTGGCCGATCAACCGCATCTGCTTCAACTCGGCCCCGCAGCCGATCTGATAGCCGACATCAAGTGTCCCCCCGCTCAACTCGGTGGCGCCCTCGCCGGAGACGACACCGGCGAAGGTGCCCCCCACCAGGTATTCCCGGGAGGACGTCGCCGTGGTCAGCGCGGCGATCGGCAACTGGCTCTCGTCGGTGGCCGCAACGGTCAGGGTCCATCCGTCGGGCGTGATCGCCGACGCCGGCTCGGCGGAGGGCACCAGCCCGTTGTCCGGTGGCGGGGGCACGATCTCGCCCGGCACCGGCGGCAGCGCCGGGCCGGGTGGGGCCGGGTCGGCGGCGGCCGGCGCCGCCGTCACCACCGACACCATCACCACCGACACCATCACCACCGACACCATCACCACCGTGGCCCCACTGACCACGGCCGGCACTGCCGACATGGCAGCTGCCACGAAACGACTCAACATAGCGGATCGGCGCCTCTCGTCGAAGGAGTTCGAAGTTGCCACGCGCGCCGTGCTTTCCGACGGCATCCGGGCGACGGTCTCTCGGTCGGCCATCGGTCAGACGGCGGTGGTGACACCGAGATAACTGATCACGTCGTCGGTGTTGTCCGTCGAGCTGACCAGCGTCGCGTAGGAGCGGATGAACGACTGCCCGGCGCACTGGTCGACGCGGACGCGCACACCGTTGACCGATATCCGGGAGGAGCGGCCCTTGAACGACTTCTTCTCGATCGACATGGTGTTGGTGACACCCGGCGACAGGTAGACCTTGCCCTCCAGGGACGCGCCCATCCCCAGGATCGGCGCCCCGACCAACGGCACGTTGATCGACGGGGTCAGTGAGGCGTTGGGGTTCATCTCGTACTCCTCGTTGATGATCCCGCAGCCGATCTGCTGCCCCGCCTCCAGCGTGCCGCCCGTCAGCGAGGTGGTTCCCGCACCGGTGATCTCGGCCGAATAGGTTCCGCTGACCAGATACTCGCGCGAGGTGATGGCCGTCGTCAGGGGCGCCACCGGAACATGCGACTCACCGCTTCCGGTGACCGTCAACGTCCAGCCGTCGGGCGTGACGAGCACCGCGGGAGGCCCCGACGGCACCGATCCCCCCGGCGCCGGAACCGGCGCACCGGGCTGTGCGGGCGCCGGCGGGGCCGGGTCCGCCGACGCGACCGGCACCGCCGCGGCGGGAAGCACGACCAGCATGACAAGCAGCGCAGCACATCGGTTCGGCATACCGGCCTCTCGCAACGGACCAGCGCGATGCTCGCACTCAGCTAACATCAGGAAAGTTACCGCGTCGAAGTATCCAGTCGCTTGGTTGCCGGACGGTGAACGCCGAGCAAACAACACAGCGCGGCCGTGATGGTGGTCGTTCCGGCGACGACAGAGGTCGCGGACCCGGCCGTTTTCCGCCAGAATCGCATCGACCGAGGAGGATTCGGATGGCGCGTGCGTCCGCGATGTGGATGCGAGCGGTCGCGTCGGCAACGGTGGCGGCCGGCTCCGGCATAACCCTGGCCCTGGCCATGCCCGTGAGCCTGCCCCTGAGCCTGACTGTGAGCCTGAGCCTGGCCGCCGCGGCGTCCGCCGATCCCGAGGACCCGTCGGCCGCCGGAACGCCCGCCGTGAACCCGGTTCAGGTCATGGCCCCCACCGCCGAGGGCGCCGACCCCGCAGCGGTGTCGGCCTGCGGCCGGTTCGCACTCATCCTGGACGGCACCGCGCTCTACTACGAGAACTTCGCCGAGGCGCTCGAGACCTACCGGCAGCCCGGGGACACGGAGGTGGTCCGAAACAGCAGCACGCTGAGCCGGACCGCGCTTCGCCAGGGCGCGGCGGATGCATTGTCGGCCTCCAACATCGCGGGCCTGGCACCGCAGATCGCGGCACCGATGCGCTCGTGGTCGTTGAAGGCGACCAAGCTTCTGATCAAGATGGGGCTTCGGGGCACCGGCGAGACGCTGGACACCACGGCGGGCGAGATGAACAACGAGGCCTACGCGGTACAGCAGGCCTGCGCCGCGGTCGGCACCCACGCGTGACGCCGAGCCCACGGCGACGCCGGCCCGGCCCGGGCGCTCCCGCCGGTGCGATCGCGGGTGTCTGCCTGCTGCTCGCCGCGGCACTGTCGGCGTGCGACGGCACACCGGCGCCGTCGTCCACCCCGGCGGGGACCGCGGGGGTGCTACAGCACCCGACGGCCTCCGCGGGACTGCTGCTGAGCCGCGCCGATATCGACGAGGTGATGGGCACAGCCATGACACCGCTGGACCCCGTCACCGCCATGAGCGACAACCGCAACCTGCTGCCCAACCTGAACTGCCTGGGGATCTGGCAGGTGGCGGAATCGGCGATCTACGGGCCGCCCGGCCCCGGGAACTGGCAGGACATGCGCCGACAGACGCTGCGCGTCCCGAACAGCGACCGGTGGGACAGTCTCGCGGTGCAGGCGGTGGTGCGCTACGAGAACGCGGAAACCGCACGGGATTTCTTCCTGCAGTCCGCCGATCGCTGGTCGGAATGTACCGATCACCGGGTGAACATCACGCTGAACGACCGGCCCCTGCCCAGTTGGCACAGTGGAGACCTCGACGAGACCGACCGCCGGTTGACGATCCCCAGCACCCGCGGCGCCGGTGAGGACATCCGGTCCTGCCAGCACGTGTTGGCCGTCGCCTCCAACGTCGTCGTCGACGTGCAGGCGTGCAGGCCGCAGGACACCCCCGTGACCGAGGCCGCCGACATCGCGACGGCCATCGAATCCAATGTCGCCGTTGCCGTGTCCGGAGGCTAGCGCGAGCCCCGGCAACCAAGGCAACCCCCGCCCGAGCAGAAGGTGAACAGTTGGATGCTCGCCCGGGCCGGACCCCGTCAGCCGGGTCCGGATCCGCGGGATCGCCCGTGGGACACGGATGTGCGGGCCCGCCGCGGGATGTGTCGACCGCGGAGTTTCCGGCGTTGATAACCCGCGGCTGCTACGGTCCGCCTATGCTCGCGCCGATGACGCCTCAGCTGATCGTGGAGCCGGACGACGGGCTGGAGCCCGTGCTCGACTTCATCGGATCCGCACGCGAGATGTTGCGCATCAAGCAGTTCACGTTCACCGACGACGATCTCATCGACGCGGCGATCGAGCGGCGACGCGCCGGAGTCGAGGTGCGCGTGATGCTCAATCCGGTGAAGTCCGGCGGCGAGCGCGCCAACGACGACACGTTTGCCAGCCTCGCCGAGGCCGGCGTCGACGTGGCATGGTCGAACCCCGCGTTCTATGTCACGCACGAGAAGTCGATCGTGGCCGACTCGCGCGCCGCGCTGATCGCCACGTTCAATCTGTGCACCAAGTACTTCACCCGCACCCGCGATTTCGGCGTCGTCACCACGGATCCGGCCCAGGTGGCACAGATCATCGAGGGGTTCGAGGCCGACTGGGGCCACCACGACTGGGCGCCCACCGAGGACACCGGGCTGTTGTGGAGTAACTCCAACTCGCGCAACGTCATGGCCCAGTTCATGGACACCGCCACGCACCGACTCGAGGTTCAGCATCCCAAGTACGTCGACGCCGTCATCCTCGACCGGATCGTGGCCGCGGTGGCGCGCGGGGCGAAGGTCCGCGTGCTGTGCGGAGGCCAGCACGGAATCAGCGAGAGCGACAAACTGGACACCTTCGCGTCGTTGCGGACGCTGCGCAAGTTCGGCGTCAAGGTGCGCAAACAGCGTAACTTCCGGGCCCACGCCAAACTCGTCATCGTCGATCGCCAACGGGCACTGGTGGGTTCGATGAACATCGACCGCAGCGCATTCGACCTGCGCCGCGAACTCGGTGTGGTGCTCGAGGACCCCGCGATCGTCGAGCGGCTTTCCGGTGTGTTCACCGACGACTGGAAGTCCTCGAAGCGCTACTACGCGCCGGATCCTCTGGACCCCAACCCGCAACCCGAAGACGAGTTCCCCGACGACCCGGATCTGGTCCATGAGTGAACCGCAACCCCGGGTCTCGCACCTGCAGCTGGCGCTGGCGTTCAACCACATCGCGGTCGCCTCGTTCGGCGGGGGACTGTCGGCGTGGTCACGGGAGGTCCTGGTCGCCAAGAAGGGGTGGATCGGCGAGGAGGAGTTCCTGTCGGCGATGACGATGTGCCGAATACTGCCGGGCTCCAACCAGATCAACCTCGCCGTCTTCGCCGGCACCAAACTCAGGGGCGGCAGCGGCGCGATCGCGGCCATCCTCGGGCTGGTCACCGTCCCGGTGACGCTGATGCTGGTGGTGGGCTACTTCTACTTCCGGTTCAAGGAGGTGCCCGCCGTCAACGGCGCGCTGCACGGCGCCTCGGCCGCCGCGGTGGCGCTGACCGTCGCCATGGTCATCAAGACCGGCCGCGTCTGTCTGACGGGGATCATCCCGGTGGCGATGTTCGCCGCCGCATTCGTCCTCAGCGGCCTGTTGCGCTGGCCGCTGGTCGTCGTGCTGGCCCTCATCGCCCCGGTCGGCGTGGTGTGGGCGTGGCCCCGGGGCCGGACAGGTGACGGCGGAGAGTCCGGGCAGTCCACGACATGAGCACCTATCTGCAGCTGATCCTGCTGTTCGGCGGGTTGTCGCTGATGTCGATCGGCGGCGGCAACGTGGTGCTGCCCGAGATGCACCTGCGCGCGGTGACGGATCATCACTGGCTGACCAGCCGCCAGTTCGCCGACGTGTTCTCGATCTCGCAGGCCGCGCCCGGCCCGAGCATCCTGATCGTCACGCTGGTCGGGTACGGCGCCGGGCTGGAGGCCGGCGGAGTGCCCGGCGCGATTGTCGGGGGCGTGGTGGCGACCGCGGCGATGATCTTTCCGGCCGCCGTGCTGGTGTTCGTCGTCACGCGATTCTGGCAACGTGCCGAGAACTCGCGCTGGCGCGTCGCCGTGGAGCACGGCCTGCCGCCGCTGACCGTGGGGCTGATCATGGCGACCTCGCTGGTCATGAGCCGCGCCGCCGATCACGATTGGCGGGCCTACCTGTTGACCGCGGTCTGCACGGCGATCTTCGTGCTCACCAAGGTCAATCCGCTGGTGGTGGTTGCCTTCGCCGCGGTGCTGGGTTACCTCGGCGTCGTCTGAGCACGCCGGCACACCTAGGACCCGGCCCCCGCCCGTTCTCCCCTGCCGGCCGTCGCGGTCCGCACGAGCCACCTCGACAGCACCAACTGGCCGAGACCGAACAACCCCAACGCGGCGCCCACGATCGCGAAGGCCGCGTAGGCGCCGATCCCGAGCGAGAACGCCACCCCGACCAGACTCTTGATCGCCACCGAGACGGCGGCCCTGCCGAACTCGGACGCGGCCGTCACCCCGCCGGCGAGTTCCAGGGGGGTCAGCTCCTGACGCCACCGGGTCAGGACCAGGCGCGCGCACACGTTGGCGGCGCCGAAGACGAAGGCCGAGGCCGCCATCGCCGGCAGGTTGACCGGCGTCCATCCCACGGCGAGCAGAAGCGTCCCCACCGCCCCGAAGACCACCCATCTGGCTCCGGCACCGCGGTGCCGGGTCACGGCGTAGAGCAGCGCACCCGCGGCACCGCCGAGCGCGAACGCAGACCCGACCTGCCCGACCGAGGCCGCGTCGTCGAGCAGCCCCTTGGCGAAGAACGCGCTGAGCAGCTTGCGCAACTCGTAGAGGTGAAAGGACATCAACCCGAGGACCACGATCAACAGATACCGATGCGCGAGGATGTATTTCAGCCCCGTCCAGGATCCACCCCGGGAGGGTGACCGGACCCCGCCGGCGGCCTCGACCGTCCGGTGGGTGAGCCCGGCCGAACGCTCCGGCACCCCCAGATAGCATGCCGCCGAGACCACGAACCCGATCGGGATGACGATGTGGGGGACGATCCCGTCCGACCAGATCATCAGTCCGCCGAGCATCAGCGGGCCGGTCACACCCCCGACCTCGAAGGCCAACTCGTAGCGGGAGTTGATCCGGTCGAGCAGTTCTGCCCGGTGGCCGGCCATCTCCAGCGGCACCGTGTGCACCGCGGCATCGACATACCCCCGGGCCAGCGCCTCGGCGGTGTAACAGCCCATCGCCCAGGCCAGGTCGATGAACCCCAGGGCCATCGCGATCGGAATCCCCGCCAGCACCGCACCGCGAAAAAACGTCGCCGCCACCAGGACCCGCCGGGCACCGAACCGTTCGATGGGCCAGCCCGCCAGGTAGGTGCCCGCCATGTGCACCGCGGTGCCGAAGGCGGCGAAGAAGGCGGCCAGCCCCAGCGAACCGGAGAGATGGGCGACCAGCAGCGGCTGCGCCAGATGCATGGCGCTGTCCACGATCTGCGTCGCGACGACGCCGCTGAGCAACCCGCCCAACCGCGCGGAGGGCGGACCCGACGTCACCAGGCGCATCTCCGCGGTCCTTCCGGAGCGACATCGGATCCCGAGTCGTCTGCCGGAATACTAGGGCCGCCATCGGAGCGGCGCCCGTTCACAACGGGGCCGGCACGCCCCGTTCGGCGAACCGTCACGCCGCGTTCCCCGGCGGCCCCCTGCGCATCGCCGCGGGCGACGCGCACGCGGCGCGGCACCGCCGGGCGACTCGACCGGGGTTGTCCGAAGGCGATCAGGGCCGGGGCGCGCGCTCCCGAAGCCAGGACACGGCCCGGTCCCGGTAGGAGATGATGCCCTTGTAGTCGGCCATGTCCTCGGGCAGGTCGGCCAGCACCGCCTCGGTGCGTTCACGCCACGGTTCGAAGGCGGCCACATCCAGCAACGGCAGCATGTAGGTCCGGATCAGGAAGCAGATCGACCCCGACTCGGGCAGCCGGATCAGGTGCTGCACCTCCACCCGCAGATGCACCAGGCGCCCGAACGTCTCGTCGTCGACGGTCAGGATGAACGGCCGGTCCGGACCCCACTCCGGGTAGAGCTCGGTGGACACGTCCAGGCGCCGGCCGATCGTCAGGGTCCAGTTGGTGCGGCGGTAGACCTCGTTGGGCTGCAACCGCATCAGGAACTCGCGGGCCCGGGTGATGACACCGGTCTGGCGCAGCCGGGGCACCGGGCCGTGGATCTCCAGGAACGTCATCCCCACGTCGAATCCGAACGACCAGTCGGCGGCGAAGGTCACAACGCCGGCGTCGCCGAACAGGTCACCGTCGCGCTGGTCGAGCAGCACGATGTCCTCCTGCACCTGGCCGGCGATGTAGGCCAGCGGCTCGGCCGGCAGGCTGGAGTCGTCGCCGATGACGAAATCCTGTGTGATGTCCAGGATTTCGTTGCGCCAACGCCAGTTCTGGCCGTCCCGGGTCAGTGACATCCGGTCCGGGTAGGCCCGGGCCAGCTCGCCCATCAGGAAGACCATCGTGTCCCAGCACGCCGCACGCATATGCGGCAGGACGGCGTAGCGGCTCGGGTCGGCGGCCAGGATCCGCTCCCGTTCGGCCATCTCGTGCTCGTACTCGCTGTCGACGTCGACCACCCTGGTCCCCCACTCGCCGGCCGGTGTGGGTACCGCGCCGCCGGCGGGCTCGACGTTGGTGCTGTAGCGGTAGGTGTCGGCGGGAAAGGGGAAGGGGAAGGGGAAGGTGCGCACCAGGTCCGGGGCCGAGATCAGCTCGGGCGTGCTCGTCACAGGTTCAGCTCCAATCGGTCTGCGGCCGCGCGCGACACGCAGGCCATCATCGCGTCGCCGGCCGTCTTCTCGTCATCGGTCAGATAGAGGTCTCGGTGCAGGATCTCGCCGGCGCCCACCGGCACCTTGCATTCACCGCACACGCCCTGGCGGCACAGGTTGGACACGTCGCGCCCCCGGGCCAACAGGGCCTCCAGCAGCGAGACGTCGGACTCGACGACGAAGGTGTCGCCGGACTCACGCAACTGCACCTCGAAGGGCTCGCCCGGGTCGAGCGCGTCGATGCCGAACCGCTCCAGGTGCACCCTGCTGGCCGGCCAGCCCAGCTCGGCGGCACGGTCGGTCACGACGTCCATGAACCCGGTAGGCCCGCAGATGTAGAGGTGGGTGCCGAAGGGCTGATCGGCCAGCACATCGGAGAGCTCGGCGCAGAAGTCCGCCCGGCTGGTGTAGATCCGGGCGCTGCCGGCCAGTTCCTTGACCTCGTCGACGTAGGCGCCGCGGCCTTCCCGGTGCAGGTAGAGCACCGTGGTGTCCCGGCCCCACCGCCGGGCACTGCGCAGATGCGACACCATCGGCGTGACACCGATGCCCGCGGCGATCAACAGGTGATAGCGCGCGGCCAGCACCGGCGCGAACGCGCTGCGAGGCGGCCGGGTGACGACGCTGTCCCCGACTGCCAGCTCGTGGTGTATCCAGCGCGAGCCCCCGGATCCCTCCGGGCACTCCAGCACGGACACGACGTACTCGTCCGGCGAGATGCACTCGCCGGTCAGGGAGTAGGCGTTGGCCACGCCGCCGCAGTCGATGACGAGGTGGCTGCCCGGGGTGTACGACGGCAGCGGGGCGCCGTCGCTTCGGGCCAGGGCCACCGTCCGGATGCCCGCCACGGTGTCGTCGATGCGGCGCACGATCAGGGTCGTCTCGGTCACGACGCCAGCGCCTCGGGCAGGGCCTCGGCGTCGACCTGGAAGCCCAGATGGGTCCCGAGCCGGCGGGACACGTGGTAGTACACCAGCAGGTTTCGGCCGCACCCACCGCAGGGCAGGACGTCTTCGAGGGCGACGTCGGCGCCGGTGACCGCGCCGCAGTGCACGCACTGCACCTCTCGGCGGTCCACCGAGGTACTGGCCACCGTCAGTTCGTCGTCGGCCACGCCGGCCCGCACCGCCGCCGCGCGTAGCCGCAGACACAGGTGGGCCGGCCCGGCGACCATCAGCCGCCAACCGACGCGGGCGTCGGCCAGATCGGCCTGCATCGCGGCCACCGCCGCCTGGACGGAGCCCGAGCCCGGCTCGGATTCCGGCTCGGATCCCGGCTTAAATCCCTCGGGGAACGTGTGCACCCGCAGCTCGGCGCCGGGGTGGGCCTCGGCCACCTGCGCCCGCCAGCCCTCCAGGACGGCCTCGGCGTCGGTTCCGAACCCGATCACCGTCCAGGAGCGCCCGGTCAGGTCGGCATCAGGGCCGGTGGGGGTGACGGCCCATCCCGGCACGCTGGTCAGCTCCAGATCGGGTCTCATGCGATGGTTCCTCGCTCCAAACTCACCACTAGTGGTTAACAATGTTGCCTGTCAGGAAATCACACGTGCGTTTCGTGGATGTGAAGTCGGCGTCTCGACCACTTGACACGCGCCGCCCCACGCGCCGCCCCACGCGGTGCCGCGAATCCCGGTGCCCCGGTGAGGTTCAGCCGACCCTGACGTAAGTTCGACCGATGGGGTCCCACCGATGAAGCACGCCCGATGACCGACGGCACCGGCAGGATCCTCGTGGTGGGCGCGGGCATCGCCGGGCTGGCCACCGCCGCGGCCCTGCAGCGCGACGGCCTCCCGGTCACGGTGGTCGAGGAGCGCGCCGAGGCCTCCTCCGGGGCGGGCATCAGCATCTGGCCCAACGCGCTGGCCGCCCTGGACGAGATCGGCCTGGGCGATGCGGTCCGGGACGCCGGCGGTCGCGTCACCGCCGGGGCGGTGCGCTGGCGCGACGGCTCCTGGCTGCGGCGGCCGGCCCCGCACCGGATCGTCGGCGCCCTCGGCGAGCCCCTCGTGGTGGTGCAGCGGTCCAGGCTGCGCGACATCCTGGCCGGCGCGCTGTCCCCGGGCACCGTGCGCTACCGCACCGCGGTGGCGGGGCTGCAGCTGACCGCCGACGGCGTGCGCGTTTGGTTCGACGCGGACCGCAGCGGCCGAGACCGCACCGTGTCCGCGGTGATCGGGGCCGACGGCACCAGATCGGTCGTCGCACGCCACCTCAACGGCGCCCTGCCCGACCGCTATGCCGGCTACACCGCCTGGCGGGGGGTCGCGCGGTTCCCGCTGGACCCCGACCTGGCCGGGGAGACGCTGGGACCGGGCTGCGAGGTCGGACACGTCCCGCTGGGTGCGGACCGCACGTACTGGTTCGCCACCGAGCGCGTCGCCGAGGGCGCCCGCGCCCCGGGCGGTGAGCTGGCCTATCTGCGCACCAAACTCGCCGGCTGGGCCGATCCGATCCCGGCCCTTCTGGCGGCCACGCCGGCGCCGGAGGTACTGCGCAACGATCTCTACGACCGCGCCCCGGCGCGGCAGTGGGCCCGCGGGCCGGTGGTCGTCGTCGGCGACGCGGCCCATCCCATGCGCCCCCACCTGGGCCAGGGCGGCTGCCAGGCCATCGAGGATGCCGCGGTGCTGGCGTGGTGCCTGCGCAGACAGGCGGACCCGGCCGCGGCCTTCGCCCGCTTCGCCGAGCACCGACGACCGCGGGTCGACGCCCTGGTGCGCGAGTCCCGCCTGATCGGGCGCGCGATGAATCTGCGGCCCGCCTGGCTCGGCGGCCTGGGGAGCCGGGCCACGGCGTTGATCCCCGAGGCCGCCGTGACCGGTCATCTGGCATCCATCGCGGCCGGGTCGGCGTTCCGCCTACCGGGTGACCACCCGTCCGCGCAGTAGGACGATCTGAGCCGGAAAACCACAGAAACACACGGTGCCGGGCCCACCGGGCCCGGCACCGTGTGTGGAGTTGTGGTCGGCCTCGGCCGGGGTCAGCCGCGCCGGCCGCACACCGGCCAGGCGCCGATGCCCTGGGTGCGCAGGACGTTCTCCGCCACGCGGATCTGCTCGGCCCGGCTGGCGTTGTGCGGGGACCCGCTGCCGCCGTTGGCGCGCCAGGTGCCCATGGTGAACTGCAGGCCGCCGTAGTAGCCGTTGCCGGTGTTGATCGACCAGTTACCGCCGGACTCGCAGGCAGCGACCGCGTCCCAGTTCACGCCGTCGGCGTTGGCGGTGGCCGCCGAGACCGACAGGGACGCGGCCATCGGCGCCGCGACGAACGCGCCACCGATCGCGGCCATGGTGAGCTTCTTCCGGAGGTTCTTCAAGATGTCTTCCTTTCGCCACGCACGCGCCGGCCACGACTCACCCACACGGGTGGATGTGGGTGACTGCCTTGTCTTGGGCCAAGGCACAGGCCGGAGCGTGCCGTCTCGGTCGGGCACGCCGGGGAAGGCAGCGTCTGCCCCGCCGGAGCATGGGTCCGGCGGCCGGTCGAGGTGCCCGCGGGCCCCTGTCGACCGTTCCCCTCGCACGCAGGGTTCGCGGTCTGAACTTGTTTGCTCCCGCTCGGGGATCGATTGAAAACGTACAAACCCTTGGGCCATTAGTCACATCTCGGTGACGGCGTATATCGGTTTGATAACGGAGCGATCACGACCGCGCGAATCCACCATTCATGCAGGTCATCGCCGGACGTAGGGATCGGGGTTGCGGGTGTCGCCGACGCGATATTCGTGAGCCAAATCACCACTATTTTGTGAGGTGGGACACGGAAAAACGGGTACCGCGAATCGGGCTGTGCACTAAGGCCATTCATCTGGGCACCGCACGGGCGGTGTCGCGGCTGTGAACGGTGTGGCGCCTGAATACGCCTGTGGTGCCACCCTCTCGCGGCGGGTCCGGGTATTCGCCACGGTCGATATTCAGCGATTCCCAGAATGTCCCAAGGAGAAACACCTGTACCATCACGCGGTATTACGGTGCCATCACCACGGCCCGAACGCCCCGGTGCGCCGCACACCCGCACCGTCCCCGCTCCGGCGCACCTCGACATCCACGAGCGATACACCAATACTCTTGCCGTGGTACATCTTTCGGGCTCCAATGGCGGATCCCGCCCGGGCCGCACCGGCGCCCGGTTGCCAGTCGGGCGCTCGACGGTCAGCAAACGCCAATACGGCTTTGCCACAGCACCGTTGCGAGTCGCGGCACCGGCTGCACACACCGCCGCAATCCTGAAATAGCTGGTGCACAACATCTTTCGTGCCCGCCAGGCGCAGCACAACCGTGCCGAAAGTCGGTTCCGGCCGCGAAAACTATTCGAATTGCCCTGTAGCGAATTTGCTGGGGATTATTTCAGACGAGCTGTTCGGCGGTGTTGACGTTGGTCAGCGCGGCCGAGGGCGCCATCACCACCCGTTGGGTCTGGACCTCGTCGGTCAGCGCACGCATGCTGCGCCGGCCCGCGGCCACCAGCTCGTCGACGCGCTCCCACAGCTCGGTGCGGTAGATCCCGGCCAGGAAGTGATCGCGGCCGTCCCAGGGCACGACGATCTCGGCGCCGTCGTGGGCGGCCAGCTCGTCGATCAGTTCCGCGGTCATCAGCGGCATGTCCACCGCGCAGACGAAGGCCCGCTCGCATCCCGCCTCGGCGGCGGCGCGCAGCCCGCGTCCGGCGGCCAGCAGCGGCCCGACCCCACGCACCTCGTCGCGCAGCACGGTGGCCGGCAGCTGCGGCAACGTCTGACCGGGGGCGGCGATGACGAACACGGGGTCACACCGCTGGGTGACCGCCGCCACGACGTGTTCCACCATCGTCCTGGACCCGGCCGGGCCCGCGTAGACGGCGGTGGCCTTGTCCCGGCCCATCCGGCGGGAGGCCCCGCCCGCGAGCACCACACCGGCCAACGAGGAGGACATGGCCGTAGAGTACGCCGGCCCGCGGCCAGCTCCTAGCGAGGCGCTACTCGACCGTCCACGTGTCGCGTCCGCGCAGCAGCGACTGCAGAGCGTGGGTGTCGTGCGGGATCGTCTCCATGGCCGACGCGACCTGGGAACGGGCCGCGTCGTTGTATGTCGGACGGCTGACCTGACGGAAGACCCCCATCACGGTGTGGTCCAGGTTCTGGTCACTGAGCCGCGACAACGCGAAGGAGTAGGCCGGATCGGCCAGGGCGGCGTCGTGCACCACGATCTCCTCGGCCGAGACGTCGGCGGTCTTGGCGACCTCCAGCCCGAAGCCGTTGCGCACCACGCAGTATTCGCCGTTGGCCCCGAACGTGATCGGCTCGCCCTGGTGGACGCGGATGACCCGTTCCTCCGAGCCCTCCTTGCGCAGCAGATCGAAGGAGCCGTCGTTGAAGATCGGGCAGTCCTGCATGATCTCGACGACGGCGGCACCGCGGTGGGCGGCGGCGGCCCGCAGCACCTCGGTCAGACCGGCCCGGTCGGAGTCCAGCGCACGGCCGACGAAGGTGGCCTCGGCACCCAACGCCAGCGACACCGGATTGAACGGGTAGTCCAGCGAGCCCATCGGCGTCGACTTGGTCACCTTGCCGACCTCCGACGTCGGGGAGTACTGCCCCTTGGTCAGGCCGTAGATGCGGTTGTTGAACAGCAGGATGGTCAGGTTGATGTTGCGGCGCAGCGCGTGGATCAGATGGTTGCCACCGATCGACAACGCGTCGCCGTCGCCGGTGACCACCCAGACCGACAGGTCCTCGCGGGCCAGCGACAGGCCGGTGGCGATGGTCGGCGCGCGGCCGTGGATGGAGTGGAACCCGTAGGTCTCCAGGTAGTAGGGGAACCGGCTGGAGCAGCCGATACCACTGACGAACACCATGTTCTCGCGCCGCAGGCCCAACTCGGGCAGGAAGTTCCGGATGGTGTTGAGGATGACGTAGTCACCGCACCCGGGGCACCAACGGACCTCCTGGTCGCTGGTGAAGTCCTTGCCCTTCTGCGGTTGGTCGGTGGTGGGCACTCCGCTGGTCTTGGACAGACCCGGTGTCAACCCGAGGTCGACGCCGGTGATGCTGTTCATCAGGTCGGTCATGCGTCAGCTCCTACGCCGCTGTACTCGACGGTGGCCGCGGCCAGCCGTGCGAACTTGGCTTTGTCACGTTCCTTGTCGGCCAGCGTGCCGTCCAGCGCGGAGGCGATGATGTCCTCGACCTCGTCGGCCAGGAACGCCATCCCCTGCACCTTGGTCACCGACTGCACGTCGACCAGGTATCGGCCCCGCAGCAACAATGCCAGCTGGCCGAGGTTCATTTCCGGGGCCACCACCATGCGGTAGCGCCGCAGCACCTCCCCGAGGTTGGCCGGGAAGGGGTTGAGGTGGCGCAGCTGTGCGTGCGCGACCTTGACGCCCCGGCGCCGGGCCCGCCGGCACGCCTCCCCGATGGGGCCGTACGAGCTGCCCCACCCCAGCAGCAGCAGCTCGGCGTCGCCCGTGGGGTCGTCGACCTCCAGATCGGGCACCTTGATGCCGGCCACCTTCTCCTGTCGCAGCCGCACCATCAGGTCGTGGTTGGCCGGCTCGTAGGAGATGTTGCCGGAGCCGTTGGCCGACTCCAGTCCGCCGATGCGGTGCTCGAGCCCGGGGGTGCCGGGCACCGCGAACTGGCGGGCCAGGGTCTCGGGGTCGCGCGCGTACGGCTGGAAGGGCTCACCGGCGTTCGCGAAGGTGTGCGCGATCGGCGCGTATCCCTCGATGTCGGGGACGCGCCAGGGCTCGCTGCCGTTGGCGATGGCGCCGTCGGAGAGCAGCAGCACCGGGGTGTGGTAGGTGACGGCGATGCGCACCGCCTCCACCGCGATGTCGAAGCAGTCCGAGGGCGAGCGCGGGGCCAGCACGGCCACCGGCGACTCGCCGTTGCGGCCGAACATCGCCTGCAGCAGGTCGGCCTGTTCGGTCTTGGTCGGCAGACCGGTCGACGGGCCGCCGCGCTGGACGTCGATGACCACCAGCGGCAGCTCGGTCATCACCGCCAGGCCGATGGCCTCGGACTTCAGCGAGATGCCGGGCCCGGAGGTGGTGGTCACACCCAGCGCACCGCCGTAGGCCGCGCCGATGGCGGTACCGATGCCGGCGATCTCGTCCTCGGCCTGGAAGGTCAGCACGTTGAAGTTCTTGTGCTTGGACAGCTCGTGCAGGATGTCCGACGCCGGGGTGATCGGGTAGCTGCCCAGCACCACCTGCAGGTCGGCCAGCTGCCCGGCGGCCACGATGCCGTAGGCCAGCGCGGTGTTGCCCGAGATCTGGCGGTACTCACCCGGCGGCAGCTTGGCCGGCGCGACCTCGTAGGTGGTGCCGAACGCCTCGGTGGTCTCGCCGTAGTTCCAGCCGGCCACCAGCGCCAGGACGTTGGCCTCGGCCACGTCGGGCTTGCGCGCGAACTTCTCCCGGATGAAGGTCTCGCTGGTCTCGATCGGCCGGCCGTACATCCACGACAGCAGGCCGAGCGCGAACATGTTCTTGGCGCGCTGGCCGTCCTTCTTCGATGCGCCGATCTCCTCGACGGCGCCGAGGGTCAGCGTGGTCATGGGGACGGCCTGCACGACGAAGTCGGACAGTTCCTCGGTCTCCAGCGGGTTGGCCTGGTAGCCGACCTTGGCCAGGTTGCGTTTGGTGAACTCGTCGGAGTTGGCGATCACCAGCCCGCCGCGCGGCAGGTCGCCGATGTTGGCCTTGAGCGCGGCCGGGTTCATCGCCACCAGCACGTCGGGACGGTCACCGGCGGTGAGGATGTCGTAGTCGGCGATCTGGATCTGGAACGACGACACCCCGGGCAGGGTGCCCTGGGGTGCGCGGATCTCGGCCGGGTAGTTCGGCTGGGTGGCCAGGTCGTTGCCGAAGAGCGCCGCCTCGGAGGTGAAGCGGTCACCGGTGAGCTGCATGCCGTCACCGGAGTCACCGGCGAAACGGATGACGACCTTCTCGAGCTTCTGCCGAGGGGCCCCGGTCTGTGCGCCATTGAGTCCGGGTCCGCTGGGGTCGCTGGGGCCGCCCGGAGTCGCGCCGTCGTTCGGACTCACGTCCCCGCCTTTCCTCGATTCTCGGGTGGTCCCTGGCGCTGCCTGACGACCACGCCCCGCGACCACCGAAATGCTGTCAATTCCGGGTACCCCGCCGCGCACCGAAATCGGCGGCGGTCCCGCCGGACGCGCCGCAGATGACGCCCGCTCAGAGTTGATGTCACTCGGAGTACCGATTATTGCACTTCTCTTAGGGGGACCTGAACTGCGAGGTCCGTCGACACGCCGCCACTTCGAGCAGAAATGTGCAGATCAGCGCCGTGCTGCAGGCCCACCTGAGACATAACTGTGGTTTTCGTCACTTTTGCGGACAGGTTAACTCTAAGAGCCGGGGCCTACGCGCGAGTAACTTCGCATCACCCCTGCTGAGCAGTCGCTCAGCGCTGCCTCCTCAGGCCGGGATGTTGTGCGGAGTCACGATCTGCACCGGCACCGGCCGCGGCGACTCGGGCGGCAGCGCGCCGCGCTCCTGCAGGATCGTGCGCAGCGCCAGCCGGGCGTCGGCCCGCAGATCCTCGGCGCCGAACCGGCCGGGTCCGGTCCACTGGCCGATGTCCTGAGCAGTGTGGCCCATCTTCGCGATGTGGTCTCCGATGTGGTCTCCGGTGTGCCGGCATGACACCCCCGCATCGGGGTGCTGGCCGGAGCCCGGCGACCGTCCGTGGGAGCGGACACCCCGCCGGCACGATCGGGAATCCACATTCCCTGCGCACCAGGGGAATTGGCGGAATATCGGGCTAGCGGTCGATCAGGGTGGTGTCGAAGTAGTACCGCGAGGCGCGGTAGACGTGGCTACCGCACTCGACGATGCGGCCCGAGTCGTCGAAGGCGGTGCGCTGCATCGTCAGCAGCGGCGCCTTGGGCTTCTCGTCGAGCAGCCTGGCCTCGTCGCGATCGGCGGCCCTGGCACCGATGCGCTGTCGCGCCAACCGGATGTGCACCCCGCGGGACCGCAGCGCCTGGTAGAGACCGGCCCGCTCGAGCTCCTCCCGGTCGGGCGCGAGCGCGGCGGGCAGGTAGTTGGCCATCACCGCCAGCGGCTGCCCACCCGAGATGCGCAGGCGACGCATGGTCACCACCTCGCTGGCGGGCGCCAGATTGAGCTGCTCGGCGACGTCGTCGGGCGCCGGCCCGATCTCGTAGCCGAGCACCCGGGTCGCCGGTTCCTGCCCGGCCCGCGCCAGATCGTCGAACAGGCTGGTCAGCTCGACGGGCCGGTGCACGGGGGTCTGAACCACCTGCGTACCCACCCCCCGCTTGCGCACCAGCAGGCCCTTGTCCACCAGTTCCTGGATGGCCCGGCGGGTGGTCGGCCGGGACAGATTGAGCCGGTCGGCCAGCGCGAGTTCGTTCTCGAACCGGTCCCCGGGCTTGAGCTGGCCGTCCAGCATCGCCTTCTCGAACGCCTGCGCGGCCTGGAAATACAGCGGGACCGGACTCGAGCGATCGAGCTCGACGGGCACCATCGTGGTGGTCAACCTCGCTCCGTTCGGTCAGGGCGGCCACTGAGCCCCCGCACAGCAGTGCGATCCAGCCTACCGTGCTATGTCTACAAGTGAGAATGTCAGAACAAAGTCGTGACAGGATGTGGTGGTCGGAGCACAGTCGTTCTCGACGGCGCCGGCCGACACCTTCGCCACCCGGGTCAGCGCGCCGGTCCTGCGGGAGCTCGAGTGGCCCGACTCCGGGGACGTGACCGTCAACGACGCGTTCAAACCGCTGTCGCGGTGCCGATCCCGATGACCACGTCGGCCTCCGACGCCAGCGCGTTGGCTGCGGTGGAGTCCACCCAGCGGGCCCACCGGGGCTACCCCGACTGGAAGAAGGTGCAGCGCCCGCTGATCCGCCCGTCCGACCGCTGACCCCACCCCGGGGTGGCGCCGAAGCCGCAGGTTCTGAACACGTTTCGCGAGTAGGGTCGCCAGAACCTGCAGTCTCGGCGAGTGTCAACGCATTTCGCCATTGCCGTCCCGTCACGAACACGGCTCGCTACGCTGCGCCGACATGGCAAGCGAACGGGAATTCTCGATGATCTCGCGGCGCGGCTTCCTCAGCGGGGCGTCGGCCGCGTCGGCATTGGCGGTGCTCACCGCCTGTTCCTCGGCCGGCGACGGCGGACCGGCCACCCCGGCGGCGGGCTCGACCCCGCCGGCCGGACTGCCGAGCCAGGACGAATGGGCGGCACTGCGAGAACGGGTCGGCGGCCGCCTGATCGCCGTCGATCCCCCGCTGGCCCCCTGCCGCGCCGACGCATCCAGCGACGCGTGTTCCTCGGTGCTGACCAACCTCAAGAATCCGTTCTGGATCGAGGAGCAGCCCGGCGCGCTGCAGACCAACGGCTACCTCGACGCCTGGGAGAACCAGGTCAGCCCGTACGCCGTCGCGGCGCAGAACGCCGACGACATCGCGGCGGCGGTGAACTTCGCCCGGGACAAGGGCGTGCGGCTGGCCGTCAAGGGCACCGGCCACGACTACCTGGGACGCAACAACGCGGCCGACTCGCTGCTGGTGTGGACGCACAACATGCGCGATGTCGGCTTCGACCCCGAGTTCCGGCCCGCGGGGGCGAGCCCCGACACCCCGCCCACCCCGGCGGTCAGCGCCGCCGCGGGAGCGCGATGGCTGGAGGTCTACCAGACCGCCACCGCCCACGACGTCTACGTTCAGGGCGGCGGGTGCACCTCGGTGGGCGCCTGCGGCGGGTTCACCCTCGGCAGCGGGTTCGGCAACTTCTCGAAGCGCTTCGGCAGCGGCGCCGGGGGCGTGCTGGAGATGGAGGTGGTGACCGCCGACGGCCAGGTGCGCACCGTCAACGAGTACCAGGACAGCGACCTGTTCTGGGCGCTGAAGGGCGGTGGCGGCAGCACCTTCGGCATCGTCAGCCGCATCACCTATCTTGCCCACCCGATTCCGCAGACCGTCGGCGCGTTGAGCGGCACCATCACCGCGGCCGGAGAGGACGCATTCCGCGAGCTGCTGGGCCGCTTCGTCAGGTTCTTCCCCACCCTCACCGACGGGTCCTGGGGCGAGCAGATCGCCATCCAGCCCGAGAACACCCTCGACCTGTCGATGGTCTGGTTGGACCTGACCACCGAGCAGGCGCGCGCGGTGTGGGAGCCGTTCACCGCGGCGCTGCGGGCCGACGGGGTCGCCGAGGTCGATCTGGACTTCAGCACCCATCCCTTCCGGGACCTGTGGAATCCCGAGTACTGGGAGCGGGTCGAGCCCGGCCTGGTCACCCTCGACCCCCGTCCCGGGCAGCCGCCCGCGCAGTTCTGGTGGACGAGCAACCAGGGCGAGGTGTCGCAGTTCATCGTCACCTATCTGTCCCGGTGGATCCCGCAGGGGATGTTCCGCGACACCCCCGACGATCTCACCGACACCCTGTTCGCGGCGACGCGGCTGGCCCGGGTCACCCTGCACGTCAACAAGGGGCTGGCCGGGGCGTCGGAGGAGGTGCTGGCGCGCGAACGCAGGACCAGCCTCAACCCCGCCTGCCTGGATGCCGCCGCCTTCGCCACGGTCGGCTCGCGCCAGCAGACCGCCTACCCCGGGGTTCCCGGCCACGAGCCCGACCTCGATGCGGCGCGCAGGGACGCGGAGGTGACCAACAGGGCGATCGGGATCATCCGCGCGGCGACCCCCGGCGCGGGCACCTACTCCAACGAGGCCGACTACTTCGAACCGGACTGGCAGCAGACGTTCTGGGGGCCGAACTACGAGCGGCTGCTCGCGATCAAACGCAAAGTCGACCCCGACAACCTGTTTCACGTCCATCACGGCGTCGGCAGCGAATAGCCGCCTCCCGACTCAGGCACGCACCCGGCGGCGCAGCGTCAGCGTGTCGAACTCTCGGCCGTACTCGTCGACGGCCACCACGTCCATCTCACTGACGAGCCGGCCCGGCCGCACGTCCACCCGGATGAAGGCGTAGTCGAGAAACCGCACCCGCGACCACCCAACGGCCTCCTGCTGCTTGTCCCCGTCGGCGGTCCAGACGTAGCTGTTGGGCACGAACGTATCGGGGATCTCGTGGCCGCGGTAGGACTGCAGCTCACCGGGCGCAAAGGTGTAGCGCGGTCGCCCGCCACTGCCCACGGTGTAGTACAGGGTGCCTTCGGTCTCGGGATGGACCGTCGCGTAGTCGGCGGCCACGGCCGTCGGTGTCCCGGCCCGAATCGGGTCCGAGCGCTCGAAGGCGTGGTTGTGGCCCTGCAGCACCAGGTCGACGCGGTAGCGGTCGAACAGCTCGCACCACGCCGCGCGCACGCCGCCGTCGCTGGCGTGCGCCTCGACGGTCGAGTAGGCGCAGTGGTGGAAGAAGCAGACGATGAAGTCGACGGCGGGGTCGGCGCGGTGCGCGGCCAGCCTCTGGGCCACCCAGGTGTTCTGTGCGCCATGGGAATACCCGGTGTTGGCGGTGATCTCATAGCTGACGTCGTTGGCGTCCAACGACAGCACGGCGACATTGCCGTAGACGAACGAGTACACCGACGGACACGGCGCCGGGCCGTTGTCCGGGAAGTCCAGGCGCGCCAGATGTCCGCCGTAGCCGTGAACGGGGTAGGCGGCCTCCATGTCGTGGTTGCCGGTGGCGAACATCCACGGCGTCGTCGACGCGCTGGCTTCGATCGACCCCAGGTAAACGTCCCACACGTACGGATTGAACCTGTCGAAACCGCTGGGGCTCTTAGCTCCCGACGGCACGAACATCGGCGACCTGCCCATGCCGGAGGGGTCGGCGTAGGCGATATCCCCGGCGAGCACGTGGAAGTCGGGGCGCGACGCGATGATCTGACGCAAGACGTTGTCGGTGTGCGGCACGGCGGGGTCGTTGTCGGGCTTGTAGTACTTGTCGTCGTAGTCGCCGGGTGCCAGACCCGGTGGCAGCAGCGGGGTCTCGTCGGTGCCCTGATCCCCCATCATCGTGAACCGGAACGGCGCCAGCGCGTCGCGTGCGCTCGGCATGGCGGTGGACGCCGAGACGATGTCGCCGACGAAGCCGTCCTGGGTGCGCCACCGGTAGAAGTGCGGTGTGCGGCCGGCCAGCCCGTCGACGGGCGCGTGGGCATAGAACTGTTCGGCGGCCAGCACTCCGCCGCGGCTGTCGGGGATCTGGGTGATCAGGTTGCGGATCTCGGCCTCGGTGCTCGCTCCCAGGGCCGGGGTGGGTCCGTGGTCCAGGAAGACCCTGACATCGCCGGGATTCCCGGACAGCTGTGCGGCGAACCGCAGTTGGCTGGAGGCGTCGGCCCCGTACCCGACCCGGCGGTTCGCCACTGCCAGGGGGGCGTCCTGCGCGTAGGCGCGGCGACCGAACGGTGAGACCCCCACCGCGGTGACCGCCGCCAGGGCCGCCGACCCGCGCAGGAAGTTGCGCCTCGACACGGGGTGGCGACGCAGATAGGACCGGTGCCACTCGTGCTGTTCGGCCATGGTCATACGGCCGGCCAGCTGTGGCGGGATGCCGGTCTGGGGAACATCCCCCGGGGCGCTCGGGCGCGGTGTGGGCACCATTGGATAGTGGCGCAGGCCCGGCGGCGCGTCCGCGCGGGGTGCCGAACGATCGGGGAATTCGGCGTGAACATTCAGGCGTGGGTCAGGCGGAGCCCATTCGGCCTCTGGCCGGCCCCGAGATCGGGGCCGGCCAGAAGTTCGCTCGGAGGTCGAAGCTCAGAGGATGTAGAGCATCTCCTGGTAGGTGGGCAGCGACCACAGGTCGTCGGCGACGGTGCCCTCCAGGCTGTCGGCGGCCGCCCGGACGGCCTCCATCAACGGCAGCAGGCTCTGGGCATGCTTGGCCTCCTCGACGGCGGAATCGCCGCCGTGGGTGCCCATCGCCGTCTTGAGCGCCGCCAGCGCGCCGGAAAGCTCCGAGACGGTCGTCGACACCGACGTCAGCGCGGCCATATCGGGCTCGACACCGGCCGCCTTGAGCGCCGCCACGTTCTGCGCCAGCTCGGTCTGGTAGCGGATCGCCGCGGGCAGGATCACCGTCGAGCCGAGTTCCAGGGTCAGCTTGGCCTCGACACCGACGGTCAGGGCGTAGGTCTCGTAGCGCACCTCGACACGGCTGTGCAGCTCGCGGGCACTGAAGACGCCGTATTTCTCGAACACCTCGATGGCTTCCGGCGTCGCGAGCTCCGGGATGGCGTCGATGGTGGTCTTGAGGTTCGGCAGGCCGCGCTCGGCGGCCTCGATCTGCCAGTTCTCCGAGTAGCCGTCACCGTTGAACACCACCGCGCCGTGCTCGGTGATGATGTCGGTGAGCAGCTTCTGCACCGCGGAGTCGAAATCCTCCCCGGCGGCGACGGCGGTCTCCAGCACGGTGGCCATGTAGTCCAGCGAGTCGGCCATGATCGTGTTCAGGATGATCATCGGCACGTTGATGGTCTGGCCCGAGCCCGGGGCGCGGAACTCGAACCGGTTGCCGGTGAACGCGAACGGGCTGGTGCGGTTGCGGTCGCCCGGGTCGGTCGGCAGGTCCGGCAGGGTGTCGACGCCGATGATCATCGAACCCTTGCCCTTCGACGACGTCGCCGCGCCCTTGGCGATCTGCTCGAACACGTCGGCCAGCTGCGCGCCGAGGAAGATCGAGATGATGGCCGGCGGCGCCTCGTTGGCGCCCAGGCGATGATCGTTGGTGGCCGACGCCACCGACACCCGCAACAGGCCGGCGAACTTGTGCACGGCACGGATCACCGCGGCGCAGAACACCAGGAACTGGGCGTTCTCGTGCGGGGTGTCACCGGGCACCAGCAGGCTGCCGAACTGCGAGTTGCCCATCGAGAAGTTGACGTGCTTGCCCGAACCGTTGACGCCGGCGAACGGCTTCTCGTGGAACAGACACTCCATGCCGTGCTTCTGCGCGACCTTGCGGAACACCGTCATCAGCAGCTGCTGGTGGTCGGCGGCGATGTTGGCGCGCTCGAACATCGGGGCCACCTCGAACTGGCCGGGGGCCACCTCGTTGTGCCGGGTCTTGGCGGGAATGCCCAGCTTGAAGAGCTCGCGCTCGGTGTCCATCATGAACGCCAGCACGCGATCGGGCACCGCGCCGAAGTAATGGTCGTCGAACTCCTGGCCCTTGGGGGGTTTGGCGCCGAACAGGGTGCGCCCGGCGTTGATCAGGTCGGGCCGCGCCAGGAAGAAGTGCCGGTCGACCAGGAAGTACTCCTGCTCGGGACCGCAGAACGACACGATGTGGTCGAAGTTCTTGTGTCCGAACAACGTCAGGATGCGCGCGGCCTGCGCGCCCATCGCCTGCTGGCTGCGCAGCAGCGGGGTCTTGTAGTCCAGCGCCTCACCGGTCATCGAGACGAAGACCGTCGGGATGCACAGCGTGTTGCCGTTCGGGTTCTCCAGGATGTAGGCCGGGCTGGTGACGTCCCAGCCGGTGTATCCGCGGGCCTCGAAGGTGCTGCGCAGTCCGCCCGACGGGAAGCTCGACGCGTCGGGCTCGCCCTGGATGAGGGTTTTGCCCGCGAACTCGGCCAGAGTCTGCCCGTCGGAAACCGGCTCGAGGAAGCTGTCGTGCTTCTCGGCGGTCAGGCCCGTCATCGGGTAGAAGACGTGGGCGTAGTGGGTCGCGCCCTTCGACAGCGCCCAGTCCTTCATCGCCGAGGCCACCGCGTCGGCAACCGCCGGATCGAGCTTGGCCCCCTTCTCGATGGTCGCGACGACCGACTTGTAAACCGACTTGGGCAGACGCAGCTGCATCTCGGCCTTGGTGAACACGTTCATCCCGAAGATCGATCCCGGCGGCTCGGCCGGATCGAAGGTGAACGCCGGTGGCTCGTAGGACTCGACGTTGTTGATCGCCTGCAGCCGGGCAGCATTTCCGCTCAATGGACTTCCTTATCGTGCTTATCGTGCGCTGGACCGCGGAGTTCGCGGAGATTCGACCGACCCACACTAGGAACGTTCGATGGCAAACCTGTTACACCGACGTCAACGGCATAATGCGGCGGTTACGGGCGCTGGGCCCCGCCTCAGCGCACAATGACCGCACAGTGACCATGCCGCGACCGAACCAATGACGAAAAAATGACCACACGAATGACCGGGCCGCAGGCATGGGGCTGGGACGGCTAGCTAGGACGGGGGTGGCGTCCACCCTCACGTAGCAAACAGATCGAATCGAGACGGTCCGAGCGCCGACAGGAGGTATTGTGACCCAGGTCACTGAACTCGCGTCCCTGTGACCTGCGTCGCCCCGCGTCCCTGACCACGCCAGCAGAGCCGCGTAGGCCGGCCACCCCCCGACGGGCGGACCGCTTCAGCGGAACGTTCGCCCCGATTAAGGTCGCAACTCTGTTATATGGTCTAATCGGTTCCGTGACACGGGTCGGTAGGGTAATGCAGCGATGAAGAAGGGACGGCGGGCTCGAGAGGCCTGCGGCCGCCGCCGTCCCACCCTCGACAACACATCGACCGCCCGTTAGCTGAGAGACCGACGCCTCCAGGAGGTTTCCCATTTTCAAACTGCTTAAACGAGTGTGGATACCGCTGGTCATCGTGATTGTGGTGGTCATCGCCGGCTTCACCGTCATGCGGATCCGCACCTTCTTCGGCAGTGGCGACAACACCGGCGGCTCGGTCGTGTTCGCCGACACGGAGCCGTTCAATCCCAAGGTCGTCAAGTACGAGATCTGGGGTGACGGCTCCTACGCAGACATCAACTACCTCGACCTCGACGCGAAGCCGCAGAGCGTCAACGGGGCATCGCTGCCCTGGACGCTGACGCTGGAGAGCACCGCCCCGTCGGTCTTCCCGAACGTCGTCGCGCAGGGCGACGGCAACACGATCACCTGCCGGATCACCGTCGACGATGAAGTCAAGGACGAACGGACCTCGACGGGCCTCAACGCCCAGACCTTCTGCTTGGTGAAATCCGCATGAGCGAACACACGAACAACGCCCCCACCGACGCGCTGCCGGTCGACAAGCACTCCCGGCCGTCGGGGATCGCCAAATGGATCCGCCGGCTGGCGATCCCGATCATCCTCGCGTGGGTTGCCGTGATCGTCGTGCTCAACGTCATCGTCCCGCAGCTGGAGACGGTTGGGCAAATGCGCTCGGTGTCGATGACCCCCGATCAGGCGCCCTCGATGATCGCCATGAAACGGGTCGGCGAGGTCTTCGACGAGTTCAAGTCCAACAGCTCGGCGATGATCGTGCTGGAGGGCCAGCAGCCGCTGGGCGACCCCGCGCACGCCTACTACGACGAGCTGATCAAGAAGCTCGAGGCCGACACCAAGCACGTCGAGCACGTCCAGGACTTCTGGAGCGATCCGCTGACCGCCTCGGGCGCCCAGAGCGCCGACGGCAAGGCCGCCTACGTGCAGGCCTACCTGGCCGGTAACCAGGGCGAGGCGCTGGCCAACGAGTCGGTCGAGGCCGTCCAAAACATCGTCAACAGCGTGCAGCCGCCCCCGGGCGTCAAGGCGTACGTGACGGGCCCGTCGGCGATCGCCGCCGACCAGCACATCGCCGGCGACCGCAGCATGAACATGATCGAGGCGCTGACGTTCACCGTCATCATCGTGATGCTGCTACTGGTGTACCGGTCGATCATCACGGTGATCCTCACGCTGCTGCTGGTGGTGCTGTCGCTCTCGGCGGCGCGCGGCGTCGTGGCGTTCCTCGGTTACTACGAGATCATCGGCCTCTCCACGTTCGCCACCAACCTCCTGGTGACGCTGGCGATCGCGGCCTCGACCGACTACGCGATCTTCCTGATCGGGCGATATCAGGAGGCGCGGGGCGCCGGGGAAAGCCGCGAACGCGCCTACTACACCATGTTCGGCAGCACGGCCCACGTCATCATGGGCTCCGGTCTGACGATCGCCGGCGCGACGTTCTGCCTGCACTTCACGAACCTGCCGTACTTCAAGTCGCTGGGCATCCCGCTGGCGGTCGGCATGACCACGGTGGTGCTGTGCGCACTGACGCTGGGCGCCGCCATCATCACGGTGGCCAGCCGGTTCGGCAAGACCCTGGAACCCAAGCGGGCGATGCGGGTCCGCGGCTGGCGCAAGGTCGGCGCGGCGGTGGTTCGCTGGCCGGGACCGATCTTGGTCGCCACGATCGCGCTGTCGCTGGTCGGCCTGCTCACGCTGCCCGGCTACCGCACCAACTACAACGACCGCGACTACCTGCCGGCCGACCTGCCGGCCAACGTCGGCTATGCCGCGGCCGACCGGCACTTCCCGCAGGCCCGGATGAACCCCGAGCTGCTACTCGTCGAGACCGACCACGACCTGCGCAACTCGGCGGACTTCCTGGTGATCAACAAGATCGCCAAGGAGATCTTCGACGTCCCCGGTGTCGGGCGGGTGCAGGCCATCACCAGGCCGCAGGGCACGCCGATCGAGCACACCTCTATCCCGTTCCAGATCAGCATGCAGGGCACCACCCAGAAGATGAACCAGAAGTACCTATCCGACCGGATGAAGGACATGCTGGTCCAGGCCGATGACATGCAGACCACCGTCGACACGATGGAGAAGATGAACTCCATCACCAAGGAGATGGCGGCGACCACGCACAGCATGGTCACCAAGATGGAGAACATGACCGTCGACGTCGCCGAGCTCCGCGACAACATCGCGAACTTCGACGACTTCTTCCGGCCGCTGCGCAACTACTTCTATTGGGAACCGCACTGTTACGACATCCCGGCGTGCTGGGCGATCCGGTCGATCTTCGACACCCTCGACGGTATCGACACCATGACCGACGACATCCAGGATCTGCTCCCGGACATGAAGCACCTGGACACCCTGATGCCGCAGATGGTCGCGCTGATGCCGTCGATGATCGACACCATGAAACGCATGAAGGACATGATGCTGACCATGTATGCCACGCAGAACGGCATGCAGCAGCAGATGGAGGCCATGCAGGAGAACTCGGAGGCCATGGGACAGGCCTTCGACGCCTCGAAGAACGACGACTCGTTCTACCTGCCGCCGGAAACGTTCGACAACCCGGACTTCAAGCGCGGCATGAAGATGTTCCTGTCGCCGGACGGCAAGTCGGTGCGCTTCATCATCAGCCACGAGGGCGACCCGATGAGCCCGGAGGGCATCAAACACATCGACGCCATCAAGGAGGCCGCCAAGGAGGCGATCAAGGGCACCCCGCTCGAAGGCTCCAAGATCTACCTCGGCGGGACCGCGTCGACCTTCAAGGACATGCAGGAGGGCGCCAACTACGACCTGATGATCGCCGGTATCGCCGCGCTCGGGCTGATCTTCATCATCATGCTGATCATCACCCGCAGCATCGTGGCCTCGGCGGTGATCGTGGGCACGGTCGTGCTGTCGCTGGGCGCCTCGTTCGGCCTGTCGGTGCTGGTGTGGCAGCACATCATCGGCCTCGAACTGCACTGGATGGTGCTGGCGATGGCGGTGATCGTGCTGTTGGCCGTCGGCGCGGACTACAACCTGCTGCTGGTCTCCCGCATGAAAGAGGAGATACACGCCGGGCTCAACACCGGCATCATCCGGGCGATGGGCGGCAGTGGCTCGGTGGTCACCTCGGCCGGCCTGGTGTTCGCGTTCACGATGATGTCGATGGCGGTCAGCGAACTGGCGGTGATCGGGCAGGTCGGCACCACGATCGGTCTGGGCCTGCTGTTCGACACACTGGTCATCCGGTCGTTCATGACGCCGGCGATCGCGGCGCTGCTGGGCAAGTGGTTCTGGTGGCCGCAGAATGTCCGCCAGCGCCCGGTGCCGGCGCCCTGGCCGTCACCACCCAAACCCAAGGACGAAGCCTCGGTCTGACCGGGCGGCAAAGAGTCGGGACACCATGCAGCACAACACATCTCATCGTTCGCCAACCCAGGAGGCATGCTCATGACCTCGATCAGGACCGCGTTCTCGGCATTGGCCGTCGCCGGCGGGCTCACCGCGGCGGCGCTGGGACTGGGTGCCGCAACCGCCGGCGCGGAGCCGCCTCCCCCGCCGCCGCCCGCGATGGGTGAGGTGCCCCCGCCCTGGGCGCCGCCGAAGCCCGCCGAGTTCTGGGAGGGCCAGCCCGTCGTCTGGATCTCGGGCTGGGGCGGCCGTTGGGGTGTGTGGATCAACGGCGGGTTCATTCCGCTGACGTCGAATCCGGTGACCGGCGGGGGTTAAGCCCGAGCCCGATCGGCGGCGGGGCTCACTCCGCGCGACGGGTCAGAATCTGCGCCTCGTCGTCGGTGACGGCGATGGTGTGTTCGCTGTGGGCGGTGCGCGAACCGTCGGCCGACCGGATGGTCCAGCCGTCGGGGTCGTAGACGATCCTGTCGGTTCCGCGGGCGAACCAGGGCTCCAGCGCCAGGGTCAGGCCGGGCCGCAGTACCAGGCCGCGGCCGGCGCGCCCCCGGTTGGGGACGTGGGGGTCCTCGTGCATGGTTCGGCCGAGCCCGTGGCCCCCGAACTCCGTGTTGACCGGGTAGCCGTAGTCCGCGGCGACCGAGCCTATCGCCGCGGAGATGTCTCCGAGACGGTGACCGGGGCGCGCAGCGTCGATGCCGGCCGCGAGTGCGCGTTCGGTGGCCTCGATCAGGCGCCGGTCTTCGGCGCGAGGCATGCCGACGATCAAGCTGCGCGCCGAGTCTGCCACCCAACCGTCGATGGACACCGCGATATCCATGCTCAGCAGATCCCCGTCGCGCAGCACGTAGTAGTGCGGCAGGCCGTGCAGCACCGCATCGTTGACGGACAGACAGATGACGTTCCGGAAGGGGCCGGAGCCGAAGGACGGCGCGTAGTCCCAATAGCAGGACACCGCGCCGCGACGGTCGATCAGCGTCCGGGCCCGGTGTTCGAGGTCGAGCAGGTTCACCCCTACCCGCGCCCGCGATTGCAGGTCGTCGAGTATCTCGGCGACGAAGGAGCCGGTTGTCCGCATCGATTCGATCTCCCGCGGCGTCTTCAACTCCACCATGCGCGTGCTCCACATCCTCGCCGAAACCGGTATAGAAATACCAGACTAGCGGGAGAGTTCGGTATTTTCATACCGGTGTGACGTACTCTGTTCGCATGGTGCGATCCCCCTTGACGCCGCAGCAACGCGCCGACGGCAAGCGCTTCGGCGCCTACCTTCGCCAGGCCCGCGGCGACCGTACGCTCGCCGAGGTGGCCGAGGCGGCGTCGATCTCACCCGAGACGCTCCGCAAGATCGAGACCGGAAGATTGGTCACTCCCGCGTTCACTACGGTCGCCGCGCTTGCCGCCGTTCTCGACATCGCCCTCGACGACCTCGCGCGCATCTGCCTGCCCGACCCGAACGTTCAGAAGGCCGGCTAGCACCTCGACCGGACGCGTCGGCCGAACGCGACCGACCGCCGAAGGCGGCCAGCGCCACCCAAGGGAAACGGACCCGCCGTCAGATCACGCGGGTGGTGGAGGAGCCGGCAGCATCCAGGTCCACACGGTGGGATCGGTGGCCGGGTACTCGTGGCAGACATCGGTCGCGTGGGCGACGACACCCTTGTTGTTGAAGAAGAGCTTGGCCCAGTTGCCCCAGTGGGTGGCCATCTGCTCGTAGTACACGTTGGTGGCGGTGTTCTCCGAGTACTGCCGACGGGCCGGGTAGTCCAGCGAGAAGAACCAGGCGATCCGGTCGCGCGCGCCCTTCTGCACATCGGCGGGTCGGTTGTTGTAGTCGATCATGTACCGCTCGTAGTACACCGGGCTGGTGTCACGGGCGGCGGCCATGTACTGGTCGAGGGTGCAGGTGGTGTGCAGCATCCGGTTGGGAATCGGATAGTCCTCGGTGGCATCGGCGTGGGCGACGCCGGGCACGGCGGCCAGGCCGGCGCTGACGGCCAGCGCGACCGCGCCCGCCCGCAGCCGTCCGGTGAATCGCTTGGTGTTAGCCATGTTGTCTCCTGGTGGCTCGGTGGGTCAGGCGCCCTGTTCGGCGGGCAGCGCCGGCCCCGTCGCGGCCGGTGGCGCCGCCGCGGGCCCGCCCGCGGCGTCCTGGAGCACGTACTGCTTGTCCGGGCAGTAGGTGGGGATCGAGAGGCCGAGGAACTGCCACGCCTGCTCGGTGGTGCTGTCCCTGTCCAGCTGCATCGACACGAACTTGGCCGAGGCGTAGGCGTCGGCGTCGAGCCCGCGAGCCAGCCGCTTGCACGCGATCTTGCCGATCCAGGCGTTGTAGTCCTTCTGACCGTAGATCCCGTGGATGTGCAGCGCGTTGTTGAAGTCGGTGTCCGGATCGGCCTGTGCGGTTCCGGGGGCCGCCAGAGCGAAGGCGGCGGCCGCGCCGGCGATCGCGATCATCGCACGTTTCATGTGGATGATCTTAGCCCGTCTAATTCTGATTGGCACACCCCCTTCGTACCCGACTGTCGGCCCGTGGTGTGTGTTCTTGGACTCAGTCGCCGCCCACAGAGTCGCCGACGCCCACACCACCGGCCGACTCCTCTGACGTCCTTGCTGGACTCGTCCCTCGCCGACTTCGTCGCCGACCCCCACACCACCGGCCGACTCCTCGCGGACTCGTCCCTCGCCCGCTTCGTCGCCGACCTAGGCTTGAACCCATGGGCACCCGGCGACACCCCGACCACGACATCGACGCGTCGTTCTACGAGCACGCCGTCGTCACCTCGGGCCGTGAGCACGAGGCCGCCGGCGTCCGGGCCGTGCTGGTGTCCATGCAGCGCGGGTTCGAGGAGATGGGCCCCGTCCGCACCGCGGCCACCCTGGCCCGGCTCAACCAGCGCCACGGCTTCGACTGCCCCGGCTGCGCCTGGCCGGAGGAGCCCGGCGGCCGCAAGCTCGCCGAGTTCTGCGAGAACGGCGCCAAGGCGGTGGCCGAGGAAGCCACCAAACGCGTCGTGACGCCGGAGTTCTTCGCCCGCCATCCGGTCTCCGAGCTGGCCGGCCAACCCGAGTACTGGCTGTCCCAGCAGGGCCGGCTGACCCATCCGATGGTGCTGCACCCCGGCGACACCCACTACCGCCCCATCGACTGGGACGGGGCCTACCGGCTGATCGCCGACACCCTGCGCGGCCTGGCCGGTCCCGACGAGGCGGTGTTCTACACCTCCGGGCGCACCAGCAACGAGGCCGCGTTCCTCTACCAGCTGCTGGTGCGCAGCTTCGGCACCAACAACCTGCCGGACTGCTCCAACATGTGCCACGAGTCGTCGGGCACGGCGCTGTCGGAATCGATCGGCATCGGCAAGGGATCGGTGTCGGTGCTCGACGTCGAGCACGCCGACTGCATCCTGATCGCCGGGCAGAACCCGGGCACCAACCACCCGCGGATGCTCTCGGTGCTGGAGAAGGCCAAGGCCAACGGCGCCCGGATCATCGCCGTCAATCCCCTACCCGAGGCCGGGCTGATGCGGTTCAAGGATCCGCAGAAGGTGCGCGGCGTCCTCGGCGACGGCGTCGCGATCGCCGACGAGTTCGTCCAGATCCGTCTCGGCGGCGACATGGCGTTCTTCGCCGGGCTGGGCCGGCTCCTGCTGGAGGCCGAGGACTCCGCCCCCGGCACGGTGCTCGACCGCGAGTTCATCGACGCGCACTGCGCCGGATTCGACGAGTACGAACGACAGACCCGCGCGGTGGATCTCGACACTGTCGTCGAGGCCACCGGGATCGGCATCGAGCAGCTGCACCGGGTGGCCCGGGCCCTGATCGGGTCCCAGCGCACGGTGTTCTGCTGGGCGATGGGCCTCACCCAGCACCACCACGCGGTCGCCACCATCGGCGAGGCCACCAACCTGTTGCTGCTGCGCGGCATGATCGGCAAGCCCGGCGCCGGGGTGTGCCCGGTGCGGGGGCACTCCAACGTCCAGGGCGACCGCACCATGGGCATCTGGGAGAAGATGCCGGAGAGCTTCCACGCCGCGCTGGACCGCCGCTTCGGCATCACCACCCCCCGACAGCACGGCTACGACACCGTCGACGCCATCCGCGCGATGCGCGACGGGCGCGCCTCGGTGTTCATCGGCATGGGCGGCAACTTCGTCTCGGCGATCCCCGACACCACCGTCACCGAGAACGCGCTGCGCAGCTGCGCACTGACCGTGCAGATCTCCACCAAGCTCAACCGCAGCCACCTGGTCACCGGGCGCAGCGCCCTGATCCTGCCGACGCTGGGACGCACCGATCGCGACGTGCAGGCCGGCGGCAAGCAGATGGTCTCGGTCGAGGACTCGATGTCGATGGTGCACCTGTCCCGCGGCGCCCTGCAGCCACCCAGCGAGCACCTGCGCAGCGAGGTGGCCATCGTCTGCGAGCTCGCCCGCGCCCTGGTGGGGCCCGACCACCCCGTGCCCTGGGAGGGGTTCGCCGCCGACTACGACCGCGTCCGCGACGCGATCGCCGACGTGGTGCCCGGCTGCGCGGACTACAACATCCGGGTCCGCCGGCCCGACGGGTTCCAGCTTCCCCACCCGCCGCGCGACGCCCGCGAATTCCCCACCCACACAGGCAAAGCCAATTTCGCGGTGAACCCGCTGGAATGGGTGCCGGTCCCCCCGGGGCGCCTGGTGCTGCAGACGCTGCGCAGCCACGACCAGTACAACACCACCATCTACGGGCTCGACGACCGCTACCGCGGGGTCAAGGGCGGACGACGGGTGGTCTTCGTCAATCCCGCCGACATCGACGCGCTGGGGCTGTCCGAGGGGGCCCGGGTGGACCTGGTCTCCGAGTTCCCCCGCGCCGACGGCACCACCGAGGAGCGGCGGGCCGAGGACTTCCTCGTCGTCGCCTACTCGACGCCCGTGGGCAACGCCGCGGCCTACTATCCCGAGACCAACCCGCTGGTGCCGCTGGATCACGTGGCGGCCAAGTCCAACACCCCGGTGTCCAAGGCCGTCGTCGTCCGGCTGGACCCGGCCCCGCCGTCGCGTTCCGAAGGTGGGCCGTGGGCCGGGTGACCGCACGCCGGCGGGTCAGCCACCTGACCGCCGACGCCACCGCCGACCGGCCCGAGACGCTCGTCGTCGAGGAGCCGCTGGAGATCCGTGTCAACGGCCGGCCACTGACCGTCACCATGCGCACCCCCGGCTCGGATGTCGAACTGGCGCAAGGCTTTCTGCTCACCGAAGGAGTGATCTCCGCACGCGACGACGTGGTGTCGGTGCGCTACTGCCGGGGGGCCACCGAGGACGGCGGCGGCGCAGCGCAGAACACCTACAACGTGCTGGACGTGACCCTGGCCCCCGACGTTCCGGCGCCCGAGACCGATGTGACCCGCAACTTCTACACGACGTCGTCGTGCGGTGTGTGCGGCAAGGCCTCGCTGGAGGCGGTCCGCCTGATCAGCCGCCACGCCCCCGGCGACGACCCGTCGACCGTCGCCGCCGAGACGCTCTCGGCGATGCCCGACCGGCTGCGCGCCGCGCAGAAGGTGTTCGCGCGCACCGGCGGACTGCACGCCGCGGCCCTGT
Organism: Mycolicibacterium palauense; assembly: GCF_002592005.1. GTDB lineage: Bacteria > Actinomycetota > Actinomycetes > Mycobacteriales > Mycobacteriaceae > Mycobacterium > Mycobacterium palauense. The sequence continues at coordinate 437 of NZ_NVQF01000058.1, read as the reverse complement.
TCGGCACCGACGGCGCCGAGCTGGTGGTGCGCGAGGACATCGGCCGGCACAACGCGGTCGACAAGGTGATCGGGTGGGCGCTGGAGAATCGCCGGGTCCCGCTGAGCGGCACGGTGCTGCTGGTCAGCGGGCGCGCATCGTTCGAGCTGACGCAGAAGGCGGTGATGGCCGGCATTCCGGTGCTGGCCGCGGTGTCGGCGCCCTCGTCGCTGGCCGTGGACCTGGCCGGCCAGTCCGGCCTGACGCTGGTGGCCTTCCTGCGCGGTGAATCCATGAACGTCTACACCCGGGCGGACCGGGTCACCCGTAACTAGCCCAGATTTTTCGCGGAATGTCGGCTGTGAGGGTGTGTAGATAAGCGAAAGTGCCTGTCCTGCAAGGGATAATTGGACTTCTCTAGGGTTCAATCATCCTGACGGGAAGGCACCTCGCGAGTG
>NZ_NVQF01000057.1 GCF_002592005.1 Mycolicibacterium palauense | reverse complement strand
GAACTGGGCTTCAAACAGGTCAAGTGGATCGAGTCGATCGAGTTCGTGGACAGTTTCGACGGCATCGGCAAGGGCCACGGCGGCTACAACGAGGACCACGAGTTCTACGGGTATCGAATGCCCATCTGATCACCGCGTGAGCTCGGTGCAGGGTCAGGCAGCGGAGTCCCGGGCGGCCCGAAGGATCCGCTGCACCGTCGACGTCGACACACCCCGACTGCCTCCGCGATCGCCCGTTGCGTGGCGCCCCTGTCGGACATCGTCAGGACCCGCGTCGCCGTGTCGATATCGGCGGTGGTTCGACCCGACGCGACGGTCAGCCGCGGCAGCTTCAACGTCCTCGGCGGCGATCTGCTCGGAACTCTTCCACCGGCCGCGCTCGATATCGCTCTGTGTATCAGCGAGCCAGGCACTCGCGGCTTTCTTCTGTCGGCGTCGCCTGAAAACTAACCCCGTGTCGGCGAAAAGGGGTCAATTTTCGGCCGCCGTTGACATCTTCGTGGTGAACGTGACGGGTGCCGTCCTCCGCTGCCCGTCTGCCGCGCAGTACCGGGCCTGCCACCGCTCGCTCGGGAGCTTCCGGATGCCGCCGAAGTCGCGTGCCCCACTCCCCGCCATCTACCCAGCCGCTGTCCGTGCCCCGCGACGTGCCCCATTTGTGCCCCGCACGATGCCCAAACCTGTCAACCAAGTGCAGAAGTAGCCGAACAGGCTGCCTAACGAAAAAGCAGGCCAGAGGAGGTTTCCTCTGGCCTGCTTCACGTTGATCTCTGCCCTAGAGCATGCAGGACACGCAGCCCTCGACCTCGGTGCCCTCCAAGGCCATCTGGCGCAGCCGGATGTAGTACAGCGTCTTGATGCCCTTGCGCCAGGCGTAGATTTGCGCCTTGTTGACATCGCGGGTGTTGGCGGTGTCCTTGAAGAACAGCGTCAGGCTCAGCCCCTGGTCCACGTGCTGGGTGGCTGCGGCGTAGGTGTCGATGATCTTCTCGTAGCCGATCTCGTAGGCGTCCTGGTAGTACTCCAGGTTGTCGTTGGTCAGGTACGGCGCCGGGTAGTAGACGCGCCCGATCTTGCCTTCCTTGCGGATCTCGATCTTGCTGGCCACCGGGTGGATCGAGCTCGTCGAGTGGTTGATGTAGGAGATCGATCCCGTCGGCGGCACGGCCTGCAGATTCTGGTTGTAGATGCCGTGGGCCTGCACCGACTCCTTGAGCCGGCGCCAGTCGTCCTGATCGGGGATCCGGATACCGGCGTCGATGAAGAGCTGACGCACCTTGTCCGTCTTGGGTTCCCACACCTGCTCGGTGTACTTGTCGAAGAACTCACCGGAGGCGTACTTCGAGCGCTCGAAGCCCTTGAAGTGCGTCCCCCGCTCGATGGCGATCCGGTTCGAGGCCCGCAGCGCGTGGTAGAGCACCGTGTAGAAGTAGATGTTGGTGAAGTCGACACCCTCTTCGGAACCGTAGAGGATCCGCTCCCGCGCCAGGTAGCCGTGCAGGTTCATCTGGCCCAGACCGATCGCGTGGGAATCGTTGTTGCCCTGCTCGATCGAGGGCACCGAGGTGATGTGAGTCTGGTCGCTGACCGCGGTCAGTGCCCGGATGGCCACCTCGATGGTCTGCGAGAAATCCGGGGAGTCCATCGCCTTGGCGATGTTCAGCGATCCCAGGTTGCACGAGATGTCCTTGCCCACTTTGGAGTAGGACAGATCGTCGTTGAACTCCGAGGGCGTGGAGACCTGCAGGATCTCCGAGCACAGGTTCGAGTGGGTGATCTTGCCCTCGATCGGGTTGGCCCGGTTCACCGTGTCCTCGTACATGATGTACGGGTAACCGGATTCGAACTGCAGCTCGGCCAGGGTCTGGAAGAACTCACGGGCCTTGATCTTGGTCTTGCGGATGCGGGCGTCGTTGACCATCTCGTGGTACTTCTCGGTGACCGAGATGTCGGCGAACGGCATGTCGTAGACGCGCTCGACGTCATAGGGCGAGAACAGATACATGTCCTCGTTCTTCTTGGCCAGCTCAAAGGTGATGTCCGGGATCACCACGCCCAGCGACAGGGTCTTGATCCGGATCTTCTCGTCGGCGTTCTCGCGCTTGGTGTCCAGGAACCGGTAGATGTCGGGGTGGTGGGCGTGCAGATAGACCGCGCCCGCGCCCTGGCGGGCGCCGAGCTGGTTGGCGTAGGAGAACGAGTCCTCCAGCAGCTTCATGATCGGGATCACGCCCGAACTCTGGTTCTCGATGTTCTTGATCGGCGCGCCGTGTTCGCGGATGTTGCTCAGCAGCAGGGCCACACCGCCGCCGCGCTTGGACAGCTGCAGCGCCGAGTTGATCGAGCGCCCGATGGACTCCATGTTGTCCTCGATGCGCAGCAGGAAGCAATTGTGCACGACTGTGCCGCGGATCGTGTAGGTGTGCGTTCCTTCCACGTGGAGGTTGTACACCTTCTCTGGAACGTCGAGCGTGCTCGTGAGTTCCCGGACACCAAACACCGTGCGCCCATGCACGACCTGAAAGGTCTTGCGCGAGGTCCCTTTTTGTCCAACGTAGTTGTACAAGTTCTTACCGACATCAAAAATGAAGTCCTCGTTGGCGCCGGGCAGTCCGGGCACAAACACCTGTCCGGTCACGTTGCCGGCTTGGTTGACGTACTGGCGAACCCTGGACACGATCCCTACTCGGCGCAGCAAAAGCTGCACCTGATCGATGAGTTCCGGGTTCACAAGGTCGAGCACCATGCCGCCTGTGGTGGTGCACCCATCCCCACGGAACAACCCAGCCAATAGGCCTCGCTGGAACTCATCGTCAGCGGTCAGAACGTCGTGAGACAACCGCTTGTGGTGGTAGCCCGTACCGACCATCGACAGAAACAGCTCAGCGACGACCTTGCTGTTGCAGATCATGCGTACCGATTGGTCAGACACACTCTGGTTGACCGACAAATCCGTCGCGAACACACGTTTGAACGCCGCGGCCAATTCCTGCTGATACTCGAGTTCGTGCGAACCGACCGTGAAGTGGATACCATTCGGCAACTTCTGGCCGTCTGCCCCCAAACGCTTCGAGACATGCCCTTCGGCGACATACCAACCCAGGATAAGCCCGAGATCGTATGACTCTTCGACGTAGCGGTTCACCGATACGAAAGTCATGCTGTGACGCTGCTTGTTGCGATGCTTCATATCGCAATTGACCTTGCGAATGAGGCCGTCGACCTCTTCATAGGTGCCGGAACCGACGTGGTCCATCAGGTCATGGACGCGCCGCTCGCGGCCCTCTAACGGCGCCGCCGTGACGATGAAGTCCGACGCGTGAATGTCTTTCGCAGCCAACCACACGAACCCGTTGAATGGGTCGGCGCCGTCGCCGTCGATGATTGTCTTCACGTCCCGCGTGGTCCACACCAGGATCGGGTGCTCTGGCGTGCATAGGATCGGCTCTTTGTGCCCAAAATGCGAAACCGACACCAGCGCTTTGTCATTGGGGTTCTCAATGACGGACTCAACCAGGGAAAAAGAGCCATCGTGGGAGAGCACGCGATCGCCCGGTTGCAGTGTTTCGATTGCCCTGGGCCCGTCGGGAGTGTCGATAGGGGTGCCGGCCGGGAAGCAGCTGACCGGCTCGCCGCGCTGCTTCTTGCCCGAGTTGAGGAAGGTCGGGGTCGCCGGCTGGAACCGGCCCTCGATGATCTCGTCGACCAGCCGCTCGGCCAGCACGGTGTCGCCCGAGGCCAGGGTCAACGCCACCATGACGACACGGTCCTCGAACCGTTCCAGATAGCGCTTACCGTCGAAGGTCTTCAGGGTGTAGGAGGTGTAGTACTTGAACGCGCCGAGGAAGGTCGGGAACCGGAACTTCTTGGCGTAGGCGCGGTCCAGCAGCGTCTTGACGAAGTTGCGTGAGTACTGGTCGAGCACCTCGCGCTCGTAGTAGTTCTCCCGGATCAGGTAGTCGAGCTTTTCATCCTGGTTGTGGAAGAAGACCGTGTTCTGGTTGACGTGCTGCAGAAAATACTGACGCGCGGCCAGCACGTCCTTGTCGAACTGGATCCTGCCGTCGGCGTCGTACAGGTTCAGCATCGCGTTCAGGGCGTGATAGTCGGTCTCGCCCGGCAGCGCGTGCACGCCGGTGGTTACAGGTTCTGCAGCTGTGACGGTTGGTGGCACGAGAGTTCCTTCCAGAAGTCTTCCAAGCCCGCTCGAACGGCCAGCACGTCGTCGGTCGTTCCCATCAGTTCGAAGCGGTAGAGATAGGGCACGCCGCACTTACGCGAGACGACCTCGCCCGCGTAGCCGAATTCGGCGCCGAAGTTGGTGTTGCCCGCGGCGATCACGCCGCGGATCAACGACCTGTTGTGTTCGTTGTTCAAGAACGCGATGACCTGCTTGGGGACGTAGCCGCCGGCGTCGGGATCGGGCCCGTTGGCCCGGCCACCGCCGTAGGTGGGCAGGATCAACACGTACGGCTCATCGACCTCGATGCGGCCGTGCAGCGGAATGCGGGTGGCGGGCAATTCGAGCTTCTCCACGAAGCGGTGGGTGTTCTCCGAGACGCTGGAGAAATAGACGATGCGGCTCACCGTCACTCCCCTCCCTGTGCTGGTGGTTGTCTGGAAGCGTGCGAACCGTCCGCGGACCCGCGGACCCGCCGCGCGCTACGCGGTCGCGGCGCTGCCCTGGAAGGCCCCGGCGAGCGACTTGATCCGGTCGGGCCGGAAGCCCGACCAGTGTTCGTTGCCGGCCACGACGACCGGCGCCTGCAGATATCCCAGAGCCATCACGTAGTCGCGGGCCTCGCTGTCCATGCTGATGTCGACGACGTCATAGGCGATGCCCTGCTTGTCCAGCGCCTTGTAGGTGGCGTTGCACTGCACACAGGCGGGCTTGGTGTAGACGGTGATGGTCATCTTCGGTACGGCTCCCCTCAACCAAACTTCAGCGAAACTGCTGCGGATCTCTATCGGGATCTCTTCGGGATCTCTTCTGATCACTGCGGACTTGACTACGAAACGGGACACACTGCTGTTCAGCAGACCGGTGAGCCCCGAAATTCCGGTGATCGGCAGCCACGTCGACCCGGCTTCCGGTACTGGATACCGCCTGGAAACCTCGGTTCTCGGTGTGCTCGCTGACCTCTGCGATCTTGGGGTCTGTCGGCCTGTCAGACACTACACCTAGTGGCCGACAATGCGAAGAGGTACAAGATGTTCTGAACAACATTCGTGAAATTCCCTGGTCGTAAGCCCCGAGAAAGCCGACACGCCTGGCGTGTCGCAGATCACAACACGCCGAAACCGGCATCCTCACCCCCATATCTAGCACCGGCCACCGACAGCTTCGCCCGGGTGTGCGCCCGGGCGAAGCGCCGCGCCCGGAAGGAGTCGGGACATCACCCCGGGCCGGCCCCGAGCCGGCCGCGAGACAGCAAAGCCGCCGCGGGGTCGATGCACCCCGCGGCGGCGTCCCCCTTTCGGCCGGGTCAGCCGGCCTCGACGGCGAGCTTTCCGACGATGCCGGCCAGCCGCCGGGCCACCTCGCCGTTCTCCCGCGGGTGCGCTCCGTCGAAGACCGTCGACGACACCGACAGGGAGAGATCGGCGATCACCCGGGCGCCCGCGACGCCGAGGGACTTCCGGGTCTCGTCGTGGGCCCAGACACCGCCGTACCGCCCGTGCGAGGCGCCGACGACGGCGACTGGCTTACCCTTGACGGCCCCGTCGCCGAAGGGGCGCGACAGCCAGTCGATGGCGTTCTTGAGAACGCCGGGAATGCTGCCGTTGTACTCGGGGGTGATCACCAGCACGGCGTCGGCCGCCGCGGTGGCGCGCCGCAACGCGGCCACCGGCTCTGCGACCGTGCTCGGGTCGTCCGAATCTGTGTCCTCATCGATGTCCTCGTTGTAGAAGGGCAGTTCACCCAGCCGGTCGAAGGACTCCAGGCGAACGCCGGCGGGAGCGGCCTCCACCGCCACCTCGGCCAGCCGGCGATTGACCGACTCCGCCCGCAGGCTTCCCACCAGTACCAGAATCGTGCTCGTCGACATTTCGCTCCCATTCCCGGCCGTCGTGCCCGTATGCGTCATCAAGGTAACCGGACTTCAGTCCGATTAATTCCGGCGGGCTACAGTGCAGACATGAGCGCCGCGGATCGGCCCTGGCATGCGCCGCTGACGGTTCCCCCGACGATGCCGGTGACCGCAGCAGCTCCCCCCGAACGCGTCGACGCCGCGCGCAACCGGGCCGCCCTGCTGGCCGCGGCGCGCCGGCTCATCTCCGACAAGGGCGCCGAGGCGGTCACCATGGACGACATCGCCAACGCCGCCGGTGTCGGCAAGGGTACGGTGTTCCGCCGGTTCGGCAGCCGCGCCGGGCTGATGATGGTGCTGCTCGACGAGGATGAGCGCGCCAGCCAGCAGGCATTTCTGTTCGGCCCGCCACCGCTGGGCCCGGACGCGCCGCCCCTGCAGCGCCTGATCGCGTTCGGCCGGGAGCGGATCCGCTTCGCCCACGCCCACCACGAACTGCTCACCGACGTCGACCGCGATCCGCAGGCCCGCCAGGACAATCCGGCGCTCATGGTGCAGCGCCGCCACGTCTATGTCCTGCTCACCGACGCGGGCACCACCGGCGACCTGGACGCTCAGACCGAGGCACTGCTGGCCCTGCTGGACGCCGGTTACGTCGAGCACCGGCTGGGCGAGGGGCTGACGCTGGACGACATCCAGGACGCATGGGAGAGCGTGGCGCGCAAACTGTGCGGGCGCTGACGCCGTGCGCGACTGGATCCTGCACGTCGATCTCGACCAGTTCCTGGCCTCGGTGGAACTGCAGCGCCGCCCCGACCTGGCCGGCCTGCCGGTCATCGTGGGCGGTAGCGGCGACCCCACCGAGGCGCGCAAGGTCGTCACGTGCGCTTCCTACGAGGCCCGCGAATTCGGTGTGCACGCCGGGATGCCGTTGCGCGCCGCCGCGCGCCGCTGCCCGCAGGCCACGTTCCTGCCCTCGGATCCCGAGGCCTACGACCGGGCCTCCGATGTGGTGATGGGCCTGCTGCGCGATCTCGGCCATCCGGTGGAGGTGTGGGGCTGGGACGAGGCCTACCTGTCGGCCCGCACCGAGGATCCGGCCGCGCTGGCCGAGCAGATCCGCACCGTCATCGCCGGGCAGACCGGCCTGGCGGCCTCGGTGGGGATCAGCGACAACAAGCAACGCGCCAAGGTCGCAACCGGATTCGCCAAACCGGCGGGGGTGTTCACACTCACCGACGCCAATTGGATGGACGTCATGGCGGCCCGCCCGGTCGACGCGCTGTGGGGGGTGGGGCCCAAGACCGCCAGGAAGCTCAGCGCGCTGGGCATCACCACGGTGCGGGGGTTGGCCCACGCCGACGCCGAACTGCTGACCTCGACGTTCGGGCCGCGCACCGGGCTGTGGCTCCTGCTGCTGGCCAAGGGCGGCGGAGACGAGACGGTCAGCGCCGAACCGTGGGTGCCCCGGTCACGCAGCCACGTCGTCACCTTCCCGGTCGACCTGACCGAGCGCGCGGACATGGACGCCGCGATCGCGGACCTGGCCCTGCGCGCGCTCGGCGAGGTCATCGACGCCGGGCGCAGCGTGCTCCGGGTGGCGGTCACCGTGCGCACCGCCACCTTCTACACCAGGACCAAGGTGCGCAAGCTGCCCGAACCCGGCACCGATCCGGAGGCCATCCGGGCTGCCGCGCTGGCGGTGCTGGATCTGTTCGAACTGGACCGGCCCGTGCGGCTGCTGGGCGTACGCCTCGACCTGCAGATGCCCGGCACGCCCAGCGTGCCCGGATAGCACCGACGGCGTCGGACGTGCGGCGTTACCATCGGGGTCATGGGGGGAAGGCCGGCACGGCCGGGGCTGCGCGAGCACAAGAAGCAGCTGACCCGGGCCAGGATCGTCGACGCGGCGCTGGAGCTGCTCGACCGGCAGGGCTATGCCCACACCACCGTCGAGAAGATCGCCGAGGCCGCACACGTGTCCCCGCGCACCGTGTCGCACTACTTCCCGAGCAAGGATCACCTGCTGCTGGCGCCGGTGGACGACTACCTCGACGCGGTGGACACCCAGTTGAGACGGGTGCCGCCGGAGCTGCCCCCGCTGCAGGCGATGCTGGCCGCCAACCTGGCCGTGCTCGACGAATCCGCCCGCGCCGACGCCGTGCTCAGCGCCTCGCGCCTGGCCGCTCTGCTGCGGCTCATGCACTCGGCGCCGCCGCTGCAGCAGCTCGCCCGCTCGCTGCGCTCCGACGAGGTGACCGCCGACATGGCCCGCCGCCTGGCGACCACGACCGAGGACCGGCGCGTCGATCTGGCGTTGTCGATCTGGGTGTCCATCATGGCGACGGCCTTCTCCGGGGTGACCGAGATCCACGCCGACGCCAACCCCGCCACGGCCGACCTGCCGGCCCTGCTGCGCGCCCGACTCACCGAGGCCATGGCCGCGTTCGCGATGGCGGCCGCGCCCTCACCGGTGGCCTCCGACACCACCCGGCCCGACACCACCCGGCCCGACACCACCCGGCCCGACACCACCCGGCCCGATACCGCACGGTCCGACACCGCCCCACCTTTCGCCGCCCAACCCGTCGCTGCGCTACCTGTCACCGCCCGTCGCTAACCTCGGGGCCATGTTGTCCACGGTGGCGGTGCACGGCTACCGCTCGCTGCGGGATGTCACGCTGAGCCTGGGCCGGGTCACGGTCGTCACCGGCGCCAACGGCACCGGCAAGTCGTCGCTGTACCGGGCACTGCGGCTGCTCTCGGACTGCGGTCGCGGCGAGATGATCGCCGCGCTCGCGCGGGAGGGGGGCCTGCAATCGGCGCTGTGGGCCGGGCCGGGCCGTCGCAACAGTCGCGTGGCACTTGAACTCGGTTATGCTGCAGATGATTTCGGCTACATCATCGATCTGGGGCTACCTCAGATGGCCGGAATCGCCTCGGCGTTCGAACGGGATCCCGAGATTAAACGGGAGGCGGTGTTCGCCGGGACGGTACTGCGCAGCGGTTCCGCCCTGGTCCGGCGCGCCGGCCCGCTGGCCGAGGCCCGCGCGCCCTCCGGACGAGGGTTCGACGAGCTCACCCGGGCGCTGCCCACCTACCGCAGCGTGCTCGCCGAGTTCGCCGACCCGGGCCGGCTACCCGAGGTCGCTGCCGTTCGGGACCGCCTGCGCGAGTGGCGGTTCTACGACGGTTTCCGCACCGACGCCACCGCCCCAGCCCGGCGGCCGCACGTGGGCACCCGGACGCCGGTGCTCGCCGACGACGGGAGCGACCTGGCGGCGGCCGTACAGACCATCGTCGAGGCCGGCTTCGACGATCTGGCCGTGGCGGTCGCCGAGGCGTTCGACGGCGCGTCGCTCTCGGTGAGCACCACCGACGGGCTCTTCGACGTTCAATTGCACCAGCGCGGCATGCTGCGGCCGCTGCGTGCGGCCGAACTGTCCGACGGCACGCTGCGGTATCTGCTGTGGACGGCGGCACTGCTGAGCCCACAGCCGCCGACGCTGATGGTGCTCAACGAGCCCGAGACCTCGCTGCACCCCGCCCTCATCGGACCGCTGGCCGCGTCCATTCGCACCGCCGCCGCCACGGCGCAGATCGTCGTGGTCACCCACTCGGGGGCGTTGGTGGAGGCCATCGAGGACGGCGCCAGCGGGCCGGGCGGGGTCGTGCGGGTGGAACTGGTCAGGGAGGACGGCGAGACCCGCATCGCCGACCAGGACATGCTCAGCGCTCCGTCGTGGCACTGGGGGTCACGGTAGCCGTCACCCCGGGGGCGCGCCCGGGGTGCGAAGCGGACCGCCGTGGCGCGGGCCTGAGCACCCGGGTGAACACGACGTTCACCCTGCGCATGGCCACGCTGTAGGGCCACCACGCCAGCCGCTTGAAGGCGTAGAGCGCGCGGATGTCCGAGGAGGTGTAGATCAGGAACTGGTTCTTCTGCACGCCGGCCAGAATCTTGCGGGCAGCGGTCTCCGGTGACACCGCGTGTCCGCCGAACCGGTCCACCCACCGGCGGACCCGCGGGTGGTCACGGTCCACGCCGGCGATCTCCACCGTCGACACCAGCGGGGTCTTCACGGCGCCCGGCACCACGACCGACACGCCGATGTCGTGTCGGTCCAGGTCGAAACGCAGCACCTCCGACAGGCCACGCAGCCCGTACTTGCTGGCGCTGTAGGCGGCGTGCCAGGGGAAGGCCACCAGCCCGGCCGCGGATGAGACGTTGACCAGGTGGCCGCCGTTGCCCGCGGCCATCATCGCCGGCAGGAACGACTCGATGACGTGCACCGGCCCCATCAGGTTGATGTCGATCACCGAGCGCCATTGTTGGTGGCTGAGCTGGTCGACGGTGCCCCACACCGAGACCCCGGCGACGTTCATGACCACATCCATCGCGGAATGGCGAGCGTGGATGTCGGCCGCGAAGGCGGCGACCTGGTCGTGGTCGGCGATGTCGAGATCCCGGTACTCGGGCACCCTGGCCCCGAGCGCGCGGGCGTCGGCGACGGTCAGTCGCAGCCCCTCCGCGTCCCGGTCGGTGAGGTAGAGCTCGGCACCCGCGCGGGCCAGCGCCAGGGCGGTGGCGCGCCCGATCCCGCTGGCCGCGCCCGTGATGAAGCACCGCTTACCCGCGAATGTCGCCTCGAGTGCCTGCCCGGACCGCTGAGCCATGGCGGTGACGATACCGACGGTAACGGTCAGACCGCGGAGCCGCCCCACAAACAGGTCAGCCACAGCTGTTCGAGTACGCGCACCCCACGGTCGATGTCGCCGTCGGGGCCCAGGAAGGTCACGTCGCCGGACAGCATCATCACCGTCGTCGCACCGAGGGTGCGGATCAGCGCGGGAATGTCCTCGCTGATCGGATGTGCGGTGCCGGCGGCCATCTCGTCCTCGACGATGCGCACGATCTGGTCGACGACCGTGGAGATCTGGCCGTCCTGGATCTTGCGGATCTCGGCGTCGGTGCTGCGCGCCGCGTTGCACGCCGACATCACCGGGTCGTTGTGGGCGAACACCGCGGCCGCACTGCCGACCATCCGCTTGGCGAAGGCCGCCGGTGATTCCTCGGCGCCCCGGGGTGCGAAGTACTGGGTGAGTTCCTCGAGTTCCTGGGTGGCCTCGGCAAAGATCTGTGCGAGCACCGCGTACTTGGATTCGAAGTAGAAGTAGAAGCCCGAACGGGCCACGCCGGCGCGGTCGCTGATGGTGCTGACCGACAGGTCGGCGAAGGGGGTTTCCTGCAACAGCTCACGCACGGCACCGATGATCGCGCGCCGCTGCCGGTCGCCCCGCCGCTGCGGCGTCGACCCACTCCGGGTCTGCTGCTGGGAAACGCTCACCCCACAACCATGCACCACATCGGCGGCGGAACGAAACTTGACACGCGTCAACTGACGCGGAGAGACTAGACGAAAGGTGGCATAGGCCACAACGATTTCAGGACGCACCCCTACCATCGCGGCAAAGGAGCTTCAGTGGCCCCAGCGACCATCAGCACCCCGCAATACCTGCTCGACCAGGCGCGGCGCCGGTTGACCCCGACGCCGAACACCCTGCCCGGAATGGGCGCGCTGGAGAAGCGGCTCAAAGCCACCGAGTGGGAGCAGTTCGCGCTGGCCGATCCCCCACCCGGCAGCGGCCTCAAGCCGGTGATGGGTGATGCGGGGCTGCCGATCCTGGGCCACATGATCGAGCTGTTCCGCGGCGGACCGGATTTCGTGCTGGAGATCTACCGCAAGTACGGGCCCGTCCACTACCAGCGCACCCCCGCGCTGAAGTCCGTCATGGCCCTGGGGCCCGACGCCACCCAGGCCGTCTTCTCCAACCGCAACAAGGACTTCTCCCAGCGCGCCTGGGATCCGGTGATCGGCCCGTTCTTCAGCGGCGGTCTCATGCTGCTCGATTTCGACGAGCATCTGTTCCACCGCCGGATCATGCAGGAGGCCTTCACCCGCAGCCGGTTGACCGGCTACGTCTCGCACGTCGACTCGGTGGCCACCGAGGTCCTCGCCGACGACTGGGCGGCCAACGACCCCCGGTTCCTGTTCCATCCGGCGGTCAAACAGCTCACCCTCGACATCGCCTCCGAGGTGTTCATGGGGCACCCGGCGGGCACCGACCACGAGCTGGTCACCACCATCAACGAGGCGTTCACCACCACCACCAGGGCCGGCAACGCGATCGTGCGCAAGCCGGTGCCGCCGCTGACGTGGTGGCGCGGCCTCAAGGCCCGCAAGACCCTGGAGGACTACTTCGCGAGCCGGATCGCCGAGAAGCGCCGCTCGGAGAGCACCGACATGTTCAGCGTGCTGTGCCACGCCCAGGACGAGGACGGTCGGAGCTTCACCGACGAGCAGATCATCAGCCACATGATCTTCCTGATGATGGCCGCCCACGACACCTCGACCTCGACCATGACGACCATGGCCTACCACCTGGCCGCCAATCCCGAGTGGCAGGACCGCTGCCGCGACGAGTCGAACCGGATCGGCGACGGCCCCCTGGACATCGAGGCGCTGGAGAAGCTGGAAACCTACGACCTGGTGATCAACGAGTCGCTGCGGATGCAGACCCCGCTGCCGTTCAACTTCCGCCGCGCCGTGCGCGACACCGATCTGCTGGGCTACTACATCCCGGCCGGTACCGACGTGGTGATCTGGCCGTCGATGAACCACCGGCTGCCCGAGCTGTGGACCGACCCCGAACGGTTCGACCCGGGCCGGTTCGCCGAGCCGCGTTCGGAGCACAAGAAGCACCGCTACGCGTTCGCCCCGTTCGGTGGGGGCGCCCACAAATGCATCGGAATGGTGTTCGGCCAGCTGGAGATCAAGACCGTGATGCACCGGTTGCTGCGCCGCTACCGGCTCGAGCTGACCCATCCCGGGTACCGGCCGCGCTATGACTACGGCGGCATGCCGGTGCCGATCGACGGCATGCCGATCGTGCTGCGCCCGCTGCACTGACCCCGGCGTCAGCACTGTCAACGGTGCGCGAAAAGCCTGTTCCCACAGGAGATGACGGCACGCAGCGCGGACTCGGTGGGGCATGCCGACCATCCGATGGCCCACTCGTCACGCACTCCGTCGGAGCCCCGGACGAAAGTCGCGGTATGCCCGCCGGAGCTCAGCTGATGGAACTTCAGCATCTCGATCCCGACACCGCGGTCGTGCAGCATGGCCGTCAGCGCGGCCAGCGGGCCCGAGGCCGCCGCCGTGGCCGTGGCGACGTGGTCGCCGACGGCCAGGGTGGCCCGGTAGTTGCGGGCCTGCGGCCCGAGCCGACCGGACGGCCGGTCACCGTCGGTGCACTCCCAGTCCCCCAGCCGCAGCGGCCCCGGTGCCGAACCGAAATGGTGCGCCACGTCGTCCCAGGACATGTCCGCGGCGATCTCGCGCAGGCCGCGCGGCAGCGGCGCGTCGAAGAAGTCCGCGAACCGCGGCCGGACCGGCCGTTCCCCGGCCGAGAGCCCCAACGGGACGTGGTTCGGCGGGTTCAGGAACGAGGTGCGGTTCGGGAACGGGGTGGAACGGGGAATCATGTGCCGGTCTTCTCTGCTCTTCGGGAGTGACCGACGGGTAGTAGCCTCCGACCCACAGCGGGGGGTCGGTCTGGATCAGACCCCGCTGCGGGTTGCGGCTACTACGAGAAGATGTCGCACGAGGCCGACATTAATCTCATCGGCCTCGCCCGCGCAAGCCAGTTCGGGCTCACGGTTCTGGCTCACCGTTCTGGCTCACCATTCGAGTCACCGTTCGGCCCGACGGCCCACCGCCCCTGCAGGGCCTCCTCGACCGCGCGCCCGAGGGCGCGCAGGCCGGCGCGCTCGCTGTCGTCGAAATCCTGCTGACCGGCGGTGCGCCGCACCCGCTCCAACTGCGCGGCGACCGCCTCCCGGTCGCCGTCGCGGTGGCAGCGCCAGGCCAGGTCGCGCAGCAGCGCCAGGATGGCCGCCAGCAGGTCGGGATCCGAACTGCCGTAACGGCGGGGCGCCGATACCGCCAGATCCAGCAGGTCGGCCATTGCCGGCCGGCTCAACACCACCAGCGTGTCCCGCGTCTCGTCGGCGGTGAGCCGCACCGGCCCCAGCCGGTGATCGGACAGCTCGCAGAGCACGACGGCGCTGTGGCCCAGGACGTGCACCGCGGTGGTCGGATCGTTGATGCCGGGCGACAGCGACTTGACGGCCACGTCGGTCAGTTGCCGCAGCCCGTAGCCGACGTCCTGGATCGGGGTGCGCTCGTCGGCGGTGTAGACCGCGTCGGCCACACACCGGACCAGGCGCTGGGCCGCCTCGCTGTCGAGGCGCCCCGTTCCGCGCGCCGACCAGGCCCGGGCGATCGGAGTGCCCTCGACGATCCACTCTCCGGGCATGCGATGCACCACCACGACCGCGTGGGCCTCCGCGGCGGCCGCGAGGACACCCTGCCCGTCGACGTGGGCCAGGAAGCCGGTGGCCGGGGCGCAGACATCCAGCGCCTCCGGTGGCGCCACCGGCAGTGCCCCGCCCCCGCTGCCGCGACCGCCGTCACCGTCGGCCTCGTCATCGCTGTCGCGCAGGAGGCTACCGGCGGCCGTCATGGCGTCGTGGCGGACGGTGTCCAGCAGCGTCTCCACCCTGATCTGGCGAACCAGGTGGGCCAGGAACAGCACCAGCGTGATCACACACAGCACGGCCAGCAGGTAGGCGACCGTCACCGAGACCTTGGGCACGAATTCGCGCTGGCCCGGACCGTCGTTGCGCACCGACCGAAGCACCGTCAGCGCGTAGACGAAGGTGGCCAGGAACAACGCCAGGGTCCACTGGACGAAGCGGTCGCGGGCGAAGGTGCGCAGCAGCCGCGGCGAGAACTGTCCGCTGGCGAGCTGCAGGGTGACCAGGGTCAACGAGAACGTCAGCGAGGTGACCGTGATCAGTGACGACGAGACGGCGGTCAGGACGTCGCGGGCGGCGTCGGCACCGCCGCCGAACAGGTAGTCCGACCCCGTGTAGTCGGACGCCGTGGCGGTCAGCCGGTCGTCGAGGGCACGGTCGAGTTCGGGCAGGGCCACCCCGGCACAGATCGCGATCGCGATACCCATCGCGGGGACCGGCCACAGCCGGGTGCGGACCACGTCGAGCACCAGGGTGCTCCGGCTTGCGAGGGCCGAGCGCACTCCCATCTGGGCACCACCTCCGTGGCACCCATACTGCGCCATCGACGGGCGTGACCGGCCGAAAACCGGCGGGTACTCACCGTCAGGGTGTCGACCTCAGGGGTGGACGGTTTCAGGTGCCGTCTGACGCGCTCAGACGCTCTCAGACGCTCTCAGACGCTGTTGATGGCGGCCTGCAGCCGCTCGGTCACGGGGTCGGCGACCCCGGCCAGTGCCGGGTCGCCGGTCACCTCGACCATCAGCTTCGGGTTCATCGCCTCGACGATCACGGTGCCGGGGTTGTCGGTGTCGGTGCGCACCACGACATTGCACGGCAGCAGCAGGCCGATCTGGCGGTTGGCCTCGACGGCCTGGTGCGCGAACGGCGGATTGCAGGCACCGAGGATCAGGTAGTCCTCCATGTCCTCGCCCAGCTTGGCTTTCAGCGTCGCCTTCATGTCGATCTCGGTGAGCACCCCGAAGCCCTGTTCCGACAGGGCCTTTCGGGTGCGCTCGACGGCCTCGTCGAACGGACCGCTGGTCGTCGTCGACAACGCGATGTCCATGGTGTCCTCCTGTGCGTTACGGGCTCAGGCGAGTGCCAGGAACAGTTTCTCCAGTTCGGCCTCGGTCATCGGAGTATCACCCTCGCTGCTCTCCCCGGTGACGCATTCGCGCAGACCGGTGGCGACGATCTTGAAGCCGGCCCGGTCCAGCGCCCGCGACACCGCGGCCAGCTGGGTGACCACGTCCTTGCATTCGCGGCCTTGTTCGATCATCGAGATCACGCCGGAGAGCTGACCCTGCGCGCGGCGCAACCGATTCAGCACCGACGCGATGGCGTCTTCATCACCAACCATGAGCGTTTCCTTTCAACTCTGCCTCTAGAGTACCCCGTGGGGTATAACAACGCCGCCGTCGTTGCTATGCCGTGACCGTCTTCGGCGCAGTCCCGCACGGGTTGCCACCACGGCCGCGGACAGTACCGTCACGGCGCCGACCGCTCCCCCGATCGCCGGACCGGCCTGCTGGGCCAGCACCACGCCGGCCATCAGCAGCACGAACCAGCCGAACAGCGACCGCAGCAGCGTCGCGTCGACGCGCGCGGCCAGCCAGCCGCCCACCACGCTGCCGAGCACCGCGGCCGCCGTCACCCCGGCCGCCAGACCCCATTCGACGTGGTCGGAGGCCAGATGCCCCAGAAAGCCGGCCAGCGACTGCATCGCGATCACGACCAGCGAGGTGCCCACGGCGACCGGCATCGGCAGATCGGCCAGCAGCGTCAGGGCCGGCACCAGCAGGAATCCGCCACCGGCCCCCACCAGGCCGCTGATCAGGCCGACCGCCAGCCCCAGCAACACCAGGCGCACCACGGGCAGCCGGTCATGGTGGGTCGCCTCGCCGCCCTGCCGGCGGCCACGCAACATCGCCACCCCGGCGGCCAGCATGATCACCGCGAAGGCGATCAGCAGCACGGCCCCGGGCACGAATCGGGCCAGGATTCCCCCACCGAACGCGCCGGCCATCGCCGCCGCACCGAAGACGGCGGCGATGCGCCACTTCACCCGGCCGGCACGCGCGTGCGTCACCGCGGCGATGGCGCTGGTCACCCCCACCACCAGCAGCGACGTCGCGATGGCCGGCTTGGCGTCCAGGCCGGCCACCGCGGTCAGCAGCGGCACCATCAGGATGGAGCCGCCGCCGCCGAGGAGCCCCAACGAGACTCCCACGACGGCGGCGAGCGCTATGGCGACGCTGATCATGACGCCGCGGACTCCAGTGGTTCACGCTGCTTGAGGAACCGTTTCGGGCACCAGGAGCTGCCGTGGCTGCACCCGTAGGAGAACACCCCGGCCACCACCGTCACCGCGGCCGTCGCGATGCCCAGCGCCGGATGCATCTCCTGGGCGAAGATCACCGAGGACATGATCAGGACGAACCAGCCGAACGCCTTGCGCAGCGACTCCGGATTGACCAGCGAGGTCATCCTGGCGCCGAGCAGCCCGCCGATCACGGCCGCGACGGTCACCATGCCCGCCATCGCCCAGTCGATCTGCACCGTGCTCAGGTACCCGGCGAGTCCGGCGAAGGACTTCAGCGCGATGACCACCAGCGACGTGCCGACCGCGATCGGCATCGGCAGCCCGCCCAGCAGCACCAGGGCCGGCACCACCAGGAAGCCGCCACCGGCGCCCACCAGCCCGGTCACCAACCCGACGACCAGGCCCTCGGCGATGATCTTGACCGGATGCAGCGAGTGTCCGCCGCGTGATTCGCCGTAGGCGGCGGGTTTGCGTCCCCGCAGCATCGCGATCGCGGTGGCCACCATCATCAGCGCGAAGCCGATGAGCAGCACGGTGCCCGGGATGAACCGCGCCAACAGCCCGCCCAGGTAGGCGCCGGTCATGCCGGCGGCACCGAAGATCAGGCCGACGCGCCAGTGCACCCGGCCCGCCTTGGCGTGCGAGATGGCGCCGACCGCACTGGTCACGCCGACCACGAGCAACGAGGTGGCGATCGCGGCCTTGGCGTCCATGCCGGCGACGTAGGCCAGCAGCGGCACGGTCAGGATCGAACCGCCGCCGCCGAGGATGCCCAGGGTGATCCCGACGACGACCGCGAGCGCCAGGGTGAGCACGATCATGACCGGCCACCCCCGACCAACTTGCTCACGACGGTCTGGGCGTCACAGCTGGCACCGCGGTTGTAGGGCAGCTTGGACAGGAGCATGCCCATGGCGCAGGTGTTCGACACCGCGGCGAAGGTCAGGCCCCCACCGATCGCTCCGGCCACCCACTTGAGCTTGGGTGCGGCGATGCTGCCCAGGATCGAGGTGAGCACGATGGATCCGGCGACCAGTCGCACCTGACGCTCCAGGTCCCACTTGGCCGCACCGCGGTTGACGTTGAACCCCTTGGTCTCCCAGTCAACGATCCCGCCCTCCAGGACGTGCACGTTGGGCAGGCCGGCCCCGCGCAGGGCCTCCTCGGCCTGCGTCGCACGCTGGCCCGAGCGGCACACCAGGACGACGTCCTCGTCGAGGTGCTTCATGATCTCGTCACGGTGCTCGCGCAGCAGGTCCAGCGGCACGTTGTAGGAGCCGGGGATGTGTGCGGTCTCGAATTCGGCGGGGGTGCGGACGTCGAGAACGCGGGGCGGCTCGGCCGAGCTGAGGCGTTCGGTCAGCCCGTGCGAATCGACGGTGACGGGGTTGGCTGCGGTGGTCATCGGATTCCCTTCGTTGCGGTTTCGGATCGATACCCCTTGGGGTATGTTGCGATCATCGTACACATACCAGTAGGGGTATGTGCAAGTGGGAACAAATACCCCCTGGGGTATGTTCCGGATGACGAGAGAAAACCCATCCGGCACCGCCGGCGACTCCGAAAGGAAACCTGACCCGATGATCCTGGAGCAGTACTACATCGAGTGCCTGTCACACGCCTCCTACCTGATCGGCGACGAGACGACGGGCCGCGCCGTGGTCGTGGACCCCAGGCGCGACATCACCGAGTACCTCGAAGACGCACAGAAGTACGGTCTGCAGATCGAGGGTGTGATCAACACCCACTTCCACGCCGACTTCGTCTCCGGCCACCTCGAACTGGTCGAGGCCACCGGCGCCTGGATCGGCTTCGGCGAGGCCGCCGAGACCGACTACCCGATCCGCCGGCTGCGCGACGGCGAGCACATCTCGCTGGGGCAGGTCGACCTGGAGATCCTGTCGACACCCGGGCACACCTGGGAGTCGATCAGCGTGGTGGTCCGCGAACGGCCCGGGGCCGTTCCGGCGGCGGTGCTGACGGGCGACTCGATGTTCATCGGCGACGTCGGCAGGCCCGACCTGGTCAACCTGGGCGACGGCTCGACCACCGACCTGGCCCGTGCGATGTACCACACCATCCACGACAAGCTGCTGCAGCTGCCCGACGAGGTCACGGTCATGCCGGCCCACGGTGCGGGCTCCTCCTGCGGGAAGAACCTGTCCACCGAGCTCACCTCCACCATCGGCGAGCAGCGCCGCACCAACCCCTCGGTGCAGCCGATGAGCGAGGACGAGTTCATCGCCCTGGTCACCACCAACCAGCCGGCGGCCCCGTCGTACTTCAGCGTCAACGCGGCGATGAACAAGCGGGTCCACCCGCTGCTGGCCGGCGACCGCGCGATCCTCGAACTGGCACCCGAGCAGGTGCGCGAGGCGCTGGCGGCCGGGATCCGGGTCGTGGATGCGCGCAGCGTGGAGGACTTCGCGGCCGGCCACCTGCGCGGCTCGGTCAACGTCGGGTTCGACGGGCGCTTCGCCGAGACGGGCGGCATGGTCGCCGGGGTCGGCGACGAGATCGTGCTGATCACCTACCCGGGTGAGGAGCAGGAGGCGGCGCTGCGGTTGGCCCGCATCGGCTCCGACAACGCCGTGGGCTATCTGCACGTCGACCGCGACGGCGGCTTCCCCGCCGAGCTGAGGGATCTGGTCACCACCGCCCCGCGGGTCGGGGTTCGCGAGCTGGACCGGATGCTGGCCGAGGACGCCGTGACCCTGATCGACATCCGCAATCCCGGCGAACGGGAGGCCGGTGTGATCCCGGGTTCGGTGTCGATGCCCCTGGCCCAGCTGCGGGCGCACCTCGACGACATTCCCACCGGCAAGCCCATCGTCGTGCACTGCGCGGGCGGTTGGCGTTCCAGCGTGGCGGCATCGCTGCTGCGGGCGCAGGGATTCGCCGACGTCGCCGACCTGGAGGGCGGCTACAACGCGTGGGCCGAGGACCACATCCCGGCCTGACGACACGAGCCGGCAAGAACCAAGGAGCTGAAGGAGATACGAACATGACAACGCGCACGTTGACCTACGACGACTTCGAGACGACCATCCTCAACAACGAGATCGTGCTGGTGGACTTCTGGGCCTCCTGGTGCGGCCCGTGCCGGGCATTCGCGCCGGTGTTCGAGAAGTCCTCGGCCGCACACCCCGAGGTGGTGCATGCCAAGGTCGACACCGAGGCCGAGCAGGAGCTCGCCGCGGTGATGGGCATCCGGTCCATCCCCACCATCGCGGCCTTCCGCGACGGGATCATGGTCTTCAGCCAGCCGGGCGCACTGCCCCCGGCGGCGCTGGAGGACCTGATCTCCCAGATCGAGGCGCTGGACATGGACACCGTCCGCGCCAAGATCGCCGAGCGCAAGGCCACCGCCCAGACCCAGGCCTGAACCCGGCGCAACCACAAAGCCCGACAACCACAACCACACCGCCCCGACGAGAGACGACGAAGGAGGAACGCTCATGTGCTACCCGGTGAAATGCCCCCGCTGCGGCAAGACCACCTGGGACGGCTGCGGACAGCACGTCGCCGAGGTGAAGGCCTCGGTGCCGCCCGCCCAGTGGTGCACCTGCGCCGACCGCCGGCGCTGACACCCCGCGCCCGCCGCGCACGAACTCCCCGGGACCCGCCACGTCGGCGAGGTTTCCGGGGAGTTCGCACTCGAGCGGCACGGGTCCGATTTGGACGGCTCGGCCGGCCGCCGCTACAGTGGATTGCGATTTCGTTCAATCCGTCAACCGTTGAGGTGAGCCGTGCCGGCCCGGTTCCTGCAAGACTCCGAACAACCGCTGTATGAGATCAAGGCCAACCTGTTCAAGGCGTTGTCGCACCCCGCCCGCATCCGGATCCTGGAGATCCTCTCCTCCACCCAGGAGGCCACCCCGGTCAGCGACATCCTGACCGGGACCGGGATCGAGGCGACACTGCTGTCGCAACATCTCGCTGTCCTCAAGCGCCACCACGTCGTCGTCGGTGAACGCGTGGGCAACGCCGTGTACTACCGCCTGGCGCATCCGAAGATCGCCGAGTTGCTGCTGATCGCCCGGATCTTCCTCACCGACACCCTCTCGGCGCGACGCGACCAGCTCGAGGCCATGCGGTCACTGCCCCCGATCGGCACCTCGGGGGATCAGTGACCATGGGCTGGCTGACCAAGATCCTGCGCACCGGCCGCATCACCGAAACGGCCGACGACGCTCCGCCGGCGTGCACCGAACCCGTGGCGGGAGTTCGCGGATCACTGCAGATCCGGCATGTCGACGCCGGCTCGTGCAACGGTTGCGAAGTCGAGATCGGCGGGGCGTTCGGCCCGGTCTACGACGCCGAACGATTCGGTGCCCGACTGGTCGCGTCCCCGCGCCACGCCGACGCGCTGCTGGTCACCGGACCGGTCACCCACAACATGGCCGACCCGCTCCGCGACACGGTGCAGGCCACGCCGCTGCCCCGGGTGGTGATCGCCTGCGGCGACTGCGCGATCAACCGGGGGGTGTTCGCCGACGCCTACGGTGTGGCCGGCGCCGTCGGTGACATCGTCGACGTCGACGTCGAGATCCCCGGGTGCCCACCCGAACCCGGCCAGATCGTCGCCGCGCTGCGCAAGGTGACCGGGAGATGACCGCGCTCGCCACCACGACGCCGAGCCCACCCCACCGCCGGGACCGCGGTGGCGGCTCCCCCGGCCCCGCGATATCCGGGACGGCCACGGCCGCGGTCGGCGCGCTCGGGCTCTGGGCGGGCCTGCTCGGAATGTTCGGGCACCCGGCACCGATGCGGATCGACTGGCTGCTGCCGCTGGCCGGCGTGCAGATCACCCTCGACCCGCTGGGCGGCTTCTTCATGGCCCTGACCGGCGCCGTGGCCGTCCCGGTCGGGCTCTACACCGTCGGCTACGCCCGCCGGGAACATCTCGGCCCGGTCCCGCTGACCGTGCTGCCCCTGTTCGTCGCCGCCATGCTGCTGGTTCCCGCGGCGGGCACGGTCACCACGCTGCTCTACGGCTGGGAGCTGATGGCGGTGGCGTCGCTGGTACTGGTGCTGACCGAGCACCGCCGCGCCGAGGTCCGTTCGGCCGCACTGTTCTACGCCGTCATGACCCAGCTCGGCTTCCTGATGATCCTCGTGGGGCTGATGATCGCGGTTGCCATCACGGGATCGGATCGACTCACCGACCTCTCGGCGCTGCCGCCGGGGGTCCGCAACATCGTCTTCGTCCTGACCGTGACCGGGTTCGGCTCCAAGGCGGGCCTGCTGCCGCTGCACGCCTGGCTCCCCCGCGCCCACCCCGAGGCCCCGAGCCCCGTGTCGGCGCTGATGAGTGCGGCCATGGTCAACCTCGGTATCTACGGGATCGTGCGGGTGGACCTTCATCTCCTGGGAACCCCCGAATACTGGTGGGGGCTGCTCCTCGTCGTGGCCGGTGCACTCTCGGCGCTCTACGGGGTGCTACAGGCCACCGTCGCCGTCGATCTCAAACGTCTGCTCGCCTACTCCACCACCGAGAACATGGGGGTGATCAGCCTCGCGCTGGGAGCGTCGATCCTGCTGCGTGACGCCGGGGCCGACTCCGCGGCGGTCGTCGCCGTCACCGCGGCCGCCCTGCACCTGATCGCGCATGCGGCATTCAAGTGCCTGGCGTTCCTGGGGGCCGGTTCGGTGCTCGCGGCCACCGGCCTCCGCGATCTGGACCGCCTCGGCGGACTGGCCCACCGGATGCCGGCGACGACCGCCCTCTTCGGGATCGCCGCGCTGGGGGCCTCCGGCCTGCCGCTGGGCGCCGGGTTCGTCAGCGAATGGCTGTTGCTGCAGGCGCTGGTCCACGGCGGCTCCGGTCACGGCCCCACACTGGCCCTGGTCGCGCCGCTGGCGGTCGGGGCCATCGCGCTGACCACCGGGCTCGGCGTCGCGGCCATGGTGAAGGCGTTCGGGATCGGATTCCTGGCCCGGGCCCGGTCCACGGCGGCCGCCGGCGCCGCCGAAGCCGGCCCCGCCATGGTGACCGGCATGGCGCTGGCCGCCGCGGCCTGCATGTGCGTGGCGGTCGTTCCGGCGATCGTGGCGCCCGCGCTGGCCGCGATGGTCGGCCAGGTCACCGCACCGGACACCGCCACGATGGTCGACTTCGCCACGACCATCCGGCTGCCCGGGCTACCCGGCTCGATCAGCCCCACCTGGCTCGCGCTGACCCTGGCCGCCGCGGTCGCCGCGAGTGCGGCGACGCTGGCCTGGCGGTCGCGCCGCCGGCCCGCACCGGTGGAGCTGCCCCTGTGGGCATGCGGGGCAGCGGAACTGACCCCGCGCATGGAGTACACCGCCACCTCGTTCGCCGAGCCGCTGCAGCGGGTCTTCCACGACGTGCTGCGCCCCGACACCGACATCGAGATCAGTCATCACGTCGAATCCCGATACATGGTCGAGTCGATCAGCTACCGCAGCCGGGTGTCCGACGCGATCGAGCGCAAGGTCTACGCCCCGGTGATCGCCGCGGTTTCGGCGCTCGCCGAGCTGGCCCGGCGGGCCCACACCGGCAGCGTGCACCTGTATCTCACCCTCGGCGCGCTGGGGGTCCTGGTGGTCATGGTGGTGTCGCGATGAGCGTGCTGCCCTACGCGGCCGGCGTCGCGCAGCTGGCGACGGTGGTGCTGGGAGCACCGCTGGTGACCGGGCTGATGCGCCAGGTTCGGGCCGCGCTGGAGGGCCGCGTCGGTGGCGGGCTGCTCCAGCCCTGGCGCGACATCCGCAAGCAGTTCGGCAAGCAGCAGATCAGGCCGACCGGTACCACCGTGGTCTTTCTGGCCGCGCCGTTGGTCCTCGCCGGGACGACGGTGCTGATCGCCGCGGTGGCGCCGATCGTCGCCACCGGGTCGCCGCTGGACTCCGTCGCCGACCTGTTCGCGGTCGTCGGTCTGCTGTTCCTGGGCACCGTCGCGCTGATCCTGTCCGGCATCGATACCGGGACCTCCTTCGGGGGCATGGGCGCCAGCCGCGAGATCACCATCGCGGCGCTGGTCGAACCGACGATCCTGATGGCCGTGTTCGCGTTGTCCATACCCGCCCATTCGGCCAATCTCGGTGCGCTGGTGTCGAACACCCTCCAGAACCCCGCGCAGGTCGCTTCCCTGTCGGGGGTGCTGGCGTTCGCGGCCCTGGTCATCGTCATCATCGCCGAGACCGGCCGGCTGCCCGTCGACAACCCGGCGACGCACCTGGAGCTCACGATGGTGCACGAGGCGATGGTGCTGGAGAATTCCGGTCCGCGCCTGGCGCTCATCGAGTGGGGTTCGGCGATGCGACTGGCCGTCCTGCTGGCGCTGCTGGCCAACCTCTTCCTGCCCTGGGGCATCGCCGGGTCCGGCTCCGGTCCGGCCCTGATCGCGCTCGGTGTCGTGGCCGTTGTCGTCAAGGTCGCGGTCCTGGCGGCGATCCTGGCCGCGGTCGAGGTCTTCATCGCCAAACTCCGGTTGTTCCGGGTGCCGGAACTGCTGGCGGGGTCCTTCCTGCTGGCCCTGCTGGCCGTCGTCGCCGCCAACTTCCTGGTGGCAACGTGAGCGCCGAAACCTACTCCCTGGCCATCAATTTCGCCGCCGGCATGCTGCTGCTGGCCGCGGTGCTGATCGTCTGGCGCCGCGACCTGGCCAGCATGGTTCGGTTGGTGGCGCTGCAGGGCATCGCCCTGGCGGCGATCCCCCTGGTGAACGCCTGGTACGAATCCGACGCGACCCTGCTGATGGTCGGTCTGACGATTCTGGCGCTGCGGGCGCTGGCGCTGCCGTGGCTGCTGGGTCGTGCGGTGGCGGCCGAGCCGACCGACGGGCGCGAGGCCACACCCCTGGTCAACGTCGCCAGTTCGCTGCTGATCGCCTCGGGACTGACCGTTGCCGCCTTCGCCGTCGCCCGCCCGGTCGCGGCCCTGGAACCCGGCCCGGGGACGGCGGCGGTGCCCGCGGCGTTCGCCGTCGTGTTCGTCGCGCTGTTCGTCATGGCCACCCGCCGGCGCGCGGTGTCGCAGGCAATCGGATTCCTGATGCTCGACAACGGGATCGCCGCATCGGCGTTCCTGCTGACGGCCGGGGTTCCGCTCATCGTCGAACTGGGCGCCTCCCTCGACGTGCTGTTCGCGATCGTGGTGATCGGCGTGCTCACCGGGCGTCTTCGGCGCGCGTTCGGCGACACCGATCTGGACCAGCTGCGGGAGTTGAGGGACTGATGATCGTGGCCCTGCTGATCGCGATGGCCGCCCCGGTGGCCGCCGCCCTGACCATCCTGGTCGCCGGCTGGCGCCCGGTCACGGCCTGGGTGCCGGTGGCGGCCTCGGTGACCGTGCTGGCGTGCGGGGTCGCCGAGGCCACCCGGGTGGGCGACAGCGTGCACGTCGGCCTCGGTGGGCTACTGCGCGTCGACGCGATCACCGCGACCATGCTGATCGTCATCGGCGTGGTCGCCACCCTGGCCACCTGGGCCAGCGTGGGGTACCTGCAGACCGAGGCGGCCCACGGACACGCCGGCGCCTCCGACATGCGCCGTTACGGGGTGCTCACCTCGGCGTTCCTGGCCGCCATGGTGCTGGCGGTGTGCGCCAACAACATCGGCGTGATCTGGGTGGCGATCGAGGCGACGACGATCGTGACCGCCTTCCTCGTCGGCCACCACCACACCCGCACCGCGTTGGAGGCCACCTGGAAGTACGTCATCGTCTGCTCCGTCGGCATCGCGGTCGCCTTCCTCGGTACCGTGCTGCTCTACTTCGCTGCCCGCCACGCCGGCGCCGGGGCCGACACCGCGTTGAACCTCGACGTGCTGATGGCCACCGCGCACAACCTCGACCCCGCGGTGACCCGGCTCGCCGGCGCGCTGCTGTTGCTGGGTTACGGCGCCAAGGCGGGTCTGTTCCCGTTCCACACCTGGCTGGCCGACGCGCACAGCCAGGCCCCGGCACCGACCTCGGCGCTGATGAGCGGGGTGCTGCTGGCGGTGGCCTTCTCCGTGGTGATCCGGATCAAACCCGTCGTCGACACCGCCACCGGCCCGGGATTCCTGCGCACCGGCCTGGTGGTCATGGGTCTGATCACGCTTCTGATCGCGGCACTGATGCTCACCGCGACCGGCGATCTGAAACGGATGCTCGCCTACTCCTCGATGGAGAACATGGGGCTCGTCGCCATCGCGGCAGCGGCCGGCACCCGCCTGGCCATCGCCGCGCTGCTGTTGCACGTCGCGGCCCACGGGGTCGGCAAGACGGTGCTTTTCGTCAGCAGTGGACAGCTTCAGGCCGCGCACCGATCCACCGCCATCGCCGACATCACCGGTGTGCTGGGGCGCTCACGCATGGTCGGCGGCGCGTTCGCCGTCGGGGCCCTGGTGCTCCTGGGAATGCCCCCGTTCGCGATGTTCGCCTCCGAGCTGGCCATCGCGCGCTCGCTGGCCGACGCCGGCCTGGCCTGGTCACTGGCCGCCGCGATGATCCTGGTCGGTGTGGCGTTCGCCGCACTGGCCCGCAACAGCGGCCGCATTCTGTTCGGGTCGGCCCCCGACGACGCACCCCCGATCAGCACACCCGTGACCGTCACGATGGCCCTGGCCGTCGGCCTGGCCTGCTGCGTGGCGCTGGCCACCGCCCCGTCGGCCTTCAACGACCTGCTCACCACCGCCGGAACCCTCGGAGCGCCACGGTGACCCCGGCAACGCCGGACACGGTGCGCCACACCGTCGGCGAGCACGAGCTGGCCGCCGCGGCCGCGGACCTGCTGGACGGCGGGTATCGGGCCGCGCTGGTGGCCGCCCACGACGACGGCCACCAGCTGCGGGTGGTGTACCTGTTCCTGGCGGCCCGACCGGACCGGCGCGTCGAGCTGGTCCTGCGACTGCCGGCCGACACCCCCCGGCTGCCGTCACTGGCCGACCTTTCGTTCCCGCTGAGCCGCTTCGAACGCGAAATGGCCGATCTGTTCGGCATCGAACTGGTGGGCCATCCGCGTCCGCGTCGGCTGGTCCGCCACGCCCACTGGCCCGAGCGATGGCATCCGATGCGCGCCGACGCCGGTGCGCCGCCGCCGTTCGAGCCCAGCGGCCGGTTCCCCTTCGTCGCGGTGGAGGGACCCGGCGTCTACGAGATCCCGGTCGGGCCCGTGCACGCCGGCATGATCGAACCGGGGCACTTCCGGTTCTCGGTCGCCGGCGAGACCATCCTGCGGCTCAAGGCCCGGCTCTGGTACGTCCACCGGGGGGTGGAGAAGGCGTTCCAGGGCCGGACGGGCATGGACGCCGTCGCACTGGCGGAACGGATCAGCGGGGACACCTCGGCCGCACACGCGCTGGCGCACTGCCTGGCCGTCGAGAACGCCGCCGGCGTCGAGGTGCCCGCCGACGCGCAGCGGCTGCGGATGCTGCTCGTCGAACTGGAGCGGCTCTACAACCACGCCGCCGACCTGGGCGCACTCGCCAACGACGTCGGGTTCTCGCTGGCCAACACCCACGCCCTGCGCATCCGGGAAGCGCTGCTGCGGATCAACGCCGAGGTCACCGGCCACCGGCTGCTACGCGGGGCGCTGCGGCCCGGCGGGGTGACGCTGCGGGCCCTTCCCGACCCGGCGCGGCTGCGCGACCTCGGCACCGATCTTGCCGAGGTCGCCGCCCTCACGCTGGGCAACACGGTGGCCTACGACCGATTCTGCGGCACCTCCGCGCTGGCGACCGAGGACGCCCGCGCGCTGGGTTGTCTCGGCTACGTCGCCCGGGCCAGCGGATTGCGCTCCGATGCGCGCCTCGACCATCCCGTGATCGACCTGCCGGTGACCGAGGTCGGCGCGCAGACCGGCGATGTGCTGGCCCGATACCAGGCGCGCCGGGACGAGTTCGCCGCCTCGGTGGACCTGGTGTGCCGGCTGGTCGAGGGCCATTCCGGCGGACTCGACCACACCGTCGCCGTGCCGGAGGCCCGGGGCGAGGGTGTCGGGATCGTCGAAGGCTGGCGCGGCTCCATCGTGCACCGCGCCGAGGTCGGACCGGACGGCTCGTTGACCAGGGCCAAGGTTGTCGACCCGTCCTGGTTCAACTGGCCGGCGCTGCCGGTGGCGATGTCCGACACGATCGTGCCGGACTTCCCCTTGACCAACAAGAGCTTCAACCTCTCCTACGCCGGCAACGACCTGTAGGCCCGCACGTCCACCGGTCCCCGGCCCGCGGGCCGGACGACACCACCTGGTCCCGTCGGTACGGGTCCTTGGGACCCGGAATCGGGGGCCAACACCGAGGCCGCCGCGCGCGGCCCGGTCCTACGGTTTAACCATGAACACCGAGACGAAAGCCCTCGAGTACAGCTACCGGATCCACTGGTCGCCCGACGAGCGCGGCTACATCGCATCGGTGGCCGAGTTCCCGTCGATCCGGTCGGCTCCCGCCCCGACGCCCCAGGAGGCCGCCCGAACGGCGTTGTCGTCGGTTCAGGCCCACCTCAGTGCCTTGGCACAGCGCGGAGAGCCGGGACCCGCACCCCACGGCGTCATCCGGTGCGGCTGAGGACGCCGGAGTCCGCCGCCCCGCCTCGCGCCGCCGGTCGCGCGTCGCGGGTTCGGGACGCGGTCAGGGCCGCGACGGTCCCAGCCCCACCAGCCCGGGATCGAAGGTCGAACGCGCGGACACCGAGGTGGCGGCGGCCCTGACCACGACCGCGGCATCGGACTCGTGGCCCTTGGGGAACACGATCTCGGCGCTGTCCGGGCCGTCCCGGTGGGCCATCAGCCAGTCGTAGAGCAGCCAGTCCACCGCGCAGGTCACCGCCAACGGGTCCGCCTCGGCCAGGCTCGCCGAGGCGATCACCGCGTTCAACGCGTCCAGGTGCTCCTGTCGGGCGGCCTGCTTGTTCACCCCGGAGCTGTCGAACATCATCATCGACAGGGTCAGCGGAAAGCGTTGTCCGGCTTCGGTGCGCACCACCCAACGCCCCCCGAGCCACGGACGCTGCGGATCGACCTGGTGCATCTCCCCGAAGCCCCCGATGACACCGACGTCCGGATCGTCGAGTTCGCCGTCCAACGGCGCCGGTCCGAGCAGGCCCAGCGGCAGCCGCGCGCGGATCGAGAACAGCGCCGCGGTCCCGATGATCTTGCCGGCCCGCAGATCCGCTGGGGTGCCGGTGCTCTCCAGCGCGGCGGCGTACTCGAAACACAGTCGGTCCAGTGCCCGGTGCAGGTCGACGAGCGCGTCACGCTCGGTGGAGTCGGTGGGACGCCGGCCACCACCGAGGATCTCGCCGAACCGCTCGGCGGCGATGATCAGCGCGTCGTCGAGTGCCTCCAGGTGGGTGGCGATCAGCCGGTCGGGCTCCTCCTCCATCGGGGTGTCCATCGGGTTGTCCATCAGGTTGTCGCCGGCGACCAGCTGCTGCAGGTGTGTCGGCACCCCGGCCGCCGTGGTCCAGAAGAACCCGATCTGGCCGTCGGACTGGACGATCCGCGGTCTCACCGTCGCCGCCAGATCATCACCCGGTTGTTCCCCGAATCGGCGACCGCCAGCCGGTCGCCGCGCAGGGACAGCCCGTAGGGCCAGCACAGGGTGTCGTGCTGAACGGCGGCCCACCGGTTCTCGCCGTTGCTGGCGAAATCCGGCTGGGCCAGGACATGATCGGCGGGACGACCGTCGGACGGCAGCCCGTCCCACAGCAGCACCCTGTTGTTGGCCGTGTCGGCGACCGCCAGCCGCTCCCCGGCGGCACCACCGCCGGCGTCGAGGCCGATCGCGTACGGGAAGCGGAACCGGTCCGCGGTGTGCGGACCGTAGGGCCATTCCTGGGAGTCACCGAAGTCGCGCTGGCCCAGCAGCATGGCCGCCGGGCCGTCGCGGTCCGGCTGCGGCGACCAGCCCAGCACCCGATGGTTGCCGGCATCGGCGATCAACAGCAGATCGGCGCGCCCGGTGATGGCGTGCGGCCAGCGGAAACTGGCCGGCCCGACCCGCTCCCCCCGGTTCTCCTCGCGATGGGCCGCGTCGGGCTGTCCGAGGACGATGTCGGCGGGCCGTCCGGGCTCCGGAATACCGTCCCGCCACCCGAGGACGCGGCGATTGCCGGTGTCGGCCACCCAGAACGTGTCCCCCAGGACCGCCACGCCGAACGGCCAGTACAGCGTGGCGGCCGAGCAGCCGGTGCCCCCGTTGGGCTCCACCGACGACGGATCCTTCTGCCCCAGAATCAGATCCGGGGCGACGTCGTCGCGCGTCGGGATCGTGTCCCAGACCAGGATCCGGTGGTGCCAGGCGTCGGCGACGACCAGCCGGCCGTCGTGGATCAGCACCCCCGTCGGCAGGTTCATCCCGCGTTCGGGCCCGCGCCCGCCGGCCGCACGCCCCTCGGTCGTCCCGTCCGGCTGGCCCAGCACCACGTCGGCGGGTTGTTCGTCGGCGTCGGGCAACCCGTTCCACACCAGCACCCGGTGGTTTCCCGAATCCGCGACCACCACGTGACGTTCCCCGAGGAACACGGCCCGCGGGGAGTACATCCAGGCCGCGGTCGGGTTCGCGGGCGGCAGCGCCAACCCCCCGGGGGCGGGGGCTCCCAACCAGACCTCGGGGCGCCAACCGTCGCTGAGGTCGGCGGCCGGCCGGGCGAACTGTCGCACCGGATCACCGGCGGACAGCACGGCACCGGAGGCGCCGGAGATGTTGTGCCGAACGGTGTATCGACTCATCCCCGCACTCTTACCCAGACGTCTCCGTCGTCGACCCGCAGTGGCAGTTGTTCGAGCTGGGCGCCCGGGGCGCTGAGACACTCACCCGAGCTCGCGTCGTAGCAGAAGCCGTGCCACGGACAGGTGAGCGTCCCGTTGCCGACGTCGAGGATGGCGTTGTCCAGTGGCAGACCCTCGTGCGCGCATTCGTTGCGGTAGGCCGACAGCCGGCGGCCGACGCTGACGATGATCACGTCGGCCTCCTCCCCCGACTCGGCGGTCAGGCTGTGCATCACCACACCGTCGTCGGGCACATGGGCGGCGGCACCCAGCCGGGCCCACCCCTGAAGCGGCCGGTCCGGCGGCATCCGCAGCGATTCCACCGGGATCAGCGCCGGTGTCGGCTCGTTCGGCAGCACCTCGACCGCGGTGATGGACGGGACCCCGTCGACCAGGGCGTCCTGCACCAGGGTGCGCAGTGTCACCGACGACATCGAGCAGCCGTTGCAGGCACCCTCGAGCCGCACGAACGCGGTGCCCTCGGCGACCCGGACCAGGGTGACATCGCCGCCGTGGCTGTGCAGCTGGGGCCGCACGGAGTTGAGCACCCGGTTCGCGTGGGTCACCGGGTCCGGGCGGATGATCTCGTGCAGCGACAGCAGCAGATGCACCACCGGGTCGTCCACCAGCTCGAAGAGCACGGCGCGGGCCGCGTCGTCCTCCCGCATCCGCCGCACCATGGTGACCAGCCCGGCGCGGTGCACCGCCTCCAGCGCGGCCTTGAGCTCCTCGGCGACGGCCCGCGACGCCGGGTCCAGATCGGCCAGGGCAGCCACGGCGTCGTCGACGCGCTGGGCCAGCTCTTCGAGCCCCGGCTCGTAGAGCGCGGTCACGATGCCGGCCCGTCGCCGGGCTGCGAGCGCAACAGGGTGACCTGACGGGCGATCTCGTCGAGAACGCCGCGGACCGCGCGCACCGAGTCGTCGTCGTGGTGCTCCTCGAACAGGAATCGGGCCTCGTAGAGCTTGGCCTTGGCCTGGTCGAACACGCCGAGATGGGCCAGCGCATTGCCCTGGTTGGCCAGCACCCGCGCGCGGCCCAACGGGTCGGTCTCCCGGTCCCGGGCCTCCAGCACCGCCTCGTAGAGCTCCACGGCCTCCACGAGATTGTCGGCCTGGTGTTTCGACGGGGTGTACACCAGCGAGTTCGCCAGATTCAGCTGCACGCTGGCCCACTGTTCGGGGTGCTGCTCGCGGGTGTAGACCTTCAGCGCCGAACGCAGGGACTGGGCGGCCACGCCGAGGCGCAACTGGCTGGAGGCCTCGACCATCGGCATGGTCAGGTAGGCGGTGGCCAGGTTCGCGTGCGCGGCCGCCCACAGCAGTGGGGCCTCTTCCCGCAGCACCAGCTGCAGCGCCGAATGGTAGTGCGGGATGGCCTGCGCGATCAGCCCCGGATTGTCCTGGGCACGTTCATGGATCAACCCCGCGACGGTGAGGTGCAGCTCCGCGCGGCTGACCCGCAGCCCGTCGGCCCCGTCGAGCAGGCGCAGCGCCCGTTCGAGCCGCTGCTGCGCCGACGGGTCGTCGATGTCGCGGCACACCGAACCGGCGGCCCCGGCCAGGGCGCCCTGCAGCCGGGGCGCGGCGGCCGCCGCCGCATCGGCTGCCCGATCCAGCAGTTCGACCGCCGCCTGCGGATCGCCCAGCGACAACGCGTGGCTGGCCTGTGCGGCCAGCACGACCGCGGCCACTTCGCCGTCCCCGCTGCCCACCTCCGGCGCGGTGTCGCGCCGGCCGATCGTGAACAGCACCAGGTCGACCAGGACCCCGAACTCCCCGAGTTCGTCGCGCAGGGCGTCGGTGTCCACCCCGTCGGGGTCCAGCACGAACCGGTTGAAGCGGGTCACCGGATCCTCGCCGTGCAGGTGCGACAGCGCGGACTGCACATCGCCGGAGTGCGCGAGCGCGTGGGCACGCAGCGCCTCGGGCCAGCTCTCGGGCTCGTTCCCGTCCAGCAGCGCCGCGCGCACCGCGTCGTGGCCCGGGCCGTCGGGAATGAGCATGTACCCCAACGGCAGCGAAAAAGCCCCCAGCGCCTGCGGCCGTGGGGCGGGCCCCGGGTTCTCGGCCGGGCCGGAGTCGGGAAGTGCGGTCATGGTGTCGGTCATCGGCATCAACCGTTCAGGGGTCCTCGGATGTTTCGTTCGGCGGCGCGCTTGATCAGGCCGGCCGAGATCTCGGCACGCCGTTTGGTGGCGTGGGTGTCGATTCTGCGGCGCACCACACCGTCGGCGAACACCACGATGATCTCGACGGCCCAGCGGCCACGCTCCTCGATGACGACGGTCGTCACGTCGAGCGCCTCGTCGGCGGAGCTGTCGGCCCGCGCCTCGGTGCGCGGGTGGCGCGGCCAGTCCCCGCCGGTGGGGTGCTCAGCCACGGCGATCACCCGTCCGGCTCCGGTGCGCCGGCGGCCGACTCGAGCGGGACGTGCAGGGCCCTGCGCTCATCGTCCCAGAATGCCGCATACACCCCGGCCAGCGCCCGGTCTCCGACGACTTCGCGGATCAGCAGCGACCGGTCCCCGGCCGGGTTGCGTTGTTTGAGCAGGAGACCACCGCTGCGCGGACCCTGCAACGGGATGAGCCACAGGTCACCGTCGCGCAGCACCGCGGCCACCGCCGACGAGGGGAAGCGGCTGGCGGCCAGCGCGGCGTCCATCCGCAGGTACCCGTCGGCGAACTCGACGGTGACCCGGTCCGCGGCGGCCGGCCGCAGCGGGGCCAGGTACTCGGACTCGATGTCGGCGATCACCGTCTCCATCCCGGCCCGTACCGGCTCGGAGAGCTCGGTCCCGAGTTCCACCGCGGCCGCCTCGATGAGGTAGACGGTGATGTCGGTGGGGCAGTCCTCGCCGAGCGCCCACCGCGCGAACGCGATCGCGTGGTCCCAGCGGAACGAGTGGGTGTGCAGACCCTGCAGCGGCGGCAGTTCGGCCAGTTCCGCGCCGGGAACCTTGAACACGGTGCCCGGCGGGGAGCCGGCGGCGCCCCGGGTCAGGCACGCGTCGACGATCACCACCCGCCCGGCGCCGCGCATCTGGAACGCCACGTCCATTCCCGCGGTGCCGCCGTCGACGAGCCGGGCCCCGTCGGGCACCCCCCGCTCCCAGAGATGGCGGACGAGCACCGGTCCCACGCCGTCGTCGCCGCGCAGCAGGTTGCCGCAGCCGACGACCAGGACCGCGCACCCCGGTGGTTCCAGGTCGGCCCCGTCGGAACGTCCCGGGGTGTGGCGGTCGGTCGTCGTTTCGTTCAACGGCCGGCTCACACCATTCCGTTGATGACGAACTTGGACAGTTCCTTGCCCGTCTTGCCGTCGTAGGCGTGCACGGTGCACACCAGGCAGGAGTCGAAGCTGCGCGCCACGTGGCCGAGCTCGACGGGATCCTCCGGGTCGACGATCGGCGAGCCGACCAGCGCGCGTTCGATCGGCCCGAGCGCTTCCTCGCCGTCGCGCGGTCCGATGTTCCACGCCGTCGGCGTCACCACCTGGTAGTTCTTGATCTTGTTGTCTTCGAGGACGATCCAGTCGCTCAACGCGCCGCGCGCCGCCTCGGTGGAGCCAAAGCCCATGCCCTCGGCATGCTCGACGGGCTTGGAGTAGAAGCTCTCCCGCAGGTCGAGCTGATCAAGCCAGGACCGGGTCCACTGGTAGTACTTCGGGCCCTCGTGCATGCGGGCCAGCTGGCGGACCATGACGCTCGGCCCGATCTTGTTGTACATGTCGACGAAGAGCGGATCGTTGTCCTGATGGGCCGCGGCGTTGGGGCCGCCCGCCGCCATCCGCCGGGCCAACGGCCCCGCCTCCAGCGGAATGTTGCCCAGGTCGCCGACCGCGTAGCGCGGCGATTTGGCCCAGCTGTACTTGCCCTGCTTACGTCCGGCCTCGGGGTCGATCGGGATGGTCTCACCGTCGAACGGATGCAGGGGGCGGCTGCCCTCGTAGAACGAGTGGGTCACGTCCTCGCGGACGTTGGCCTGGTCGAACTCGTACCACTGTCCCTTGGCGTACACCCCGCCACGGCCGATCAGTGCGGCGTTGCGTCCCTCGATGGTCGGGTTCTCGTACAGCGACGGCTCGAAGTAGGTGCCGGTGGCGATGTAGTTGCCCACGCCGGCGCCGTACTTGTCCAGGCCGACGTCCAGGCAGTAGCGGATGAAGAAACCGCAGTCGCTGTTGTACTGCGCCTCGTTCTCGTCGACCCAGGCCAGCACGTCCTCCCAGGTCTTGTTCTCCAGCCAGCGTTCGATGCTGCAGCCCAGCCACTGCCCTTCGAGCCAGTTGTCCTTCCAGTGCTCCAGGATCGCGATCGACCGGGTGACGTCGGACAGGGTGGGTGCGCACATCACCCCGCCGGGGACCATGAAGCTCGAGTGCGGCCACTGCCCGCCGAAGATGGCGTAGACCTCCACCGGCTTGGCCGAAAGCACCACGCCGGGCTGGTAACTCGTGCCCACGTAGGGGGCGAACCGGCGCACCGCCTCGTCGTAGAGCGAGGACTTCGCGTAGTTCTTGTTGGTCAGGTCGATGGCGAACAGGGCGTAGAAGTAGCGCGGGATCGACTGCAGCGTCTCGCAGGCCTGGCAGATGTTGCGCACCAGGGTCGCGTTGGGCGGCATGTGGGTCCGCCAGGCGGTGTCGAGCGCGTAGGCGGACTTGTACAGGTGGCTGCCGCCGCAGATGCCGCAGATACGCGGGCACACGATGAGCCCGGCCTGGGGGTCCTTGCCGCGCAGGATGATCTCGAAGCCGCGGAACATCGCGGCCTCGGTCCACGCGGAGGTCACGACGCCGTCATCGACCGTGACGCGCACGTCGAGGTCACCCTCCACGCGGCCCAGTGGGCTGACGAAGAGGTCAAGCTCGGTCATAGAGGTTTCCTTTCGGGTGAAGCGGGCTGGGTGTTTCGGGTGCGCAGCGCGCTAGACCACGAACATGTCTTCCTTGGACCACTGCGGCGCCGCGATGCGCGCCGCCGCGGCATGCGCCATGTAGGTGAGGTGATCGGAACCTTCCGGGACTTCCTTGGGGATCATGCCGCTGACCTTCTGCGTCTTGAACACCGTGCCCGGCGCGAGGTCGAAGTGCGGGAACTCGGGTTCGGTGCAGCCCACGCAGGGCATCCCGGCACGGGTCTTCGACGACTGCCGGTTCCACAGGATCCGGTTGCACGGCGAGTGGGTCATCGGTCCGCGGCAGCCGAATTCGTAGAACAGGCAACCGGTGCGGGTGCCCTCGCCGAACGACATCGTCGACTGCTTGTACTCGAAGAACTGGACCCGGGTGCACCCCGTCTGGGTGAAGGTTTTGAAGAAGGTCTCGGGCCGGTGCAGTTCATCGAGAGCGATGTCGCCGGCGCGGCCGGTGGCCAGGGCGACGATGATCTGGGTGATCCAGTCCGGGTGCGCCGGGCACCCGGGAATGTTGATGACCGGCAGGCCCATCTTCGAGCGGAAGTCGGGCCCCAGGAAACCGCCCTTGTCACGCTTGTGGAACTGCAGCCCGGTCGATCCCGAGGGGTTGGGCTCCATCGCCGGAATCCCTCCCCAGCAGGCACAGTCGCCGATCGCGACGACGATCTGGGCGGCGCCGGCGAGGTCGGTCACCCAGTCCTTCATCGGGCGGTCGGCGAACATGTCCATCCGCCCCGAGCCGTCGGGCCCCTCGATCACGGTGCCCTCGAACACGAAGATGTCCAGCGGGCGCTCTCCGTTGGCGCAGTCCCAGAACACCTTCTGGGCGTTGTTGCCCAGCTCCAGGCCCAGCGACGGGTGCCACAGCAGGTCGAGACCGAAGTCGACGATCAGGTCGACGACGTTGGGTTCGTCCGCGTTGAGAAACGACATGGTGTTTCCACTGCAGGCACCTCCCTGGAACCACAGAACGGAAGCCATCGACTCTCCTCTCGCAGGTGCGATCCGGATTCGAATCGCGTGTTCTTCGGGCTGTCTTCGAATGTCGTCGTGCTCGGGTACGGTGATTTTCGGGATCGCTGGAATCGTCGGCGCTGCAGGGGGTTACCGGTGGGGAAGGCGGCGACCGAAGGCGCGGGCCACCTGAGCGACGAAGCCCAGGCCGCGGGTGACGTCGCGGTCCCTGCTGAGCCGCCAGAGGCCGTACAGCCCCTTGGGCCCGTCCGGATCGGCGGCCGCGGCGGCCTTGCCCTCCACCAGCGCGTCCCCGGCGTCGGCGAGCAGGTCGACAACCTGCGGAGAGAGCATCTGCGAACGCAGCAGCCTGTTCAGCGCGGGCGCGGCGTCCGCCACCGCCCCGGCCAATGAACTCAACCCGGTGGCGAGCGCCTGGACGTCGACCGTGCGCAGTTCGGCCTGCACGCCGTCCAGGCCGGGCAGTGGGGATCCGGCGCCGCGCAGTTCCTCGACCGTCGAGGACAGCGAGGCGGTGATCTCATCGCCGCGGCGCACGAAGCCGTCGAGCCCGGTGACCAGGATCGCCAGCAGATCGGCGTGATCGAGCAAACTGTTCAGGGCGGCGGCGACCTGCGGGTCCTCCAGCCGTTCCCGGAGCCGGTCGCCCGGCGACGCGTCGACGACCTGACCGTTTGCCGACATATGACCTCCTGGCGGATCGGGACGGGCTGGGCCCGGGGCCTGCGACTCTTATGGCGTCAATCACAAAGCTAGTCGTCGTTTGCGGAGCTGCCTATCGCTTTCGCGCAGTTGCTGTCAGGATTGCGCAAAGTTAAACCCGCTGGCGCGCGCCGAGACCGTGAGAGGCTTGCATGATCACCACAGATTCGCTTAGGGCAGCCTCACCGCCTGCGCCGGCGGGGCCGCCCGGGCGACCAGGGCGGCCGTCGTGTCGCGGCTGACCCGGCTCGGCTTCATCGACGTCCGCCGGACCAGCAACCCGGTCCGGCGCAAGGTCCGCTCGCGCGGCGTGCCGCCGGCGCTGGCCGACAACGAGATCTTCTACACCGAGAGCGCCACCGAGGCCGCCCGGCTGATGGCCAAGGCCCTGGCGCCGCTGTCCCTGTCCGTGGCCCCGGAGACGGCATCGGACTTTGCTGCCACGATGCACGGAGTCCGCCTGCGCAACGTCAGCATGCTCTACCTGGACCTGCATGTCGCCGCGACCGTCGACATCCCGGTGCAGGGGCCGTATTTCGCGGTGCACATGCCCATGAACGGGCGCGCGGCGATCGACCACCGCGGCCGCAGTTTCGAGGCCAACACGCTGACCGCGCTGGTCACCACGCCCGGGACGGCGCTGACGGTCCGCTTCGACCACGACTCCCCCCACCTGCTGATCCGCATCGAACAACGCGCGATGGCCGCCCACCTGACGCGGCTGCTGGGGCGCACTCTCACCAAACCGCTGGAGTTCGCGCCCGAATTCGACCTCGCCACCGAGGCCGCGATGCGCTGGCACACCGCGGTGCAGCTGATCCACACCGAGGTCTATCACCCCGGTTCGCTGATCCAGCGTGGGCAGGGTATCGGCGCGATCGAGGAACTCGTCATGAGCAGCCTGCTGCAGCTGCAACCGTCGAACTACCACCAGGAGCTGCTGCAGCCCGCACAGCCGGAGAGCCGCCGCGCCGTCGTGCAGGACGCGATGGACTTCATCGACGACCACCTCGCCGAGCGGATCACCATGGAGGCCCTGGCCAAGGCCGTGCACATGAGCGTGCGCACGATCCAGCACGGATTCCGCGAGGAGCTCGGCATGACCCCGATGACCTACGTGCGGGAGCGCCGGCTCGAGCGGGTCCACGAGGAGCTGACCGACGCCATTCCCACCGACGGGGTCACCGTGACCGCCGTCGCCGAGCGCTGGGGCTTCCACCACCTGGGCAGCTTCGCCGTCGAGTACCGCAAGCGCTGGGGCGAGGCCCCGTCGGACACCTTGCGGCGCTGATCGGTTGCGGTGACCGGCCGTTCGGCGGGGGGACGCGAAGCCCCCGCCGGCTCCACCGTCTGGGTGAGGTCCGCACCACCGGCCCGGCCTAGCGTGAGCCCCGCCGAGTCCGGCGCACGCAGCGGCACCGGACCTCCACCTCACCGCCGGCACCTCAGCGCCCCACCCCAGCAAGGAGACCCCGATGACCGATCTCAGGCGGATCGCGGCCGCGCTCACGGACCCACGCGGAACCATCCACGCCGTCGGCCACCGAATGCCGGTCACCACGGCCGGATTCGCGCGGTCGGTGTCGGCGATCGCGTTCTGCGCAGAGACGCCGGGCCGGGCGGGCCCGCTGCCGGGAATCGCCCTCGACGCCAACCCCGCGCCGGGCGGGTCACCGAGTGCGGAGAGACGGCTCGACGACCACGACGCGCTGCAGTGCCGACTCGACCGCTACGCCGCGACGGGCGTGGCATTCGCCGTCCGGCGGGCGGCGTTCACCATCTCGGCGACCACGCCCAGCCGCGGCGCCATCGCCGGAAACGCCGTCGCGCTGGCCCGTTTCGCGGCCGCGTGCCAGGGGGCCGGACTGGTTCCGGTCGTCGGCGCGGAGGTCCTCACGACCGGCGGCCACGACCTCGGGCGCTGCGCCGAGGTGACCGGCCGCGTGCAGACCGCGGTGCACCGGGAGCTGACGGCACACGGCGTCGATCTGGCCGGTGCGGTTCTGGCCACGAACATGGTGACCGACGGTGCGGCGCACCTGCGCCGGTCGACACCGGCGCAGGTCGCCGAGGCGACCCTGGGTGCGCTGGGCGGCTGGCCCGCCGCGCTGGGCGGGGTGGCGTTCCTGGCCGGTGGTCGGGAACCGGCCCGGGCCACAGCCAATCTGAAGGCCGATCTCGCCGCCCTGCAACGGTACGACACCCCGTGGCCGCTGACGCTGTGGACGTTCCCTTTTGGCCCCACGGTGGCGTCGCCGGCGCCGACCGTGTCGCGGCGGCGTCCGGAACCGCTGCCCGCCTAGATCTCTCGGGCCGGATCGAGGGGCACGGAGACGGTGACCGTGGTGCCCCCGCCGGGCCGGGAGCGCACCGTGAGCCGGCCGCCCACCAGTTCGGCGCGTTCACGCATCGAGAGCATGCCGTAGCTGGAGGCCGGGCGCTCCGGCGCGGGATCGAAGCCGACACCGTCGTCGGCCACATGCAGCCGGGCCACGCCGTCCTCCACGCCGAATCGCACCGTGGCGGTCAGCGCCCGGGAGTGCTTGACGACGTTCTGCAGCGACTCCTGGGCGATCCGGTACAGCGCGACCTCCAGGTGCTCGGGCAGCCGGTCGTCGGCCAGGTCGAGGTCGAGGTCCACCTCGGGGATGGAGGACGCCAGGCTGGCCAGGCCACCTGTCAGTCC
Source organism: Mycolicibacterium palauense (assembly GCF_002592005.1). Lineage (GTDB taxonomy): Bacteria > Actinomycetota > Actinomycetes > Mycobacteriales > Mycobacteriaceae > Mycobacterium > Mycobacterium palauense. Next base: position 600 of record NZ_NVQF01000057.1, on the reverse strand, counting down.
GAGGTCGTCGAGCACCGGCGGACGCAACCCGCTGATCGCCGAACGCGCCTCCGCGAGCGTGAGATCCACCAAATCGCGGGCCTTCTCCAGTTGGCCGGCCGCATCCTCCGGTGCGGCGCCGTCGACGGCGCGGGCGGCCGCATCCAACCGGTAGGTCAGGCTGACCAGGCGCTGGGAGATTCCGTCGTGGATGTCGGCGGCCAGGCGGCGTCGTTCGGCCTCCTGTGCCGCGATCACCTGTTCGGCGAAATTCCCGTGTGCGCGTTCGCGGGCCGACAGCTGTCGGTGCATCCGGGCCTGGTCCAGGGCGCCCGCGGTCATGCGGCCGATGGCGACCAACAACTCGATGTCGCGTTCGGTGAAGTCGCGCCGGGCGATGGTGTGCACGTTGAGCACACCCACCAGGCCCCCGTGCCCGGTCTCCATCGGTACCGAGGCCATCGACGTGTAGTCGGGGCCGCGCAGCCCCGCCACGGCCACATAGCGCGGATCGTCCTCCTTGTGGCTGACGATCACCACGGGCCGGCGGTGGCTGGCCACCCAGCCCTGATACACATCTCACCTGACCCACACCCCCCCGTGCGTCACTCTCTGGTCCCT
>NZ_NVQF01000056.1 GCF_002592005.1 Mycolicibacterium palauense | reverse complement strand
GTGCCGGCGCCGTACACGGTGGCGGGGCCCCCGGAGTCCGAGCACCCGCTGACCGCCAGGGCCGCGGCGGCCAGCGCCGCGGCGAGCCGGCGGCACCCGCCCACCCGCCACCGCTTCACCGTGAATTCCTCCTGGCTTGAATTGGGCCGTTGCCACCGTTGCCGTGGCCCGCGCCCGCCGACTTCAGGCACTGTACCGAGGCGCCACCGCCCCGCCCGCGCCGAGCAATCTCCCGACCGCCGCCCCGCGGCGCTATTCTCAATTTGCGGAAGCCCGAATGGAACGTGGCGCACGTTTTGCAGTCGCCCGCCGAGAAATGGCGATGCGGCACCCCGGAAGAGCAAATTGGCGCATATGCCGGCGATCCCTTCCGGCACGCCCAGTCGCAGAGTCGCGAGCGTTGTCCACCACGGCGGCGACCGCGGCGCGGCGCGAACGCGATCACGCCGGGGGGCCCGGGCCGCGCCAGCTACGTCGCTGGTCAGGGTTACCGCCCGGTAGCGCCACACGTCCGCAAATAACGTGCAGAGGCTGACAAATGCGCCTCACATCCGGCTGGAGATTCACTCGAACTGCACCGGGGCGACGACGGCTCGCGAGGCAATAGCCGGGGATAGTCCGGTGAACAGCAATGACCGATGCCAACGGACCCCAATACCGCGAACCGAGAGGAATTGGGACAAGGGGGGAGATAATTAACTGCAACCGTTTTACAGCGTAGCCGTTTGTGCAAACTCATTTCAGCCATGGCAACTCGCCAAACTCGGCTAACAAACTGAAAGGTCTGGTCATGTACGCCCAACCCCTCAACCCCACTTCTCCCGAAGTCGATATGGACGGCAGCATCAGTTGGTGGGACTCCGACTCCGAATGCACCCTGGTGGTGGCACGCCCGTCCGACGAGCCCGCACTGTGGGCCGAATACCTCGACGGCGCCCAGCGCAGCTACCGGCGCCACGGCGTCGAGTGCGCCCTGGACGTCGAGACCGTCTGGCGCGCCGAGGACACCGCCCTGTTCTTTGCCGCCCTGGATTCGGGCGGCACCATCCTGGCCGGGGTCCGCGCCAAGGGGCCCCTGCGCGGCCCCGACGATTCCCACGCCGTCGTGGAGTGGGCCGGCCGGCCCGGCCTGCGCGAGGTGCGCAAGATGATCACCGACCGTGTTCCCTTCGGCATTCTGGAGATGAAATCGGCCTGGGTCACCGACCGGCGGGAGCGCAGCCGCTCCCTGACCAAGGTGATCGCCCGCTCCGGATTCCACGCGATGGCGCTGATGGACATCCAGTTCTGCATGGCCACCGCGGGCGCGTACGTGCTCGACCGGTGGCGGTCCTCGGGCGGTGTTGTGGCCGAGCACATCCCGGCGACACCGTATCCCGACGAGCGCTACGAGACCCGGATGATGTGGTGGGACCGGCGCACGTTCATCCAGCACGCCGAGGCCGAGCAGGTGACCAAGATCCTGCAGGAGTCCATGCTGCTGCGCACCCGCGCCCATGCCGGCACCGCGGCGGCGGGCTGGACCACGGTGGAAGAGGTGCTGGCATGACGACGCTCCCGACGACCGGCCCGGCGCGCACCGTGCAGGCACCTCCGGAACCCGCGGCGCTGCCGCTGGCCCCGAAGAATCCGATGCCCTACCGGCAGCGCCTGGCGGCGGTCAAGCACTTCCACACGGGCACCGAGAAGCTGCGCGACGCCGGCGGCCCGGTGACCCGCATCGTCCTGGGTCCGCGGCGCCTGATGCCGCCGATCGTGCTGGCGACCTCCCCGCAGGCGATCGGTGACATCCTGTCCATCAAGGACGGCACCGTCGACAAGACCTCCCCCGTCTTCGACGAGCTGCGCGCGATCCTCGGCACCAACCTGGTGAATCTGCGACACCGCGACTGGCAGCCCCGGCGGCGCACCATCGCACCGGTGTTCACCCGGTCCCGCGTGGGCCGTTTCGCCGGGCACATCACCGAGGCCACCGAGACGGTGTGCCGCAGGTGGGCGACGGGCACCGGTTCCGTCGAGATCGACCTGGACGCGGCGTGCCGGGCGATCACCCTGCAGGCGCTCGGCCGCTCCGTGCTCGGGCTCGACCTCGACGACGGCCCCGGCGAGGACCTGGGAGCCCGGGCCGCAGTGGTGGCCGATCCGCTGAGCGTGGCGCTGAACTACGCGATGCGGCGCGCGCTGCGGCCGGTGCGGGCGCCGCGGTGGCTGCCCACCCCGGCTCGCCGGCGGGCCCGGGCCGCCAGCGCCGAGCTGCACCGGCTCGCGGCCGAGATCCTGCGGGCCTGCCGCGAGGACCCCGACCGCGACGCGCCGCTGGTGCAGGCGCTGATCGCCGCCAGCGACCCGGTCACCGGCGAACCGTTGTCGGATCGCGAGATCTGCAACGAGCTGATCATCTTCATGTTCGCCGGTCACGACACGGTCGCGACCACGCTGACCTACGCACTGTGGGAACTGGGCCGTCACCCGGCACATCAGGCGCGGGTGGCCGCCGAGGTGAACGGGCTCGGTGACCGCCCGTTGACCACGGCGGACCTGCCCCGGCTGGAGTACACCCACCAGGTGGTCAAGGAGGCGCTGCGGTTGTGCCCGCCGGCGCCCACCGGGACCAGAATGGCCACCACGGATCTGGTTGTCGGCGGGTACCGTGTCGAGGCCGGCACCATGCTGGCCTTCGGCCGCAAGGCCGTCCAGCAGGATCCCGCACTGTGGGACGACCCGATGACCTTCGATCCCGACCGGTTCGCCCCGCACCGGTCGGGTGGGCGCGACCGGTATCAGTACCTACCCTTCGGGGGCGGCCCCCGGTCGTGCATCGGCGACCACTTCGCAATGATGGAGGCGACGCTCGCGCTGGCGACCTTCGTGCGCCGGATTACGGTCGAGTCGCGGGAAGACAGCTTTCCGCTGACCGTACATTTCACAATGGTGGCCGACGGACCCGTCCCGGCCACCGTGGCCGCCCGAGAGAGCACCGGATTGGAGTTGGCGAGCTGAGTCCCATGCCGCACAGTGCCGTCATCCTCGACGAACGCGACGACACCGACCGCGCCACGCTGACCGATCTGCGCGCCGACCCGGGCATCGAGCTGCTCGACCACCGCGCCGAGCAGCTCGAGGCCCTTCGTGGGCTGCGTCCCGCGCCGGGTCCCGAGCTGCTCGGTGAGCCCACCCGGTGGGCCTGCTTTCCGTGGCGGCGCACCGCGGTGGGCATTCTGGGACCGCGGGCGTTCGCCGTGCTGCGGCTGGACCGCAACCGCAACCTGATCACCGCCGCGGAGCAGGACCGGCTGCGCGGTGTCCGGGTGGGGGTGGCCGGGCTCAGCGTCGGCCACGTCATCGCCCACACCCTGGCGACCGAGGGACTGTGCGGCGAGCTGGTGCTGGCCGACTTCGACACCCTGGAGTTGTCCAACCTCAACCGCGTCCCGGCCGGCCTGCTGGATCTTGGTGAGAACAAGGCGGTGGTCGCCGCGCGCCGCATCGCCGAGATCGATCCCTACCTGCCGGTGCGGGTGCTGCCCGACGGGGTGCGCCCGGACAACCTCGACGCCTTCCTCGACGGGCTCGATGTCGTGGTCGAGGAGTGCGACTCGCTGGACATGAAGGCGATCGTGCGTGAGGCGGCCCGGCGCCGGCGGCTGCCGGTGGTGATGGCCACCAGCGACCGCGGGCTCATCGACGTGGAGCGCTTCGACCGGGAACCGGACCGGCCGATCCTGCACGGGCTGCTCGGCGAGGTCGACGCGGCACTGCTGGCGGGCATGTCCGCGCGCGAGAAGATCCCCCACATGCTGGGCCATCTGGACGTGCCGCAGGCGTCGGCACGGGCGGCGGCCTCCATGGTCGAGGTGGGTGTCACGCTGACCACCTGGCCGCAGCTGGCCGGTGAGGTCGGGCTCGGCGCCACCGCGGTCGCCGAGGCGGTCCGGCGGATCGGCCTCGGCGAAGATCTGGAGTCGGGCCGGGCCCGCATCGACGTCGCGGGCGCACTGGACCGGCTCACCGACCCGGTGCGGGCGCAACCGCCGGCCCCGGTGGCGCCGCCCCCCGAACCCGGCGCGCAGGGCCAGGCGCAGACCGGCGCACGGGACACCGTGCACACCATCGCCGCGGCGGCGCTGCGCGCGCCCTCGGGCGGCAACGCCCAGCCGTGGCGGATCACCGCAGGGTCGGACAGCGTGACCGTCACGGTGGACCCGCGGTACTCCTCGTCGATGGACGTCGGGCACCGCGGCGCCGCGCTGTCCGTCGGTGCCGCGATGTTCAACGCGCGGGTCGCCGCGGCCGCCCATGGTGTGCTGGGGCCCGTCGAGTACACCGAAGGCGGGGGCGCGCCGTTGTCGGCGACGCTGCACCTGGCCGACGGTCGCGACCCCGCGCTGGCGGCCAGATACGCGGCGATGCTGCACCGCGAGACCAACCGGCACCTCGGGCAGCCCGGGCGGGAACTGTCCGCGGCCACGGCGTCCGCGCTGCGGGCCGCCGCCGAGGCCGAGCACGCCCGGCTGCGGCTGCTGTCGTCGGCCCAGGAGATCCAGGCGGCGGCCGCGATCGTGGCCGGGGCCGACCGGATCCGTTACCTGAGCCCGGGCCTGCACGCGGAGATGATCGCCGAACTGCGCTTTCCGGGCGACCCCGACCCGGACACCGGGCTCGATGTCCGGTCCCTGGAGCTCGACGCCGGCGACCTGGCCGCCCTGGAGATCCTGCGGCGCGCCGACGTGATGGCCCATCTCGCGCGCTGGGGCGGCGGCGCGGCACTGGGCGAGGACTCCCGCGGCCGGATCACCGCGTCCTCGGCGCTGGCGGCGGTCATCGTGGCCGGCGACACGCTGGCCGACTACGCCCGGGGTGGGGCGGCGCTGGAGTCGGTGTGGATCGCCGCGGGCGAGCACGGGCTGGCGGTACAACCGATCTCCCCGATGTTCGTCCATGCCCGCACCCGGGAGGAGCTGCGCGGGATGTCGCCGCGCTACGCCGACGAGCTGTACCGGCTGCACGCCGACTTCGACCGGCTGCTCGGGGTGGCCGACGGCGAGAGCATCGTGCTCCTGGTCCGGCTGGCCTTCGCCGCGGCGCCGTCGGTGCGCAGCCGGCGTAGCGCCGACCGAATCGGCGCCGCATGAGCGAAGATGAGGAGACGTTCGGACGCCGGCGGGCCTCTCCATCCGACGCCGCATCCCCTGCACAGAGGACGGTTGTGCCACAGAGTCTGGATCGGCTCGTGACCTCGGTCGCCACCCGGCTGATGGCCGCCGAGTACGCCAACGCGTCCGAGGTGTGCCAACAGATCCTGGCCGAGCTGGTCTCCTACTTCCATGTCGACGTCAGCTTCCTGCGGCACAACGACCATGCCAGCCATGCCTCGATCCTGGTGGCCGAATGGCCCCCGCGACCCGACGTTCCCGACCCGGATCCGCTGCGGGTGATCTATTTCGCCGACGCCGACCCGGTCTTCGCCGCCTCCGAGCACGGTAAGAAACCGCTGGTGTTCCGGCCCGAGCCGGCCACCGGCGAGTACCAGCAGACGATCGAGAAGAGCGGCGGGGTCGGCGGGAGCTCGATGGCCGCGGCCCCGCTGGTCTCGGGCGACACCACCACCGGAGTGGTGGGTTTCGTCAAGTTCGGCGATCGCGCCTGGGCACCGGAGGAACTCAACGCACTGGAGGCGATCGGGTCGCTGTTCGCGCAGCTGAAGGCCCGGATCGAGGCCGAGCAGCAGCTGCGCTTCATGGCCGATCACGACGACCTGACCGGCGTCTACAACCGACGGGCGCTGGTCACGCATCTGGAGGAGCGCCTCCGCCCCGACCGCCCCGGTCCCGTCGCGGTGTTGTTCATCGACCTCGACCGGCTCAAGGCCGTCAACGACTACCTGGGCCACACCGCCGGCGACGGGTTCATCCGGGCGTCCGCCGCGCGGCTGACCACGAGGTACGACCACCGGAGTTTCATCGCCCGCCTCGGTGGCGACGAATTCGTCGTGGTGCCCGCCGACCCGATGGACGCCGGCGCCGCCGAGGCGCTGGCCGACGAGGTCCGGACCAACCTGCACGAACGGGTCTCGATCGACGGCGAGATGATCACCCGCACAGCCAGTATCGGCGTGGCCACGGGAGTTCCCGGGGTCGACACCTCGTCGGACATCCTGCGCCGCGCCGACCAGTCGGTGCTGGCCGCCAAGAGTGCCGGCGGAAACCAGGTCAGCGTGTTCACCGAGGAGATGTCGCTCAAGGGTGCACTGCGCAACGAGATCGAGCTGCACCTGCAGGGCGACATCGAAAGTGGTTCCCTTCTGCTGCAGTACCTCCCGGAGCTGGACCTGCGCACCGGCGAGGTGCTCGCCGCCGAGGCGCTGGTCCGCTGGCAGCACCCCACCCGCGGTCTGTTGCTGCCCGACGCCTTCATCTCGGTGGCCGAATCCATCAACCTGGCCGGCGAACTCGGCCGCTACGTGCTGCGCACGGCCTGCGAGCAGTTCAGCCAGTGGCGTGCGCGCGGCATGGGGTCGACCGCGCTGCTTCGGGTCAACGTGTCGCCGGTGCAGTTGGTGGCCGACGGCTTCGCCGGCGCGGTGGCCGACATCCTCGACGAGTTCCACCTGCCCGGGGAATCGGTCTGTCTGGAGATCACCGAAAGTGTGGTGGTCCAGGACATCGAGACCACCCGCCTGACCCTGTCGGCGCTGAAGGAGGTCGGCGTACAGATCGCGATCGACGACTTCGGAACCGGCTACAGCGTGCTGTCACACCTGAAGTCGCTCCCGGTCGACACGCTGAAGATCGACCGCAGCTTCGTGCGCGAATTGGGCAGCAACACCGGCGATCTGGCGATCGTGCGGGCCGTCATCGCCCTGGCCGAGGCCTTCGATCTGGGCCTGGTCGCAGAGGGGGTGGAGACGGCGGCGGCGGCGCGGATCCTGGTCGACCACGGGTGTTTCCGGGCACAGGGCTACCTGCTGTCCCGGCCGCTGAGCGGCACCGCGATGGAGTCGATGTTCCGCCGGGGACGGATCACGCTGCCCTCCAGCCCCCGCGCGCACTCCCGCTGACGGCCAGGGCGACCAGCGCGCCTCAGCGCTGGTGCGGCAGGGTCAGCAACTCCAGGCGTGCGAACCGGCTGGCGCCGCGCAGCACGAACGCGACCTCGGCGGCGCGCACGCCGTCGGGCACCGCGATCCGCGGACGCGCGGGCAGACCCGTCATCACCACACCCTGGTGTGCCCGCACCGCACGCACCCCGTCCGGGCCGTCGGTCATCGCCCCCACCACACTGCCGTGGTCGAACACCAGGCTGCGCAGCGCCGGCACGACGCCCGCGGTCAGACCGAAGGGCTGTGCCCTGGCGATCAGCCAGCTGCGCAGATCGGCCTCGGCCCCGTCCTCGGGCAGGTCGATGGTGCCGATCACCATGGCGTCGATCGGTCCGCTCTGTGCGGTGTAGGTGATCGTCTGGCGGCTGTCGATCACGGCGCTGGTCACCGCCACGGCGGGCGACCCGACGCAGGCGGCGGCCCAGTCGCGCAGCTGCGCCCCGTAGAACGGGGCGACCGCGGCGCCGCGCTTGAACTCACCGGGCAGGATGCCGTCGACCGCCCGGACCGGAACCGGGTCGTACTCGGACACGGCGACCGGCGGCAGATCCGCGGCCAGCGCGTCCAGATAGGCGGCGGTCCCGGGGTCGGCCATCCCGAAGCGCTCCGACAACCGGCCGTCCACGGGCCCGCCCGCGGGCATGGCGACGACGGACACGTCGAACCCCGCCATCGCGGCGACCACCCCCGACGCCAGCTCCCCACCGTGGTAGCCGGCGCACACGAAGTCGACCTCGTCGTCCCAGTCGATCTCGGCGGGTGCGGTGTCGCTCTCCGGGCGGGCGGCGGCGCCCATCGGGTCGTCGTCGTACCCGGGCCGGTCGTGATCGCCGTCGAAGTCTTCCTCGGAGCACACCGCCTGCACGGGCAGGCCGAGTTCGCAGACCGGCAGGCCCCGCCGTGCGGTCAGACTTCCGGCGCTCTGGCCCAGCCGTTCACCCCCCCGGTTCACCGTGGCGCCCTCCCCGGCGCCGACGAACCAGAAGTTGTCATGAGTGGGATCTTACATACTTTTTGCACGTTCTCTACTAGCCTGTGTGATTTACAGTATTCAGCCGTGGTGACACGTTGAGCGGATGGGCGAAGTGAGCGCGGTGATCGACTGCGGGGACGGTCGCGGGGACGGCCACGAGGACGGCCGGGTCGACTCGGCCCGCCGCCAGATCCTCCGCGCCGCCGCACACCAGTTCGCCCGCCGGTCCTACAGCGCGGTCAACCTCGACGACATCCTGACCGAGGCGCAGCTGACCAAGGGCGCGATGTACTTCCACTTCCGTTCCAAGCGCGCACTGGCCGTCGCGGTGATCGACGAGGCGATCGCGTCGGCGCGCAAGCGGACCGCGGACACGGCGGGGCAGTCCGCGCTGGAGACCTTGATCGACGTGACGTTCACGCTGGCCTGCCAGGACCTCACCGAGGACCTCACCAGGGCCGGGCTGAACCTGCTCGCGGCGATCGGCAAGGAGGACGGGCTGAGCCACGAGCTGATCACGTCCTGGACCGACAGCTTCGCCCGCCTCGCCAAGCGGGCGGTCGACGACGGCGACGTCGCCGCCGGCGCCGATGCCCGCGAGATCGCCCGCACGGTGGTCTCGCTGTTTCTCGGGCTGCGCCAGACCAGCCGGGACGACGACCCCGCGGACTACCTGGCCAGCCTGCGGGGCGGTTGGGCACTGCTGCTGCCCGGCGTCGTGGTGGCCGACCGGGAGGAATACTTCGCCCGGTTCGTGGCGCGCAGGACCAAGATGGCGCTGCGCAACACGGACCGTGATGATGTTTCCCAGCTGTAATTCCATTTCCCGGCCGGATCGGAGGTATCGCGACGCATGGCCCGGCAGACGCGCTCGGCGGCGACCCGGCAGAAGATCCTCGACGCCGCGGTCGAGCTGTTCGACGAGGCCGGCTACTCCTGCACCGGGCTCGGCGAGGTCATCCAACGGTCCCGGCTGACCAAGGGCGCGTTCTACTACCACTTCAACTCCAAGGAGGCCCTGGCCACCGCGCTGATCGCCGACGCCTCGGCAATCGTGTTCAACACCTTCAGCGAGATGGCGGACCGGGCCGGCATGCCGGCACTGGAGAAACTGCTGCACAGCTCCTTCGCGCTGGCCGACCTGGTCACCACGGTCGCGCTGGTTCGGACGGGATCGCAGTTGATGCGCGCGCTCGGCGAGTTCAACACACTGGCGGTGCGCACCTACACCGACATGCAGGAGATCATCACCGGCCTGACCCGGCAGGCCGCCGAGGAGGACGACCTGAGCGGGCTGGTGCCCCCGGAGAGCGTCGCCGAGGTCCTGGTGAGCACCTATCTGGGTGTCGAACTGTTCTCCCTCGGTTCGGCCCAGGGCGCCGACATGGTCGAACGCCTGCACCGGGTGTGGGAGGTGCTGCTCCCGGCGATCACCGCCGAGGACAGCCTGCCGTTCATGCGCGAGTACCTCGAGCGCGAGGTCACGCTGCGCCGCCGGCCGCGCTGACCCGCAGCCGGAGAGCCGGCCTAGGACTCGTCGCGCCAGAACTGCTCGGTGAGGTCGGTGAACACCGCCAGCGCCACGTCGTCGTCGTCGCGCACCAGCGCCGATCGGCTCATCCATGCGCGCACGGTGGAGCCGTCGCCGTGGCGCAGCTCCACGACCAGGTCGGCGTGCTCACGCACGGCGGCCACCGCCGACTCGTCGATCGCCATGGTGGTGAACAGTTCGTCGAACCGCATCCTCAGCACGGATTCGGCGGTCCGGCCGACCATGTCACCGAAAGCGGTGTTGGCGAAGAGGATCTGGCCGTCGGAGGCCACGGCCAGCACCGGCACCGGCAACCGCTCCAACACCACCAGCGCCGGCAGCTCCTGCAGCGTCTGCATCGGCGTCCGGGCACGCCGGGACCGCCTGCGCCGCTCCACCCCCTCGACCATCACGGTCAGCCGTCGCCGAGGCCGAGATCGGCCAACCCGAGCACGCTGCGGTAGGGCAGTCCCTCGGCCCGGATCACCTCGGCCGCACCGGTGGCGCGGTCCACCACCGTGGCCACCCCGACAACCCGGCCCCCGGCCTCGCGCACGGCCTGGACCGCCGTCAGCGGCGAGGCGCCGGTGGTGCTGGTGTCCTCGACCACCAGCACCGGCTGGCCGGCGACGTCGAAGCCCTCGATCAGCCGCTGCATGCCGTGGGTCTTGGCGGACTTGCGGACGACGAAGGCGTCGACGGGGCGGCCGTCGGCGTGCATGATCGCGGTGGCCACCGGGTCGGCGCCCAGCGTCAGGCCCCCGACGGCGACGTAGTCCCAGTCGGAGGTCAGTTCGCGCATCAGACTGCCGATCAGCCGCGCGGCGCGGTGCTGCAGGGTGGCCCGACGCAGGTCCACGTAGTAGTCGGATTCCTTGCCGGAGGACAGCACCACCCGCCCCCGGACCACCGACAGCCGCCGTACCAGCTCCGCGAGCTCGGCCCGGTCGGCCTCGGTCAGCACCGGTGTGTCCTCACGTACGTCCACGTCCACGTCCCATCGCCTTGGTCGCCGCGCGCACCACTCCGCGGGGAAGGATGCGTCCAACGGTCGTCAACACCTTGTACTGCAGGCCGGGCACGATCACCACCTTGCCCTTGGCCACATCGGTCATGCTGTCGCGCACCACGTCGTCGACCTGCAGCCACATCAAGGATGCCGTGGAGCTCATGTCGATGCCGGCGCGTTGGTGGAATTCGGTGCGCACGAAGCCCGGGCACACCGCGTGCACCCCGACACCGCTGCCCTGCAGCCCGTTGGCCAGCCCCTCGGTGAAGGACACCACCCAGGCCTTGGAGGCCGAGTAGGTCGAGCCCCGGCCCGGCAGCAGGCCGGCGACGCTGGCGATGTTGATGACGGTGCCCGAGCCGGCGTCGAGCATCGACGGCAGCGCGGCCCTGGTCAGTTCCAGTACGGCGGTGACGTTGACGTCGAGCTGGGCGTGCAGCAGCGCCGGGTCGGCCGTCCAGAACTCCCCGGAGGTGCCGAAGCCGGCATTGTTGACCAGCACCCGCACGCCGGCGGCGAGCCGGTCGGCGACCGCGGCACGGTCCTCGGCGGCGGCCAGATCGGCCGGCAGCACCTCCACGGCGCAGCCGTGCCGGCCGCGCAGCTCGGCGGCCAGCTCGGCCAACCGCTCGGTGTCGCGGGCCACCAGCACCAGGTCGTGACCGTCGGCGGCGTAGCGGCGCGCATACCCCATGCCCAGGCCCGATGTCGGTCCGGTGATCAGCGCGGTGGGCGGCACCCCGCCAGCCTAGCTAGCGCTGGAAGTGGGCGGCCTGGTGCCCGTTGCGCGGCGGCGTGCGGTGCATCGGCTCACGCTGGCGGGTGGTCGGGGCGTCGGCGGGATCCTCACCGGCCGGGCCCGAGGGCAGCTCGGCCGGGGCCATCGGGCGCCCGGGGGCCGCACCGATCTGGCCGCGGTCGCGGTGCCGGGGCGCCGCCCCGATGGCGGCCTGTTGCGGCAGCGGCGGCAACACCCGCAGCAGGTCGTTGAACTGCCGCACGGTGCGCAGGCCCTCATCCCATTCGGCGCGGCCGCTGGAGATGGGCATCGACACCAGGGTCCAGTTCTGCTCGTTCCACATGATCTCGGCGCAGTCGGGCGCGGTGTGGGCGAAGGTGACCATGCGGCGGTCACACGCCCGGCGCGCGGCGTCGAGGTTGGTGGAGTAGACCATCCGGGGCCCGATCGCGCCGAGCAGCCAGATGTCGCTCTCGCGGGGCTCGCTGATGCCCTTCAGCCGCAGGTCGACGCTGACGTTGGTGCCCACCTTGCGATGCAGCGCGATGACCGTCGAGACGTCGTCGAGGTCAAAGATGAACACCGCCTCACCGCGGATCTGCCCGAGCACGACGTTGCGGGCGGTGACGTCACCGACGGTGGACATCACACCGCGCTTCCACCGTTGCAGAATCTCGGTGGACTGGGGTTCGTAGTCGAACCCATGGGACCGGGCCCACGACTTGCGGCGTCGGCCGAGCCCACGACGTCGATCGATGTCGACGTACAGCAGCACCGCCGCACCGACGAAACACAGTGCGGACAGTGTGAACCAGAGCGGGACCATTGCACGTAGCCTATCTGCTCTATTCGGGGAAACGAGAATGTAAGCAGGTCACAACCACGTTACGCCCTGCACCCGACCCGAAAACGGCCCGCACCCCGTTCACGGGGTGCGGGCTCGCTTCGGGTTGCGGTCAGCCCAGGACCAGGCCGTCGCCGTCGGGGGCGACGTTGACCTGCACGGTGTCGCCGTCGTGGACCTCGCCGGCCAGCAGCAGCTTGGCCAGCTGGTCACCGATGGCCTGCTGCACCAGCCGCCGCAGCGGGCGGGCACCGTAGACCGGGTCGAATCCGCGCTCGGCCAGCCGCTCCTTGGCGGGCAGGGACACCTCCAGCGTCAGCCGGCGCTGCGCCAGGCGCTTCTGCAGCTGGGTCAGCTGGATGTCGACGATGCGGACCAGCTCGTCGGGCTGCAGGTGCGAGAAGATCAGCACGTCGTCGAGCCGGTTGATGAACTCCGGCTTGAACGCCGCGCGGACCGCCGCCATGACCTGTTCCTCGGTGCCGCCCGACCCCAGGTTGGAGGTCAGGATGAGGATGGTGTTGCGGAAGTCCACCGTGCGGCCCTGACCGTCGGTGAGCCGGCCCTCGTCGAGGACCTGCAGCAGCACGTCGAACACGTCCGGGTGGGCCTTTTCGACCTCGTCGAACAGCACCACCGTGTACGGGCGGCGGCGCACCGCCTCGGTCAGCTGGCCGCCCTGGTCGTAGCCGATGTAGCCGGGGGGCGCGCCCACCAGCCGGGCCACCGAGTGCTTCTCGCCGTACTCGCTCATGTCGATGCGGGTCATGGCGCGCTCGTCGTCGAACAGGAAGTCCGCCAGGGCCTTGGCCAGCTCGGTCTTGCCGACGCCGGTGGGGCCCAGGAACAGGAACGAGCCGGTGGGCCGGTTGGGATCGGCGACCCCGGCCCGGCTGCGGCGCACCGCGTCGGACACGGCGGCCACGGCGATCTTCTGGCCGACGACCCGCTTGCCGAGCTCGTCCTCCATGCGCAGCAGCTTGGCGGTCTCACCCTCCATCAGCCGCCCGGCCGGGATCCCGGTCCACGACGCCACCACATCGGCGACGTCGTCGGGGCCGACCTCCTCCTTGAGCATGACGCCCTCGCGGGCCTCGGCCTGCGGGATGGCCGCGTCCAGCTTCTTCTCGACCTCGGGGATGCGTCCGTAGCGCAGCTCGGCGGCCTTGGCCAGGTCGCCGTCGCGTTCGGCCCGGTCGGCCGCACCGCGCAGGTCCTCCAGCTGCTCCTTGAGCTCGCGGACGACGTCGATGGCGCCCTTCTCGTTCTGCCAGCGGGTGGTCAGCTCGGAGAGCTGTTCCTTCTTGTCGGCCAGTTCGGCGCGCAGCTTCTCCAGCCGTTCCTTGGAGGCGTCGTCCTCCTCCTTGGCCAGCGCCATCTCCTCGATCTCCAGGCGGCGCACCACCCGTTCGACCTCGTCGATCTCGACGGGACGGGAGTCGATCTCCATGCGCAGCCGGGACGCGGCCTCGTCGACCAGGTCGATGGCCTTGTCCGGCAGGAAGCGGCTGGTGATGTAGCGATCACTCAGGGTGGCCGCGGCCACCAGCGCCGAGTCGGTGATCCGCACGCCGTGGTGCACCTCGTAGCGGTCCTTGAGACCGCGCAGGATGCCCACGGTGTCCTCCACCGACGGCTCGCCGACGAACACCTGCTGGAACCGGCGTTCCAGGGCGGCGTCCTTCTCGATGTACTTGCGGTACTCGTCGAGGGTGGTCGCGCCGACCAGCCGCAGCTCGCCGCGGGCCAGCATCGGCTTGATCATGTTTCCGGCGTCCATCGCGCCCTCGCCGGTGGCACCGGCGCCGACGATGGTGTGCAGCTCGTCGATGAAGGTGATGATCTGCCCGGCGGAGTTCTTGATGTCGTCGAGCACGGCCTTGAGCCGTTCCTCGAACTCACCGCGGTACTTCGCACCGGCCACCATGGATCCCAGGTCCAGGCTGATCACCGTCTTGTCGCGCAGGCTCTCGGGGACGTCGCCGGCCACGATGCGCTGGGCCAGGCCCTCGACGATCGCGGTCTTGCCGACGCCGGGTTCACCGATGAGCACCGGGTTGTTCTTGGTGCGCCGGGACAGCACCTGGATGACGCGGCGGATCTCGGTGTCACGCCCGATCACCGGGTCGAGCTTGCCCTCCCTGGCCCGCGCGGTCAGGTCGGTGGAGTACTTCTCCAGCGCCTGGTAGCTGCCCTCGGGGTCCGGGCTGGTCACGCGGGCGGAGCCGCGCACCTTGACGAACGCCTCGCGCAGCGCCTCCGGGGACGCGCCGTGGCCGGTGAGCAGCGTGGCCGTGTCGCTGTCGCCGGTGGCCAGGCCGACCATCAGGTGCTCGGTGGAGACGTATTCGTCGTCCATCTCCGTGGCCAGTTGCTGTGCCACGGTGATGGCGGCCAGCGACTCGCGGGACAGCTGCGGCGTCGAATTCGCGCCGCTGGCGCTGGGCAGCTTCTCGACCAGACGCTCCGCCTCGGCCCGGATGGTCGCGGGGTCAACTCCGACCGCCTCCAGGAGCGGGGCCGCGATGCCGTCGTTCTGCGTCAGCAGCGCCATCAATAGATGGGCGGGCATGATCTGCGGGTTGCCGGCAGCGGTGGCCGCCTGCAACGCCGACGTCAGCGCCGCCTGGGTCTTCGTGGTCGGGTTGAACGAGTCCACGACACCTCCGTTTCAATCACAAAGGGCACGCACGCGTGACCTGATGAATGCTTGTCGCCTTCAATAACGTCGTCAATGTTGAGTCTGTTCCGCTCAACTTTAACCATTTTCCAGCCACCAGCACCAGCTTCCCGTTCATTCGGTACTGAGGGCCAACAATTCGCGCAGAATTCGCTCTGAGTACCGGATCAACACCACGGGCATTCGAACATATGATCGAGGCATGCAGGGGCAGTCGTCGATCGGCTACAACGGGCAACCGGTCCGGGAGCCGTTCCGGGTGGTGCGCCCGCCGCTGCGTGTGCTGATCGATCTGACCGTGCTGTTTCCGCGGGAGCCGCACCGCAACGGGCGCTATCACCCGCACGGGCTGCAGATGCACAAGGTCGTGCCGGGATGGCTGAGCTGCTGGGGCCTGTGCGAGCAGGGCGACTGGTGGGGCCTGGTGACCTACGAGATCACCTACGGCGCCAAGCAGAAGGCGGTGACGCACTGGGTGCCGGCGTGGACCCTGCGGCGCAACGATGCGGGCGAGGCACGAGCCCGCTGAGGCGTGCCGTCGAGGTATCAGTCTGCGTAGTCCCAGAACTGCAGGTCGTGCACCGTCGCGAAGAGCGTCAGCGCGGCGAGGTATCCGAGCACGATGAGGACCGCGCCGCCGACGCTGACCCGTAGGCCGGCACCGTCGACCGGGTCCAGCCACCGGCCGAACAGCCGCGAGGCCACCGGCATCAGCGCCCACTGCATCACCACGATGCTGACGATGTTGCTCATGAAGAACGCCAGCCACGGCCTGATGCCCAGGCCGGCCAGCATCGGACCCAGGAAACGGGACAGCAGCATCACCGTCGGGTAGAGCACCAGCAGCACCAGCATGGCGACCTTCCACCCCGGGGTGACCTGGGTGCGGCCGTTGTCGGTCCGCACGGTCGAGCCGTACGGGGTGGTCAGGGCGTGCACGGAGAAGTTGTCGGTCAGGCTGTCCCGCACCGCGGGCAGGGCCTCGGCACGGGAGCCCGACCCCAGCCACGCCCGGAGCTGGTGGGGCCGGCGGAACCGCACCACCGACAGCCATTCGCCGCGATCACCCGGCGGGAACACGGCCGTGCCCTCGCACCCGGGGAACGTCGCCGCCTTGGCGGCGAGTTCGGCCTGGGCGGCGGTGAATTCGGCCTCCCGGCCGGCGGCGACGGTCTGCAGGAAGACGCTCAGGCCCGGCGGCAGCGGGTCGCCCTCGACGAAGACCAGATCCGAGGTGCTGGCCGCGAAACCGCGCCGCCGGCCCTCGCGCATCACCGCGGCGCGTCCGGGGCTGTCCAGCCAGCGGTGCAGGGCCTCCTCGGTGTGGAAGGTGACCGTCATCGCCGGCTCCAGCAGCGGGTCCTCGCGCGCGGATTCGCGCGCGACGCGGAAACCGTCGGCGGCGCGGGCACAGGCGAGCACCTCGGCCAGCCACGCGGAGAACCCCGCGTCGTCGGGGAACGGGTGGAAGACGGTCAGGGCGGTGGCCGTCACGGCCGCGTGCCCCTCTCAGCCCGGCCCGACACGCCGCCCCCGCACGTACACCTCGGCGATCGACGTCTCGCGAATCCCCGTCAACAGCGCGAACAGGGTCTGCTCGCGGGCCAGCTCCGGGTCCCCGGACCGGACACCGTGGCGCAGCGGGGCCGCCAGCGCCGGCGTCCGGCCCGGGTCGACGACGACGAAATCGGCCTCCTTGCCCGGGTCGAGGTTGCCGAAGCGGTCCTCCATGTCCAGGGCGCGGGCGCCGGCCAGGGTCCCGACGAACAGCATCTCGGCGGGGTGCATGGACACCCCGGCCTCCCCCGGCTCGCTGATGTGCACCTTGAAGGCGTCGCCGAGCACCCGGGGGATCAACCATTCGTCGCCGCCGCCGAAATCGGTTCCGGCGGCGATGTTGACGCCGGCGGCCACCGTGCGCTTCCACGGCATGGTTCCCGAGCCGAGGAACAGCTGCGACACCGGACAGTGGGCGATCGAGGTCCCGGTCTCGGCCATCCGGGCCAGTTCCTCGTCCTCGCAGTGCACGCAGTGGGCCAGGATCGTGCGCCGCCCGAGCAGACTCTTGCCGCCCACCCCGGAGCCGGGCAGGAACTTGCCGTCGTAGGTGTCCAGGTAGGTGTTCACCCGATAGGTCTGCTTGGTGGTGTCGACCTCGCCGGTGCCCGGGCGGTTGTTCTCGTTGAGATGGCTGTGGACGTAGACACCGCGGTCCCGGACCTCGTCGTAGAGTTCGCCGAGGTTCCTCAGGGTCTCGGTGGTGACCGACAACGAGAAGCGCGGCACGATCGCCACGTGCAGCAGCGCGGTGGCGGGGTCGCCGGTGTCGGCGGCGTGCCAGGTCTCGATCTCCGCGCGGGTCAGCCGGATCGCGTCGGCCTCGGAGGTGAGCAACGGCTGGGCGGTCGGACCGCCGACGGTCTGGATGCCGCGGCCGCTGACGATGCGCAGCCCGCGCCGGCGGGTCTCGGTGAACAGCGCGTCCTGCGCGTGCGGGAACGCCGATCCGAACACCATCGCCGCGGTGGTGCCCGCGGCGATCCGCCGGTCGCAGAATTCGACGGCGGCCGCCTGCGCGAATTCCGGCTCGGCGAAACGTGACTCGGACGGGAAGATGCAGCGGTTGAGCCACTCCAGCAGCTGACCGCCGCCGTAGGAGTCGCCGGCGTAGGTCTGCGGGAAGTGGATGTGGGTGTCGACGAACCCGGGCAGCAGGAACCCGGGCCGGTGGTCGTGCACGGTGGCCGCGGCGTACCGGTCGGGCAGCGCCGAACGCTCGCCGCAGAACTCGACGCGCCCGTCGTCGCCGACCACCAGCGCCCCGTCGTCGATGGCGACCAGGGCGTCGGAGGCCTCGGTGACGGTGGGTCTGCCGCCGATGTGGAACACATGGCCGAGGTGCACGTGGGGCATGGGGTGGCGGCTTCCTCTCGCGGTGCGGGCGAGTTCCGTCGCGGTCGGTCACGGGGTTCGCTAGGTTTCTCGGGTGTCCTCAGTCTCGAGTTCGATCCTGACCGAGCTCATTCCCCTCGCGACGGTCATCGCATTATCGCCGCTTTCGATCATTCCGGCCGTGCTGATACTGCACACCGCCAGGCCGCGGCCGTCCTCGCTGGCGTTCCTGACCGGCTGGGTGATCGGGCTGGCGGTGCTCACGGTGCTCTTCGTCGAGATCTCCGGCCTGCTCGGCGGCATGGACCGCCAGCCCCCCACCTGGGCGTCGTGGCTGCGCGTGGTCATCGGTGCGGCACTGATCGCCTTCGGCGTCTTCCGGTGGCTGACCCGGCACACCAAGCCGCACCAGATGCCGGGCACCAAGCACATCACCGAAGCCGGGCCGGGCAAGGCGCTGGCCGTCGGCGCCCTGCTGACCGTGGTCAATCCGAAGGTGCTGTTCATCTGCGCCGCGGCCGGTCTGGCCATCGGCACCGCCGGGCTGGGCCAGACCAAGGCCTGGGCCGCGGCGGCGATCTTCGTGGCCGTCTCGGCCTGCACGGTGGCGGCGCCGATCCTGGCCTACGCCGTCATGGGTGAGCGGCTGGATCCGGCGCTGCTACGGCTCAAGGCGTGGATGGAGAAACACAACTCGGCGCTGGTCGCGGCCATCCTGGTGATCATCGGCCTGATGGTGCTCTATAAGGGTCTTCACGCCCTGTAACCGGCCGGCAGGCCGAGTTCCTCGACATCGGCGGTCAGGTAGCGCTGCACGCAGGGCGCCAGCATGGCCAGCAGTTCGTCGGCGGACACATCGGCCAGCGGGCCGATCTTCATCACGTAGCGCAACAGCGCCGTCCCCACCAGGTTGGTCGCGGCGAGCATCGCCCGCAGGCGGGTGTCCGGGCCGGACCCCAGCGCCTCGGAGACCGCGGTGAGCACGTAGCCCTGCATGAAGTCGCGGAACGCCTCGTGCGCGTCGTTGTTGGAGGTGGCCGAGGCCAGCATCGCCGCCATCGTCGGGCCCGTGTCGGGCCCCTCCCAGATCTGCAGGTAGACCCGGGACAACCGCAGGCCGATCTGGTCGGGCGGGCCCGCCATCGCCGCCACCAGGCTCTCCGGGTCGATGATCAGCTTCAGCGACTCGCGGAACAGCTCGTTCTTGGATCCGAACAGGTAGGACACCATCGACGGATCGACGCCGGCGTCGTCGGCGATCTGGCGCAACGTCGTCTTCTCGTAGCCCTGATCGGCGAACCGGCGCTTGGCCGCGGCCAGCACGGCATCGCGCGGAACGGGTCCGCCCTGACGGCGACCTCGCTTGCGGACGGTCTGCGCAGGTGGAGCCACTCCCAAACCCTATCATTTCATTAGCTATTCAAATTATCGCAACCCGGGCACGCACTGCGCGGGTACCCATTCACCGGCCGACGAAGATTGCTGGCGGGCCGCCGACCGCGAGCGTTTGCCGTCGGATCCTGGCACAACTGGCAACGGCGCCAATATTCGCTGCACCGCGCGCTGCGCACTCCCGGATACCCACAGAAAGCACCTGTGAAACCGTACGCGGCCCCGGCCGTTTCGGTTTGCTGGATCATGACCGGCGCGGTGCCGACGGTATGGGCCCACCCGGTCAGAAACCGCCCGGCGGCATAAGATCTGCCACTGTGGGTCTGGAGGATCGTGAAGCGCTGGCGGTGCTGCGCGCCGCCGTGGATCCGCACCGTGGGTCCGATGCCCTGATCGGACGGTTCTACACCTGCTGGTTCGCCGTGGACGACACGGTGCGCGACCTGTTCCCGCCGGACATGCATCATCAGCGCGCCGTCTTCGCCCAGGCGCTCGACTGGGTGCTCGGTGAGTTCATCGACCAGCGGGCCGACGAACCGGTCGCCTTCCTGGCCCAGCTCGGCCGCGACCACCGCAAGTACGGCGTCAGCCGCCGCCACTACGAGACCATGGCCCACGCCATGTACGCCACGCTGCGCAGCAGCCTGGGCCCGGCCTGGACCGACGCCGTCGACGAGGCCGCCGTACAGGCGCTCAACCTGATCAGCGGGGTGATGGTCGGCGCGGCCGACGCCGAGGACGGGCCACCGTGGTGGGAGGGCACCGTCGTGGAACACCACCGGGTCTCCCGGGACGTGTCGGTGGTCCGGCTGTTCCTGGACCGGCCGATGCACTACTACCCCGGCCAGTACGTCAACGTGCAGGTGCCGCAGTGCCCGCGGCGGTGGCGCTACCTCTCGCCGGCCATCCCCGCCCAGCCGGACGGCTCGATCGAGTTCCACGTGCGCTCGGTGGCCGGCGGTTTCGTCAGCAGCGCCATCGTCGGCGAGACCCGGCCCGGGGACCGCTGGCGCATGTCGAACCCGCACGGCGCGCTGGAGGTCGACCGGGACGGCGGCGACGTGCTGATGGTGGCGGGCAGCACCGGCCTGGCACCGCTGCGGGCGATCATCATGGACCTGGCCCGGTTCGGCGTGAACCCCCGCGTGCACCTGTTCTTCGGCGCCCGGTACCCGTGTGAGCTCTACGACCTGCGCACGCTGTGGCAGGTCGCCGCGCACAACCCGTGGCTGTCGGTCACCCCGGTCTCGCAGTACGCCAACGACCCGCCGTGGGCCTCGCAGTACCCCGACGTGCAGCCGCCGCGCGGATTGCACGTCCGCCAGACCGGCCTGCTGCCCGAGGTGGTCACCCGTTACGGCGGCTGGGGGGACCGGCAGATCCTGATCAGCGGCAACGCCGGGATGATCGCGGCCACCAGGGCCGCACTGATCGACAAGGGAGCGCCGCCGCAGCGCATCGCCCACGATCCGGTTTAGGCTCGGGTGCGTGCGCACCGTGACCCTCCGCGACCCGACGGCACCGGTGACGGCGAGCTTCGTGCCCGAGGCCGGCATGATCGGTGTCTCGCTCACCGACGGCGGCACCGAGCTGCTGGGTCAGCGCCGCGGCCTGCAGACCTACCTCTCGGCCGGCAAGACGATGGGCATCCCGGTGCTGTATCCGTGGGCGAACCGGTTGAGCACCAACACCTACCGGGTCGGTGACGAGATCGTCGACGTCGCCCCGGACGCCGCGGGGGTGCGTGCCGACCCCAACGGGTTGCCGATCCACGGCCTGCTGGCGGCCTCGCCGGGATGGCGGGTGGTGACCGAATCCGACACCGACCTGATCGCCGAGTTCGACTTCGGCGCCCACCCGGAGCTGCTGGCCAGCTTTCCGTTCCCGCACGTGGTGGAGCTGGCGGTGACCCTGCGGGAGCGGACTCTGCAGTTGACGACCATCGTGAGCGCGACCGCGGACAAACCGGTGCCGCTGTGCTTCGGGTTTCACCCGTATCTGCAGCTGCCCGGCAGCCCGCGCTCGTCGTGGCGGATCCAGACGCCGCCGATGCGGCAGCTACAGGTCGACGGGCGGGGCCTGCCCACCGGGGCGACCACGACGCGTCCGGCCGGGTCGCAGGCGCTGGGCCAGACCGCGTTCGACGACGGCTTCGACGAAGTCGCCGAGGGCGCGGTGTTCTCGGTCAGCGACGAAACTCGCCGCATCGACGTGGTTTTCGACACCGGATATCCGGCCGCACAGATCTTCGCCCCCACCGGGGAGGATCTGATCTGCTTCGAACCGATGGCCGCGCCGACGGATTCGCTGACGCGCGGGACCTATCGCTGCGCCCGCCCCGGAGAGTCGGTGCTGCACCGGTTCTCGATCCGGGTGTAGGCAGGGCTAGCGCCGTTTCCGTGGCTGCCAGACGACCAGCGCGGTGCTGGTCGACTGGGCCACGTCGCGCCGCTGTCCGGTGCGCAGGGCGTCGAGTTCCTCGGCCATCTCCTGCATCCGGGACTGCAGCGCCTCGACCTGATTGGTCAGCTCGATGATGCGCTTGATGCCTGCCAGGTTGACCCCCTCGTCCTGGGACAGCCGCTGCACCTCGCGCAGCAGGTCGACGTCACGTTCGGAGTAACGCCGCCCGCCGCCCGAGGTGCGCTGCGGACTGACCAGTCCGAGCCGGTCGTAGTTGCGCAGGGTCTGGGCGTGCATGCCGGCCAGCTCGGCGGCCACCGAGATCAGGAAGGTGCGCGCCTCTTCACGGACTTCGAAACGGGCGCCGCGCCGGGACTCGTCTGATTTGCCCATCGGGCATCACATCCGGTTCCCGGCCCAGTTCGCCCGCGGGTCGAAGCCGCTGTCCCGTTCGGCGGCGGCGTAGGCCTCCAGCGCCTGCAGCGCCTCGCCCTGCAGGTCCGGCGGCACCGCGACCTTCACGGTGACCAACAGGTCGCCGTGTCCACCGCTGCGCTTGGGCACACCGCGCCCGCGCACCCGCAGAATGCGGCCGTCGGCGGTGCCCTTGGGCACCCGCACACCGACCTTGCCTTCCAGGGTGGGAACCGACAGCGTCGTCCCCAGCGCCAGCTCGTGGAAGCTGACCGGCACGGTGACCGTCAGGTCGTCGCCGTCGCGGCCGAACACCTTGTCCGGGCGCACGTGCACGGTGACGTAGAGGTCACCCGACGGCGCGCCCCGCAACCCGGCCTCACCCTGGCCGGCGAGCCGAATCCGTTGGCCGTCTTCGACTCCCGGTGGGATCCGCACGTTGATGGTGCGGGTGCGGGTGGTCACCCCGCTGCCCTTGCACACATCGCACGGGTGCTCGATGATCGAGCCGCTACCGCGGCACTCGGTGCAGGGTTCGGAGAACCCGAAAGCGCCCTGGTTGCGGTTGATGACGCCGGCACCGTTACAGCTCGGGCACACCTTGGGGCTGGTGCCCGGGCGCGCACCGCTGCCGTGGCAGTTGGTGCACGGGGCCGGGCTGGTCAGCCGCAGCGGCATGGCCACACCCTTGGTGGCCTCCAGGAAATCGAGTTCGGTCTCGGTCTCCAGGTCGTTGCCGCGCCGGGGGCGGCTCGGCCGCGGTTGGGCACCGCGGCCGAACAGCCCACCGAACAGGTCGCCGATGTTGGCGCCGCCGGTCTGGCCCGCGGCGTCGAAGAGGTCACCGAGATTGAACTCGGCGCCGTCGGAGCCGAAGCCCCCGCCGCTGAAGCCGCCGCCCCCGCCGAAGTTGCCGTTGAAACGGCGGCCGAAGCCACCGCCCCCGGCGAACAGCCGGCGGGTCTCGTCGTACTCCTTGCGCTTGGCCGGATCCAGAAGGACGTCCTTGGCCTCACTGGCCGCCTTGTACCGGTCCTCGGCCGCCTGGTCTCCCGGGTTGCGGTCGGGGTGGTTCTCGGCCAGCAGCTTGCGGGCGGCCTTCTTGATCTCGTCCTGGCTGGCGTCAGAGGAGACGCCGAGCTCTTTGTAGAAGTCCTTCTCGACCCACTCACGCTGAGCCATTGCGCGCCACCTCCTTACCTTCTGTCATAACTGTCGTCTACTTACTCTGATTCTGGGGCCTGATCGCCCGCTCCGCTGGTAGCACCGCCGGTGTCGCCCCCGGTATCTGCGCCGGGACCCTCGACGGTGTCGACGACGGCCACCATCGCGTGCCGCAGCACCTGCTCGCCGAGCTTGTACCCCTGGCGCATGACGGTGCCGATCACCGGGTTGGAGCCGTCGCCCTCGTGCTGCACCGCTTCGTGCAGCGCGGGATCGAACTCGTCGCCCTCGGCGCCGAACGCCACCAGGCCCAGCCCGGTCAGCACGGACACCAGCTTGTCGGCCACCGCCTTCAACGGGCCCGAGTCGAGGTCACCGTGGCTGCGGGCGCGCTCGAGGTCGTCGAGCACCCCCAGCAGCTGGCCGACCACCGTCGCCTTGGCCCGGTCCGCGATCACCTGCTGGTCGCGCAGGGCCCGCTTGCGGTAGTTCGCGAAGTCGGCCTGCACGCGCTGCAGGTCGGCGAGCAGTTCGGTGGCCTTGTCGGCTTCCTCCGGGGTCTCGCCCGCGAACTCCCCCGACCCCGGCCCGCTGGGGGCCGGGCCGGGAGAGGCCTCACGGACCTGGCCGGTGTTGGGATCGATGCGCCGCTTGTCGGTGACGGTGACCGGCTCCTGCGGTTCCTGTTCGCCGTGGTTGGGACGCGTCACTTGTTCTCCTGGTCGTCGTCGACGACCTCGGCATCCACCACGTCGTCGCTTCCGCTGTCGGTCTCGGTCGCGCCACCGCCGGCGGCCTGCTCGGCCTGGGTGGCCTCATAGATCGCCTGGCCCAGCGACTGGGACTCCTCGCCGAGCTTCTCCATCGCCGTCTTGATCGCGGCGATGTCGGTGCCGGCCAGGGCCGTCTTGGCGTCGGAGATCGCGGCGTCGACCTTGGTCAGGGTGTCCTCGGGGACCTTCGAGCCGCCCTCGGCCCCGCGCTGTTCGGAGACGAACTTCTCCGTCTGGTAGACCAGCGACTCGGCCTGGTTGCGGACGTCGGCCTCCTCGCGACGGGCACGGTCCTCGTCGGCGTGCGCCTCGGCGTCCTTGACCATCCGGTCGATCTCCTCCTTGGACAGGCCGGAGCCCTCCTGGATCTTGATCGTGTTCTCCTTGCCGGTGCCCTTGTCCTTGGCGGTGACGTGCACGATGCCGTTGGCGTCGATGTCGAAGGTGACCTCGATCTGCGGGACACCGCGCGGGGCCGGCGGGATGCCGGTCAGCTCGAAGGAGCCGAGCAGCTTGTTGTGCGCCGCGATCTCGCGCTCGCCCTGGAAGACCTGGATCTGCACCGACGGCTGATTGTCGTCGGCGGTGGTGAAGGTCTCGCTGCGCTTGGTCGGGATCGTGGTGTTGCGCTCGATGAGCTTGGTCATCACGCCACCCTTGGTCTCGATGCCCAGGGACAGCGGCGTGACGTCCAGCAGCAGAACGTCCTTCACCTCGCCCTTGAGCACGCCGGCCTGCAGCGCGGCACCCACGGCCACGACCTCGTCGGGGTTGACGCCCTTGTTGGGCTCCTTACCACCGGTGAGCTCCTTGACCAGGTCGGTCACCGCCGGCATGCGGGTGGAACCACCCACCAGCACGACGTGGTCGATCTCCGACACCGAGATGCCGGCGTCCTTGATCACCGACTGGAACGGCTTGCGGGTGCGGTCCAGCAGATCGGAGGTGATGCGCTGGAACTCCGCACGCGTGAGCTGCTCGTCGAGGAACAGCGGGTTCTTGTCGGCGTCGACGGTGATGTAGGGCAGGTTGATCGAGGTGCTCTGCGAGCTGGACAGCTCGATCTTGGCCTTCTCGGCGGCCTCACGCAGCCGCTGCATGGCCATCTTGTCCTTGGTCAGGTCGATGCCCGAGGTGCCCTTGAACTTCTCCACGAGCCACTCGACGATCCGGTCGTCCCAGTCGTCGCCACCGAGGTGGTTGTCGCCGGAGGTGGCGCGCACCTCGACCACGCCGTCGCCGATCTCCAGCAACGAGACGTCGAACGTGCCGCCGCCGAGGTCGAAGACCAGGATGGTCTGTTCCTTCTCGCCCTTGTCCAGGCCGTAGGCCAGCGCGGCCGCGGTCGGCTCGTTGACGATGCGCAGCACGTTCATGCCGGCGATCTGTCCGGCCTCCTTGGTGGCCTGGCGCTGGGCGTCGTTGAAGTAGGCGGGCACGGTGATGACCGCGTCGGTGATGTCCTCACCCAGGTAGCTCTCGGCGTCGCGCTTGAGCTTCATCAGCACGCGCGCGCTGATCTCCTGCGCGGTGTACTTCTTGTCGTCGATGTCGATGGACCAGTCGGTGCCCATGTGCCGCTTGACCGAACGGATGGTCCGGTCGACGTTGGTGACTGCCTGGTTCTTGGCGGGCTGGCCGACGAGCACCTCGCCGTTGCGCGCGAACGCGACGACGGACGGGGTGGTCCGGGAGCCTTCGGAGTTGGCGACGACGACGGGGTCGCCACCCTCCAGCACTGCGACGACGGAGTTGGTGGTCCCGAGGTCGATTCCGACCGCACGAGCCATAGTTACTGCCTCCTGAATAGCTTCTGCCTTTGTGGGCCTCAGTGGATCTGAGCGAACCACGCTCAAGCCTGCTCCTGTCGACCGTCTCCTGTCAACCCAGAGTTGAGCCTGTTGCACTCAAGTTCTTGTCGATGGGGTCAACGCCGCCCCGGCCGGATATGTTCCCGGCGCGGCGCAGCGACCACGCGCGGGCCACCGGCGGTCACTCCGGAACGTACTCCGGAACCCGGCCCTTCAGGGTGGCGATCCTGAGCAGCTGGACGGTGAGGTTGACCGCCGCCAGCATGGGCAGCACCCCGATGAACGTCGCCCAGGACGGGGACGCCCCGTGCAGCTGGTCGAGCCTGCCGAACACGTAGAGGCACCCGATGGAGAAGAGCGCGCCGGGAACGCAGAACGCCAGGGGCGATCGACGCTCGGCGATGGTCTGGGCGGCGAAATCCCGCTCGTCGGCCGGCATCGGCTCGCCCGTGCGCACCTTGTGCAGCACGTACTTGACGCTGCCGATCCGCTCGCTGGCCGCGGTCGGCGTCCGCCTCAACAGCCGTCTGACGAAGACGAAGGCGCCCGCGGCGAAGGCCAGCGCGGCCACGAGGGACAGCGCCGTCAGCCAACCGAACAGACTCATCGTTTCGCTCCGCGCGCCGCGGTGACGTCACCGTCGTCGCCATCGTCGTCGCCATCGTCGTCGTCCCACAGCAGCAGTTGCCGCACCGCGGGGCGGGGCCCGTAGGGCCGGAGCATCGAACTGGCCGGGCGTGGGCGCACCCGTTGGGGCCACCAGAACCAGCGACCGAGCAGTGTGGCGATCGAGGGCGTCATGAACGCCCGCACGATCAGGGTGTCGAACAGCAGTCCGAGCGCGATGGTCGTACCGACCTGCCCGATCGCCCGCAGATCGCTGAACACGAAGGACGCCATGGTGGCGGCGAACACCAGGCCCGCGGAGGTGACGACCGAGCCAGAACCGGCCATCGCGCGGATGATGCCGGTGTTGAGCCCGGCGTGGATCTCCTCCTTGAACCGCGATATCAGCAACAGGTTGTAGTCCGACCCCACCGCCAGCAGCAGGATCACCGACAGCGCCAGCACGATCCACAACAGCTCGATCCCGAGGATGTGCTGCCACACCAGCACCGACAGGCCGAACGACGCCCCCAGCGAGAGCACGACCGTGCCCACGATGACCAGCGCCGCGACCAGACTTTGGGTGATGAACATCATGATGAGCAGGATCAGGCTCATCGCGGCGATACCGGCGATCATCAGGTCGTATTTCGCGCCCTCGGCGATGTCCTTGTACGTCGCGGCCGCGCCGCCGATGTAGATGTCGGCGTTGCCGAGCGGCGTGCCCTTCACGGCGTCCTCGACCGCGGCGCGGATGGCGTCGATGTGCGAGATGCCTTCGAGGGTGGCGGGATCGCCCTTGTGGGTGATGATCATCCGGGCGGCCTTGCCGTCGGGCGAGAGGAACAGTTTCAGGCCGCGCTGGAATTCGGGATTGGCGAACACCTCCGGCGGCAGATAGAAGGAGTCGTCATTCTTGGCGGCGTCGAACGCCTGCCCCATCGCGGTCGCATTCTCCAGGGACGCCTCGCTGTTGGCGGCGATCCCCGATTGCGTGGCGTAGTTCGTCATCGCCAGATCGCGGTTGGTCTGCTGGCTGGCGATCTGGCTCGGGATGAGCGCGAGCAGCTGCGGCTGCAACGCGTTCAACTTGTCCAGACTCGCAGTGACCTTCCCGAATTGGCTTGTGAGCGAGTCGATCCCGTCGAGTGCGTCGAAGACGGAGCGCAGCGCCGCACACATCGGGATGTCGAAGCAGTGCGGCTCCCAGTAGAAGTAGTTGCGGATGGGCCGGAACTGATCGTCGAAGTTGGCGATCTTGTCGCGCAGGTCGTTCACCGTGGCCACCGTGTCGTGGAACGCCTGGGTCTGTTCGGCCGTGGCGGCGCTCGCCTGCTGTTGCAGTGCGTACTGCTGCTTCAGGGTGGCGATCGACTTGTCGATCTCGGCAACCTGTTTGAGCAGGTCGTCGGCGCGGTCCTGCTGATACGGCAGGTTCTCGATCTGACCGATGCTCTGCGCACTGATCTGGAACGGGATGGAGCTGTGGTCGAGCGGGGTGCCCAACGGCCGGGTGATCGACTGCACCTGCGCGATGCCCGGGGTGTGGAAGACGGCCCGGGCCACCCGTTCCAGCAGGATCATGCCCGCGGGATTGCGCAGGTCGTGGTCGGACTCGATCATCAGCAGCTCGGGGTTGAGCCGGGCCGCGGAGAAATGCCGTTCCGCGGCGGCGTAGCCGAGGTTGGCCGGGGTGTCCCCGGGCAGGTAACGGCGCTGGTCGTAGCTGGTCTTGTAGCCGGGCAGGGCGAGCAGGCCGATCAGGGCCACCCCCACGGTCACCACCAGGATCGGCCCGGGCCAGCGCACCACCGCGGTGCCGATCCGCCGCCATCCCCGGGTCTGCACCGCGCGGCGCGGGTCCAGCAGTCCGAACACGGCGGCCACCGTGATGACGGCGGGGGCCAGGGTCAGCGCGGCGGCCAGCGCGACCAGCACACCGATCGCCCCCAGCGGGCCCATGCTCTGGAAGTAGGGCATCCGGGTGAAGCTCAGACAGAACACCGCGCCGGCCACCGTCAGCCCCGAGCCCAGAATCACGTGGGCGGTCGACCGGTACATCGTGTGGAAGGCCGTCTCACGGTCCTCGCCGGCGTGGCGCGCCTCGTGGTAGCGACCGAGCAGAAAGATCGCGTAGTCGGTGCCCGCCGCGATCACCAGCAACGTCAGCAGGTTCGTCGCGAACGTCGACAGCCCGATGATCCCGGAGTCGGCCAGCAGCGCCGCAACCCCTCGGGCCGCGCTCATTTCAATGATGACGGTCAACAGCACGAGTAGCGTCGCCACGATCGATCGGTAGATGAGCAGCAACATCACCAGGATCACCCCGATGGTGATCAGGGTGACCTTCACCAGCCCCTGACCGCCGACCTGGATCTGATCGGCGAACAGCGGTGCCGCCCCGGTGACATAGGCCTTGACCCCCGGTGGCGGCGGTGTGTGGTCCACGATGTCGCGCACCGCGGCGACGGACTCCAGCGACAGCGTCGCGCCCTGGTCCCCGGCGAGGAATACCTGGGTGTAGGCGGCCTTTCCGTCGCTGCTCTGGGAGCCCCCGGCGGTCAGCGGATCCCCCCAGAAATCCTGGATGTGCTGCACATGGGCGGTGTCGGCCGACAGCTTGCGGATCAGGGTGTCGTAGAACCGGTGGGCGTCGGCACCCAGGGGCTGCTCGCCTTCCAGCACGATCATCGCCGAACTGTCCGAGTCGAACTCGTGGAACACCTTGCCCATGCGTTTCATCGCCTGCAGCGAGGGCGCGGCCGGCGAGCTCAGCCCGACGTTGTGGGCCTCACCGACGGTTTCCAGCTGCGGCACGAAGACGTTGGTGAACACCGCGATGAGCAACCACGCCAACACGATCGGCACCGACCACCACCGGAGGGTCCCCGAGATCCGGCGCACCAACGACCTGTCCCGGACACTGTCCCCGGTGCTGTCCGTACCGTCCTCGACGCGGTGCTCACTCACCCGGACTTCTCCAAACAGTAGGTGTAGGCGTTGTGCGTGGTGACCGTTCGCTGGTCCTTGACCTCGCCGTCGATGGTGATGCGGCAACCCAGCGAACCGCTGTCGCCCTGGGCGACGACGTTGACGAACACCCCGGGCTGGGTGGTGGTCACGTCGTAGGACCACGGCAGTGCCGCGTCGTCGACGCGCTGCGGTTGGGCGTCGACGTCGACGTAGTTGATCGTCGCCACCGAGCCGGGATCGCCGAAGACCTCGATGACCACGCGTTTGGGGTTCAGCGACACGGCGTCGTTGGGCAGCTCACCGCCCGCCGAGACGTCGTTGTGGGACCCGAAGATGCCGTGCAGCCGGTACACGGCGAACCCGGCCACCGCGACGACCACCACCGCGACCAGCACCATCCACCACCCCCGCGGGAGCAGCCGGCCGATCGCGCTCCCGGTCACCGGCTCAGCTCACCCTGCAGATAGCGCTGCAGCGTGGCACCCAGATCGGCGGCCACGTGTTCGCGCGGGTGGGTGGCCAGCGGTTCGATCCCGACGATGTAGCGGGCCAGCGTGAAACCCACGATCTGCGACATCACCAGGCCGGCCCGGTATTCGGGATGATCGGCCTCGAGCCGTTGGGCGATCGGCAGCAGCAGGTTGCGGGTCAGGAAGTCCCGCACCAGCCGGGCCGCCTCGGGCTCGGAGGTCGCCGCCCGGATCATGCCCACCATGGGGCGGCGGCGCACCTCGTCGTCGAGGACGTCCAGCACCGCGCAGGCCAACCGTGCACCCACCCCCTCGGCGCCATCGCCGACCACCCGATCGATCAACGCCGCGGGGTCGATCGGTAGCTCGACCACCGCCAGGAACAGGTTCAGCTTGGTGCCGAAGTAGTGGGCCACCAGCGTCGGGTCGACCTCGGCCGCCAGCGCCACCTGCCGCATCGAGGTGCGGTCGTACCCCAGCGCGGCGAAGTGCTTGCGGGCGGTGTCGGCGATCAGCTCCCGGGTGGTGTTGGGCCCCGGCCTACGCCCGGTGTGCTTGACGACGGATCCGGGCGGCCGACTCATCGCCGGCCCCGGATTTCCGCGCCCACAGAATTCTGCACGAGTTGAAATGCTAGCGGCAGGGCGGTGCCGGGACCAGACCTAAATTGTCGACGTCAGATACTCACGCCGCCGGCCGGCGGCTATCCGTACTCATGCCGCCGGCCGGCGGCTATCCGCCGGCGCCGAAGCGCGTCACGGAGACGGCATCGTCGGCGGACTCGTACAGCACGGCGCCGCCCCCAGTGCCCGCCACGGTGAACACGCGCCCGTCGCCCACGGCGAGCAGGGCCTGCGGTTGCTGCTCCAGCAGGTGCCGGGCCTGCCAGGTCGCGCCCGCGTCCTCGCTGGCATACAGCGTGCCGGCGCGGTCCACGCCGATCAGCGGCCCGGTGGTGGGCCAACTGAGGTATGCCAGGGCCGGGCTTCCTGAAACGGGCTGGTAGGTGGCGCCGGCATCGTCGCTTCGCTGCAGACCGGCGGCGGTGGTGATGAGGAGCTCGTCCGGGTCGGCCGGGGACACGGCCAGGTCGAGGGCCCGCACGCCGGCGCGCTGCTGCCACGTCCTGTTGTCGTCGGAGATCAGGACCCGCCCGGTCTGGCTGTCCAGACCGTAGGTCCGGCCGTGCCGGTGCTCCAGGGAGTGGAAGTCGGCCCGCCCCGACAACGACAGGGGGACCCACGTCTGCCCGCCGTCGGTGCTCTCGATCAGGCCGAGGTTGGCCGGCTGCCCGTGGTGGCCGGCCCCGGGATGCCCGCTGGCCAGGAAGTGATCCGGGCCGACGACGGTGAAACCCATGAAGTCCTGTACCAACTCGCCCACCAGTTGCGGGTCGGCGTCCCCGGCGAAGCGGTAGAGGCCGTGGTGGGTGGCGGCGTAGAGATCCCCGTTTGCGGGGTTGACGCGCAGCGCGTGCACGTGGCCCATCTCCCGCGGCAGTGACAACCCGCCCGGCCCTGCCATGGACGTGGTGGAAGTGGCCGACGCGGCCGGTGGGCCCGCCGGATCCTGTCCGGGGCCCGCCGGGGCGCAGCCGACCAGCGCGACCGCCAGCAGGCCGGCCAGTGCAGAGGCCGGCGGGGTCAGATGTCTGCGTTTCCGGTTTTCCATTGCTCCCAGGGAAGGTTCCAGTCTCCGAGTCCGTCCACACCCGGCAGTGTCGGGCCGAGCGTGTTGACGACCTCCACGACGTCGCCCCGTTTGGTGTGGGTGAAGAACCACCGGGCATTCGCGGGGCTGACGTTGAGGCAGCCGTGGCTGACGTTCGAGCGCCCCTGACTGCCCACCGACCACGGCGCGGAATGCACGTAGATCCCGCTGTAGGACATCTGGGTGGCCCACTGCACCTCCGTGCGGTAGCCGTCGGGCGAGTTGACCGGCACGCCGTAGGTCGAGGAGTCCATGACCAGCGAGGAGTAGCGGTCGCCGATGATGTAGGTCCCGTTGTCGGTCGGCGTGGAGTCCTTGCCCATGGAGATCGGCATCGTCTTGACCACCTCGCCGTTGACCCGGACGGTCAGCGTCTTGGTCGCGTCGTCGGCGGTGGCGATCACCCGGTCGCCGATGCTGAACCGCGTCGTCACATCGTCCTGGCCGAACAGCCCACCGCCCAGGTCCACGCCGTAGGTCTGCACATTCACCTCGACCCGGGTGCCGGGCTGCCAGTACTCGGCTGGGCGCCAACGGACCTCGCGATTGCTCAACCAGTAGAACGCGCCGTCGACCGGCGGAGTGGTGGTGATCGCGATGGCGTCCTGTGCGGCGGCGCGATCGGTGATGTTCTCGTCGAAGCGGACGGCGATCGGCTGCCCCACCCCCACCACGGCACCGTCGTTCGGCATCACGTAGGGCATCGTGAGGTTCTCGGGGGAATGGGTCTCGAAGGTCGTGGTCCGGCGTGCCACGCCGTTGAGGCCCAGCGCCTCCGCGCTCAACGTGTACCGGCGGTTGTAGCCCAGCGGCTCGGCCGACTCCCATGTCAGGCCGTCCTCGCTGAGCCGCCCCTCGACGACCCGGTCCTGTTCGTTCACCAGGGTCACCGCCCCGAGCACGCCGGCTCCCGCGTCGACGGTGACGGGTTTGTCGACCTGCACCCCGATCGCGCCGTCGCTCACCGATGCCCGCAGCATCGGCACCATCAGATCGGCGTAGGGCGTGCCCTTCTCCTCGATGAACTGCGGACCGGAGGTCGTCGGTGCCGGCGCACACGCGCCGACACCCAGCACCACCGCCAACAGGGTGGCGATGCCGAGAACCGTCCGGGCACCGCCGGTGCTCGAATGGATGCGCTGCACGCGACGACCCCCTTCCCTGCTGTCGCGGCCCCGTTGCCCTGGTCTTCTGGCCAGTCTCACCAGCCCGGATGTGGCTTGCCTATGGGTTGTGTGAAGATTCGATCAAGCGAATCAACATCACTGAGCCGTAAGCGTTTTGGCGTCAAAACGATATCCGCACGTCTCGTTCGGGCTCCGCGCGCTGTGCCATGATCGTGCCGATGACACCGCGAGCAGCATCGAAGACCGACAACGGCGTGGCCGTCCGGGTGGCCGCGACGGCGTCATTCGGTGCCGCCCTGATCCATCTCACCGCCATGCCCTCGCACTGGCAGGAGTGGCCCGCCTCCGGGATGTTCTTCGGCCTGATCGCGTTGTTCCAGCTCGCCTGGGGCCTGGCCGTGCTGGTCAGCCCGTCGGCATCGGTCCTGGTTCTCGGGGTCCTGGCCAATCTCGGCTCGATCGCGCTGTGGGGGGTGGCTCGCACCGTCGGCGTTCCGTTCGGCCCGCACGCCGGTCAACCGGAGATGGTGGGGGCCGCCGACCTGTGCGCCCTGATGCTGCAGTGCTACATCGTTCTCGGTGCCGCCTGGGTGTGGTCGCGCAGCTACCGCACCGAGGCCGTGCCGGGTTTCGGCTACGCGATGGTGCTGACGGGCGCGGGCTCGGTGATCGCCGTGGCCACCGCCGTCGGCATGGTCTCGGGCCTGCAGGACGACCATCATGCGCCCGCGGGCACCGCCGAGCACGGTCACCACCAACCACACGGGACCGCCGAGCACGGTCACCACAGCCCCGATGACGGTCCCGCCGATGCGCCGGCGGACGAACACGCCGACGAGCACCACGACGTCGCGCCGCCCGCCTCCCCCGAGCCCGAAGCCGAGGATCACGGCGGCGCCCAGCTGGTGCGCGTCCCGGCGCCGGTACATCCACCCGAGCACGGCGACGACCATCCCCACGGGTAGCGGTCAGGCCCGGTCGTCGCCGCGGGGACGCAGCCGGACCTCGGTGATGGCATTGTGCGAGATCGCTGTCACCTCAACGGTGTAACGCCCGAAGCCCACCCGGTCTCCGGGGCTCGTGGGAATGCGCCCCAACTCGGCCAGGACCAGACCGGCGATCGTCGTGTAGGTACCCGGCGGGGCGTCGGTGGTGTCGACGTCGATATCGGAGAGGTCGTGCACGGGAAAGCTGCCGGGCAGTATCAGGCTGCCGTCGGGGAGTCGACGGACGGCGAGGACGTCACGGTCGGTTTCGTCGTAGATCTCGCCGACGATCTCTTCCAGCAGATCCTCCATGGTGACGATGCCCGCCACCCCGCCGCGCTCGTCGACGACGAGCGCGAACTGCTGTCGGTCGGCCTTGAAACGTTGCAGCGCATCGGAGACGCGCAGGCTGTCGGGCAGGAGCAACCCGGGCCGTGCCGCCTCGGCCACCGTCCCCCGGTCCCCCAGCAGGTCGCGCAGATGCACCACCCCTACCACCTCGTCGAGGTCGCCGCGGACCACCGGCGCACGGGAATGCCCCGAGGCCGCGAGCACGGCGCGGGCCTGCGCCACGGCCTCGTCCGCGGGGAGCGTCACCACGGAACGGCGCGGCACCAACACGTCGCGCAGCGGACGCCCGTGGATCTCCAGGGCGCCGCTGATGATCATGCGCTGATCCTCACTGAGCCCGGGGTGAGCGCTGACGAGGTCGCGCAGCTCCTCCGGCGAAAGCGGTGCCCGCCCGACGGCGGGGTTGCCCCCGCAGATCCGGACGACGACGTCGGTGGCCAGGCCCAGCAGCCACACCACGGGTCGTGTCAGGGTGGCCAGCACGCTCAGCGGCGTGGCCACCAGCGCCGACCACTGCCGGTAGTACTGCATCGCGAGCCGTTTGGGGGCGAGTTCGCCGATGACGAGGTTGACCCCGGTCAGCAGCACCGTGACCACCGCGATCGCCGCCGGGCCCGCGGCATCACCGAGAAAGCCCAGCGACGGGACCAGCGGCTGGGCCAGGGTGACCGCCGCGGTCGCCGAGGCCAGGTAGCCGGCGAGGGTGATCCCGATCTGAATGGTGCCCAGGTAGCGGTTGGGATCCCGCGCGAGCCTGACCAGTGTCCGGTCGCGGCGGCCACCGCGACGTTCCAGCGCCTGCAACTGCCCTTCGCGCAGGGAGATCAGAGCCATCTCGCTGCCTGCGAACAGGCCGTTGACGAGCATCAGCACGGCGATGAGTGCAATGTCGGGCCAGTAGCCGCTCATGGTGCTCTTCTACACCACGAAGGCTTCGCGAAACGGGACTCGCGGTCGTGCCGGGACGAACTCAGGCGAAGACGCCGTCGATGAACGCCTCGGAGCCCTCCTTCCAGGCGATCACGAAATTGTCGGCGTCGTCGCGACTGATGGCCAGGCTGGGGCAGAACCAGCTGCCACCGCCGGCGGCGAAGAAATGAGGGGAGCCGACCACTCCGCGGGCCCGTCCCTCGTCCCAGTCGGCACGGACCGCCGCCATGGTCTCCTCGGCGCCGAGCGGTTCGAGGTCGAAGCCGGCCGCGATCTCGGCGACCACCGTGGGATCACCGATGTCGCGCCCCTGCTCGAACATCGCGTCGCGCAGCGCCAGGCCCACCTCTTCGTCCAGTCCGGCGTCGCCGGCACGGTCGGCGGCCGCGGTCAGTGCGTACGCGGCCATCGACGTCGTCGGGAAGGTGTCGACGGAGAACCCGGTGAACAGGTCCGAGCGCACCGACGCCCTCAGCGCGGCGATCTCCACGGCGACGTGGTGCGGGTCCAGCGGCGCCCTGTTGATCAGTTCGAGCGGCCAGGCCCGGATACGCATACGCGGTTCGGTGAGTCCGCGTTCGGCGCGGCGGTCCGCGACCGTGCGGAGCCCCACGTGAGTGAACGGGCACAGAATATCGGCAAAGACCTCAACGACGCCCACGCCGCGAGAATACCCGGGGCGACGCACTATTCGGTCGCCCGGGGCAGCGCGCGCAGGGCGCTGCGCACCGCCAGGTAGATCAGGGCGGAGGTCACCACGAACAGCGGCCAGCCCATGGCGATCCGCGCCGCGGCCAACATGCCCGCCTGGTCGGTGTCGTACAGGTAGTACTGGACCGCGAACCGCGACCAGGACACCACGGCCATCACCAGCGTGACCACGTCGAAGGCCAGCCGCACCCGCGGCACCCGCCGCCAGGTGTCGTCGCGGCCGGTGACCCAGGCCCACACCACCCCGACCAACGGCCGGCGCACGATCACCGAGGCCGTGAACACGACGGCGGTGGCCAGATACATGCCGATGCCGGGCAGGTAGAAGTCCTTGGCCTGGCCGGTGAAGTAGGCCAGGATCGCGCAGGCCGCGACCCCGCCGAACCCCAACAACGCCGGGCGCAGGGACTCCCGGCGCAGCAGCTGCCAGGCCAGGATGACCGCCGCGGTCACCAGTGCCGCGCCCACCGCGGGCGCCACCCCCAGCGCCGAGGAACACACCGCGTAGACGGTGACCGGCAGTGCGGTGGAGACCAGCCCGCGGACACCGCCGGCCCGGGCCAGCAGCGCGGCGATCGGCGGTTGCGTGTTGGTCATGTGCGGGCCACCTGTCTGGGTCGGTTCCGGCTGGTCGAGCCGGATCGGCCGCCGAAATCGAGAGTACCGACGCCGGACAACCTCACATCTTCATAAACATCACCAGTCACTGGTTTAACTGTCGTAACGGCCTGGGTACGGTGAGGCATACGGCCCGAGGAGTCCTGTGCGCGCACCCACACAAACCCGCTGGACGCTGGCCGGCGCTGCGCTGGTGATGGCGGCGGCGCTGGTCAGCTGCAGCAACACCACCGACGGGGTGGCCACCTGCCCGGGCTGCGGCACCAACGCCGAACCGAACTTCCCCACCCCGAAACCGTCGGTCTCTCCGCCCTCGACGACCGCGGCGCCCGAGCGCCCGACGGGTCCCTCGGGCCCCTCGTCGGCGATCGCCGCGCCCCCGGGAACAGAAACGCTGCCGCCCAACGACCAGGGCTACGTCTTCGTCCAGACCAAGTCCGGCAAGACGCGCTGCCAGCTCAACCGGGAGACCGTGGGCTGCGAGTCGCAGTTCGAGAACTCCCCGGACATCGACGGCACACCCGCCAACGGGGTCAGCGTCACCTCCGGGGGCTCGGTGCACTGGGTGCTGGGCAACCTCGGCAACATTCCCGCCGTCACGCTGGACTACCGCACCTACACCGCGCAGGGCTGGACCATCGACGCCGAGGCGGGCGGCACCCGCTTCACCAACGATGCGACCGGGCACGGCATGTTCGTGGCGGTGCAGGGCGTCGAGTCCTTCTAGACCTGCCGATCGACCTCCGGCAAGGCCGCCGGCGCGGGGCGAGGTGAATTGCCACGGAAGCCCGATCCGGTAAATTCGCTGGTTGTGGGGGTGTCGTTGACGGATCTGGACACCTGGGATCCCGGGTCGATACGCATGGTGGCCACTGCGGCGACCGACCGCGCCACTTCACTGCGCGACATCGCCCACAACCAGGACGCCATCATCACCAACCTCGAGTGGCAAGGCCTCTCCTATGAGGCGGCGGCGTCCATGGCCACCGCCATCAGCAACAGCATGCTGGCCCATGCCGACGAGTGCGACCAGGCCGGTCGCGACGTGGCGTCCGCCGCCTCCGAGGTCGAATCCATCAAGGCAGAGTGGACGCGGATCCAGCGCATGGCCGACCGCTGGGGCATCGGCATCAACACCGCCACCGGCGAGTTGCACTACGTGATCCCGGACGATCCCGCGGAGCTGGCGGAGGTCGAGCACCACGTGCAGATCGTGCACGACGCGATCGTCGACCTGCTGCGCCGGGCCGACTCCACCGATCGCCATCTGACTTCGGTGGTGAACAACGCCATCTCCGAAACTGCCGAGACCGTGGGCGACGGCTCGGATGTCTCACCGGAAGCCGCGAAGGAGACGGTCGAGAAGGCGCTCGCGGGCGACCAGGCCGCCGCCGCCCAGGTGAAGACGGTGCTGGACTCCATCAACGCCGACCAGCGGGCCGGCATAGAGCCGCTGACGCCGATGCAGGCGTCGATCCTGAGTCAGATGCAGTCACAGCAGGCCGGCATGTCGGTCAAAGACCTTGCCACCGCCGAGCAGAACATGGGTGGCGCCAACAGCGCGATGAGCGACTCCTGGCAGCTGATGAGCAACCCGAACATCCACTTCCCGAAGACCGATCCGGGCGGTGTCGACAATCCGAAGAACATGACCAGCGGGGGCTTCGGGCAGTTGCCCTCCAGCGTGCAGAATGTGTTGAAGTCCAAGGGCATGTCGCAGTTCGACGAGATGAGTAAGCTGACCGACATCGTCAAGGACGGCAACGCGACGTTGCGTCAGGGTGGCACGGCGCTGGAC
Source organism: Mycolicibacterium palauense (assembly GCF_002592005.1). Classification (GTDB taxonomy): domain Bacteria; phylum Actinomycetota; class Actinomycetes; order Mycobacteriales; family Mycobacteriaceae; genus Mycobacterium; species Mycobacterium palauense. The sequence continues at coordinate 2,704 of NZ_NVQF01000056.1, read as the reverse complement.
CGGGGCATGCTCAACAAGGCGACCGAGATGATGAACTCGCCCACCTTCCACGGCACGCCCGCCGGCGGAAAGGGCGGTGTGGTCGGTGTGGCCGACGACGGCGTCCCGGTCGCCAATGATGTGCTGGCGACGGCCGGTCAGGATCACCAGGCGATTCACGACATCCTTTACGACACGGCCTATTCGGATGACTTCATGAAGGGCGCGCTGACCACCGACTGGGCCGACAACGGTACGGCGGTGGGCAACATGCTCGGCTGGACCGGCGATGCGGTCGACGGGCCGGACGCCAAGATGGCGGCCGAGACCGCCTCGGCGTACGCCGATTACGTCGGAAACCACGACGGGGACCTGCTGCACATCGGCAATCAGACGCTCGGTCAGCTGAATCCCGAAGCAGTCCGCGGCCTTTCGCACGGCCTGGCGCCTTTTATTCCCGATATAGCCCAGACGTCGTCCGATCTGCAGCACGACGGTTTCGCCGACCTTGACACGGCGGCCAATGTCGAGAGCGGGAAGATGCCGGTCGCCAAGGGCATCTTCTCAGTGCTCAGCAGCGATAGGCAGGCGTCGGACTTCTTCAACGCAGAAGCCGACCGCGAAGTCGTCGCCGAGCAGAACCGGTGGGCCGCCGACTACAACAACGGCGTGGATGTCTCCGGTGACAACTCCCACCTCAAGAACTCCATGACCCTGCAGGGGCTGGTCGACTCCGGAACCCACAACGCCACGGACGCCTCCGGGATCAACAAGGACGACATGAACGCTGCCGCCTACGAACTCAAGAAGTCCGCCTACGAGATGGCCTTCGGCACCGCGGACGCCATCGTGCCCGGCTCGGGCGTCTTCGGCCAGGCCATGGAGCACGGACTGATCGGTGATGCGCCGACAGACCAATGGAGCCAACACGACATCGAGGACATGCAGTCCGGTCAGGCGACACGGCAGATGCTGAACGCGCTGGTGCAGAACGGGGTCGAGGTCAACGGCCTCGGCGAGGGCTTCATTGCGCCGCCGGATGAGCAGCACCCCGACGGGCCGTACGTCCGCTCCTACGAGGAATACAAGGATTGGGCAGCAGCCTCAGGCACAGGTATTGACGATTCTCTTGGTTTCTACGACCAGAACATCAATTCGGCGGTGAATGACACCGTCATCCACGGGGTGGACGGTGGCGTCGCGAGCCAACTGGACAATATGACCGATCGTTACAACGCCGTCACCGGCGACGCCAACCCGGCCGACGACCCCGACAACAAGGATGAGAAGTGAGATGGCACGCCGCGTGCTGATCGGCAGCCGACTGACTGCGGCGGTAGCCATGGCGACCGCCCTGATCACCGGCTGCGGCCACAGCACCACACCCGGCCAGTCAGCCAAACCCCCGGAACGCTGGCCCACCACCCTCTCCGACCTGCATTTCGTCTGGACCGCCGAACCCGGCATCGACCTGCTGACTCAACCGGTCGTCGTCGTGCGCGCCTACATCGAATCCCGGACCCTGGTGAGGTTCGGCGGCAGCCTCGACTACCTCTACCCCGGCTTCGACCGCGCCGTCGAGCCCGACCTACCCGCGGCCGTCGGTAATCCGCTGTCGACAGTGGGCCGCTGGCCAGAGCCGGGCGGTGACGGTAAACGACTGGTTGGCACCGACCTGCGACATGTCCTCCGTATCGCCCAGAACGGCCGCAACGTCACCGCCGTCGCCTGCTTCTGGACCTACGGGGCGGCGTGGCAACAGCCCGACGGCAGGTACCGCATCGGGACCGTGCACACAGGTCCGACCACCGCACTGTCCGTGGAGCGGATCAGCATGCTGGCCCCAGCCGACGACTCCGCGGACACACTGCCGCCCCAGAAGGGGCCCTCCCCCTACCCGTACACCGATGTGTTCGGGGGATGGCGCGTCATCGGCCAGTTGCAGGCGGTCGGCCCCAACGGTGCAGGCCCCGAATGGCCCGAATTCCCACAGGACCAAGCCGCCTGTGCGGCCCGCGCCCCGGCCAGCATCGAACGCCGCGAATACCTCACCTCCGCACCACGGCCCCGCTCGGACTTCCCCACCCTGCCCAGCGAGCCCGGCTGGCCCGTCGAAACCAGGTGAAATGACGCACCGCAGACAGATCGGCGCCCAGGCAATGGCAGCCGCGGCACTAGCGGCCACCCTGATCACCGGCTGCGGCCACAGCACCACACCCGGCCAGCCAACTGAACCCCCGGAACGCTGGCCCCCCACCCTCTCCGACCTGCATTTCGTCTGGACCGCCGAACCCGACATCGACCTGCTGACCCAACCGATCGTCGTCGTCCGCGCCTATCTCGAGTCCCGGACCCTGGTGGCTTTCGGGGGCAGCCTCGACTACCTCTACCCCGGCTTCGACCGCGCCGTCGAGCCCGACCTACCCGCGGCCGTCGGTAATCCGCTGTCGACAGTGGGCCGCTGGCCAGAGCCGGGCGGCGAGGGCAAACGCATGGCCGGCACCGGCCTAAGGCATGTTCTCCGTATCGCCCAGAACGGGCGCGACGTCACCGCCGTCGTCTGCTTCTGGACCTACGGGGCGGCGTGGCAACAACCCGACGGCAGGTACCGCATCGAGACTCCGAACACTGGCCCGACTACTGCTCTCGTCATGGAGCGGGTCAACCTGCTGGCTCCGGCCGCCCCCTCCGCAGACACCCTGCCGCCCCAGCAGGGGCCCTCCCC
>NZ_NVQF01000055.1 GCF_002592005.1 Mycolicibacterium palauense | reverse complement strand
CGGCCACCGTCGCCGCACCCCTGACCACCGGGGCCATCGCACTGGTCACCGCAGAGGCCGGGCCGGTGATGGCCGGCCGGGTCAACGTCATCGACCTGACCCCGACCCTGCTCGTGCCGGTGCAGGCGATCTGGCAGCGCCACACCGTGTCCGAAGTCCGTGCCGCCATCATGGGATCGCCTGCGGCCTGAAAGCGCCCCTGCGGGCCTCGCCGACGGCGGATGGCATCGACCCAGAGGTCCTCGTGCGCGCCGCTGCCTCCGACGAGGAGTGAGACATGCTGCGTCGCAAGATCTTCTACGATCCAGCGGTGGACCTCACCGCGTCCGAGGAGTCTGCCGCTCGCCGCGCAGACCAGCCGCGGCCTCGGTGATGGCCATGACCTTCGCGCCGAAGCCGTCCCGGTCGGCGATGTCGATCGTGTTGCCGGGTGCTCCGGGGTGACCAGGCGCCCCGGTCGGGCGCCAACGGTCCGGTACTGCCGGGACTCGGCGGCACCGGACCGGCGGGTGCTGGCATCTTCACCGCTCGCTCCGGCGCGACACTGCCCGGTCCGCGGCCGTCACCTCCGACCGTCTCTGCGTCGATCCGGTTCACCGTCGGCATCGCGGCGGCCAGGGCTGCGATGTCACGTCCCCGCTGTTGGGCGACGGCGACCTTGTCGAGTTCGGTTGCCACCGGCGGGATCTGGGTGAACGAGCCGTTCGAGACGATCTCGCCGCGGTCGCGGCCGTCGCGACGCTGCTGGCCGCCCTCGTGCGCGTTTTCCAGCCACTGCACCCGGGTGGCGATGCTGGTGCGCGCGTCCAGCGCCTCACCACGCATCTCATGAAAGGCGTCGTTGGCGGCGGTACCGAGCTGAGCGACCATACCCGGCAACGGCGCCGACGCAGCACCCGCGTCGCTCAGCGCCTTGAGCGTGCCGCGGATTCGCTCCAGCTGTTCGTTGATCAGATACTCCCCGGTGCCCTCGAACGTCTGGCTGAGCGCCTCGATCTTGGCCCGCCACTGCGGGATGAACTCGTTGAGCCGGTCGTAGGTCTGGCCCAGGGTCGAGATGTTGGTGCCGGTCGGAAGCCGGGCGCCGTCGGGGTGCCACCCCAGCGCCGAATCGACGTGAAAATAGTTCTGGTTCAAGGTTTCCAAGCCGGCGTCGAGGGCGTTGAGCGCCTCGTTGTCGTCGTCGGACATCCTCGGCAGAGCGGCGTTGCCGGGCAGCCACAGCCGACCATCCCCTGAGTGACGCGGCGGTGTGACGGGATGCATGCAGCCGACGGTGCGGCAGTTGCGCGTGCTCCAGCGACATCGTCCACCAGGCGTTCAGCGTGCGCGGCGACAGCGGTTTCCCGATCTCGCCGGTGAAAACGTACCCGCTGTTATCCCCCCGCCACTTCGAGCCCAACCGGTCCCGCAGCTGCCGCTGCTCGGCTTTTGCTCGGAGCAGGATCGGCACCAGGTGCGTCGGCAGCGGGAGCGTCCGCACGCCCCTGCCGATTTGCGCAGCGGTTCCACCAAGGCCACCACATCACGGCGCAGGATGCCCTGCGCGTGTAGATCAGCCCAGACGCTCTTCCAGCGCGCCAGCATGGGGTTGATGCTCGTGTGCTTCCACACCCTGCGGTCGCCGGCTCCGGTGCGCAGCTCGGTGAGCAGCCGCTCGACGTCCGCCTTGGTGAGCTTCTGCACCGGCACCGGCCCATACCGGTCGATCACCGGCGCGAGCGCGGCGTGGTAGGCCGCCGCGGTTGTGGGCTTCACGCGGCTGCACTTGGCTTCCAGCCAGGCGGTGCACGCCTGCTCAACTGACAGGTCGCTGGCTACGACGTGTGTGCCGGCGGCGAGGTCGCCCATCGTCTCGGCGTGCCAGGCCTTGGCTTCCGCGACGGTGCGGCACCGCTTCCGCAGCTGGACCCGCTCACCCACGGGCCCGTGGTTGATCCGGGCCTCGTAGACCGGTCCGCGTTTCCCCTCGATGCGCGTGATGAAGCTGGGCAGTCTCGCCATGTGTCGATCCCATCGCAGGTGAGCAGTTCCACCTGTCCGCGATGCTCGACACGCCGGAAATTCCGCCGACCCATGTGGCAACATGTGGCAGGTTTCCCACCACCCGCAGCGTCGGCGAGGCGACCGATTCCGCATAATCGCTGGTCAAGAGCGGTGGCGGAGGGATTTGAACCCCCGGACGGTGTTAGCCGTCTCTCGCTTTCAAGGCGAGTGCATTAGGCCGCTCTGCCACGCCACCGCCGATAAGCCTAACGGTGGGCAGGCGGTGCTCAGGGCCCGGGTTTGGCGGCGTCGGTGGCCGCGGGCAGGGCGAGGGTGACGCGGCGGCAGTTCTCGCCGAGCGCCACCATCTGCGGCCGCGACAGCTGCGCCAGGAAGTAGGCGCGCACCCCCTGCGCGTAGGTGACCATCGCCTTGGCGATCAGCTCGCGGCCGGCGTCGGTGATGGTCGCCAACACCGCGCGGCCGTCCTCGGGGCTGGCGGCCCGCTGCACCAGCCCCTGCGACTCCAGCCGGCGGATCTGGCGGGTCACCCGGCTGGGCAGTGATATCAACAGTTCGGCCAGATCGCCCATCCGGGCGGATCCGGTCGGCGACGTCTCCAGCGCCTCCAACAGGCGGACGTCGGCCAGGGAGAGTCGGTGCTCTTCGCTGAGCACCTTGTTGAGCCGCGCATACACCGCCAGTGAGGAATCCAGGAAGTTTCGCCAGGACCGCTGCTCGGCGATGTCCAAACCGGGCATCTCGCTTGCGGTCCGGCCCGCGATCATCCCCGCCATGGCGTCATGTTAGGTGAACCGACGGCGCCGCGAGACCGAAACGCGCAGGTAGTAGCGTCAAGACCATGTACGCGATCGTCGTCGAGGCCCCGGACCGGCTGCGCTGGCAGCACGTCGAAGACATCTCCCCCGATGAGGGTGAGGTGCTGATCAAGGTAACCGCGGCCGGTGTGAACCGCGCCGATCTGCTGCAGGCCGCCGGTAACTATCCCCCACCCAAGGGTGCCAGCGACATCCTCGGCCTGGAGGTGTCGGGCACCGTGGCCGCCGTCGGCGGCGGGGTCGCCGAGTGGCAGGAAGGTCAGCAGGTCTGTGCCCTGCTCGCCGGCGGAGGCTACGCCGAATACGTCGCCGTGCCCGCCGGCCAGGTGATGCCGGTACCCACCGGATGCGACCTCGTCGACGCCGCCGGCCTACCGGAGGTCGCCTGCACGGTGTGGTCGAACCTGGTGATGACCGCACACCTGGGGCCCGGCGAGGTGATGCTCTTCCACGGCGGCGCCAGCGGCATCGGCACCCACGGCATCCAGGTCGCCCGCGAGCTCGGCGCCACCGTCGCCGTGACCGCCGGGTCGGCGGCCAAGCTCGAGCTCTGCCGCGAGTTGGGGGCGCACATCGCCATCAACTACCGCGACGAGGACTTCGTCGCCCGGATCAGGGAGGAGACCGGCGGCGCCGGGGCCGACGTGATCCTCGACATCATGGGGGCGGCCTATCTGGACCGCAATCTCGACGCGCTGGCACCCGACGGCCGGCTGGTGGTGATCGGCATGCAGGGCGGGGTCAAGGCCGAGATCAACCTCGGCAAGCTGATCGCCAAGCGGACCCGGGTGATCGGCACCGCGCTGCGCGGCCGCCACGTGGGCGGCGCGGCCGGCAAGAGCGCCATCGTCGAGGCGGTCGTGGAGTCGGTGTGGCCGATGATCGCCGAGAAGCGGGTGCGCCCCGTCATCGGGGCGATCCTGCCGATCGGCGAGGCGGCCCGGGCCCACCGGATGCTGGCCGCCGGCGAGGTGACCGGCAAGGTGCTGCTGACCACCGAGTGACCCCGACTGACCCGTGCCCGTCGCGCCGAGCCTGGAGTTGCCGCGACGTTGTGCGAGTGGGCATCTCGGTACCTACAGGCTCGAGGCCGGCGGGTACCGGGACCGCCGTCAGCCCAGCGAGGCCAACGCGCGGATCAGCTGGTCGACCTCGGCCATCGTCGAGTAGTGCGCCAACCCGACGGTGACCGCACCCCCCACGTCGTTGACGCCGATCACGTCGAGCACCCGCGAGCTGGCGTTGGGGATCGCCAGGATGCCGTTGTCGGCCAGGCGCTGCACCACCCGCTCGGCGGGCACGCTCTGCACCGCGAAACTGACCACCGGCAGGCGCACCTCGGGCGCGCCGAGCACCATCACCAACGGCAGCGAGCGCAGTGAGGTCATCAGGTACTCGAACAGCCGGTCCAGGTAGACGACCGCGGATTGTGTCGAGAACGCGAGCCTTTCGCGACGGCTGCCGGCCGCCGACTCGTCGAGGGAAGCCAGGTACTCCACGCTGGCCACCAACCCGCCGAGCAACCCGAACTGGTGGGCACCCATCTCCAGGCGGGCCGCACCCACGGCATAGGGATTCATCGACACCGAACTGAAGCTGTCGATCAGCGAGGGCTCCCGGAACACCAGCGCACCGACCGGGGGGCCACCCCACGACGAGGCGTTGAGCGCCACCACGTCGGCGCCGGACTCCTCGATGTCGATCAGGTGGTACGGGGCGGCGGCGCTGTGGTCCACCACCACCAGGCCGCCGACCTCCCTCGTCAGCTTGGTGACGGGCCGCAGGTCGACCATCGTGCCCAGCGTCGAGGACGCCGTGGTCATCGCCACCAGCCGGGTCGGCGGGGTGATCAGGCTCTCCCACTGCCAGGGCGGCAGCTCCCCGTTCTCGATGTCGACCTCGGCCCACTTGACCTTGGCCCCGTAGCGGTTGGCCGCCCGCAGCCACGGCGAGATGTTGGCCTCGTCGTCCAGGCGCGTCACCACCACCTCGTATCCCAGCCCGGCCCGCGACGACGACGCGTCGGCCAGTGAGGTCAGCAGCACCGCCCGGTCCGGGCCGAGCACGACTCCGCGCGGGTCGCCGTTGACGAGGTCGGCCACCGCCTCGCGGGCGGCCTCCAGCAGGGCCGCGCTTCGCCGCGCCGCCGGGTGGGGTCCCACCGAGGTGGGCATCGAGGTGCGAAACGCCGTGGAGACCGTGGTGGCCACCGCGTCGGGCACCAACATGCCGTAGGGCGCGTCGAAATGCACCCAGCCGTCGCCCAACGTGGGGTGCAGACCACGCACCCGGGCGACGTCGAATGCCATGTGCCCGTCCTTACCAGGTTTGTCAACGCTCGAGATGTCGGAGAACCGGCGAGGCTCTGCGCCCAGCACATTCGCGCCCGGGCGCTGCCGAACCCGGCCACCTGAAACGCCATCCTAGTGCAGCCCGGCGCGCGTTCGGAGTGCTAACCGGCGCTCTGTTGCTGGTTGTGCAGGGCCGTGTCACGCGGGGCACTCGCCGGCTAACCACCGACCGGTGTGGCGCAGTTGGCCGGGGGCCCGCGCACCGGGCCGGCGAGCCGAGGCGGGCAGGGATCCGGGTCCCGGGATTCCCCGGTAAGGCCAGGGCATGGGGCGAGTACGCCGACGCGCGCGGGTGCGGCGCCGGCGCGCCGGGCGGCGGGGCGACGATGTTTGCCGGCTCCGCCGCTCCGCTACCACCCGCGACGGCGAAGAAATCCGGATCGTCGCCCCCACCGCGCCCGCTGTTGCCAGGAACCCCCGCTGCGGACGCCGCAGCGCGTCGTCGCGGCCCGCCACGCACCCCGGAGAGCGCCCGCGCGTCGCGCCGGCCGCATCGGTGTGCCGGTCGTGCGCGGGCGCGCGGTACCCGACGGTTTAGGGTCGTGGGAAGAGTTCCCATCGCGGCGACCGAACGGCGCGCAACGGCAAGGCCCGCACATCCCGGTGGCGGGAAGGAGCAGACACGGACGTGAGCATGAACGACAACTCCGATGACGACAACATCGAGATCATCGGCGGCCCCGCCCCGCGGGTGGCCGACGGCGAGGTCGGCGGTGGGGCGGGCGACGACGACCAGTCGGTGACCGACCTGGTTCAGCAGCCGGCCAAGGTGATGCGGATCGGCACGATGATCAAGCAGCTGCTCGAAGAGGTGAAGGCGGCTCCGCTGGACGACGCCAGCCGCACCCGGCTGCGGGAGATCCACAAGACGTCGGTGCAGGAACTCGAGGAAGGCCTGGCCCCCGAGCTGCGCGACGAACTCGAGCGGCTGGCCCTGCCCTTCAGCGAGGAGGGGGTGCCCTCCGACGCCGAACTGCGCATCGCCCAGGCCCAGCTGGTCGGCTGGCTGGAGGGGCTGTTCCACGGCATCCAGACCGCGCTGTTCGCCCAGCAGATGGCCGCCCGCCAGCAACTGGAGCAGATGCGCGGTGCGCTGCCCCCGGGCGTGGCCGCGCAGCCGGGGCAGCGCGGGCACCACCCCGGCACCGGCCAGTACATCTGAGGTCAGTCGGTGGCCGCTCCCCACATCGAGGCCCGCGAGGCGTGGGTCGAGTTCCCGATCTTCGACGCCAAGACGCGCTCGTTGAAGAAGGCGTTCCTGGGGAAGGCCGGCGGGTCGATCGGGCGCAACAGCTCCAACGTGGTGGTGGTGGAGGCGCTGCGCGACATCACGATGTCGCTGGAGATGGGCGACCGGGTCGGGCTGGTCGGGCACAACGGCGCGGGCAAGTCGACGCTGCTGCGGTTGCTGTCGGGCATCTACGAGCCGACCCGCGGCGTGGCGACGGTGACCGGCCGGGTCGCGCCGGTGTTCGATCTCGGTGTCGGCATGGACCCGGAGATCTCCGGTTTCGAGAACATCATCATCCGGGGGCTGTTCCTGGGGCAGACCCGCAAGCAGATGCTGGCCAAGGTCGACGAGATCGCGGAGTTCACCGAGCTCGGCGAGTATCTGTCGATGCCGCTGCGCACCTACTCCACCGGCATGCGCGTGCGGCTGGCGATGGGCGTGGTCACCAGCATCGACCCGGAGATCCTGCTGCTCGACGAGGGGATCGGCGCGGTCGACGCCGACTTCCTCAAGAAGGCCCAGTCCCGCCTGGCCGCGCTGGTGGAACGGTCGGGGATCCTGGTCTTCGCCAGCCACTCCAACGAGTTCCTGGCGCGGTTGTGCAAGACCGCGATGTGGATCGATCACGGCACCGTGCGGATGCGGGGCGGCATCGAGGAGGTCGTGCGCGCCTATGAGGGCGAGGACGCCGCCCGCCACGTCCGCGAGGTGCTGGAGGAGAACGAGCAGGCAGCCCGGAAGCCGACCCGGCCCGCATGACCGAGCCGAACCCCACCATCTGCGCGGTGATCGTCACCCACCGTCGTCCCGACGAGCTGACCAAGTCGCTGGACGCGGTGGCCGCTCAGAGCCGCCGTCCCGATCACCTGATCGTGGTGGACAACGACTGCGACGACCGGGTGCGCGACCTGGTGGCCGGCCAGCCGCTGCCGACGACCTACCTGGGGTCGCGCCGCAATCTCGGCGGCGCGGGCGGGTTCGCACTCGGCATGCTGCACGCGCTGGCGCTGGGTGCCGAGTGGATCTGGCTGGCCGACGACGACGGCCGGCCGGCCGACTCGGCGGTCCTGGCCAACCTGTTGGCCTGCGCCGAGCGACATGGGCTGGCCGAGGTGTCGCCGATGGTGTGCGACTTCGACGACCCGCAGCGGCTGGCGTTCCCGCTGCGCCGCGGCCTGGTGTGGCGCCGCCGGGTCTCCGAGCTGCGCACGGAGGGCTCCGCCCAGGACCTGCTGCCCGGCATCGCGTCACTGTTCAACGGTGCGCTGTTCCGCGCCACCACCCTGGAGGCGGTCGGGGTGCCCGATCTGCGGCTGTTCGTCCGGGGCGACGAGGTCGAGATGCATCGGCGGCTGGTGCGTTCCGGGCTGCCGTTCGGCACCTGCCTGGACGCGGTGTACCTGCACCCGCAGGGCGGCGACGAGTTCAAGCCGATCCTGGGTGGGCGGATGCACACCCAGTACCCCGAGGACGCCGCCAAGCGTTTCTTCACCTACCGCAACCGCGGCTACCTGCTGTCCCAGCCGGGGCTGCGCAAGCTGGTCCCCCAGGAATGGGTCCGGTTCGGCTGGTACTTCCTGATCACCCGGCGCGACCCGGCCGGCCTGATCGAGTGGTTCCGGCTGCGCCGGCTGGGCCGGCGGGAAAGGTTCCACCGATGACGTTCACCGACGCCGCGGCACAGTCGAAGACCCTCTACCGGGCCCGGCGCGATCTGGTCGAGGGGTTCGGCCGGCGCGAGCTGTGGCTGCACCTGGGCTGGCAGGACATCAAGCAGCGTTACCGGCGCAGCGTGCTGGGGCCGTTCTGGATCACCATCGCCACCGGGACCACGGCGGTGGCCATGGGCGGGCTGTACTCCAAGTTGTTCCACCTCGAGCTCTCCGAGCACCTGCCCTACGTGACGCTGGGCCTGATCATCTGGAACCTCATCAACGCCTCCATCCTGGAGGGCGCCGACGTGTTCGTCGCCAACGAGGGACTGATCAAACAGCTGCCGACCCCGCTGTCGGTGCACGTCTACCGGTTGGTGTGGCGACAGCTGATCCTGTTCGGGCACAACATCGTGATCTTCGTGGTGATCGCGATCATCTTCCCCAAACCGTGGTCGTGGGCCGACCTGTCGGTGGTGCCGGCGCTGGCGCTGATCGTGCTCAACTGTGTCTGGGTGTCGCTGTGTTTCGGCATTCTGTCCACCCGCTACCGCGACATCAGTCCCCTGCTCTTCTCGCTGGTCCAGCTGCTGTTCTTCATGACGCCGATCATCTGGAACGACGCCACCCTGGAACGCCAGGGCGCCGGCCGGTGGCGCACGATCGTCGAGCTCAACCCGCTGCTGCACTACCTGGACATCGTGCGGGCCCCGCTGCTGGGTGCCCAACAGCAGCTGCACCACTGGGTGGTGGTGCTGGTGCTCACGGCGGTCGGCTGGCTCACCGCGCTGCTGGCCATGCGGCAGTACCGCGCCCGGGTGCCCTACTGGGTGTAACCGGCAGGCGCCTTCGTGGTCACCTCGGGGCCATCACCGATTCGGTCGCGGCGCGTTCAATGGCCGGGCAGAGGCGGAACACCGATGTCCGCCACCGCCGCCACGCCGCAAGGAGACCCACCATGGACGAACGCGATACCGCCGCACCGGCCGATATCACCGCCGCCCCGGCCGATGCCACCGCCGCCCCGGCCAATGCCACCGCCGCCCCGGCCGATGCCGAAGAGCACATCGTCGAGGAGCACACCGGGGCCCAGCCGGAGACCGAGTCCGATACGGAGCCGGGCGCGGAAGACGCGCTGGCGGTGCTCGACGACCCGGCGCAGGAGCCGTCGAACGGCGAGGCCCACGCCGTCGTGCTGCGGGATCGCCTGGAGCGCCAGCTCGTCGCCGGGCAGGGGTTGACCCGCGAACTGGTCGACGCCACCACCGACGTGAGCGCCGCCCTGCTCGAGGCCCCCGCCAGGGTGGTCGCGGCCGTCCGCGGCGGTGCCACGCTGCCGGCCGCGCTGCAGCACACCGGGACCGACCTGCGCGAGATCGTCACCGGGACCGGCGACCACCTGCGCTCGGTGGTCGGCGACTACGTCGGCGCACAGGCCACCCTGCCCGCCGCGGTGCTCGCCGGCACGTCCGACGTCGCCGGTGCGCTGGTGCGGGCCAACGGGCGGGTGACCGCCACCGCTGTCGACGGGGCGCTGAGCCTGGGGGTCGTCGCGGTTCGCGGCGAGGATGTGCGCGGCGCCGCCGACCAGGAGTGGCGCGAGGTGATGTCAGCCTTCGAGCGGGCGCGGGCCACGGTCACCGAGACCGTGACCACCGCGCGCCTCGGGGTGCGCGAGGCCGTCAGTATCTGATCCGGATCAGATCCGTATCTGATCCGTATCAGATCCGGCGCCCGTCAGCCCGGGACGTGCCCGCCGTCGGGCTCGGGGCCGAAGACGAACCGGCGACCGCTGATCTCCTTCGGGGTGATCCGCACGTAGCGCAGCTTCACGGTGGCGATCCACGGGTAGAGACCCGCCTGCTCGGCCTCCTGGATCTCCTCGGCGCCGAAGAGCACCTGCGCGGTGCCGCGGACCACCACGCTCCACCCCTCGGTGATGCCGTGGTCGTCGGCCTCGAACAACACGTTGTCGTTCATCACGGTGCCGAACAGCTTGGTGCCCTCGGCGGTGCGGAAAAGCAGGGTGTGCTTCTGTACGACGAAGTTCACCGGGAAGATCTCGGACCGGCCCTCGAACGTGGTGACCAGACGGCCCAGAGACACGCTGGAGAGCAGGTCCCAGCTCTGGTCGTCGTTGAGGACGGTTACCGGATCTCTGTCAGTCGCCATGACCTAATCCTCCCCGATTTTCGCGGTTTGCGGGTAGTGACGGCGGGCATCGGGGCGGGGACCAAAGAACGCGCCGGTACACCCCGTCGGCCCTAACCGCTCCCGTGCGACCCGGTGTCGACGTCGCCGGTCAACGTCTTCAGCTCGGCGGTCATGTTGGCGCGCGCGGCGGCCTCCCACCGCCGCCGCGCCGCGGGCGTGCGGAACAGACCCGGCCCGCCCAACAGCGCCCGGATGACCCGCGCCCGCCCGGCGCGGAACTTCTCCTCGGGCACGTGCGAGTACTCGGCGCGAATGGCCGCGGAGTTGCGGCGGTATTCCTCGGGCGGGACCGCCAGCGCGGCCAGGTCGGCATCCGAGAGCACCTCGGCGTCCCGGTCGCCCGGCGCGGGATCGTGCTCGACGGTCATCCGGATCAACCGGGCCACCTCGGCGACGAGGCTCGCCGGCAGGCCCAGCCCGCCCAGTTCGGCCTCGGCCTGCCGGGCGCTGCGTTCCTCGTCGTCGGGACGCGCGTCGTAGATCACGTCGTGATACCAGGCCGCCAACCGCACCGCGTCGGCGTCGTCGGCGTGGTCGGCCAATTCGTCGATGCGGCCGAGGACATCACGCAGGTGCGCGACGTCGTGGTAGCGGCGGTGCGGCTCGCTCCAGCGCGCCAGCATGGCGCGTCCGACCGCCTCGGCACGCGGGGAGTCACAGTGGCGCTGCAGCAGCGCCCGCCACGCCTGCACCAGATCCTGCACGCCATCCATCCTGCTACACATCGGCCCACGTACCATTCCGGCGATGGCCGGAATCGTCCCCACCCCCCGCGTGAGCCTGAAGGTTCAGGTGCTGCGATTTCTGGTCACCGGGGGGCTCGCGGCCGTCGTCGACTTCGGTCTGTACGTGCTGCTCTACATGGGCGCCGGCGTGCAGGTGGATCTGGCCAAGGCGACCAGCTTCGTCGTGGGCACCATCACCGCCTACCTGATCAACCGCCGCTGGACGTTTCAGGCCGCCCCGCACCGCGGACGCTTCGCGGCCGTCATGGTGCTCTACGCGCTGACCTTCTCCGTGCAGGTCGGACTCAACCATCTGGTCCTCCACCTGGCCGACTACCGCAACTGGGCGGTGCCCGTCGCGTTCGTCATCGCGCAGGGCACCGCCACCGTGATCAACTTCGTGGTCCAGCGGGCCGTCATCTTCCGCGCGCACTGACCCGCCGGGACCGCGCGGTACCCTACGAGGCGATGTCCACGACCACGACACGGCGGCTGACCGGCTGGGGACGTACCGCACCCTCGATGGCCGACGTGCTCACCACCTCGGATCCCGAACAGATCGTCAAGGCCGTCGTCCGCGCCGCCGACGATCCGGGCCGCGGCGTCCTGGCCCGCGGCCTGGGCCGCTCCTACGGCGACAACGCCCAGAACGGCGGCGGCCTGGTCGTCGACATGCCCGCGCTGAACCGAATCCACTCGATCGACGCCGACACCGCCCTCGTCGACGTCGACGCCGGGGTGAACCTCGACCAGCTGATGCGCGCGGCGCTGCCGTTCGGGCTGTGGGTGCCGGTGCTGCCGGGCACCCGCCAGGTGACCGTCGGCGGGGCCATCGCCTGTGACATCCACGGCAAGAACCATCACAGCGCAGGCAGTTTCGGCAATCACGTCCGCTCGATGGATCTGCTCACCGCCGACGGCCGGATCCGCCGATTGACGCCCTCGGGAGGCTCCGACGAGGACACCGCGCTGTTCTGGGCGACGGTCGGCGGCAACGGCCTGACCGGGATCATCATGCGGGTCACCCTGGCGATGACCCCCACGGAGACGGCCTATTTCATCGCCGACGGCGACGTCACCGCGACCCTCGACGAGACCATCGCCTTCCACAGCGACGGCAGCGAGGCCGACTACACCTACTCCTCGGCGTGGTTCGACGCCATCAGCGCGCCCCCCAAACTGGGCCGGGCCGCGATCTCGCGGGGCTCGCTGGCCCGGCTGGACCAGCTGCCGCCGAAACTGCAGAAGAACCCGCTGAAGTTCGATGCCCCCCAGCTGCTGACCTTCCCCGACGTGTTCCCGAACGGGCTGGCCAACAGGTTCACCTTCACCCCGATCGGCGAGCTCTGGTACCGCAAGTCGGGCACCTACCGCAACAAGGTGCAGAACCTGACGCAGTTCTACCACCCGCTGGACATGTTCGGGGAGTGGAACCGGGCCTACGGGCCGGCCGGTTTCGCCCAGTACCAGTTCGTGGTGCCCACCGAAGCGGTCGACGAGTTCAAGCGGATCATCGTCGACATCCAGGCCTCCGGGCACTACTCGTTCCTCAACGTGTTCAAGCTGTTCGGCCCGGGAAGTCAGGCGCCGCTGAGCTTCCCGATGCGGGGCTGGAACGTCGCACTGGACTTCCCGATCAAGGCCGGGGTCGGCGAGTTCCTCGCCGGCCTGGACCGCCGCGTCCTGGAGTTCGGCGGCCGGCTCTACACCGCCAAGGACTCGCGCACCACCGCCGAGACCTTCCACGCCATGTATCCCCGCATCGAGGAGTGGATCGCCGTGCGCCGCAAGGTCGATCCCGACGGTGTCTTCATGTCCGACATGGCCCGACGCTTGGAGCTGTCCTAGATATGGTGTTCGACGCGGTAGGCAACCCGCAGACGATCCTGGTGCTCGGCGGCACCTCCGAAATCGGACTGGCCATCTGCGAGCGCTACCTGCGCGACGCGCCGGCGCAGATCATCCTGGCC
Source organism: Mycolicibacterium palauense (assembly GCF_002592005.1). Taxonomy (GTDB): domain Bacteria; phylum Actinomycetota; class Actinomycetes; order Mycobacteriales; family Mycobacteriaceae; genus Mycobacterium; species Mycobacterium palauense. The sequence goes on along the minus strand of NZ_NVQF01000055.1, from coordinate 28,752 downwards.
GCCCTGCCCGGGGATCCGCTGCGCGACGACGCCGTCGCCCAGATGCGGGCCGCCGGGGCGAAATCGGTACAGGTCATCGACTTCGACGCCACCAAGCCCGACACCCACCCCGCGGTGATCGAGCAGTGCTGGAGCGCCGCGGACGCCGGCGACATCGACGTCGCGATCGTCGCATTCGGCCTGCTCGGCGACGCCGAGGAACTGTGGCAGAACCAGCGCAAGGCCGTCCAGATCGCCGAGATCAACTACACCGCAGCCGTTTCCGTCGGCGTACTGATCGGTGAGAAGATGCGCGGGCAGGGCCACGGGCAGATCATCGCGATGAGCTCGGCCGCCGGCGAACGGGTGCGCCGCTCCAACTTCGTCTACGGCTCCACCAAGGCGGGCCTCGACGGCTTCTACCTCGGCCTCGGGGAAGCCCTGCGCCCGTTCAACGTTCGGGTTCTGGTGATCCGACCCGGGCAGGTCCGTACCCGGATGAGCGCCCACGTCAAGGAGGCCCCGCTCACCGTCGACAAGGAGTACGTCGCCAACCTGGCGGTCACCTCGGCGGCCAAGGGCAAGGAGCTGGTCTGGGCCCCCGGTGCGTTCCGCTACGTGATGATGGTGCTGCGCCACGTCCCGCGGCCCCTGTTCCGCCGGCTGCCGATCTAGGGCATGCAGACCACCGACACGATGGCGGCTCCCGCCGGCGACGGGACCGGGGGCGGGACCGGGGACGGGACTGAAGCCCCCACCGGTACCCGGCCCTGGCGCAACGCCGCGATCACCGTCGGCCACCTGGTGGTCGCCGCGCTGCTGGCCGTGCTGGTCTCGGTGGTGGCGCTGGCCGCGATCGGCCGGGTCGAATGGCCGGCGTTCCCGTCGAGCAACCAGCTGCACGCGCTGACCACCGTCGGGCAGTTCGTGTCGCTGGCCGGCCTGCTCGGCGCGGGCTGGCTGTGGCGACGGGGCCGGCACCTGCCGGCCCGCCTGGGGGCGGTGCTGTTCCTGTCCGCCTTCGTGATCGCCACCCTCGGGATGCCGTTGGGTGCCACCAAGCTGTATCTGTTCGGCATCTCGGTGGATCAGCAGTTCCGCACCGAGTACCTGACCCGCCTGGCCGACAGCGCCGCGCTTCGGGACATGACCTATGCCGGCCTGCCCCCGTTCTATCCCCCGGGCTGGTTCTGGCTCGGCGGGCGCGCCGCGGCGCTGACGGGCACACCGGCCTGGGAGATGTTCAAGCCGTACGCGATCACCTCGATCGCGGTGGCGGTGGTCCTGGCCTTCGTGCTGTGGACCAGGCTGGTGCGCTTCGAATACGCACTGGTGGTCACCGCCGCGACCGCCGCGGTGACCATGGCCTACGCCTCCCCGGAGCCCTACGCCGCGATGATCACGGTGCTGCTGCCGCCGGTCTTCGTGCTGGCATGGTCGGGCCTGTCGGCCCACGGCCGAGCCGCCGGGGCGGGCCGCTCCGCGGGGTGGGCGGCGGTGGTGGGTGTCGGCGTCTTCCTCGGTGTCACGGCGACGTTCTACACGCTGCTGCTGGGGTTGTCGGCCCTGACCGTCGCGGTGATGGCGGTGGTGGCGGCGCTGGCCCGGCGGTCCTGGGATCCGATTCTGCGGCTGGCGGTGATGGGGGTGCTCGCGGTCGCGATCGCCCTGACCACCTGGCTGCCGTTCCTGGTGCGGGCGGCCGGCGAACCGCTGTCGGACACCGGCAGCGCCCAGCACTACCTGCCCGCCGACGGGGCCGTGCTGACCTTCCCGATGCTGCAGTTCTCGCTGCTGGGCGCCCTGTGCATGCTGGGCACCATCTGGCTGGTGGTGCGGGCACGCTCCTCGGTGCGGGCGGGGGCGCTGGCGATCGCGGTGCTCACCGTCTACCTGTGGTCGCTGTTGTCGATGATCACGACGCTGGTGGGCACCACCCTGCTGTCCTTCCGGCTGCAGCCGACCCTGACCACGCTGCTGGCCGCGGCGGGCGCCTTCGGGTTCATCGAGGTGACCCTGGCGGCGGCGCGCCGCTGGGGCCGCACGATGATCCCCATCGCCGCGGTGATCGGGCTGGCCGGCGGCATGGCGTTCAGCCAGGACATTCCCGACGTGCTGCGCCCGGACCTGGCCGTCGCCTACACCGACACCGACGGGTACGGCCAGCGCGGCGACCGGCGCCCCCCGGGATCGGAGAAGTTCTATCCCGAGATCGACGCCGCCATCATGGCCGCCACCGGCGACCGGCCGCGCGACCAGACGGTGGTCCTGACCGCCGACTACGGCTTCCTGGCGTTGTACCCCTACCTGGGCTTCCAGGGGCTGACCTCGCATTACGCCAACCCGCTGGCACAGTTCGACGCCCGGGCCGCGGCGATCGAGAGCTGGGCCGACCTGGACACCTACCGGCAGTTCATCGATGAGCTCGACGCGCTGCCGTGGCGCCCGCCGCAGGTGTTCCTGATGCGCCGCGGCGCGAACGACACCTACACCCTGCGGCTGGCCGAGGACGTCTACCCCAACCAGCCCAACGTGCGGCGCTACACCGTCGATCTCGACGCGGCCCTGTTCGACGGCCCGCAGTTCACGGTCACCGAGATCGGCCCGTTCGTGCTGGCCGTAAGGACCCGAGCCTGACGGGCCCCGGCTCCGGACCGATACCATCTACCTCCGTGGCGAGCCCGTCCTCCACGGTGGAGGCACCGTATGCGACCGCGCGCATCGTCGCGGTCGTCGCCGGCCTGCTCGGCGTGCTGCTCGCACTGGCCACCCCGTTCCTGCCGGTCAAACAGACCACCGCCCAGTTGAACTGGCCGCAGAACGGCGTGCTCGACAGCGTCACCGCACCGCTGATCTCCTATGTCCCCACCGATCTGGAGATCACGGTGCCCTGCCAGGTGGCGGCCGGCCTGACCGGTCCCGGCAGCGCCTCGCGGACCGTGCTGCTGTCCACCGTGCCCAAGCAGGCGCCCAAGGCCGTCGATCGCGGCCTGCTCATCGAGCGCGCCAACAACAACCTCGTGGTCGTGGTGCGCAACACCCCGGTGGTGGTGGCGCCGATGAGCGCGGTGCTCAGCCCGCAGTGCCAGCGGCTGGTGTTCAGCGCCCACGCCGACAAGGTCACCGCCGAGTTCGTCGGCCTGACCATGGCCGACTCCACCGAGTCCGACCCCGACGATCCGAGCGCGCCGCTGCGCGGCGAACGCGGCGGCTACGACTTCCGGCCGCAGATCGTCGGTGTCTTCACCGACCTGTCCGGGCCCGCCCCGCCGGGCCTGACGTTCTCGGCCACCATCGACACCCGCTACAGCAGCTCCCCGACCCTGCTGAAGCTCGTCGCCATGATCGTCGGGCTCGTCATGACGGCCGCCGCGCTGGTGGCGCTGCACGTGCTCGACACCGCCGACGGGATGCGCCACCGACGATTCCTGCCGCCGCGCTGGTGGTCGATGACGCCGCTGGACGGGCTGGTGACCGCGGTGCTGGTCTGGTGGCACTTCGTCGGCGCCAACACCTCCGACGACGGCTACATCCTGACCATGGCCCGGGTCTCCGAGCACGCCGGCTACATGGCCAACTACTACCGCTGGTTCGGTACCCCGGAGTCGCCGTTCGGCTGGTACTACGACCTGCTGGCGCTGTGGGCGCACGTGAGCACGGCCAGCGTCTGGATGCGGCTGCCCACCCTGGTGATGGCGCTGGCGTGCTGGTGGGTGATCAGCCGCGAGGTCATCCCGCGGCTGGGACACGCCGTCAAGCTGTCCACCGCGGCGCGCTGGACCGCCGCGGGCATGTTCCTGGCCTTCTGGCTGCCGTTGAACAACGGCCTGCGCCCCGAACCGATCATCGCCCTGGGCATCCTGTTGACCTGGTGCTCGGTGGAGCGCGCGGTGGCGACCAGCCGGCTGCTGCCGGTCGCGGTGGCCTGCATCATCGGCGCGCTGACGTTGTTCTCCGGCCCCACGGGCATCGCCTCGATCGGCGCGCTGCTGGTGGCCATCGGCCCGCTGCGCACCATCCTGCACCGGCGCTCCGGCCAGTTCGGTCTGTGGCCGCTGCTGGCGCCGATCCTGGCCGCCATCACCGTCACCTCGATCCTGATCTTCCGGGACCAGACCTTCGTCGGGGAGATCCAGGCCAGCTCCTTCAAGTCGCTGGTCGGCCCCAGCCTGAGCTGGTTCGACGAACACACCCGCTACGAGCGACTGTTCCTGGCCACCCCCGACGGCTCGGTGGCGCGCCGGTTCGCGGTGCTGGCACTGCTGGTGGCGCTGGCGGTGTCGGTGGCGATGTCGCTGCGCAAGAACCACATCCCCGGGACCGCGACCGGGCCCAGCCGCCGCATCATCGGCATCACGATCATCTCGTTCCTGGCGATGATGTTCACCCCCACCAAGTGGACCCACCACTTCGGGGTGTTCGCCGGCCTGGCCGGATCGCTGGGGGCGCTGGCCGCCGTCGCGGTCACCGCGCACGCGATGAAATCGCGGCGCAACCGCACCGTGTTCGCGGCGGTGGTGCTGTTCGCGTTGGCGCTGGCGTTCGCCAGCGTCAACGGCTGGTGGTACGTGTCCAACTTCGGTGTGCCGTGGTCGAACCAGTTCCCCGAGTGGCACTTCGCCTTCGCCACCGTCCTGATCGGCCTGTCGGTCCTGACGCTGATCCTGGCGGCGGTGTTCCACTTCTCCTCCCGTGGTGAACGCCCGTGGCGACCCACCCGGATGGGCCGGCTGCTGCACTCCCCGCTGGCCATCGCCGCCTGGCTGCTGGTCTTCTTCGAGGTGTTGTCGCTGACGCTGGGCATGACCGCCCAGTACCCGGCGTGGTCGGTGGGCCGGTCCAATCTTCAGGCGCTGACCGGGAAGACCTGCGGACTGGCCACCGACGTGCTCGTCGAGCAGAACCCCAACGAGGGGATGCTGCAGCCGATCGGGGTGCCGGCGGGCGACGCGCTGGGTGCGGAGGCCTCCCGGGGCTTCTCCCCCGACGGGATCCCGTCGGACGTCTCGGCCGACCCGGTGACCGAGGACTCCGTGGCCGACAACTTCGCCGACACCGACGGCGGCACGGACGCCGACGCCGAGGCCGGCACCGAGGGCGGCACCACCGCCACCACCGGTATCAACGGTTCGCGGGCCCGGCTGCCGTTCGGGTTGGACCCCAGGACCACCCCCGTGCTGGGCAGCTGGAGTTCCGGGGTGCAGCAGCCCGCGGCGCTGCGCTCGGCGTGGTACCGGCTGCCGCCGCGCGACGGCACCCCGCTGCTGGTGGTCTCCGCGGCCGGCCGGTTCGACCCCGACGAGGTCCAGGTGCAGTGGGCCACCGACGCCGGCGGGGACGACCCGCGCCCGGGCGGATCGCTCACCTTCGGCGACATCGGCGCCGCGCCGGCCTGGCGCAATCTGCGGGCGCCGCTGGACTCCATCCCGGCCGAGGCCACCCGCATCCGGCTGGTCGCCTCCGACGACGACCTGGCCCCGCAGCACTGGATCGCATTGACCCCGCCGCGCATCCCGCAGCTGCGGACCCTGCAGGAGGTCGTCGGCTCGCAGGACCCGGTGCTGCTGGACTGGCTGGTGGGCCTGGCGTTCCCGTGCCAGCGCCCGTTCGACCACCGGAACGGGGTGATCGAGGTGCCCAAGTGGCGGATCCTGCCCGACCGCTTCGGCGCCGAGGCCAACTCGCCGGTGATGGACTACCTCGGCGGAGGCCCGCTGGGCATCAGCGAGCTGCTGTTCCGCGCGACGACGGTGCCGACGTATCTCAGGGACGACTGGTTCCGCGACTGGGGCTCGCTGCAACGCCTGTCCCAGTTCTATCCGCAGGCAAGGCCGGCGCGGCTGGATCTGGGCACCACCACCCGCAGCGGGTGGTGGAGTCCCGCGCCGCTGCGGCCGTCCTGACCCCCCATCCCCGGCCCGCGACCGGGGCGCGCCCGCGCCGGTGTGCTGGCCCGATCCGGGAGCGGCGCGGTGCACACGGCCTGGCTCCGACGGCCGCTTAGCCGCGTCGCATACCATCGAGCCTCGTGCCTGCCCACCGCCTCGCCCGTCTGGTCGCCGTCATCGCGGGCATCGCCGGTGTGTTGCTGTGCGCGGTGGTGCCGCTGCTGCCGGTCACCCAGACCACGGCCACCATCACCTGGCCGCAGGCTCCCGGCCCGGACGGCTTCGTCACCGACGTCACCGCGCCGCTGGTGTCCGGCGCCCCGCAGTCGCTGGACGTGTCCATCCCGTGCCCGGCGGTCGCCACCCTGCCCGCCGACGGCGGCCTGGTGTTCTCGACGATCCCGCCGGACGGGATCGACGCCAGCCGCAACGGTCTGTTCGTCCGCGCCACCTCCGACGTCGTGTTCGTCGCCTTCCGCGACACCGTCGCCGCGTCGGCGCCCCGGGAGGCCGTCGACTCCGGCGCCTGCAGCACGCTGCACATCTGGGCCGACGACGGCGGCGTCGGCGCCGACTTCATCGGCATCCCGGGTGCCGCCGGAACGCAGCCGGTCGAGAAGAAACCTCAGGTCGCCGGCCTGTTCACCGCGCTGAAGGTGCCGGCGCAGCCCGGTCTGGGCGCGCGGGTGGACATCGATACCCGCTTCATCACCACACCGACCCCGCTGAAGCTGGCCGCCATGGTGCTGGGGGTGGTGTGCGTGCTCGCCTCCATCGCGGCGCTGGCGGTGCTGGACCGTCGCGGCGGCCACCGGGTCGGGCACCCGTGGCGGCGGCTGTGGCGGGTGAGCGTGTCGACCTGGCTGGCCGACGCCGGGGTGATCGGCACACTGCTGGTCTGGCATGTGATCGGCGCGCTGTCCTCGGACGACGGCTACAACCTCACCATCGCCCGGGTCTCCGGCGAGGCCGGCTACAGCGCCAACTACTTCCGCTACTTCGGCACCACCGAGGCCCCCTTCGACTGGTACCAGTCGGTGCTGGCGCACTTCGCGGCCATCAGCACCGCCGGTGTCTGGATGCGGGTGCCCGCCACCCTGGCCGGCATCGCCACCTGGCTCATCCTGAGCCGCTGGGCGATCCCCCGGCTGGGCCGGCGGCTGGCGCTCAACCGGGTCACGGTGTGGACCGCGGGCGCGGTGTTCCTGGCCGCCTGGCTGCCGTTCAACAACGGGCTGCGTCCCGAACCGCTGATCGCCTTCGGTGTCCTGGCGACGTGGGCGCTCGTCGAGTACGCGATCGGCTCGCGCCGGCTGTGGCCGGCCGCCGTCGCGGTGGTGGTCGCGGTCTTCAGCGCCACCCTCGCCCCGCAGGGACTCATCGCGGTGGCCCCGCTGCTGGTGGGCGCCCGCGCGCTGGCACGGCAGATCCGCGCCCGCCGCGGCACCGACGGGGTGCTGGCCCTGATCGCACCCCTGGCCGCGGCGCTGTCGCTGATCTTCGTCATCGTCTTCCGGGACCAGACGCTGGCCACCGTCGCCGAGTCCGCCCGCATCAAGTACAAGGTCGGCCCGACCATCCCCTGGTACCAGGACTTCCTGCGGTACTACTTCCTGACCGTGGAGGACAGCGCCGACGGCTCGATGACGCGCCGCTTCGCCGTCCTGGTGATGCTGCTGTGCCTGTTCGGTCTGATCGCGGTCATGCTGCGCCGCGGCAATGTGCCCGGCGCGGCGTCGGGCCCGCTGTGGCGCCTGCTGGGCACCACCGCCGTCGGCCTGCTGCTGCTGACGTTCACCCCGACGAAGTGGGCCGTGCAGTTCGGCGCCTTCGCGGGCCTGGCCGGCGCGCTGGGGGCCGTGACGGCGTTCGCGTTCTCCCGGGTCGGGTTGCACAGCCGCCGCAACCTCGCGCTGTACGTCACCGCCCTGCTGTTCGTGCTGGCCTGGGCGACCTCGGGGATCAACGGCTGGTTCTACGTCGGCAACTACGGGGTTCCGTGGTTCGACCGCCAGCCGGTGCTGGCCGGATACCCGGTGACGACGATGCTGCTGGTGCTCGCGATCGTCGGTGGGCTGCTGACGGCGTGGCTGCACTTCCGGATCGACTACACCGGGCACGTCGAGGTGGCCAACACCCGCCGCAACCGTGTGCTGGCGTCGACACCGCTGCTGGTCGTCGCCCTGATCATGGTGTTGCTCGAGGTCGGCTCGATGCTCAAGGGCGCCGCGCAGCGCTACCCCGTCTACACCACCGCCAAGGCCAACGTCGAGGCCCTGGCCTCGGGGCTGTCCGCGGACAGTTGCGCGATGGCCGACGACGTCCTGGTCGAGGCCGACACCAACGCCGGGATGCTGCGGCCGGTCCCGGGCCAGAAGTGGGGCGAGTACGGCCCGCTCGGCGGGGAGAACCCGGTCGGTTTCACCCCCAACGGCGTCAGCGACACCCTGACCCCGCCGCACCCGGTCGTCGCCAACCCCGGCACCGTGAACTCCGACGGCGACCCGGACAAACCCAACACCGGCGTGGCCTTCGCCGCCGGCACCGGCGGCGGGTACGGCCCGGAGGGTGTCAACGGCTCGCGGGTGTTCCTGCCGTTCGGCCTGGACCCCGCCCGCACCCCGGTGATGGGCAGCTACGACGAGAACACCGTGGCCGCCAAGGCCACCTCGGCCTGGTACCAGCTGCCGCCACGCAGCCCGGACCGCCCGCTGGTCACCGTCGCCGCCGTCGGGGCCATCTGGTACTACGACGAGGAGCACGAGTTCCACTACGGCCAGTCGCTGAAACTGCAGTGGGGTGTGCACCGCCCCGACGGCACCTACGAGGCGCTCGACGAGGTCCAGCCCATCGACGTGTTCGCCCAGTACGCCTGGCGCAACCTGCGCTTCCCGCTGGCATGGGCGCCACCGGAGGCCAACGTGGCACGCATCGTCGCCGACGATCCCAACCTGTCCACCGACCAGTGGTTCGGATTCACCCCGCCGCGGGTGCCCACGCTGGAGACCGCCCAGCAGTTCCTGGGCTCGCAGACGCCGGTGCTGATGGACATCGCCACGGCGGCCAACTTCCCCTGCCAACGGCCCTTCTCCGAGCACCTGGGCGTCGCCGAACTGCCCGAATACCGGATCCTGCCGAACTTCAAGCAGATCGTGGTGTCCTCCAACCAGTGGCAGTCGGCGCAGAAGGGCGGGCCCTTCCTGTTCATCCAGGCCCTGCTGACGACCTCGTCGGTGCCGACCTACCTGCGTGACGACTGGTACCGCGACTGGGGATCGATCGAGCGCTACATCCGGCTGGTCCCGCAGGACCGCGCCCCCGACGCCGTCATCGACCAGGGGGCCCAGCAGGTGTCCGGCTGGCACCGCGCCGGACCGATCCGGGCCCTGCCGTGACCGGGGCCGCGAACGGCGCCGTGAAAGGGGCCATGAACGAGACGGTGAGTGCCGGCAATGCCCGGGACGTGCAGATCGCGCGCTGGGTGGCGATGGTGGCGGGCCTGGTCGGCTTCCTGCTGGCGGTGGCGACGCCGGTGCTTCCGGTGGTGCAGACCACGGCCACCCTCAACTGGCCGCAGGGCGGGGTGGTCTCCAATGTCACCGCGCCGCTGATCACCCAGGCGCCGGTGCGGATGACCGCCACGGTGCCGTGCCAGGTGATCCGGGACATGCCCCCGGAGGGTGGCCTGGTGCTGGGCACCGCGCCCGCCAAGGGCAAGGACGCCGCGCTCAACGCGCTGTTCGTCAACGTCACCAAGGACCGGGTGGACGTCACCGACCGCAACGTCGTGGTGGCCAGCCTGCCCCGGGACCGGGTCGAGTCCCCGCGGTGCCAGCGGATCGAGATCACCTCGAACACCGACGGCACGTTCGCCGAATTCGTCGGGCTGTCGAAGCCCGACGGTTCGCCGCAACGCACCGGCTTCGCCGACCCCAACCTGCGCCCGGCGATCGTCGGGGTGTTCAGCGACCTGAGCGGCCCCGCGCCGCCGGGGTTGTCCCTGTCGGCGACCATCGACACCCGTTTCACGACCACGCCGACCACGCTGAAGCTGACCGCCATGGTGCTGGCCATCGTGGCCACGGTGGTGGCCCTGCTGGCGTTGTGGCGGCTGGACCGCCTCGACGGCCGGCGCATGCACCGGCTGATCCCGCAGCGGTGGCGCACCTTCACGCTGGTGGACGCGACGGTGATCGTCGCGTTCGTGGTGTGGCACGTCGCCGGGGCCAACTCCTCCGACGACGGCTACATCCTCGGCATGGCCCGGGTGGCCGACCACGCCGGCTACATGTCGAACTACTTCCGCTGGTTCGGCAGCCCCGAGGACCCGTTCGGCTGGTACTACAACCTGCTGGCGTTGATGACCCACGTCAGCGACGCCAGCATCTGGATCCGGTTGCCGGACCTGGTGTGCGCGCTGGTGTGCTGGCTGCTGTTGAGCCGCGAGGTGCTGCCGCGGCTGGGGCCCGCGGTGATCGCCAGCCGTCCCGCCCTGTGGACCGCGGCGCTGGTGCTGCTGGCGGCGTGGATGCCGTTCAACAACGGTCTGCGACCGGAGGGACAGATCGCCACCGGCGCGCTGATCACCTACGTGCTGATCGAGCGCGCGATCACCTCGGGCCGGCTGACCCCCGCCGCGCTGGCGATCATCAGCGCGGCGTTCACCCTCGGTATCCAGCCCACCGGGCTGATCGCGGTGGCCGCCCTGGTCGCCGGCGGCCGTCCGGTGATCCGGATCCTGGTGCGCCGCCACCGCGTGGTCGGCCTCTGGCCGTTGTTGCTGCCGCTGCTGGCCGCCGGGACGGTGATACTGACGGTGGTCTTCGCCGACCAGACCCTGGCGACGGTGCTGGAGGCCACCCGGATCCGCACCGACATCGGGCCCAGCCAGGCCTGGTACACCGAGAACCTGCGCTACTACTACCTGATCCTGCCGACGGTCGACGGGTCCCTGTCGCGCCGGTTCGGCTTCCTCATCACCGCGCTGTGCCTGTTCACGTCGATGTTCATCGTGTTGCGGCGCAAGCGGATCCCGGGTGTGGCGCGCGGTCCCGCGTGGCGGTTGATGGGCGTCATCTTCGGCACCATGTTCTTCCTGATGTTCACCCCCACCAAGTGGGTGCACCACTTCGGCCTGTTCGCCGCGGTGGGCGCGGCGATGGCCGCACTGGCCACCGTGCTGGTGTCGCCCGCGGTGCTGCGCTGGGCCCGCAACCGGTGGGTGTTCCTGGCGGCACTGCTGTTCGTGCTGGCCCTGTGCTGGGCCACCACCAACGGGTGGTGGTACGTCTCGAGCTACGGGGTGCCGTTCAACAACGACAAGCCGCAGATCGGCGGCGTCACCGTCAGCACCCTGTTCTTCGTCCTGTTCGCCGTCGCACTGGCCTACGCCGTGTGGCTGCATTTCGCGCCGCCCGATCGTGGCGAGGGCCGGATCAGCCGCGCCCTCACCGCGGCACCGATCCCCGTCGCCGCGGGTTTCATGGTGGTGGTGTTCGTCGCGTCGATGCTCGTCGGCGCGGTCCGCCAGTACCCGACCTACTCCAATGCGTGGGCGAACCTGCGGGCCTTCGCGGGCGGCTGTGGGCTGGCCGACGACGTGCTGGTCGAACCCGACACCAACGACGGGTTCCTGGCGCCGCTGCCCGGCGACTACGGCGCCCTGGGCCCGCTGGGCGGTGCGGGGCCGGTGGGATTCAGCCCCAACGGCGTGCCGGAGCACATCGTGGCCGAGGCGATCCGGCTGACCAACCCGGTTCCGGGCACCGACTACGACTGGGACGCCCCGGTCGAGCTCGACGAGCCGGGCGTCAACGGTTCGACGGTGCCGCTGCCCTACGGGCTGGACCCGAACCGGGTTCCGCTGGCCGGCAGCTACACCGAGGGACCGCAGCAGCCCAGCACCCTGACCTCGGCGTGGTACCAGCTGCCGGCCCCCGACGACGCGCACCCGCTGGTGGTGGTGACCGCGGCCGGGACCATCAGCGGCAACAGCGTGTTCAAGGGTCACACCGAGGCGCAGACCGTCGAACTCGAGTACGGCCGGCCGGGCCCCGGCGGCGCCCCCGTCCCCGCGGGCCGGGTGGTGCCCTACGACCTGGGGCCCGCGCCGTCCTGGCGCAATCTGCGGTTCGCCCGCGACGAGATTCCCGCCGACGCCACCTTCGTGCGCGTCATCGCCGACGACAGGTCGCTCTCGCGGGGGGACTGGGTGGCCGTCACACCGCCCCGGGTGCCCGAACTGCGCTCGGTGCAGGAGTACGTCGGCTCCCGGCAGCCGGTGCTGATGGACTGGGCGGTGGGCCTGGCCTTCCCGTGCCAGCAGCCGATGCTGCACGCCAACGGCGTCACCGAGGTGCCCAAGTTCCGGATCACCCCGGACTACGACGCCAAACGCAAGGACACTGACACCTGGGAGGACGGCCTCAACGGCGGCCTGCTGGGCATCAGCGACCTGCTGCTGCGGCAGAACGTGATGGCCACCTACCTGTCGCGGGACTGGGGCCGGGACTGGGGTTCGCTGCGCCGGTTCGACACCATCGTCGACGCCCAGCCCGCCCAGATCGAGCTCGGCAGCGCCACCCGCTCCGGGCTGTGGAAGCCGGGCCCGATCCGGATCGAGCCCTGACCGCCGGCCCTGCGGTTACGGTCGGCACATGACAGACCGCGTCCGGCTCGGCGACGCCGTGGTCACCCGCGTCGTGGAACTCACCGTCGCGATGGGCACCGAGCTGTTCGCTCGGACCCCGCCGCAGGCCTGGGAGCAACACCGTGAGCTGCTGGTGCCCGACTTCTGGGTGCCCGAGACCGCGCAGTGGCGCGCGGCGATGCAGACCTGGGTGGTGCAGGTCGACGGCGCGCTGGTGGTGATCGACACCGGCGTGGGCAACGGGCGCCGGCGCCCGCACATGCCGCCGCTGCACGATCTGGACACCGATTTCCTGGGCGGGCTGCGGCGCGCCGGCGTCGATCCGGCCGACGTCGACGTGGTGGTCAACACCCACCTGCACACCGACCACGTCGGATGGAACACCCGCTCGGCCGACGGTGTCTGGGTGCCCACCTTCCCCAATGCGCGCTACCTGATGCCCGAGGCCGACTACCGCTACTTCGCCCCGGACAGCCCGACCACCAACGACGGGATGCGGACCGTGTTCGCCGACAGCATCTTCCCGGTGGCCGACCAGATCGAGTTGTTCTCCGGTGAGCACCGGATCACCGACTCGCTGTGGCTGCGGCCCGCGCCCGGCCACACCCCGGGATCCTCGGTGGCGTGGCTGGACGCCGGGGCCCCGGCGGTGTTCGTCGGCGACCTGACCCACAGCCCGGTGCAGATTCCCCGGCCCGACGATCCGTGCGCCTTCGACGTCGACGCCGCCGAGGCGGCGGTGACCCGCTCCCGGATCTTCACCGAGGCGGCCCGGCACCGCGCGGCGGTGATCCCGGCGCACTATCCCGGTTGCGGCGGCGCCACGATGGTGGCCCGGGGCGACCGGTTCGCGGTGGACCGGTGGCTGGACCTGGACCGGATCTGAGCGGGGCGGAGCCGCTCAGTGCGGCGGGCCCAGGTAGGGAAACTCCGTGAGGGTGTCGGTGTGCGGGCTCAAACCCGTCGGCGGGCACTCACCCTTGGTGAGGAAGGCCAGCCGGTAGTCGATGACGTCGTCGCTCAACGCCCGACCGTTGGGGTAGTGCGCCGGTCTGGCGGGGTCGTAGGTGAGCATGTCGGGCAGCGTGCCCTCGTCCTCGATGGCCTCGATGGCCTCCTCGCGGGTGTAGCCGCCGGTGTGGCCCATCAGGTGGACGAACATTCCCATCCAGCGTTCGCGGTCGTGGATGGGATGGCCGGCGTTGTACTCCGCCTTGGTCTCGTCGGTGTTGAAGAAGCTGCTCACCGACGGATGACCCGCCCGGTCGACGTGTTCGTAGACGCCGTCGCGCGACACGCTGCACCGGCCCCACACCTTGATGTCGGGGGCAGCGGCCAGCGCCGAGGTGGGCATCTCGACCGCCATCGAGAAGACGTTGGCCTCCAGGTTGGAATCCACACCGGTCCAAGGTGATTCGCCGCCGAGGTGCGGGGCGGTGAAGTTGCGCCCACCGGAGGTGTCGAAGAGGTTCTTGATGCCGTCGAAGTCGAAGAAGAACGCGTCACTGCGGGCCCCGGCGAACACGGTGAAACTGCCCGAGGTGACGATGTTGGGCGTCCGGCCGAAGGAGGCGGGCACCCGTTCGAAGATCCGGGATCCGATGGCCTGCGGGGAGTCGGCGTCGTCGACGGCGAGGTAGACGTCGTAGGTCTGCCGGCCGTGGTGGGGTTCGGAGAACACGAAACTGAACGCGATCTCGGTGCGCAGGTCGCCGTTGTTGTCGATGTTGAGCCGGTACACCGCGCCGGGATACATGAAGTCGGCGTTCGGGTTGGCGTTGAGAATCAGGACCGTGCGCGTCGGATCCGCGGGCGACTCGAACACGTACAGATCGCACAGGTCGAGCCGCTGATCGCCCAGCGGCGGGCCCAGACTCAATCCGGTGAAGTGATTCGACATGCCTCAATCCAACCCTGCCGGGCGCCAGGACTGCAGCCGAATGACGTCACCGCCGAGACTGCAACTTCTGGCACCCCTTCTCGGCGTTCGGGTACAACAGTTGCAGGTTCGGGGGTTTAGATCGGGATCAGGCCGTGCTTGCGCTGCACGCGGCTGATCTGCTTGTCGCGCAGCAGCCGCAGCGCGCCGCGCAGCTTGAGCCGGGTCTCGTGCGGTTCGATGACGGCGTCGACATAGCCACGCTCGGCGGCCACATAGGGGGTCGCCATGTCCCGGTTGTAGCCCTCGATGAACTGCCGCCGGATCTCCTGCACCTCCGGGGCCGTGGGGTCGGGGAACCGCTTGACGATCAGCTGGGCCGCGCCCTCGGCGCCGATCACCGCGATGCGCGCGGTGGGCCACAGGAAGTTGAAGTCCGCGGTCAGCTGCTTGGAGCCCATCACCGCGTACGCGCCGCCGTAGGACTTGCGCACCGTGATGGTCACCTTGGGCACGTCGGCCTCGACGACGGCGTAGAGGAACCGGCCGCCGCGCTTGATGATCCCGCCCTTCTCCTGCTCGACGCCGGGCAGGAATCCCGGGGTGTCGACGACGAAGACCAGCGGGATGTTGAACGAGTCGCAGAAGCGCACGAACCGCGCCGCCTTGTCCGACGCCTCGTTGTCGATGGCCCCGGACATGTACATCGGCTGGTTGGCCACCACCCCGACGGGCCGGCCGTCGACGCGCGCGTAGCCGGTGATGATGGCCTGGCCGGCCTGCGCGGCGACGTCGAGGAAGTCGCCGTCGTCGAAGATGCGCAGCAGGATCTCGTGCATGTCGTAGGCGGTGTTGTCGGAGTCCGGCACGATCGCGTCGAGCTCCAGATCGTGCGGGGTGATCTCCGGCTCCAGCCCGGGATTGATGATCGGCGGATCGTCGAAGGTGTTGGCGGGCAGGAACTGCAGGTAGTCGCGGACGTAGGCGAAGGCGTCCTTCTCCGAGTCCACCACCTGGTGGATGTTGCCGTACTTGGCCTGCGCGTCGGCACCGCCGAGCTCGTCGAGGGTGACCTCCTCACCGGTGACGTCCTTGATGACGTCGGGGCCGGTGACGAACATGTAGCCCTGGTCGCGGACCGCGACGATCAGGTCGGTCTGGATCGGCGAGTAGACCGCACCGCCGGCGCACTTGCCCAGGATGATCGAGATCTGCGGCACCAGCCCGGACAGCAGCTCGTGACGCCGGCCCAGCTCGGCGTACCACGCCAGCGACGTCGCCAGGTCCTGGATGCGCGCGCCCCCGGAGTCGTTGATGCCGATGATCGGGCAGCCGACCATGGCCACCCACTCCATCAGCCGCGACACTTTGCGGCCGAACATCTCCCCGACCGAGCCGCCGAACACCGTCTGGTCGTGGCTGAACACCCCGACCGGGCGGCCGTTGATGGTGCCGTGGCCGGTGACCACACCGTCGCCGTAGAGCGCGTTGGGGTCGCCCGGGGTCTTGGCCAGCGCGCCGATCTCCAGGAAGCTGCCCGGGTCGAGCAGCGCGTGGATGCGGGCCCGCGGGCTGGCGATGCCCTTCTTGTCGCGTTTGGCGGCGGCCTTCTCCCCGCCCGGCTCCTTGGCCAGCTCCAGCTTCTCGCGCAGTTCGGCGAGGCGCTCTGCGGTGGTCGCGGTTTTGACCGGCGGAACCGGTGCGGGATCGGCAGTCACGGTCGGCTACTTCCCTTTCTCGTCCTGATCAGCCTGAATGCGGCCGATCGCCTGGCTCATATGGGCACCGACCTTAGCGATGTAGGGCTCGTCGATGGCCTGAATGTGCTCGCCTCCAATGTGCACCACCTCCAGATCGGAGACGAACTCGCCCCACCCGCCGTCGGGTGCGCGGGTGGCGTAGGCCGGTTCGAACATGATCGCGTCGTCGTGGTACCGGTCGGCCATGTAGAGCGTGACGTGGCCGTCGTAGGGCTTGATCTCGGCGACGTCGAGCGCCCGCTGGTCCAGGTAGGACGTCCGCTGGTGCTCGATGATGCCGCCGGGGATCTGCACGCCGCTCTGCTTGATGGCGTCCAGGATGAACTGCACCTGCCCGGCGTCGTCGAGTTCCTCGAGCTGCTCGTAGGGGATCTCGGGGATCTGCACGTTGAACGTCCGCTCGGCGAACCTGGCGTAGCGGTCCCAGCGCGCCCGGGTGCCCTCCTTGGACTGGTCGATCGGCTCGCCGGGGCGCACGGTGTCGATCAGCCCGACGAAGCGCACGTCGGCACCGGCCTGCTTGAGCCCGATCGCGCAGGCGTAGGACAGCGCCCCGCCCAGCGACCAGCCCGCCAGCAGGAACGGTTTGCCTCGTCGATTCGCCGTCGCTGCGCCCGCACCGGCCGGACCGTCCGTCCAGCCGTTGAGTTCGAGCAGCTTGGGCACGTACTGCGCCGCGCGTTCCTCGATGGTGCCCTCGACGCGCTCCAGCCCGAGCATCGGCGTGCCCGCGGGCAGCCGGTTCAGCAGCGGTTCGTAGACCACGGTGGAGCCACCGGCGGCGTGGAACACGAACACCGGCACCTGCTGGTCGTTCTCCACGGGCCGGATGGTGCGCACGAACCCGTCGATCTGCCCGGCCTCCAGGAATTCACGCACCGTGGTGGACAACGCCTCGATGGTGGGCGCGAGTGTGACGTCCCCGGCGGTGATGGTGCCCTCGGAGCGTTCGGACAGGCGCTGGGCCAGCTTGGCGGCCACCTCGTCGTCGAGCGCCGGCAGCGCGTTGAAGATGCCGCCCGGTGACTTGCCGGTCACGATCGCCCAGGTCGCGAAGGTCAGGCGTTCGGCGGCGTCGCGCGGGGGCACATCGGAGTTCAGCGCGTCGGCCACGGCCTGCTGGTTGAGCACGGCCGCGGCGGCCGCCAGGTCCGGGGACACCGGCTCGTCGCCGGGCTCCGGGGCCACCGGCGTCGCGGCGGCCGGGCCCCGCGGGTCGGTGGGCGGCGGCGGGACCGCGCCGGGCCCCAGCGGGTTGGTCGGGGGCGGCGGCACCGGATGGGTGGAGGCCGTCTCGGCCGCCTTCTCGTTGAGCGCGGCCGCCTCGGCGGCCACACCGGGCTCGACCCCCTCGGCGGCGGTCTCGGCTGCGGTCTCGGCTGCGTTGCGGATCTGCTCGAGGTCGAGCTGGCCGTCGGCATCGGCGAGGCGCTGCTCGATCTCCGAGGCGGTGCTGGCCCCGCCGAGCAGCTCGGCCTGGGCGGCCGCGACCTCCTCGGCGCTGTGGGTCTGCTGGAACTGGTGCAGCTGGTCCACCTCGTCGCGGTGCTCCACCGCGTAGGTGACGAGCTGTTCCACGTTGTACAGGTTGGCGTCGCGTACCGCCTGCAGCTGGATGGGCGGCAGGTCGAAGTCGTACTCGACGCGGTTCTTGATCCGCACCGCCATCAGCGAATCCAGGCCCAGTTCGATCAGCGGCACCTCCCAGGGCAGGTCCTCGGGCTCGTAGCCCATCGCCCCACCGACGATCGCCGAGAGCCGTTGGCCGACGGTCTCGCCGCTCTCCGGGGACCACTTGGCGAACCCCGCGCCCATGCCCGCACCCGCGGCCAGGTTGTCGGACAGGATGGCCGCGTCATCCTCGACCGGCTCGGGTTCCAGCGCCGACAGCGGCGCCGGCTCGGCGCCGGGCTGCGCCGACGGCAGCGCGGTGTCCGGCAGCGGCGCGACGGCGGCACCGGCGGCCGCGGCCGCGGGCAGCGCCCCGCCCTGGCCGGCGCGGGCCACCAGCGCGTCGTAGACCAGCGTGAACGACTCGTCGATGCGGGCGTGCACCTGCACCGAAGCGCCGCCGGGGTGGCGGGTCAGGGTCGTCACCAACCGTGCCCCCGCACCGGGGATCGCCCGCTGCTCGGCGGCGGTGAGGCCGGCGTCGGGAAGGACCTGGGCCGCCGCGGACCTGACCAGCGCGGCCAGCTCGGTGGCCGACACCGCACCCTTGGGCGCGTACTCCCAGACGTGCCGGCCGTCCGGGGTGGCCACATGGTTGCCCGGCATCATCACCGAGCTGTCCCCGGTGAAGTGCGCCTCCAGCCAGTGCGGCTTGCGCCGGAACCGGGTCGGCGGGATGTTGGCGAACTCCGGGCCGGTCTCGGTCCCGTCGGCGTAATCCCCGACGACGTCCTCGGCGGCGTCCCCGGCGGTCCGCTCGGCGGTCCGATCGGCACCGCGGCGCGGGAACAGCGTGCGGAAATCCAGGTCGTGGCCATTGACGAACAGGTGCGCCATGGCGGTGGTCATGGAATCCACCTCGTCCTGCTTGCGCGCCAGGGTCGCGATCAGCTGGGCGTCGTGCAGTCCGGCGGCCGCGGTGGTCAGGCCCACCTGCATCAGCGCCACCGGATTGGGGGCCAGCTCGAGGAACGTGGTGTGCCCGGAGTCGACGGCGTTGCGGATGCCGTGGGTGAAGTAGACGCTGTGGCGCAGCCCCTTCTTCCAGTAGTCGACGTCGTGGATGGGCTCGCCGCCGGGCCGGATGTAGCGGCCCTCGTGCACGGTGGAGAAGTACCCGGTGACCAGCGGCTGCGGCGAGATGCCCTGCAGTTCGGCGGACAGCTCGCCCAGCAGCGGGTCCATCTGCTGGGTGTGGCTGGCGCCCTTGGTCTGGAACTTGCGCGCGAACTTGCCCTCCGATTCGGCGCGGGCGATGATCGCGTCCACCTGATCCGGCGGGCCGCCGATCACCGTCTGGGTGGGGGCGGCGTAGACGCAGACCTCCAGGTCGGGGTAGTCGGAGAAGACCGTCTTGATCTCGTCGGCGGAGTACTCCACCAGCGCCATCAGCCGGATGTACTCGCCGAACAGCATCGCCTCGCCCTCGCCCATCAGGTGGCTGCGCGAGCAGATGGTGCGGGTGGCGTCGGCCAGCGAGAGCCCGCCGGAGAAGTAGGCGGCCGCCGCCTCGCCGAGGGACTGGCCGACCACCGCGGCGGGCTTGGCGCCGTGATGCTTGAGCAGTTCGCCCAGGGCCACCTGGATGGCGAAGATCACCACCTGGGTGGTCTCGATGCCGTAGTCCTGGGAGTCGTCGAGGATGAGCTCGACGATGGAGTAGCCGAGTTCGTCCTGCACCAGGGCGTCGACCTTGTTGATCCAGTCGGCGAACACCCGATCACGCAGGTAGAGGCTCTTGCCCATCTTGCGGTGCTGGGCGCCGAAACCGGCCAGCACCCACACCGGGCCGTTGCTCACCGGGCCGTCGGCGGCGATCACCAAAGGGCTCTGCTTGCCGTCGGCCAGCGTCCGCAGGCCCTTGATGGCCTCGTCGTGGTCGTGGGCCAGGATGACCGCCCGGGAGCGGCCGTGGTTGCGCCGCGACAGCGAGCGGCCGATGGACTCCAGCGAGGAGGCGCGCCCCTCGGGGCTGTCCATCCAGTCGGCCAGCTCGGCGGCCGCCGACTTCTTCCGGGACGTCAGGAACGCCGAGACGGCCAGCGGCACGATCGGCGTGGTGGGGGTGTCGGCCTCGGCCGCGGCCATCTCCTCGCGGGCGACCTCCAGCAGTCGCAGCGCCTCGTCGGTCAGCGCCGGCAGCTCCGGCTCGCCCTCCCCGCCGGTGGCGGCGGCTCCGGATTCGGGGCCGTACTCGTCGAGGTCGTCGTCGATGAACTCGCCGTACTCGTCCATCCGCACACCGCCGACGTAGACGGCGTCCGCGTCGGGGTTGCGGGCCTCGGCGGCCGCGGCCTGCGGCTTCGGCTCGGGCTCGACGAGATCGCCGGGCAGCACCTCGCGCACCACGATGTGGGCGTTGGCGCCGCCGAAGCCGAAGCCCGAGACCCCGGCGACCTTGTGCCCGCCGTAGCGCGGCCAGTCGGTCACCGTGTCGGCGACCCTGAGGTGCTCCTTGTCGAAGTCGATGTAGGGGTTGGGGCCGGCGTAGTTGATCGACGGCGGCAGCTTGTCGTGCTTGATCGACAACACCACCTTGGCCATGCTGGCCGCGCCGGCGGCCGACTCCAGATGGCCCACATTGGATTTCACCGCGCCCAGCAGGGCGGGCCGGTCGGCGGCGCGGCCCTTGCCGACCACGCGTCCCAGCGCGTCGGCCTCGATCGGGTCGCCGAGAATGGTGCCGGTGCCGTGCGCCTCGATGTAGTCGACGGTGCGGGGGTCGACCCCGGCGTCCTTGTAGGCCTTGCGCAGCACCTCGGCCTGCGCGTCGGGGTTGGGGGCCAGCAGACCGTTGGAGCGTCCGTCGTGGTTGACCGCGGACCCGGCGATCACGGCCAGGATCTCGTCGCCGTCGCGGCGCGCGTCGGCGACGCGTTTGAGCACCAGCATGCCGCCGCCCTCGGAGCGGGCGTACCCGTCGGCGTCGGCGGAGAACGACTTGATCCGGCCGTCGGGTGCGAGCACCCCGCCGACCTCGTCGAACCCGATGGTCACCACGGGCGTGACGAGGGCGTTGACGCCGCCGGCCACCGCCACGGTCGCCTCGCCGGCCCGCAGCGCCTTGACGGCCTCGTGGACAGCCACCAGCGACGACGAGCACGCGGTGTCGATGGCCATCGACGGGCCGCGGAAGTCGTAGAAGTAGGACACCCGGTTGGCGATGATCGAACTGGCCGTGCCGGTGATGGCGTAGGGATGTGCCGTGGTCGGATCGGACACCGACAGGAACTGGTAGTCGTTGGTCGAGGATCCGACGAAGACCCCGACGGAGTCGCCGCGCAGGCTCGACGCCGGGATGCGGGCATGCTCGAGCGCCTCCCAGGTCAGCTCGAGCGCCATCCGCTGCTGCGGGTCGATGTTGTCGGCTTCCATCTTCGACAGCGCGAAGAACTCGGCGTCGAAGCCCTTGATGTCGGACAGGTAGCCGCCGCGGGTGCGCGCCCTGGCGACCCGTTCGGCGATACGCGGCTCGTCGAGGAACTCCGACCAGCGTCCCTCGGGCAGATCGGTGATCGCGTCGCGGCCCTCCAGCAGCGCGGCCCAGGTCTGCTCGGGGGTGTTCATGTCGCCGGGGAAGCGGGTCGCCAGCCCCACCACGGCGATGTCCCAGGCGCCCTCGTCGTCGACCTGGCGCGACCAGTCCTCGGAATCGGCCGCGTCGGCGGCGTCCTCCTCGGGCTCGCCCTCGACGATCACCTGGGCCAGCGACTCGATGGTCGGGTGCCGGAACGCCACGGTGGCCGTCAGGGCGGTGCCGGTGAGGTCCTCGATGTCGGAGGCCATCGCCACCGCGTCGCGCGAGGACAGCCCGAGCTCGACCATCGGCGCCGACTCGTTGACCGCGTCCGGGGACTGCCCGGTGGCGTTGGCCACCCAGTTGCGCAGCCACTGCCGCATCTCCGGAACCGACATCTCCGACCCGGCGTGCGCGGCGGGCAGTTCGGTCCCGCCCGGCTGGGGGCCCGCGCCGCTGTCGGGCGTCATGTTCTCGTTGGGTTCTTCAGTCTTGGGTTCTTCAGACTTGGGTTCTTCAGACATCGAAGCCTCACAGTTGTCGTGGCAGTGGGTTGTGCCGCCGCCAGAGCCCCCGCCCGGCTCGTTGGTGGTGTTCGGTTGTACGTCAGTCCGCTTCGTCCGGGAAGGCGTTGGCCACCTTGCCGGACCGCAGGCTGCCGTCGAGGTAGGCCGCGCGGCAGGCCCGCCGGCCGATCTTGCCGCTGGAGGTCCGCGGGACCGCGCCCGCGGCGGTCAGCAGCACGTCGCGCACGGTGACACCGTGGCGGACGGCGATCGCGGCGCGGATGTCGTCGGTGATCGGGCCGACCTCGAGCTTGTGCGCGCCCGGGGCGCGCTCGGCGACGATCACCAGCTGCTCGGAGGTGTCGTCGGGGTCGCGCTTGAGTCCGGAGTGTGCACTCTCGAACACCTCGTCGGGCAGCTGGTTGGCCGGCACCGAGAAGGCCGCGACATACCCGGTGCGCAGCGCCTTGCTGGCTTCCTGCGCCGAGTACTCCAGGTCCTGCGGGTAGTGGTTGCGCCCGTCGATGATCACCAGGTCCTTGACCCGGCCGGTGATGTAGAGCTCGCCGTCGTGGTAGGCGCCGTAGTCACCGGTGCGCACCCAGGTGGCGTCGTCGGCCGCGCCCTCGGCGTGTGAGGGGTTGGTCCGGGACTTGAGGATGTTGTGGAAGGTCTCGGCGGTCTCGCGTTCCTTGCCCCAGTAGCCGGTACCCATGTTCTGGCCGCTGATCCAGATCTCGCCGATCTGCCCGTCGGGCAGCTCCGAGGCGCTCTCGGCGTCGACGATGGTGGCCCATTCCGCGACGCCGACCTTGCCGGCGGAGGCCTGCGGCACCGCCTCGGGCGAGGCGTCGTCGACCACCACGAAACGGTGGTGGTTGAGCTCGTCGCGGTCGACGGAGACGATGGTGGGCGGCTCGTCGACCGGGGTGGTGGAGACGAACAGGGTGGCCTCGGCCAGGCCGTAGGACGGCTTGATGGCCTGCGGCCGGAAACCGAACGGACCGAAGGCCTCGTTGAACCGGCGGACGGTGGCCGCCGAGATGGGCTCGCTGCCGTTGAGGATGGACTTCACGTTGGACAGGTCCAGCGGTTCCTCGCCGTCCCTGGGCACACCGCGCGCCGCGGCGTGGTCGAAGGCGAAGTTCGGCGCCACCGAGATGGTGCCGCCGGTGTCGCCGGGCTTGCGGGCCAGCTCCCGGATCCAGCGGCCGGGCCGGCGCACGAACGCCGCCGGGGTCATGAACGTCACGTAGTGGCCGATCATCGGGGACAGCAGCGCGGTGATCAGACCCATGTCGTGGAAGAACGGCAACCAGGTGACGCCGCGGTCGCCCTCCTCGCCCTGCAGGGCCTCGATGACCTGGACGACGTTGGTGGCCAGGTTGAGGTGGGTGATCTGCACGCCGGTCGGGATGCGGGTGGATCCCGAGGTGTACTGCAGGTAGGCGATGGTGTGCTCATCGACGTCGACGGGTTGCCAGGTGGATCCGACGTCGTCGGGCACCGCGTCGACGGCGATGACGCGGGGGCGTTCCTTGGCCGGGCGGCTGCGGAAGAACTTGCGCACGCCCTCGGCGGCGTCGGTGGTGGTCAGGATCGCCGACGGCTGGCAGTCGTCGATGACGGCGTGCAGCCGGCCCACGTGGCCGGGCTCCGACGGGTCGAACAGCGGCACCGCGATCCGGCCGGCGTAGAGCGCCCCGAAGAACGCCACCAGGTACTCCAGGTTCTGCGGGCAGAGGATGGCCACCCGGTCACCGGGTTGGGTGACCTGCTGCAGACGGGCGCCGACGGCCCGGTTGCGGGCGCCGAAGTCGGCCCAGTTCAGGTCGCGGGCGACGCCGTCGCGCTCGGTGGAGAAGTCCAGGAACCGGTAGGCCAGCTTGTCGCCGCGGACCTTGGCCCAGCGTTCGACGTGTTTGACGATGCTCCCGTTCTTGGGAAAGGTTATCCGCCCGTCCTTGATGAATGGGTTGTGGAACGGCATACCATTTCTCCTGTCAGAAGCCTCTGCGGCGGGTGCACTCTCCGCTCGGCGCGGCGCCCGGTGTCGGGCGGGCCGGCCGGGTTCCGCACCCCAAACCTCACAGATCGTACAGAGGTTGCGGTGTCCGCCGCCGGAACGCCTGACCGTCAGGGCCCGCGGATCTAGCTCTTACTCTCTTCTTAATATTACGGTCCTGTCCGGCGCGGGCCAAATCCACGCAACCGAAGTAACACCGCTTGGTTGTGGTGCTGTTACCCGTGTTTTGGGTGTGGCGCGTTGTCGATCAGATTGCGCGCCCAGTTCAGCGTCCACTGGGTGGCCGTCTGACCGTCCACGGTCCAGAACTGCGGGGTGTTGTACATCGCGTGCACGGGCTGTCCGGCGCCGCCGGCGAGCACGTCGAGGGTCTGCGGCAGGTTGGCGATGTTGAACGCCTGCTGCGGTGCCGAACAGATGAGGTCCCCGGGGGCGCAGATCTCGTTGGTCCGATCGTTGAGAGCGCCGAATCCGCCCGGACGCTGACCGGTCATGGCCAGGCCCAGCGTGGAGAGCATCGGCACCTCGTGCAGGGTGATCTCGGCGCCCTGACCCGGCGGATTCGGGCCGATCTCCTGACCCACCCCCTCCTGGCGGCGGCCGTCGGCGATCAGCGTCGCGCCCAGCACCAGGTCGGCGTCCACCGGGCCGCGGCCGTTGCCGACATCGCTGGCGATGTCCCCGGCGATCACCGCGCCCTGCGAGAACCCGACCAGCACGTAGCTGGTCAGCGGGCACTTCTCGTTCATCGCGGTCATGGCCTTCACGGCCTTGCGGGTGCCCTCGGCGCGGCTGTCGTTGTAGGACATCTGCTGGTCGGCCGAGAACGGGTTATGGAACTGCGCGGTGTAGGGGACGGTGTAGATCTGCAGGCGGTCCGGGCCGAACTGCTCGGTCAGCGGCCGGGTGACGTTCAGCAGCAGCGCGATCGGGAACTGGGTCGGGTTCAGCGGGTCGTCGGTCGGCGACGACTCCCACGTACCGGGAATCGAGATCATCTGCACGTCGGGACAGCTGGCGTCCTGGAACTCCGGGCGCGGCTTCTTGGCTCCCGGCGTGGTCGAGGTCGGGGGCACCGCGGTGGGCGGTACCGCGGTGGGCGGGCCCTCGGGGCGACGGACGATCACCACGATGATCGCGACGACGAGCGCGACCACGACCGCGACGGCGGCCGCGGCGATCAGACCCAGAATGCGGTGGCGCCGGCGCTGGGAGGTGCGAGCCATGTTCTCCTGCTAGCAGAATCGTTCGGACGCGATACGGATGTAGTCACGGGTGGCCGACACCGCCTGCGACTGCACGGTCGTCTTCGGCACACCCGGCGACAGGTCCGCGACATCGCCGCGCACCATCGGGAAGACAAGATCCCACACGTCCTGATCGCTCTGCCCGGCGGCCCGCGCCTGGCACACACACGACGCGATCGACAGCGCCGTCAGATCACTGGATCTGTGCACGCCGGCGGCCGAGAGTGCATCGAGGTAGCCGCGCTGGTGGGCGGTGATCACCACCTCGCCGGAGGTCCCGGCGATGTGCGCGGGTGCGCCGTCGATGTCGCCCGGCCCGCCGGGCAGGGTGGCGTCGCGGGGCGGCACCGCCGTCATGACGGCGTCGTTGTTGGCGCACCCGCTGGCGAAGATCAACAACACTCCCATGACCAGCAACGACGGGATCAACGCACGGGAGTACCGGGCCCGTGGAGTCGAACACACCGTCTGCTGCACTCCTCCAAGGTACCGGCTCGACCGGTGAACCCCGGACGGCCAGGCGCGGCAACACATATCGATTCGGTACCCAGCGCGACGATCCCGCGGGTTTTTCGCCCTCAGTACCGGGCCAACGCCAGGGCTGGGGAGTGACGTGCGGGCTAGGCGATCGCGGCGGCGATATCGCCCTTCATCGCGCCCAGCTGCGGCGCCCAGGTGCCCCAGTCGTGCTGCCCGCCGGTGGGGAAGTCGAAGTGCCCGTTGGCACCGCCGATGCTGCGGTAGTGGGCGTAGAACGAGCGGTTGCTGCCCTGCGCCTGATCGCAGTACCCGATCATCGCGGGCGGATCGCTACACGTGACGGTCTGCGGGCTGAACACCCAGATCCGGGTGTTGTTGTCCACCAGCAACTGGCTGTGCACGTCCGGGTCGTGCCACTTCCAGCGGCCGAACTGCGCCGGACCCCACATCAGATTGGTGTCCACACCCCCGAACCGCATCATCCCGGCATGCAGGGCACCGTTCATGAAGGTGTTCGACGGGTTCAGGAACCCCGACATCGACCCGGCATACCGGAAGCGGTTGGGATAGAACTCCGCCAGCGACAGCGCCGCCGTGCCGCCCTGGGCCGCCCCGACGATGGCGTGCCCGCCGGGGGCCAGGCCCTTGTTGGCGGCCAGCCAGTCGGGCAGCTCGGTGGCCAGGAAGGTCTCCCACTGTTTGGAGCCGTCCTGCTCCCAGTTGGTGTAGAGGCTGTAGGCGCCGCCGGCCGGGGCCACCACGGCCACCCCGGTGCCGGCCAGGGTGTTCATCGCGTTGCCGGCGGTCACCCAGTTGCTGACCTCGGGGCCGGCGTTGAACGCGTCGAGCAGGAACACCGCGTGCGCACCCCCACCCTGGAAGGCCACCGGGATGTTGCGGCCCATGGCCGCCGAGGGCACCTGCAGATACTCCACCGCGTCGGCACGGGCCGGTGCGGGCCCTCCGGCGGTCGCCACGCCCCACAGAGCCGCGGTCAACATCAGCGCACACGCTAGGCGCGACGCAACACCGAGCAGCCTATTGCCCACGTTCGTGATCCCCTCAACATGTCGTCCGGCCCCCGTCCCGCCCCGTAGTGAATCACATCACGGACCACCGGCACCCGGGAACAGCGGCCCCACCGGACGCCGACGGCGGCGACCCCGAGGGGCCGCCGCCGTCGTGCGGTGTCGTATCGACCGGTTACCGGCCTAGCCGCCGCTCTGCGCGGCGGCCGGCTCGGCCGCGCCCTCGGCCGGCGCCGCAGCGGCCGCCGGGTCGTAGGGCACCGCACCCAGCACGCGCTGGATGTCCGGCTTCATCTGCTGCAGCTGCTGTCCCCAGTAGCCCCAGCTGTGGGTGCCGTTGGCCGGGAAGT
Source organism: Mycolicibacterium palauense (assembly GCF_002592005.1). Taxonomy (GTDB): domain Bacteria; phylum Actinomycetota; class Actinomycetes; order Mycobacteriales; family Mycobacteriaceae; genus Mycobacterium; species Mycobacterium palauense. Next base: position 1,772 of record NZ_NVQF01000055.1, on the reverse strand, counting down.
TGAACACACCGTTGGTGCCTCCGGCGGCGATGTACTCGTCCTTGAAGGTCTTGTTGGTCCGCAGCGTGAACGATTCCAGGAACTTGGCGTTGAACAGGTTGCCGGTGCTGGTGCCCGCGTCGAGGTCCGACGGCTTGCCGTCACCGCAGTAGATCCAGATGCGGGTGTTGTTGCTCACCAGCTTCTTGATGTTGACCATCGGATCATTGCGCTTCCAGGCGCTGTCGGGGTCCTCGGTCTTGCCCCACATGTCGTCGGCGTCATAGCCGCCGGCGTCACCCATCGAGATGTTCACCAGCATCGGCCACCAGCCCTCGGAGAGGTTCAGGAAGCCCGACAGCGACGCCGCGTACGGGAACTGCTGGGGGTGGTAGATCGCCAGCGTCAGCGCCGCCGAACCGGCCATCGAGAGCCCGACCGCCGCGCTGCCGGTCGGCTTGACCTCGCGGTTGGCCGCCAGCCACGCCGGCAGCTCCTGGGTCAGGAAGGTCTCCCACTTGTAGGTCTGGCAACCGTTGTTGCCGCAGGCCGGGGAGTACCAGTCGGAGTAGAAGCTGGACTGGCCACCGACGGGCATGATCACCGACAGGCCGGAGCCGTAGTACCACTCGAACGCGGGGGTGTTGATGTCCCAGCCGTTGAAGTCGTCCTGGGCGCGCAGGCCGTCCAGCAGATAGACGGCCGGCGAGTTCGGGCCACCACTCTGGAACTGGACCTTGATGTCACGGCCCATCCCGGCCGACGGCACCATCAGGTATTCCACGGGTAGTCCCGGTCGCGAGAACGCGCCGGCGGAGGCCGTCTGGCCGACAACACCGATCAGGCCAGGCAGCAACGCTGCCGCCGCGGCCGAGACAGCGAGCCGGCGTCCCCACACGCCGCGCAGCTTTCCGACAAAACTCATAGAGCTACCCATCCAATCCTTCCGTAGGCCGCACGCAGATACTCGAGGCGTCCTCGGCCGTCGTGCCCGGTAAGTCAACCACACCTTCGGCAATTGCTCTCTTTCATGCACGTCAGGGCGCATCCGGACCCGGACCCGACCGACACACACGCTTACGTCCCGAACCGCCGTTGGCCGAGACCTGTCCTCCTGCCTATCGCGGCGACCTCACCGCGGCGTTACCGAGGCGGTGACCACGCGGCCAACACCCGGCGAACGGTTACGGACCCGGTTACGGACCGGTGGCCGGCAGCCCCGTGTAGGGCTGCCCACCCAGGTCGGGTTCGTCCAGTCCGCACCGGATGAGCTCGTACTTGGGCACCCGGTCGATGCGGTACTCGGTGAAGTCCCAGGCGTGGGCCAGGTTCGACAGGAACTGCCGCCCGGTCAACGGGGCCCGGATCGACATCAGCATCGACTCGGTGGCCGGGCAGTCCAGCGCGGCCCCGGCCTCCTTGATCCAACCCTCGTCGAGGTAGCTGGGCAGGTAGGGGTGCTCCTTGAGGAACGGCCCCTCGGCGACCGCCCAGTCCGGGAACAGGTTCTTGTCGTGCCCGATCCGGCCGTCGTTCAGCCGCGCGGTGTGCGCGGCCAGCGGGTTGGCCAGGCCGATCTGGTCGATCACCCGCACGTCCAGGCCCACGTTCATGCCGAGCATCCCGAGGTTGGTGAAAAACACGGTGTGTGGGCCGTTCTCGCGTTCGGGCGCGGGCTGACCGGGAGCCGGCGCCGGGGGCGGGATGGCGGCCGCCCCGACGCACTGCTCGTCGTCGCCCTAGCGCAGCACCCACGCCCCGCCGGCGGACCTGGTCAGCACCGCCCGCCCCGC
>NZ_NVQF01000054.1 GCF_002592005.1 Mycolicibacterium palauense | reverse complement strand
CCCCCGACGCCCCCGACGCCCCCGACGATTCAGCCACATCGCCGAGGTTGGCCGCCTCCTCGGCCTCGAACTCCTCCTCGGGTTCACGTCCGGGCGTCCGCATGTTCCATCGGGTGATCGCGAACCGGAACAGCAGGTAGTAGACGACGAAGAACCCCAGGCCCATGACGATCAGCAGCGGAATGTTCTTGGCCGCCGGGGCGGTGCCGTAGAGCAGCAGATCGATGAGGCCGGCCGAGAAGGAGAACCCGAGATGGATGTCGAGCAGATAGGCGATCGCCAGCGACAGCCCCGTGAGCAGCGCATGGATGATGTAGAGCGGGAACGCGACGAACATGAACGCGAACTCCAGCGGTTCGGTCACCCCGGTCAGGAACGCAGTCAGCGCGGCCGCCGACAGGATGCCGATCGCGACGCGGCGCTGCTTCTTGTCGGCGACGTGGATCATCGCCAGCGCCGCGGCGGGCAGGCCGAACATCAGGATCGGGTAGAACCCGGAGGTCAGCAGCCCGGCCGTCGGGTCGCCGGAGGCGAACCGGGTCAGTTCGCCGGTGACCACCTCGCCGCCCGGGGTGGTGTAGTCGCCATAGATGAACCACACATAGGAGTTCACGATGTGGTGCAGGCCCAGCGGGATCAGCATCCGGTTGGCGAAGCCGTACACGAAGGCACCCAGCGCGCCGGCGCCGCCGATGAACCTGCCGAGTCCGGTCAGGCCGGCATCGAAGATCGGGTAGAAGTAGCTCATCGCGAACGCGATCACCAGGCTGGCCAGCGATACCACGATGGGCACGAACCGGCGGCCGCCGAAAAAGCCTAGATAGGAGGGCAATTGGATGGTGTGATAGCGGTCGAAGAGCCACGCGGTGAGCAGTCCGATGACGATGCCGCCGAACACGCTGTAGTTGATCTGCGCCTGCTCGCCGGCCTTGTCGAGTTCCCCGGCGAGCACGATCGGCGACATGGTGGTGAAGACCGCCGACATCACCAGATAGCCGACGACGGCGGCCAGCGCCGTCGAGCCGTCGGCCTTGCGCGCGAATCCGATCGCCACACCGACCGCGAACAGCAACGGCAGGTTGGTGAACAGTGCTCCGCCCGCGGCGCTCATAGCCTGGAAGAACGGGCCGATGACCGGCGCGTCGATGCGGCCCAGCAGATCGTCCTGGCCCAACCGCAGCAGGATGCCCGCGGCCGGTAGCACCGCGATCGGCAGCATGAGGCTCTTGCCGAGCCGCTGAAGCTGCGCGAAGCCCGGGATGCGAAGGCCCGACTTTTTCTCTGCGTCTTGCGTTTTCGCCGCTTCGCTCATCGATCGAACCCCTTCTTCCGCCGGTTCCGCCGAGATCTGCCCCCCGGGGCGATCTGAGCGGAAGCCTAGACCAGCAGACACTCCGCGTGACCGGGTTTCCCGCCCCGGCGGTCACCGCGCGCGCCTATCCTGGACGGAACCCGTCGGACGAAGGAGTCACCGTGAGCCCCACGACCGTCTTGGCGCCGGTGCAGGGCCGCGCCGTCGCACTGCGGGATGTCCCCGACCCGGTCTTCTCCCAGGGCATGGTCGGCTACGGCGCCGCAATCGACCCACCCCGCAAGGTGATTGAGGCGGTGGCCCCGGTGTCGGGCAAGCTGCTCAAACTTCTTCCACACGCGTTCGTCGTCATGACGGCCGACAACGTGGGCATTCTGGTGCACCTGGGCCTGGACACCGTCCAGCTCAACGGCCGCGGCTTCAGCACCCACGTCGCCGAGGGCGACCAGGTCAGCGCGGGGCAACCGGTCATCAGCTACGACGTGCCGTCGGTGGAAGCGGCCGGCTACAACCCCGTCGTGCCGGTGGTGGTGATGGACGAACGCGAACCCGCCAACGTGGTCGCCGCCGACGCGGTGGCCGCCGGGGCCGTCATCGCCGCGCAGGAAACGCTTTTCACCGCCGGGCGATAGGGTCCGGCTGTGGAGGTCGTGATTCTGCGCAACTCCGCCGAGATCGGTGGACTCGCCGCCGACGCCGTCTGTTCGTTGTTGCGCCGCCGGCCCGCCGGCGTGCTGGGGCTGGCCACCGGCTCGTCCCCGCTTCCGATCTACGACGAGCTCGCGGCGCGCTGCGCGGCCGGCGACGTGTCGTTCGCCCGGGCGCGCGGGTTCACCCTCGACGAGTATGTGGGGCTGCCCGCCGATCACCCCGAGCGCTACCGCACCGTGATCGACCGGGTGTTCGTCTCCCGGGTCGACTTCGCCCCCGACGCCGTCGCCGCCCCCGACGGCCTGGCCACCGACATCCCGGCCGCCTGCGCGCGCTACGAGGCCGCGATCCGCGAGGCCGGGGGTATCGACCTCCAGATTCTCGGCATCGGCACCGACGGGCACATCGGGTTCAACGAGCCCGGCTCGTCGCTGGCGTCCCGGACGCGCATCAAGACGCTCACCGAGCAGACCCGCCTCGACAACGCCCGCTTCTTCGATGACGATCCCGACGCGGTTCCCACGCACTGCCTGACCCAGGGGCTGGGCACGATCATGGGGGCCCGCCACGTCGTGCTGGTGGCCACCGGTCGGGGCAAGGCCGAGGCCGTGCACCATCTGGTGGAGGGCTCGGTCAGCGCGATGTGGCCGGCCACGATCCTGCAGCACCACCCGCACGTGACGGTGCTCGTCGACGGCGCCGCCGCGCAACGACTCCAGCTGGCCGACTACTACCGGGAGACCTACCGCATGAAGCCGGCCTGGCAGGAGATCTGAGGCGGGCCACCGTGCTGATCACCGCCGACACCGTACTGACCGGCCGGGACCTGTTGCGGCCCGGCTGGATCGACATCGCCGCGGGCACCGTCCGGGCCATCGGATCCGGGGCCCCGGCCGCCCCCGCCGATCACCGTCTGGGCGCCGTCACGGTGGTCCCCGGCTTCGTCGACACGCACACCCACGGCGGCGGCGGCACCGACTTCTCGACGACGGCGCAACCCGACATCGCCCACTCGGCGCGACTGCACCTGCGCCACGGCACGACGACCCTGGTGGCCTCGCTGGTCTCGGCCGCGCCCGAGGACCTGGTGGCCCAGATCGGCGCGCTGCGCGCGGCGGTCGAGGCCGACGTGATCGCCGGCATCCACCTGGAGGGACCGTGGCTGGCGGCCACCCGCTGCGGGGCCCACGACCCGTCGGTGCTGCGCGATCCCGAGCCCGCCGAGCTCCAGCGTGTGCTTGCCGCCGGCGGCGGCACGATCCGGATGGTGACGCTGGCACCGGAGCGCGCCGGCGGCCTCGACGCGGTGCGCCGCATCGCCGGGGCGGGGGCGGTGGTCGCCGTGGGGCACACCGAGGCGACCTACGAACGGACCCAGGCGGCGATCAACGCCGGCGCCACCGTCGGCACACACCTGTTCAACGCGATGCGCCCGATTCATCAGCGCGAACCCGGCCCGGTCATCGCGCTGCTGGAGGATCCCCGGGTGACGGTCGAGTTGATCACCGACGGCGTGCACGTACATCCGGCGCTGTACCGGGAGGTGCGCCGCAGCGCCGGGCCGGACCGGGTGTCGCTGATCACCGACGCCATGGCCGCGGCCGGCATGCCCGACGGGCGCTATCGGCTGGGGTCGTTGGCGGTCGACGTCCGCGACGGCACCGCGCGCGTTTCGGGCAGCGACACCATCGCGGGCAGCACCGCGACCATGGACCGGGTCTTCCGATTCGCCGTCACCCGGTCCGGGCTGGATCGTGACGACGCGCTACGGCTGGCCGTGCGCATGGCCACCGTCAACCCCGCGCGCGCATTGGGGCTGCCGGAGGCCGGGTTGGTCCCCGGCGCGGTCGCGAACCTGGTGGTCCTGGATCCCGCCCTCGAGGTCACGGGTGTGCTGCACCGGGGAGCGTGGGTCATCCAACCATCACGCGGGGAACCCTCACGCGGGGAGGCGGACGGCTTCAGCGGTTAGCGGCGGTCAGTGCGCGTCTTCGAACGCGCGCAGCACGCTGGTCTTCACCCGACCCCGGTCGGAGACCTCGTAGCCCTGCTTGCGGGCCCACTCGCGAATCGCCGCGAGCTGTTCCTTGGACGCCTTGCCGTTGTGGTGTCCGTTGCCGTTACTCCGGCGGCCGTTCGAGCTACGCAGTTTGGCGGCGGCATCGATATACGGTTTCAGGCTCTTTTCCAGCTTGGCGATATTCGCTTCCGACAGGTCGATTTGATAGTCGACTCCACGCAGGGAGAAGTCGACACGCTCCCCGCCGCCATCGGGGATCTCGGTACCGTCGAGATCGTCAATCAACTGGCGCACAATACGCTCGGCCATAGGTCACTCCTCATCCACGCTCCCCCATGGCGAATATACTAGCGCTTTTAGTGGCATTCCCAAAAAACTTGTCATTGAGTCCCGAAGCGTTGTGAAACACACTACACACCAACATCTTTGATGCACGTAAGGGCACTCTTAAATTAACTGGGGCGTTCATGGCCGTGCGCGGGTGCGCAAGTTTAGCGAAGGTCTAATGTTTGCTTTGCCCGACGCAGACCACGGCTCGACTACCCGCGATACCGCACCGATGCACCGGTCGGCGGACCGAAACCGGAAGAAATGGGCGCGAACCGGGAGTATGCCGAGAAAATGTCCCCGACCGCCGGGCCTGCGACGTTCCGGACGGAAGGACGCCGCCCGAACCGCACGGCTACCGCCGACGGGTATCGATTTCGCCGCGGGCGAAAATTCGCCGCAATAGACATTCAAAGCAGATTCAAAGCCTTCCACGGTGGCGTCGGAAAGCGGCCTGCACCCGCAGACCGCGCCACTTCGGGGGTTCGACGCACCGCAATGGTCCAGACTGGCAGGCATGACTGAACCCGGTGCGCCCCGTGTCGCGGTGTATCTCGACTTCGACAACATCGTCATCTCCCGGTATGACCAGGTCAACGGTCGCAATTCGTTTCAGCGGGACAAGTCCAAGGGACTGCAGGAGTTCCCCGAGCGGCTCAAGCGGGCCACCGTCGACGTGGGCGCCATCATCGACTTCGCCTCCTCGTTCGGCACGCTGGTGCTCACCCGCGCCTATGCCGACTGGTCCGACGACATCAACGCCGGGTACCGCCACCAACTGGTGGCGCGCGCGGTCGACCTGGTCCAGCTCTTCCCCGCGGCCGCCTACGGCAAGAACGGCGCCGACATCCGCCTCGCCGTCGACGCGGTGGAGGACATGTTCCGGCTGCCCGATCTGACCCACGTCGTGATCGTGGCCGGCGACTCCGACTACATCGCGCTGGCCCAGCGGTGTAAGCGGCTGGGGCGCTACGTGGTGGGCATCGGGGTGGCCGGGGCGTCGAGCCGCGCACTGGCCTCCGCGTGCGACGAGTTCGTCATCTACGACGCACTGCCCGGGGTCCCCGTGCTGCAGCCCGCCGAGGACCAGGGCCGCGGCACCAAGCCGCGCAAACGGCGGTCGGGGTCCGACGACGAACCGGCGGACCCGCAGGCCGACGCGACGGGGCTGCTGACCCGGGCCATGCGGATCGGCCTGGAGAAGGACGACGCCGAATGGCTGCACAACTCGGCGGTCAAGGCTCAGATGCGGCGCATGGACCCGTCGTTCAGCGAGAAGTCCCTGGGATTCAAGTCCTTCAGCGACTTCCTGCGGTCCCGCTCCGAACTCGTCGAACTCGACGAGAGCTCCGACATCCGGATGGTCCGGCTCCGCGACACCGAGTGAACACCGGCCTCAGCGGTGCGCGCCCACGGTGAAGGCGTGCTCGGCAAACTTGCCCTGTCCTGTGGTGGCCAGGTCGGCCAGCATCTCGCCCCACACCGGCGCGAACTTGAATCCGTTGCCGCTCAACGCCGTTGCAACGACGATTGCACCGTCGGCGACGGTGTCGATGATCGGCATCTTGGTCGGGGTGAAGGACTCGGCGTGCAGCGACCAGCGCGAGGCGTCGGGGATCAGGTCGGGCAGCATGCGCTGCATCTGCCGACCCGCCCACCTCAACTGTTCGGGGCTCAGCGTGGTGACGCGGTCGTCCGGGTCGGCGGCCAGCGGGAAATCGATGTTCGGCGTCGCCTTGATGCTGTACCCGTCCAGGGTCGGGATGCCGAAGGCGTGCACGCCGTGCAGGTCGCGCATGAACCCCGGGAAGACCTCGGGGCTGAACATCTCGATGTGACGCGGGATGAACCAGATCAGCGCGTAGGTGACCACCTTCACCACGTCGGCAAGCTCCGGCAGCAGCCGGGTGGTCCAGGGACCGGCGCTGACCACCACCCGGCGCGCCCAGACCGCCCCCTGCGAGGTGACGACACGCACACCGTCGCCGGTCGGTTCGATCGCCACGACGGTGGTGTCGTAGCGGACCGCCGCGCCGTGGGCCAGGGCCTGGTCGGTGGCCGCGGCCACCGCGGTCTCGGGGCGCATCGCCCCGCCGAGGGTGTCCAGCACGCCGACGTCGTCGTCCTCGACGTGGAACTGTGGGTAGCGGCGGCGCAACGCCGCGGCGTCGAGGATCTCGTGGGGCAGGTCGTACTCCCGGATCGAGCGCAACGTGGACTCCAGGTCCGGATGGCCCTGCGGCCCCAGGCTCAGCGCCCCGACCGCAAGCAGCGGGTGCTGCCCGTAGGCGTCCCCGAGCTGCGTCCACAGCTCGCGCGAGCGCAACAACGCCGGCGTGAACAGCTGGCCCTCCTTGGCCGCGACGCGAAACAGCCGCGACTCCCCCGCGTAGGCGCCGTGGGTGTGCACGCGCCCGAACTGCTCGATTCCCAGCACGTCCACACCGCGTTTGGCCAACTGCCACAATGCCATCGAACCCATCGAGCCCAACCCGACGACGACGACGTCGGCGCGGTCCAGGTAGTCGGAATTGCTCATGCCAGCGCCGGCCTCTCCCACAGATTCAGTGTCGTCCCGATACCGCGGGTGACCGCGTTGCGGAACACCACGGTGGCCCACGCCACGTCCTCGACCGGCATCCCGCCGACGGACAGGATGACGATCTCGTCGTCGCGACGACGGCCCACGGCGTCACCGGCGACGACGGCACCGAGGTCGACCAGGTCGTCGGGGCTCATGCTGCCCTCGTGGATCATGTCGATGAACTTGCTACCGATCAGCGGCACCCGAGCGTGTGAGGGATACCCGTATTCCTGGGCCCACAGCTGGTACATCCCGGTGTTGTCGACGACCTTGCGCACGTCCGGCGCCTGCATGGCCGCGTCGATGTTGCACGCCGCGGGCATGGCCAGGAACGCCCCGGGCTTGACCCAGTCACGCACCACCGTCGGATAGCCGGCGGGATCGTCTCCGGTGGAGTTGGTGCAGAACGCGACGACGTCGCTGCCGCGCACCGCGTCCTCGACCGAGTCGACGGTCACCACGCTCAGCCGCGGAAACTGCGTCGCCACCCACGCGCGGAAGTCCGCCAGGCCCGCGGCGCCGCGGCCCTTGACCTTCACCGTGTCCAGCGCCGGGCAGGTCGCGACGAACGCCGCCAGCGAGGTACGGCCCATCACTCCCGGCCCGACGATGCCGGCCACCCGGGAGTCCGGGCGCGCCAGGTGGCGGGCGCCCACCCCCGGGACGGCACCGGTGCGGTAGGCCGAGAGCAGATTGGCCGACATCAGTGCCAGCGGGGCGCCGGTCTCGGTGTCGTTGAGCATGAACATCAGTATCGAGCGCGGCAGCCCCCTGTCCCGGTTGGCCAGGTTGGACCCGTACCACTTGGCGCCGGTGGTGCCGAAACGTCCACCCAGATAGGCGGGCATGGCCATGAACCGCCGATCGGCGGCGTTGCGCGGCATGGCCGGAAACGGGGATTCGTCCGGGAAATCGACCATGGCGCCGTGCGAATCGCCGTTCGGGCCGGCCATGCGGTAGTCGCCACGGTGCAGGAGCACGAAGGTCTCCGCCATGGCGTCGACGCATGCCGTCATGTCGGTGACGCCGGCGGCGATCATGTCCGGCTCCGAGAGGTAGCGGAAGTCGATGGCCGGTCCGGCCTGCGCCTCGGGCGGCGCGGCGGCGGCGGTGGTGGCAAGGGTTTCGAACACGACCGAACGTTACGTCTGTAATGTTGCAACATTATGTTTGTAATGTTCCGGGCGGCGTCACGGAGGTTGTGTTTCCGTTAACTCGGACCACGTCTAGCTCGGGCCACGTCCGCCGGGACCGGGAAGGGGGCAGCCCAGGTGCACTCGGACCGCGAGGGCCGGCCGGGTTACGGCCAGGGCCGCGATGCGCTGATCGCGGCCACCATCCGCGTCGTCGCCGACCGGGGGGTGCGCCGGCTCACCTACCGGGCGGTCGCGACCGAGGCCGGCGTCACCCACGGCACCGTTCAGCATCACTTCGCCAACCTCGACGAGCTGCTCGAGGCCGCGCTGGAGTACTGCGTGGCGGTCAGCCTCGCCGGGTCGACGCTGGTCCCCGCGGGCGATCGGATCGAGGACTTCGTCGCCACCCTGGGCGACTCGGTCCGCGCGACGCTCGACGAGCAGGTGTTCCAGTACGAGCTGGTGCTCGAATCGCGGCGCCGCCCCGAACTGCGCCCGCACGTCGACCGCTACTACGAGAACTACCGCGCGGCCACCGGCGAGGCGTTGCGACGCCTGGGCCTGCCCGATGACCTGCACACCGTCGACATCGTGTTCTCGGCCCTCGACGGGCTGGTGTTCCGGGCGGTCGCACTGGGCGGCGCGGAGCTGAGGAACCTCGACGCGCAACTGGACCGGCTGCGCGAGATCCTGGTGCAGCTGCGGCGCGGCTAATCGGCGGTGCGCGCCCCGACCACCGCGTGTATCCGGCCGTGCGGGTAGGGCAGGGCGATGCCGTTCTCGTCATAGGCGCGCAGGATCTCGCGGCGCAGCCGGCGCTGCACCGACCACTGCGCGTTGGGGCGGGTCTTCAGCGTCATCCGCAGCGTGAGCAGATCCGGTGAGAGTTCCTGGACTCCGAGCATCTCCGGTTCGCCGAGCACCTTGCCGGCCAACGACGGGTCGGCGATGGCCTCCTCGGCCGCGTCGACGGCGACCCGCTCGGCCTTCTCGACGTCGGCGGTCAGCGCCACCGGCACCTCGATGCGGGCCACGGCGTACTCCTGGCTCATGTTGCCGACACGCACGATCTCACCGTTGCGGACGTACCAGAGGGTGCCGTCGATGTCACGGACCGTGGTGATGCGCAGCCCGACGCTCTGCACCTCGCCGATCGCCTCACCCAGGTCGACGATGTCGCCGACACCGTACTGGTCCTCCAACAGCATGAACACACCGGTGACGAAGTCACGCACCAGGTTCTGGGCGCCGAAACCGATGGCGAGCCCGACCACCCCGGCCGAGGCGATGAACGGCGCGATGTTCACCCCGAGCACGTTGAGGGCGGCCAGCACCAGCCAGACCAGCAGCACGATCGACACCGTGGACTTCAGCACCGAACCGATGGTCTGTGCGCGCTGCTGGCGCCGCTCGTTGACCTGCTCACCACTGGCAGTCGCCGGCACCCGGTCACGCAGATACCGCAGCAGCACCGGCCTCTTGGCGCGGGCCTGCTTCTCCCCGGAAGCCTCCTTCTCCTCCCCGGAAGCCTCCTTGGCCGCTCTGCCGATGGTGGCCCGGTCGATCATCCGGTGCAGCACGTACCGGGCGATCAGGACGACGACCACATAGGCCACGAGGCGGATGGGCACCTCCACGAGCCAGTGCTGGTTGGTGTCGGTCCATTCGAAAGCCAGGTTGTGTACGTCCATGAGTCCGACGGTACGTGTACCCGCAAATTCGCCCGGCTACCCGGCGCCCTCGGCCCTGGCCGCGGCGATGCAGGCGCGAACCGTGCGCCGGCACCGACCGCAGTCCATCCCCGCGCCGCACGCCTGCCCGATGTCCTTCGTACTGGAGGCTCCGGCGGCGACGAGTTCCTCGACGACCTGGCTGGTCGCCCCGGAGCACAGACACATCGCACGGGCTGCAGGGCTTCGGCCTCACCGCCCCAGAACAGGGCGCCCAGGGCATAGCGAGCCGATGACCATCCACATCGTCGGCATTGGAGGAAGGACGCGTCGGGGCTCGCCCTCCCAGGGCCCGGCGACTGGGACCTGCCGCTGTACTCACCCCACGGTGCCGCCCCGACGCCGAATGCTCAACGCCTTGTCGAGTTGACGCGTCAGACCGACTGAGCCGGGACGACCAGCCCAACTTCGAAGGTCAGGCGACCGGGACCATCGCCTCCGGTGGGGGCTGATAGCCGCTGCCACTGCCTGGCACACGCGTACACAGGCGAGCGGATCGACCGCGTGAACCGAATCAGTACTGGAGGCCACGCAGTGCTGGCCGCCGCCCCTGCTGACCGACCGACGGGTCGAGATCCTGCAACCGGAGGAACCGGCCTGAGGATTGCCGCGCGGACCGACAGGACTTCTCCCGAGCCGATCCGGGCTAGAGACCCGGGTCCGACCACACGTGGCTGAACTTGCCGCTGCGGGGATTGCGTTGGGGCGGTTCGTCCGCGGGAGCGATCCGCACACCGTGGATGTGCTGGGTATGTAGGAACTCCCGCAACGCACTCTCGATGCGGTCCCACACCTGAGCCGTGGGCCGGTCTGGCTCCGCGTCGAACCGGACCCGCAGCACGGACGGGTCGGTGCGGATCAGCTGGCAGCGGACGACCCCGGGGACCCCCTCGACCAGGGTGGTCAGCGCGAGCGGAAAGATCGTCGCCTCACCCCCGGCGTCGGTGGCGAACCGGAGGACGTCGCCCTGTCGGCCCTGCACGGTCATGACGGGGAATGCGCTGCCGCACGGGCACACCTCGTCGTGCAGGGTGATGGTGTCGCCGAGGTCATAGCGGATCAAAGGCTGAATCCGGTTGCCGAGGTTGGTCAACAGGACGGTGTCCGAGGGTTGGCCTGGCGGTACCGGGCGGTGGTCCTCGTCGACGGGCTCCAGCAGGAACCAGTCGGAGTTCACGTGCAGGCTCTCCGAACCGCACTCGACGGCCAGCGTCACGGCCTCGGTGGCGCCGTACATCTCGCGCACCACGCAGCCGAAGATCTCGCGCAGCTGCGTCTTCTCGGCGGCGGAGATCGGCTCCGCGGTGGGAACGATCATGGCAGGGCTGATCGCCAGCCGGCCCTGCCGCTGCGCGCGGGCCAATTCGAGCAACACGGTGGAGTATCCGATGAGGGATGCGGGCTGATAGTCGTTGAGTTCTGCGACGAGGTCCCCGATGGGACTGCTGGGCGAGAACAGCCGGATTCGGTTGCGGTAGAAGCGGGATTCCCGCTGCACGAGCGCGATACCGGAGGCGCCGGCGAAGTGGCCTCCCGACACGGCGATCTCTGCGCCGCGCAGGTTGTTCCGGATGAGCCGACCGAGCATCGCCGCATTCAGCACCGCGGGGGTGGTCCATCGGTCGGGAAGCGTGTGCACGAGCTTGAGCGACAGGTCATCCTGGACGAACACCCCCGGTTCGCCGGTGGTGCCCGACGTCGTCCACACCGGGTACCGGCCGAGGAACCGCCGGCCGATGTTGCCGGGGTCGGCCAGAAACGCCTCGACGCCGGCCCGGGTGACCGCGGTATCGGTGACGACGTCGTCGAACCGCTCCATCAGCATCGGCTTGGTCACCGGCGGGTACGCCGAGAACGCTCCGGGTTCGACCGGCAGGTCCGAGTAGAGACGCCCGTAGAAGCGGGAGTGCGCCCTGGCGTAGCCGATCAGGTCGGCCAGGCGCCGCTCCTGACGCACCCGGATCGCCGGCGCATCGGCCCAGCGAGCCCGCCACATGTCCAACCCGGGGCTACGTGAAAAGAGCACAGAGCACCCACACGATCAAACCCGTCCAGACCAGTCCCGGTACCCAGCCGGTCCTGATCACGTTGGTGTCCGAGAACCACGATCTTTCGACCTTGAGCATGTACTCCGAGAACGGGGCCAGTGCGAGGGACACCAGGGCCATGGCGAACAGAGTGGCTGCCCAGATCTCGACGATCGTCAACTCCTGCAGGAGGATTGCGAGCAGACCGCCGGCGGCGAGCAGCGAGAGCACGGTGGTGACCGTGGAGTTCCGCCAGTATCTCTTGGTGACGTTCTCGAACCAGGACTTCTGCCCTCTCCACAGGATCCACCCGACCTTGACCGGCACGATGACCGCACCGGCAAGCGCCACCACCTCTATCGCGGTCATGACCGCCCTCCGTCCCCTGGCACGACAACGATCGTGGACCTCGTGCCGGCACGTTGTCAGGGCCGATGGTCATCGTTCTCCAGTCGTTGGTCGCCCCTCGACCCGGCTCGGCCATAGGAGACACCTCTAAGTCGGACCCGTGGACCAGCCCGACACCGACAAGGCGATGTCAGCCCGTGACGAGGTACTCCTGCGCGGTCTGATCGACTGGGTCCCACTACAGCGGCTGAATACCACACTGCCGAGGAACATCCGGCACGAATCCACCTCGATGATCCAACGGCGCGTCATCGAGCTCATTCGATCGCTCGTCGACGGGGGCCTTGCCGAACTGGGAGACCTCAATGGGCCCGATGATCGATTCGCTCCATGGCGATTCCCGTTGGACGAGTCGATCGACCGTATTCGCCGGGTTTACGTCGACCACTTCGCCGAGGACACCATCTGGCCCTGGTATGCGTGGCTCAACCTCGCCGCGAAAGGCGAAGCGGCCGCTCAACGCATCGAATCCGGATTGTCGGGCTGATCACCGCACTCCCGTCGCATCGATGAAGGCTTGCAGTGCCCCACCCGCGAGGTCGATGACGGTATTTTCGGTTTGGGCAAAGCCCGTCCGCGGAACGCGCCCGCAACACAATGAAAACGGCCCCCGGAGTCTCCTCCGAGGGCCGTTCCCACTTAGTAGCCCTGGGACGGTTCAGTCCGAACACATTGTTGACTGGTGTGCAAGATGATGTTTCTGAGGCTGAACACTCGCATGCGTTCGTATCGCCGCCTCGGCAACGGCGCCGGATCACTGCCGCGCTACGGTCCGCCGTCGTCGAAGCGTACGAATCCGGGCAGACCAGTCGACAAGTAGCGGAGACGTTCGCTATCGGTCGAACGACAGTGTTGAAGGTCTTGAAGGCTGCCGGCGTGACAGTGCGCCGCCGAGGTCGCAGCTAATAGTTCACTCGTCGAACGGTCTGGCCTCGAGGAATTCGGCGAGCTGGCTGACGTCCCGATCTATGTCATAGCGACGAAGCAGGCTGATATACCTCGCCTTGTCGACATTCCAGTCATATTGGAGCACCGGATCGGAATCTTGCGCGGCAGCGAACAGTAGGTCTGCGAGAAGCCTCGTGGTACGGCCGTTTCCGTCGACGAACGGGTGGATCCGGACCGTCTCGGCATGGGCCACAATACCCAGTTCATGCGGCGTCCAGTCGTCAGTGTTCTCCCATCTGTAGAGGACCGTGCCCAACGAGTTGCGGAGGTCGACAGCAATCTGCTCGTATGCAACCCCGATGTTGACATCGTGCGTTCGCCATTTGCCCGCCCATGTCCAGATGTCTCGGTACAGGCAGGCGTGCAGGTCTTTGAGGAAGTAGTCGGTCAACAGTTCACTCGGCTGTAGCGAGCCCTCCAGAGCCGCGGTGAGAAGCTCCTCAGCCACCTGCTCCTGGATGGCCTGCTCCAAGTCGTAAACCGCAGCCCTAGTCACCGGTGCACCCAGGGTCTGCGCCGCATTAGGCAGAAGAGCCGCCAATTCGTCATCAGGAAGCGGCGTTTCGCCATACTCCGGCGTCAGGGACATCAGGGACGCAGTTGACGGGCAGCGAGGAAGCGCTCCACCGAGGGGGATCGAACGAAGCCAGCAGGAACTATACGATTCTCAAGCTTTGCCGAGGCCTTTGTCGATCGGACAGCGGCCCGTTTCACAGCATCTTTCGCAGGGATACGACGACGGTCCACAGCCAGCACCTCCCTCTCGCTCTCAGCGTGAAGCACTATCTTACTGCGGTTCACACGGGCATCCTCTGTCCCAGGAATAACCACCGATAGCCGTTCCTCCACCCAGAGCCAGTCAACTACCTCCTGTTCAAGACGTACTCGTTCGCCCAACCGGCCTTCGACCAGATCGACATAGAGGTCGTGTTCGTCGGCGGTCAATCGGGTGAGGGTCGACGTGGCCGGACGGTCTTCGCTCACCCAGCGGTCACGATGGGCCAGCAGCGTCTCACGGTCCATCAGGACTGAACGCGTCCGCGGCAGCCAAGCCCGCAGTCGGTCGAGGATGGCGAATCCGTGGGTATCGATGTCTCCCCAGTATTGGACGTCGGCGTCGGCGAGCCATTGCAGGCGTCCGACATGGTCGACTTCGAAGCCCTTCCCCCAGATCACGACACCGTCCGCGGGCACGTCGCTGCTCAGATAGCTGATCTCGTTCTCGATGATTATCGCCACTCGTGGCTCAACGCGGAGCTGTGCCAGTTCCTCGGAGCGTACCGCCAGCTCCGTCAGCGCTGCCGGAAGGCCCAGCGAGGGCGCCGGCCGCAGCCGGACCAACCCAGGCTTCGATCGCAGACCTAGGTCGGCGAGGAATCCCTGGGCTGTCGATGAAACGCCCAGCATCGCCGCCAGCACCGGTCGGTGTCTCTCGGCGAACTTGGTGTCGACGCCGGGTGCACTGATCTCGCGCAGGTACCGATCCGATTGCCGGTGACTATCGAGCCACACGTAGGCGGCGATCAGCTGCGCCACCTCGGGCGCCAGTGCGAGCGCGCGATGCGGATTGTCGACGACCCACTTTCGAACCGGCGGATGTTGATGTGCGAGAGCGAGCAGTTCGTCGAAACGACGGACCAAAGGCGTCACACCCAGCAGCGCCCAGGTCTGCTCGCTTGAAGACACAACTGCGCGGATGGGCAACCGGTTGCGGCCGATCTGCCTGCCGCCGATCGATCGCCACTGCAGGCAGTATCGGCCGTCGTCACGACGACCGGCGTCCAGAGCCGCCACCCAGTCGCGGGCAGCGGCGACGTCGTCACCGATCTCCGACGGCTTTGGGCCATGAAGCGGCACTTCGATCGGATCAAAGGCGTTGCCGTTGGCGTACGCGCGCAACAACGATCCATCGTCCCACCGGCGTCTGACCTTGGCCGCGATGTCGTCTGGTGTGGTCCATCCGGCACTCACGGTCGCGGTCCATCACGCCTCGTCCGGTACTCCTCGATCGTCATCGTCTGCAGGCGCGAGTAAATACCGGTTGGATTGTCGACGAATCCGATCGCCTTCACATACGGCTCGATGACGTGGACCTTCTGTAATGGCGTGACGATGAGGAGTTGCAGTCCAAGCGTCGCGAAGAGATCCAGCGCGTAACGGGTCGAGACATCCGAGCCGCGCCCAAACGCTTCGTCGATCACCGCGAATCGGAAGTCGCGTGATTGCTCGGCACCCCACTCGAGCCCGAACTGGTAGGCAAGCGATGCAGCCAGAATCGTATAGGCGAGCTTCTCCTTCTGGCCGCCGGACTTGCCGTCGGAGTCGCTGTAATGCTCCCGCTCGAGGCCGGTCTCGACGTCGCGCTCGGAGGCGGAGAAGACGAACCAGTTGCGCACGTCGGTAACCCGTCGTGTCCAGTTCTTGTCCGATTCAGCGTAACCGTCGCGACCACGGAAGCGCTCAATGATCCGCTTGACGTCCAGGAAACGCTGCTCGGAGTACTGGTCGCCATCGACCGCAAGGGTGTCGTTGGTCAGGTTCCGTAAGTCCGCGCGGAACTGGGCAACGTCCTGGTTGGTGGTGGGTTCCTTCTCCAGTTTGATGAAATGACCGGGGTTGTAGGGAACCGCGCCGAGTGCGTCGTTGATGCGGTCGATGCGGTCGTCGATGACCGACGCCTGCCGGCCCAGCCAGTTGTTAAACCCGGCCAGCTCCTGGATGGCGTTCTTGTTGAGCTGTTCTTTGAACTCGCGTTCGAAACGCGGGAGATCGTCGGTGGCAATCCGGTCCCGGAACGCCAGGAACTCTTGGCGGGCCTCGACACTGGCGTCCATATCCGCGCGAAGCTGCGGCCACCGCACCAAGACCTTGAGCATTGACTGGATCAAGCTCTGGGCATAGCCGCCAAGTTCTTTGTTGAGCCGGTCGATACGTTGATGGAGATCCGCGGAGAGGGCGTTCTCGGTCTCGGCGCAGTCCGCTGCCCGCGTCGGGCGGTTCTCCCCGAGGCGTACATCGAGGTTTGCGTACGACTCGCGGGCGGCTGCCAGCTGCGCCTCCGGCTGCGCTGCGACAAGATCGTCGTCGCGCGTCTTGCCCTGCTTTGCTTGCTCGGCCGCCTTGGCCGTGGTAGCGAGCCTGCCGGTGAGCCCCTCGATCGAATTCGCCACGACCTCAGCTTGTTTGGCATTGTCCTCAAGCGCCCGGGCGATCTCCTCCAAACGCGATGAGCCCGCCTCCAACCGAATCCGTTCGGCGTCATGTTGGTTCGCGCGCGCCTCGGCCTCGTCGACGTCGAGGTCGCTCCAGGATCGGAATCCTTCAATCCGAATGAGTGCTTCCAGCCTTTTCTGCAACGCGTCCCGCTGCTTACTCAGCCCCTCCAGCTCAGATGCGGCCGCCCCGCGCTCGGCGTCCAGCTCGGCGAGCTCGGCGCTCAGCGCGGCGATCTTTCGCTCATTGGCCCAACCGAGCACCCAACGACGAGGGTCGTCGACGCGATGCCGGTCGTCCTTCTCGTGACGCTCACCGGAGCGCACCTGGCCCTCACGGGTGACGGCCCGACGTTGGTTGCGGAACTCCTCAAGGCTTCTGGCACAACGGAAGTCGGCGCGCTTTGTGAGTTCGTTGACGAGGTATTCACGAAATGACCCGTCCTTGACCTCGATACAGTCGGCGAGCAGCAGCCCGTCATGCTCCGGCGGCTGCAGGCGAACCCGTTGTCGGGGGACCCTTTCGTAGACCAGCTTGGCTCCGGTCACCTTGCCGCCGCGGCCGTGGAACGTCAGCCGTCGACCATTCACCCATCCGGTGACGGCGTCGTAGTGCTGTTGCGGCACCAAAAGCGAGAGGGCGAAGCCGCGCAACACGCGTTCCGCGGAACCCCGCCACTCGGCGCGTTCGTCGAAGACGTCGAGAAGCTCACCCGCATAGGGAAGATCCTCCTCCGTCAGCCCGAGGGTCGCGCACAGCTCGGCGCGCACCTCGACCTGTTCGACGGGCAGATTGCTGGTGCGTTGTTGCAGGCTCACGAGTTCGTCGGTGATGTGATCACACTTGCGTTGGAGGTCTTTCTCGCGTCCGATCGCGTCGGCATTGGTCGCGTCGAGCGCGCGCTTTTCGTCCGCGAGCCGGGGGCGTTCGGTGGCCACCAGAGCGGACAGTGCCGCGAACTCCGTGCTACTGGCGACCGCCTCCAGTCCCGCCCCAATAACGGCGGCGTCGAACAAAGCCCTTGTACGACCGCGTGTTGCGGCCTGATTCCGCGCCTCGCGGGCGAGGCGTTCCAGCTCGCCGATGCGATCGCCGCCCGCTCTCGCACGCTCCTCGATAAGCGATTCGCGCGTCAGCGTCAGCGTCTGCTGTCTGGCTTTGGCGGTGTCCTGCTCCCGCCAAAGGGCCGCGCCCTCGGTTTCCAGCGCGGAGATCTCGCCGGCGAGCAGATTCGACCGAAGCTCGGCGACGAAGAGCCGGACTGCGGATCGCTCGCGCTCTCGGGCGTCGCGCTCCGCGAGGGCGTCGTCGTAGCGCGCCGCGGTCTGTAGGACGGACTCAAGGGCTTCGAGCTGCTCCCGCGCACGCTTGACGGCATCGTGTGCCTTCGTGAGGTCCTCGAAGTGGGCGATGATGTCGCGCACGCGGTCGGTGGAATCGCTGGGTTCGAGCATATGGTCACGCACGAAGTCGTTGAGGTTGCCGACCGACTTCATCGAGACGGTCTGGTGGAACAGCTCGAGTGCCTGCTCCGATCGAATGCCGAGTAGACGACGCAACGACGTTCCATACTTCGGGAATTCGTCGAAGACGTCTGCTCCGGCGGCCCGCAGCCTCTTGCGCAGATCACGCAGATCGGAGCCGAAGTCAGCGAAATCCGTCACGATCGACAGCTGCTTTGTTGCGGTGACGAAGAACCGGTAGGGCTGTCCTGTGTTCTCACGCTGCTGGAAGACCTGAGCCAGCGTGACCGTCTCGTCGTAGCCGTGGTTGGTGAAGACTCCAAGGATCACCGAATACGTTCGCCGGTTCTCGCGCAGGCCCTTGGCGCGGGATTTCCCGGTGGCCTCGTTTCGCTCCGACTTGTAATGGCCTTCAACGTAGGAGCGCAAGGTGCGTTCTCTGGCCTCGGCGCCGGCGGCCTTGTTGTAGGCGGCTTTATGGGACGGCACCAACAAGGTGGTGAGCGCGTCGACGATCGTCGACTTCCCGGAGCCGATGTCACCGGTGAGCAGCGCAGTGTCGGAGGCGGGAGTGAATCGCCAGACCTGGGTGTCAAACGTGCCCCAGTTCAACACCTCGGCGTACTGCAGCCGATAGCCAGCTCGTCGGGCTCCGAGTCCGACTGGGGACGAAGGTGTTTCACTCATCACTGGCCACCACTCCGGCATACTCCCTCAGCTTCGCCGCAAAGTCCGACAGGGTCTGGGCGTCGACGTAGGCCTTCAGGATGCGCCGTACCTCCCAATGGTCGTTCTGACCGCGTAACGGCCGGAGAAAGCCGAGTTCTCTAGCCTTGTTGATCGTCGTCTCCGCCTAGTCCACCACTCGAGCGTCGTTGGTCGATTCGGCCTGGAAGAGCCGCAGCATCTCAACGATCTGGTCGGTGGTGAGAACCAGTCGGCCCTCACCGCCGGTGGTCTCGAAGTCGACGAGCCGCTTGCGCAGCAACACCAGCAGTAGACTGACGTTGTACGTCAGTGCCCGCCTGCGCACCAGGCGCGGGAGCGCCTCTTCGCCGTCTTCGGATGGACGGGACCGAAGATAGGCGTAGCCCTCGGCGTCATCGACCACTACGTCCACACCGTTGGTGGCGAAATGGTCTCGCACCCCGGCGCCCAAACGTTCCAGCGTGAGCCAGCCGGCCTCGTCCGAATCTCGGTAGACGACACCTTGCATCAGCCGGATGATGGTGCTGGCGACCTCATGCTCGTTGCTCACCGTCGCCGAACCGTCACTTTCGGCAGCCTCGCGCGCTTGGTCCAGTCCGGATCGGCGGGGTCGGAGTATTCCAGGAGCGTCTCCTCGGCGTCGTCCATATCGACCGTCACGTCCTCGTCGTTGAGTGCGAGATATCCGACGATCTCTGCGGCGCCCTGCTCGATGGGATGTACCGCGACGACGTCGGACAGCAGGGCTGAAGAGCTCTCAGGCAGTACATCGCGGATGGTCTCGATCAAACGTGTTTGGTCGATGAAGGTCTGCGTGAAGAGCAGGTCGGTGTCGACCTTCTCGGTAGCCTCTGGTACGTGACTCTCGACCGCGACCTCTGCGGGCGGCTGGTAGAGCGGGCGTTCGAACGGAAGCGCGATCTCGATGCCCGGCTGGTCGACCTCGAGCCCGAAGGCCGGGGGGCTGTCGCGAAGTTCGAGAGCAACACTCTCCACCTCCCGAACCAGGTTGAGGACGCGCCGATTCTCCAGCCAGACCTGGTCGTCGAGAAAACGGCGCAGCTGTTCAGATATCTGCCTTACGGTGCGCTGCGCGCGATCGGCAGCCTCCGACCAGTCGTGGTGAATGCCGCGGATCCGATCATCGGCTTCGATGACCGCAAGGGTAGAAACCTTGGCCAGGAGGTCAGCGAGTTCGGCCTGGCGCGACTCAGAAAGAAGGAAGTCGTAGAACGCCTGGAAGCTGCGGCCCTGGTCTGAGCCTGCGATCTCGGAGCGACTTCCGACAAGTTCGGCGAGCAGTTCGCCCTTTGACCCGTCCCACGCCGCGATTTTCTCCCGCGCGGCTCGGTCCAAGAAGCGGAAGTTCTCTTCGACCTCGCGAAAATCCGACAACAGCTCCCGCGCAGTCGTGGCGAGCTGTTGGTAGCGGTCGCGGACTCCGGTCGTGTCCAGCACCTGAACCACGCCGGTTTCGACGGCCGCGATCTCGGCGTCCAGTTCGTCGCGGCGCCGACGCAGCTCGGCCAGCCGGATGTCGGGTTGGACCTCGGTGCCGTGCACGATCTGTCGCAGCAGCTCGACCACGGTGTGCAACCTGGACTCGGTCCCGACGAAGGACCGGCCCTTGAGGGATGTGACCCACGCGTAGGCTTTCTCGAACGCCGGTGTCACCTCGTAGTGGACCTCATCGTCGCCGGGCGGGTACAATCGTCGCAGGTACGCGGCGTCGGTGGCCGCCCAGTCCTCCAAATAGGACCGAGCGTCCTTAGGGAACCGTTCGCGTCCGTTCTCGATCGGGAGTTCGGCGTTCAGCGCGTACAGGTGGTCGTCCAATGCCGCCCCGACCTCGCTTGCCGAACACGCGCCTCGGTTGCCCTCCACGAAGAACTCGCCGAGGAAGGAGAGGATCAGCGTGGAGTTACCGGCGCGCAGCAGTCGCCAAGCGGGGTGCCGCTCCCGCAGCGCGTCGATCGTCGCGTAGTCCACCAGGAAAGCGTAGAGAATCCAACCGACAGATTCGGCGCCACTCGCCGGAGTCCCCCTCTTCATCGATCGACGTCCGCACGCTGCTGCCAAAGAATGCATTCAGGCCCGGATCCGATGGGAATCCGAGCCTGAATGTCGTAGTAGCGGGGACAGGATTCGAACCTGCGACCTCTGGGTTATGAGCCCAGCGAGCTACCGAGCTGCTCCACCCCGCGTCGGTGAACACAACGTTACCGAACGGTCGCGCACGCTCCAAATCGCGTGCTCAGCGGGGTTTTCTGCGCCTCCGGGCTCGATGGGACACCGCGCCGCTACCCCAACCACAGCACGCCCGCAGGGTCCTACCGCTCGGTCAGGGCCGCCGGACGCACAGGTGTCCTCGCCGTAGCGGCACGGGGCCGCTACGGGTCCGACGAGCGGGCGCAGTTGCCGGTGTTCCATGGGGCCCGTGAGCGGCTGGCGTGGCCGGTGTAGGCCCTCCCCACAGGGGCAGGCCCAGCCTCTCCGGGGAGACGCCCTCTAGGGAGCAGCCGGGGAGTTGGCGCACGATGGCCGAGACCACACCGTCGGCCGGCCGTAACACCTTGCGCAGGTTGGAGATATAGGCCCGCAGGCCCGCCGTCGCGCTGCCGGCCCGTCGTCGCCCCAGACGGCATCGATCAGCCGATCGGTAACGACCACCTGCCCCGCGGGCCAGCAGCACGACGGCCAACACCGCACGCCGCTGGGACGCGGCGGGCTACTTGGCGTCGCGGTACTTGTTCATCGCGTCGTCGAGGCGCTGCAGGGCCTGGCCGTAGTCGGCGAAATTGCCGTTCTGCTGGGCCTCACGGACACCGTCGAGCGCGGACTGCACCTCCTGCAGGGCCGCGGCCTTGGGGCCGGACAGCTGCACCGCTCCGGTCGGCGACGGCGTGGGCACGGCCGTGGGCACCTCCGGGCTCGCCTGCTGTGGCGACGGCGGTGCCTGCGGCTGCGGTGAGGACGGGGACGCCGCCCGGGCGGCGGGCTCCCCATCCGAGGGTCCGGAGCCCGTGGGCGCCGGACCGGTCGCCGTGGCACCCGCACCGGCACCGAAGATCTCGTCGAGCGCGTCGCGCACCGTCGGGCCGTAACCGACCTTGTCCCCGTACATCATCGCCACGCGGATCAACCGTGGATAGCTCGACGCGGCGTCGCTGGTGCCCGGCGAGGCGTAGACCGGTGCCACATAGAGCAGTCCGCCCTGCCCGACCGGCAGCGTCAGCAGGTTGCCCCAGCGGATCCGGTTCTGGTTGTCGCGGCCGATGACGCCGAGGTCCTGGCTGACCGCGGTGTCGGTGCTGATCGCGTTGAACGCCAGTTTGGGGCCGTTGACCTGCCCCGGAATGGTCAGCACGGTGATCTTGCCGTAGGTGTCGGGATCCGAGCTGGCGCTGATGTAGGCGGCCAGGAAGTCACGACGGAAGCGGTTCATCGCACTGGTCAGCTGGAACGACGCCGACTTGTTGTCCAGCCCGATGTTCTTGGCGACGATGTAGTACGGCGGCTGGTAGCTGCTGGCCGTCGGGTTGGGATCCAGGGGGACGTCCCAGAAGTCCGACGTGGAGAAGAACGTCACCGGGTCGTCGACGTGGTACTTGGCCAGCAGCGCGCGCTGCACCTTGAACAGATCCTCCGGGTAGCGCAGGTGCTGCTGCAGCTCCGGGGAGATGTCGCTCTTGGGTTTGACGGTGCCGGGGAAGATCTTCATCCAGGCCTGTAGCACCGGGTCGGACTCGTCCTGGGCATACAGCGTCACCGTGCCGTCGTAGGCGTCCACGGTGGCCTTGACCGAGTTGCGGATGTAGGACACCTGCTTGTCGGGCAGCAGCCGGTTGACCGCGACCTCGTTGGAGTCGGCGGTGGCGCTGGACAGCGAGGTCAGCTCCGAGTACGGGTAGTTGTCCAGCGTGGTGTAGCCGTCGACGATCCACACCATTCGCTTGTTGACGATGGCCGGGTAGACGCTGGTGTCGGTGGTCAGCCACGGCGCCACCGCCTGCACCCGCTCGGCGGGGTCACGGTTGAACAGGATCTTGCTGTTGGGCCCGATCACGTTGGAGAACAAGAAGTTGCGTTCGGCGTACTTGGCCGCGAACACCGAGCGCGCCAGCCAGTTGCCGACCCGCACGCCACCGCTGCCGGTGTACGTGTAGTTCTTGGTTTCGGTGTTGGTCTCGTAGTCGTACTCGCGGTCACCACCGTCGGGCCCCACGATCGCGTAGTCGTCGGAGGCCGAGGCGATGATCGGGCCGAAGTAGATCCGCGGCTGGTACAGCGGCGCGGGTCCGGGCGAGACCACCGAACCGTTGGCCCCCACCACGCTGGCCAGGAACTCCGGATAGCCGCCGTTCTGGTTGGGGTCGTTGGCGATACCGCGCACGGTGTTGGCCGGGGAGGCGATGAACCCGTTGCCGTGGGTGTACACGGTGTGGCGGTTGATCCAGTCTCGCTGGTTGTCGATCAGCCGGTCGGGGTTGAGCTCGCGGGCGGCCACCACGTAGTCACGCAGGTCACCACCGCCGTCGGAGTAGCGGTCGATGTTGAGCTGCTCGGGGAAGCTGTAGAAGTTCTTGCCCTGCTGGAACTGGGTGAAGGCCGGGCTGACGATGGTCGGGTCGAGCACCCGGATGTTGGAGATGGTGGCCCGGTCCGAGGCGATCTGCTGCGCCGAGGTGGGGGCGTCGCCGCTGTAGTCGCGGTAGCTCACGGTCGTGTCGGTGAGCCCGTAGGCCTGTCTGGTCGCGGCGATGCTGCGGGCGATGTACTCGCTTTCCTTCTGCGCGGCGTTGGGCTTGACGCTGATCTGCTCGACCACCAGCGGCCAGCCGGCGCCGACGATCAGCGAGCTCAGCAGCAGCAGCACCAGGCCGATCGCCGGGATCCGCAGATCCTTGAGGACCAGCGCGGAGAACACCGCCACCGCGCAGATCACGGCGATGGCCAGCAGGATCAGCTTGGCCGGCAGCACCGCGTTGATGTCGGTGTAGCCGGCGCCGGTGAACGGCTTGCCGCCGCGGGTGTGGCTGAGCAGCTCGTAGCGGTCCAGCCAGTAGGCGGCGGCCTTGAGCAGCACCAGCACACCCACCAGCGTGACCAGCTGGATGCGCGCCGCCTTGGACAGCGCGCCGCTGCGCCCGGCCAGCCGGATCCCGCCGAAGATGTAGTGCGCGACGAGGTTGCCCAGCAGCGCCAGGAACAACGCCACCATCAGGTACGACAACACGAGCCGGTAGAAGGGCAGGTCGAAGGCGTAGAAGCCCAGGTCGATGCCGAACTGCGGATCGGTGACCCCGAAATCGCCGCCGTGCATGAACAGCTGGACGCGCTCCCAGTAGGTCTGCGCCACCAGACCCGCGATCACCCCGACCAGGGCGGGAATCCCGATGGCGAACAGCTTGAGCCGCGCGAGCACGGTGGTGCGGTAGCGGGCCACCGGGTCGTTGGGGCCGCTGGCCGGGACGAACACCGGCCGGGTGCGGTAGGCCAGCGCCAGCCCGGCGAACACGACGACGCCGACCAGCAGGCCCGCGACCAGGAAGACGATCACCTTGGTGACCAGCACGGTGGTGAACACCGACCGGTAGCCCAGCTCCCCGAACCACAGCCAGTCGACGTACCGGTCGATCAGGCGTGGGCCGAACAGCAGCAGGACGATGACCGCCAAGGCGATCGCGATCAGAATTCGGCTACGCCGAGTCAGCTTCGGCATCCTCGCGGCGGGCCGCATACCCACGTGTCGACTCCCTGGTCTGGCCGGTTGATTCAAGTCTGGCGATCTGCTGTGACCGTCACAACTGTACGCAACCGGTCACCGGCGGATCGTGGCCTGCCGTTCAGCAGCCCGTTTCGGCAGCCTGTTCAGCAGCGCGGAGGTTCGCCGCCGGCTGAAATGGTGTTGAGGGCATCGACCGCGCCGGTGAGGGTGTCGACCTTCACCAGCTCCATGTCCTCGTGGGGACCCGACAGGGCCTCGTCGCAGTTGTCGACGGGCACCAGGAAGACGGTGGCACCGGCCTCCTCGGCGGCCAGCATCTTGTGCGTGATGCCGCCGATGGAGCCGACCTGGCCGTCGCCGGAGATCGTGCCGGTGCCGGCGACGAACTTGGCGTCGTTGAGGTCGCCGCTGGTGAGTTTGTCGACCACGGCCAGGCTGAACATCAGCCCCGCCGACGGCCCGCCCACGTTGGCCAGGTTGAAGTCGATGGTGAACGGGGCCCACGGCGCGTCGCGCACCGCGATGCCCAGGTAGCCGAAATCGCGGTCCTCGTTGGAGCCCAGCGTGACCGTCGCGGTCCCCGGCGCGGCGTTCTTGCGGCGATAGTCCAGGACGACCTGCTGGCCGGGCTTGGTGTTCTTCAGCAACGAGGTGAACTGGTCGACATCGGCGACCGGGGTGCCGTTGACGGCGTCGATGGCGTCGCCGCGCCGCAGCTTGCCGGCGGCCGGCCCGGGGTCGTTGACCTTCTCCACGCTCACCGCCGGGGCGTACTTGAGGTAGTTCAGCGCCGCGAATTCGGCGTTGTCCTCGGACTGCTGGAAATCGGCGCTGTTCTCCTTCTCGACGTCCTCGCGCGACTTGTCCGGCGGGTAGACCAGGTCCCGCGGAAGCAGCTGCTCGCGCCCGGAGAGCCACAGGGTCAGCGCCTGACCCAGGGTCAGGCCGTCACGCTGGGAGACCGTCGTCATGTTGAGGTGCCCGGAGGTCGGCTTGGTGTCGATGCCCTCGATGTCGACGACCTGCTTGCCGTCGTACTCGCCGAGCGTGTTGAAGGTGGGGCCCGGCCCCAGCGAGACGAACGGCACGGTCACCGCCGCCAGCAGCACACCGAAGGCGAGGATCGGCACGAACGCCACCAGCAGCGTCATAATCCGCCTGTTCACGCCGCCAAGAGTAAGCCAACGAATCCGGCGGCCCCCCGGCCAGCGGCGCCTCAGCGGTGTCCCGCCGGTGTGGGCGGGTTCTCTGAGAGCGTGACCGGGCACCGCACACGGTCCTGCCCCGGTGAGTACCGTTGAGATATGGCTGACCTGCCCTTTGGCTTCTCCGCAGGAGACGACCCCGACCGCGACCGAGGAAAGAAGGACCGCGACTCCGGCGGCAACCCGTCGGATCCGTTCGGCCTGGGCGCCCAGGGCGGCGAGTTCAACATGGCCGACCTGGGCCAGATCTTCACCCGGCTGGGACAGATGTTCTCCGGCACCGGCGGACCGATGGCCGGCGGAGCGGCGTCCGGCCCGGTCAACTATGACCTGGCCCGGCAGCTGGCCTCCAACTCCATCGGCTTCGTCGCCCCCGTCCCGGCCGCGACGTCCACGGCCATCGCCGACGCCGTGCGCCTGGCCGAGACCTGGCTCGACGGGGTGACCGCGCTGCCGGCCGGCACCTCCAAGGCGGTGGCGTGGACACCCACCGACTGGATCGACAACACCCTGGACACCTGGAAGAGACTGTGCGATCCGGTCGCCGAGCAGATCTCGACGGTGTGGGCCTCGGCGCTGCCCGAAGAGGCCAAGAGCATGGCCGGGCCGCTGCTGAGCATGATCTCGCAGATGGGCGGCATGGCCTTCGGCTCCCAGCTGGGGCAGGCCCTGGGCCGGCTGTCCAAGGAGGTGCTGACCTCCACCGACATCGGGCTCCCGCTGGGCCCCAAGGGCGTGGCGGCGCTGATGCCCGACGCCATCGAAGAGCTCTCCTCCGGGCTCGAGCAGCCCCGCGCGGAGATCATGACGTTCCTGGCGGCCCGCGAGGCCGCCCACCACCGGCTGTTCAGCCACGTGCCCTGGCTGTCCAGTCAGCTGCTCAACGCCGTCGAGTCCTACGCCAAGGGCATCCAGATCGACATGAGCGGCATCGAGGAACTCGCGCAGGGTTTCAACCCGGCGGCCATGGCGGACCCGGCGGCCATGGAGCAGCTGCTCAACCAGGGGATCTTCGAGCCGAAGGCATCCCCGGAGCAGAAGGCCGCCCTCGAGCGGCTGGAGACGCTGCTGGCGCTCATCGAGGGCTGGGTCCAGACGGTGGTCGCCGAGGCGCTCGGCGACCGGATCCCCGGGGCGTCGGCCCTCAGCGAGACGCTGCGCCGCCGCCGGGCCACCGGCGGCCCGGCCGAGCAGACCTTCGCCACCCTGGTCGGGTTGGAGCTGCGCCCCCGCAAACTGCGCGAGGCCGCGGTGTTGTGGGAACGCCTGAGCCAGGCCGCGGGAATGGACGCCCGCGATGCGGTGTGGCAGCACCCGGACCTGCTGCCCGACAGCGACGACCTCGACGAGCCGGCCGCGTTCATCGACCGGGTCATCGGCGGGGACACCAGCGGGATCGAGTCGGCGATCGCCGAGTTCGAGAAGCAGTTCGAGTCCGGGGAAAAAACCACCGGGGACACCACCGAGGACGCCACCGAGGACGCCACCGAGGACGCCACCGAGGACGACGACCCGGGCGCCGAACCGCCTGTGGATAAGTGAGCTGACCCGCGCCGCGGCCGTGCCACAGTCGGCGCATGACGCGGTGTCTGCACCTGAACCCGGCCATGCCCGTGCTGCTGCGGCCGGACGGGACCGTGCAGGTCGGCTGGGATCCGCGGCGCGCCGTTCAGGTCCGTCCACCGGCGGGACTGTCGGCCGGCGCACTGGCGGGGCTGCTGCGCCGCATGCAGCCCGGCGCCCCGCTTACTGAACTGCTGGCCGAGGCCGGCCGAAGCGGCGGCACCGATCCGCGTGAATTTTCCGGTTTGATCGATGCGCTGACCGGTGCCGGTGTGGTCACCGGCGGCCAGACCGTCGCCGCCGGCCCGGCCGCCTCGGTCCGGGTGCACGGGCGCGGACCGCTGACGGACCTGCTGGTCGAAGCGTTGCGCTGCTCCGGCGCCCGCATCAAGCACAGCAGCGCCCCGCATGCGATGTCCGGCCCCGACGGCACCGATCTGGTGATCCTCGCCGATTTTCTGGTCGCCGATCCCCGCATGGTGCGTGAGCTGCACGAATCGAGGGTGCCGCACCTGATGGTGCGGGTTCGCGACGGCGCCGGGCTGGTGGGTCCGCTGGTGGTCCCGGGCCTGACCAGCTGCCTGAGCTGCGCCGACCTGCATCGCAGCGACCGCGACGCCGCCTGGCCCGCCGTGGCCGCCCAGCTGCGCGACACCGTCGGCACCGCCGACCGGGCGACCCTGCTGGCCACCGCCGCGCTCGCGCTCGGCCAGGTGGACGCGGTGCTCCGGGCGGTGCGCGCCGCCGGGACGCCGGCCTCGCCGCGGGACGCGCCGCCGCCGCCGACGCTGTCGGCGACACTGGAATTCGACGTCGCGACCAGCTCGATCGTCGCGCGGCACTGGCCGCGGCATCCCCGCTGCCGATGTTGACATCACTTGTTGCCAACCAGGTATGTGGACATCGGCGATTGTCATGGATGATGGTCTGGTGGCAGAGATCAAACGGGGCAGTGTGGCTCGCAACGCGAAGCTCGCCAGCCTCCCGATGGGGATGGCGGGCCGCGCGGCACTGGGCTTCGGCAAACGCCTGACCGGCAAGTCGCGTGACGAGGTCAATGCCGAACTCGTCGAGAAGGCCGCCAATCAGCTGTTCACCGTGCTCGGTGAGCTCAAGGGCGGAGCAATGAAGGTCGGCCAGGCGCTGTCGGTCATGGAGGCGGCCGTCCCCGAGGAATTCGGCGAGCCCTACCGCGAGGCCCTGACCAAGCTGCAGAAGGACGCACCGCCGCTGCCGGCGGCCAAGGTGCACCGCATGCTCGACAGCCAGCTGGGCACCCGGTGGCGCGAGCGGTTCGCCTCCTTCGATGACAAGCCGGTCGCGTCGGCCAGCATCGGCCAGGTGCACAAGGCGGTCTGGTCCGACGGCCGCGAGGTCGCCGTCAAGATCCAGTACCCCGGCGCCGACGAGGCCCTGCGCGCCGACCTGAAGACCATGCAGCGCATGGTGTCGGTCTTCAAGCAGCTCTCCCCCGGCGCCGACGTGCAGGGTGTGGTCGACGAGCTGATCGAGCGCACCGAGATGGAACTGGACTACCGTCTGGAGGCCGACAACCAGCGCGCGTTCGCCAAGGCCTACCACGATCATCCGCATTTCGTGGTCCCCCACATCGTGGCGAGCGCACCCAAGGTCGTGGTGGCCGAATGGATCGAGGGCATACCGCTGGCGCAGATCATCCGCACCGGCACCCAGGATCAGCGCAACCTGATGGGGTACCGGCTGTTCGAGCTCACTGACGACGCGCCGCGGCGGCTGGAGATGATGCACGGCGACGCCCACCCCGGCAATTTCATGCTGTTGCCCGGCGACAAGATGGGTGTCATCGACTTCGGTGCGGTGGCGCCGCTACCGGGCGGAATGCCACCCGAGCTCGGCCAGATCCTGCGCTACGCGGTGGACAAGAACTACGACAAGCTGCTGCCCACGATGGAGAAGATCGGGTTCATCCAGCGGGGCGAGCAGGTCGACGTCCGCGACATCGACAAGATGCTGCAGCAGTACGTGCAGCCACTGGAAGTCGAGGTGTTCCACTACAACCGGAAGTGGCTGCAGAAGATGGCCGCGATGGACATCGACCGCGCCCCCGGTCAGATCCGGACCGCCCGCCAGATGGCCATCCCGCCCCGGCTGGCGATCCCGATGCGGGTGATCGCGTCGATCGTGGCGATCTCCTGCCAGCTCGACGCCAGCGTCCCGGTGCGCAAGATCGCCGAGGACTACGTCCCGGGCTTCGCCGACCCCGACGCCGCCACGGTCTGAGAAGCCGGTCTGAGAAGCCGGCCTGAGAAGCCGGCCTGAACCAGCGGCCCGAGCCGGCGGTCGGCGCCGGGAACCGGCACCGACCGCCCGTGACCGCCCGCTTGACCGCCCGGGTCACGACGTTCAGGCGGCGCAGGCGTCCTTGCGGGGCCGTCCGCGGGGCCGCTTGCGCGCGACGATCATTCCGCGCTCGACGATCTCACCGCCCCAGACGCCCCACGGCTCGCCCCGGTCCAACGCCGCGGCCAGGCACTGCCGGCGGATCGGGCAGTCGGCGCAGAGCACCTTCGCGCGCTCCAGGTCGGTCGGGGATTCGGCGAACCACAGGTCGGGGTCGCCCACATGGCACGGCAGCACCGGCAGCGTCTCTTTGTGGACCGTCAGGGCTGACATGTCCTGCTCACCTGCTTCCTGGTCTCATGAGTTGTTTCTGGCTGAGATCCGGGCCGGTGATTCGGGCTGCGCTGCCCTGAAAACACTGTGGCCACGGATCCGGTTTCGTCGGGTCCGTGGCCAATCTGGCTGCTGTCGCGGGCTCTTCTAGGGGGAGCCTCGATTCACGGACGCGACGGTCTCGGCGGCGCGACGCTTGCGCTGCGGCGCAAAGGCGTGGGCCGCCCACGCGGCGGGAGCCGCGCCGGCGTTATGCGGACGGGGGGATGTGGCAGCCGTCGCCGGGGTCATCCCGGTCCCGGGCGCGCACACGAGGAGCCCAGCACGCAACGCCGTGGTGGCGGTTACGCCGATAGCGGTGATGTCGTTCATCGCGAGCTCCTCCTTCCCGTGTCGCGGGCCGTGATCCATGCGGTATTGAGGCTAGCCGGTGATCGCATATCCCACCAAGTGATTTTTGACCTGCGGTTTCAGTGACTCACAGTGATCCGACGTTTCAGTGATGCGGCCCCGGCCTCAGCGGGATCGCACCATCTCCAGGATGTCGGGGCCGTACTGCTCGAGCTTGCGGGCGCCGATGCCGGGGATCGCCACGAGCGCGGCATCGTCGGTCGGCAGCACCTCGGCGATGGCGACCAGCGTGTTGTCGCTGAAGACGACGTAGGGCGGCATCTTCAATTCGCGGGCGGTGCGGGTGCGCCACTCCTTGAGCTGGATCAGCAGGTCGTCGTCGACATCGGAGGGGCAGTCCGTGCAGCGACCGAGCATGGTCGCCGCCGGGGTGGTCAGTTCACCGTTGCATACCCGGCAGCGTTTGGCGGCGGCGCGGCGGCGGCGCGACACCGGCTCCCGGCTCCCGGACCGCAGCTGCGGGGCCAGCCCGTTGAGGAACCGCGACGGTCTGCGGTTCTGCCGTCCCCCCGGGGTGCGGGACAGCGCCCAGCTCAGGCTCAGGTGTACCCGCGCCCGGGTGACGCCGACGTAGAGCAACCGGCGCTCCTCCTCGACGGCCTCGCTGTCGGCGCCGTGGGCCAGGGCATGCGAGATCGGCAGCGTCCCGTCGGCCAACCCGACCAGGAACACCGCGTCCCATTCCAGGCCCTTGGCGGCGTGCAGCGAGGCCAGGGTGACGCCCTGCACCACCGGTGGATGACGGGCGTCGGCCCGCAACCGCAGTTCGGCGACCAGGCCGGCCAGGTCGAGGTCCGGGCGGGTGGCCACTTCCTCGTCGGCGAGGTCGGCCAGCGCCGTCAGCGCCTCCCAGCGTTCGCGGGCCCGGGTGCCCGCGGGCGCCTGGGCCGTGAGGCCCAGCGGCTCCAGCAGTGCGCGCACCACGGCCGACACATCCGACGCATCGGACACATCGGACACATCGGACACATGGGAGGCATCACCGTCGCCCGCACCGCTGCCGCGTTCGGCGGCGCGGTGCAGCGCCAGCAGCGCCTGACGGACCTCCTGGCGGCTGAAGAACCCTTCCCCGCCGCGCACCTGAAAGGCGACGCCCGCCTCGGTGAGCGCCTCCTCGTAGACCTCGGATTGGGCGTTGATCCGGTACAGCACGGCGATCTCGGCCGGCGCCGTGCCCCCGTCGATGAGCTTCTTGACCGCCCGGGCCACCGCGGCCGCCTCGGCGACCTCGTCGGGATGCTCGCCGAAGGTCGGCTCCGGCCCGGGCGGGCGCTGGCCGACCAGATGCAGCCGGCTGCCGGCGACCCGGCCGCGCGCCGCGGCGATCACCCGGTTGGCCAGCGACACGACCTGCGGGGTGGATCGGTAGTCGCGTTCGAGCCGCACGACGGCGGCCTCCGGGAACCGGCGCGAGAAGTCCAGCAGGAACCTCGGCGTGGCCCCGGTGAACGAGTAGATGGTCTGGTTGGCGTCGCCGACGACGGTCAGGTCGTCGCGGTTGCCGAGCCAGGCCGTCAGCACCCGCTGCTGCAGGGGGGTGACGTCCTGGTACTCGTCGACGACGAAGCAGCGGTAGCGGTCGCGGAACTCCTCGGCCACCGCGGCGTCGTTCTCGATGGCGGCCGCGGTGTGCAGCAGCAGGTCGTCGAAGTCGAGCAGGGCGGTCTCGCCGCGGGCCTTGAGGTTCTCGTAGCCGCCGTAGACCGTCGCGATGCGCGCGGCGTCCATCGGGATGTCACGCCCGGCCTCGGCGACCGCAGCCGGGTACTGCTCGGGGGTGATCAGCGAGGCCTTGGCCCATTCGATCTCCCCGGCCAGATCCCGCACGTCGTCGGTGCTGGCCTTCAGCTTGGCCCGGCTCGCCGCCTGCGCGACGACGGCGAATTTGCTGTCGAGCAGCTGCCAGTCGGTGTTGCCGACCACCCGCGGCCAGAAATAGGACAACTGCCGGCGGGCCGCGGCGTGAAACGTCAGCGCCTGCACCGACCCGACCCGCGCCCCGGTCTGCGCGGCCGCGTCCAGGGCACGCAGCCGGCCCCGCATCTCGCCCGCCGCGCGCTGGGTGAACGTCACCGCCAGCACCTGTCCGGCGGCGACGTGACCGGCACCGACGAGGTGGGCGATGCGGTGGATGATCGTGCGGGTCTTGCCGGTTCCGGCGCCGGCGAGCACGCACACCGGGCCGCGGCCGGCCTGCACCGCCTCCCGCTGTTCGTCGTCGAGGCCGGCGAGGAGGGCTTGCTCGGTCGACATGGCGTCCATCATCGCAGCAGGGCCCGACAGGCGGCGGCCCTGCCGGTCCGGGCGGGGGTCCGCTGCGGCAAGATTGCCTCATGACTGCGCAGGTGACCATGTACACCACCGGGTGGTGCGGCTACTGCCGCCGGCTGAAGAAGGCGATGAAATCCCACGACATCGGCTACGACGAGGTGAACATCGACCGCGACCGCGCCGCCGCGGAGTTCGTCGCCTCGGTCAACGGGGGCAACCGCACCGTGCCGACGGTGAAGTTCGCCGACGGATCGACCCTGACCAATCCCGATGTCCGGGAGGTCGCCGGCAAGTTGGCCGAGCTGGCGCAGTCAGGACCTCAGTCGGGGTAGGCCCAGGATTCGATGATCTCCCGGGCGATCGAAATCGACCCGGGCAGTAGCAGTTTGGCGTCGGCGGCGGCCGCGCTGCTCCAGTCGCCGAGCTCCAGCGCCGCACGGACCTCGGCGCGGGTGAACCACGCGGCCTCGGCGATCTCACCGTCGTGGAAGACGAACGGCTGCTCGGGGTCGGCCACGGCGTGGAAGCCCACCATCAGCGAGCGCGGGAACGGCCAGGGCTGGCTGCCCAGGTAGCGGATGTCGCGGACGGTCAGGCCCACCTCCTCGGCGATCTCGCGCGCCACGCAGGTCTCGAAGGATTCGCCCGCCTCGACGAAACCGGCCAGCAGCGAGAACATCCGTTGCGGCCACACCGTCTGGCGGGCCAGCACCACCCGGTCGGCGCCGTCGTGCACCAGGCAGATGATGGCCGGGTCGATCCGCGGGAACTCCTCCTGACCGGTGAGCATGTTCACCCGGGCCCAGCCGCCCTTGACCGGTTTGGTCGGTGCGCCGTCGACGGCGCTGAACCGGGCGTGGTCGTGCCAGTTCAGCAGCGCCGTCGCCGAGGCCACCAGCTGCGCGCTGACATCGTCGAAAACGGTTCCCGCGCGGCGCAGGTCCAGGACGTGAGTGTCGGTGCCGTCGGCCGGGGGCTGCAGCGGCGCGCGGATCGCCCACACGTGGCGGCCGGCACCGTTGCGCCCGTCGTCGATTCTGCCGAGGAACACCGCGTCGGGCGGCGGGCGGTCCCCCAGCCCGGCGGTGTCACCGAGCAGCACCGCGCCGTCGGCGATGAGCACCTGACCGCGCTCGTCGACCCGCAGCACCGCGGCGGAGGCCCAGCCCGCCACGGCGGCGTCGACGTCGGTGCGCAGCTGGTCGGAGCGGTCGGCGCCGACCCGCGACAGCAGGGGCACGTTGCGAAGCCGGAAATCGGCCACTAGTCGTCCTGGTCCTCGGCGTTGCGGACGTAGAGCAGCCGGTCCCCGGTCTCCATCGAATCGACCTGCGGGTCGTCGACACGCACCAGCCGGCCGTCGCGCACCACACCCAGCACCACCTGAGGCAGATGCCGCGGCGAGCCGCCGATCTGTTTGGGGTCGACCTCCTTCTCGGCGATCGCCAGGCCGGCGTCGGGGGTCAGCAGGTCCTCGATGAGCTCGACGACCGCCGGCGCCTTCTTGGCGATGCCCAGCAGCCGCCCGGCGGTCTCGGAGGACACCACCACCGAGTCCGCCCCGGACTGCTGCAACAGATGCTGGTTCTCGGCCTCCCGGATGGAGGCGATGATCTTGGCCTTGGGGGCCAGCTCGCGCGCCGAGAGCGTCACCATCACCGCGGTCGGGTCACTGTTGGTGGCCACGATGATCGTCGAGGCGTGCTGGGCGCCGGCCAGACGCAACACATCGGAGCGGTTGGCGTCTCCGCGCACGGTGACCAGCCCGGAGGCGTTGGCGTTCTCCAACGCGGACCGGTCGGTGTCGACGACGACGATCTCGCCCGGCGGGGTGCCGTCGCCGACCATGGCCGCCACGGCGGTCTTGCCCTTGGTGCCGTAGCCGATGACGACGGTGTGGTTGCGCACGGAATTCCTCCATCGCTGGATCTTGAGCGCCTTGCGCGAAGCCTCGGTGAGGGTCTCGACGGTGGTGCCGATGAGCACGATCAGGAATGCCACCCGCAGCGGCGTAATGACCAGCACGTTGACCAGTCGCGCGCTCTGCGTGTACGGGGTGATGTCGCCGTACCCCGTGGTCGACAGGGACACCGTCGCGTAGTACAGGCAGTCCAGGAACGTCAGGCCGTCGCCGTTGGCGTCGCGGTAGCCGTCGCGGTCGAGGTAGACGATGAACACGGCCGCGAACAGCGCCACCAACGCATAGATCACGCGGACCGCGATCCGCCGGCCGGGGCTGACGAACCGTTCCGGGATGCTCAGATCGTGGACGAGTTCGGCGGACCGCTTCTCCGTCAGTGACTGGTTGATCCGGCGCAGCCGACCGCGGAGCCTATTCCTGGGCACGATGACCCCGTCCCGCCAGGCGCACGACACAATGAAACCATGACGCCTCCCACCCCCGCGGCCCAGCACTCCACCGACGCGTCGGCGTACCGCCTTGCCGCCCTGCTGATCGGGGTGGGCATCACCCACTTCGCGGCGCCCAAGCCGTTCGACGCGATCATCCCGGCCGAGCTGCCGGGCAGTCCGCGGTTCTACACCTACGCGTCGGGGGTGGCCGAGGTCGGCACCGGCGCCCTACTGCTGGTGCCGCGCACCCGCCGCTTCGGCGCGACCGCCGCCGCGGCGCTGTTCGTCGGCGTTTTTCCCGGCAACCTGAACATGGTCCGACTCTGGTGGGACAAGCCGTGGCCGATGAGGCTGGCCGCGCTCGCTCGGCTGCCGCTGCAGATCCCGATGGTCACCGAGGCGCTGAAGGTCAGGCGCTCCGCGTAAGGTCAGGCGCTTCGCGCAAGGTCAGTCGCTTCGCGCCGCGGTGGTCCCCGGCGGGGTCAGCAGACCGGCCAGCTCGTCGTGATCGGGCAGGGCGGCCGGCGCCACGGTCGTCCCGCCGCGGACGTAGTGGAACGACGCGCGCACCGAGGACAGCGGGGTTCCCGACATGGCCGCCCACGCCTGCCGGTAGACGGCGAGCTGGACGGCGGCGTGCCGCTGCGCCTCGGGGTCGGCCGGCGCGTCCCCGGTCTTCCAGTCCACCACGGTCGCCCCGCCGTCGCGGTCGGCGAACACCGCGTCGATGCGGCCCCGCACCACATGCCCGCCGATCAGCATCTCGAACGGCACCTCCACGTCGATGGGTGTGCGCGCGGCCCACGGCGAGGCCATGAACGCCGCCTGCAGGTCGGCCAGGTCCCCGGCGACCCGGGCCGCGTCGGCGTCGACGGCGCCGGGCAGGTCCTCCAGGTCGAACAGCCGCTCGGTGCCGTAGAACCGCTGCACCCACTCGTGGAAGGCGGTTCCCAGCAGGGCGTGCGGATCCGGCCGCGAGGGCAGCCGCCGGCGCAGCCGGGCCGCCGCTCCCGCCGGGTCGCGGCCGAGGTCGACGAGGCTGCTCACCGACAGCTGTGACGGCAGCTGCGGGCGGGGCGGTTCGACGTGGCGCGCACGCTCGGCGATCAACGCGTCGACGTCGCCGACCCAGCCGTGCGGGTCGCCGGCGGGTCCGCCGCGGGGATCACGCATCGCCGCGGTGACCAGGGCGGCCCCGGCTTCGGTCCGTGCCCGCGCCGCCCCGAGCGGATCCGACGGCCACTGCGCTTCGACCACGCTGTCCCGCAGCGGGTTACGTTCGCCGTCGGCGGGTTCGGGTGCCCACTCGGCGATGTCTCCGCAGGGTTCCCCCGCCCGGGCGGCGCGGTCCAGGATGTCCTTGACCTCGACGAGGAATTCCGAGGGGCCCCGCGGGGTGATCTCGGTGGCGCCCCAGTGGTGCCCGGACAACAGCAGGGTGTCCTCGGCCCGAGTGACCGCGACGTAGAGCAGTCGGCGTTCCTCGTCGAGGTGGCGGCGCCGGAGTTGGTCGCGGTGGGCGGTGATCACGTCGGACAACTGCCTGCGGTCGGTGACAGTCGACACGTCGAGCACCGGGACGCCGGGAGCACCCGAGGAGGCGCGGTCGCCGCGCAGCAGCGGCGGCAGCTCGCCGGCGTCGGTGAGCCAGGTGCTGCGCGCCGAGGTCGAGGGGAACACCCGCGCCGACAGGTGCGGAACCGCGACCACCTGCCATTCCAGCCCCTTGGCGGCGTGCACGGTGAGCACCTGGACCCGGTCCGCGGACACGGCCACCTCGGCGGGCGCCAAGCCCCGCTCGACTGATTCGGCGGCCTGCAGGTACGCCAACAACCCAGCGATCCCCGACTCCGGCCCGCACCGGCGCGCATAGTCGTCGACCACGTCGGCGAACGCGTCGAGTTGTTCGCTGCCGGTGGCGCCGCCGGGCCGACGCGAGCGCGCCTCGACGTCGACGCGCAGCAGTCGGCGCACCTCGGTGACGACGTCGGCCACCGGGTGATCCAGGCGCGCGCGCACCGCGGTCAGCTCCTCGGCCAGCGTGCAGATCCGCCGGTATCCCGCCGGGGAGTAGGCCTGGGCCGGGCCGGGATCGCAGATCGCGTCGGCCAGGCAGGGCGCGTCGGCGTCCGCGGCCGTCTGCGCCACGATCTGTGCGGTGCCCGCGTCCGCGGGTGTCCCGCCGCCATCCAGATCGCGCGCACGCCGCCACAACGCCGCCAGATCGCGGGCCCCCAGCCGCAGCCGCGGCCCCGTGAGCACCCGCATGGCGGCGGCGCCGGCCTCGGGATCGGCGGCCAGGCGCAGCATCGCCACCACGTCGGCCACCTCGGTCACCGCGAGCAGCCCCGCCAGGCCCACCACCTCCACCGGGACGCCCCGCGCGCGTAGCGCCTCGGCCATCGGCGCGGCGTCGGCGTTGCGGCGCACCAACACCGCCGCCGTGGGTGGGGCGACTCCCCCGGCCCGCGCCGCCGCGTAGCGGCGGGCCAGTTCGGCCGCGACCCAGTCGCGTTCGACGGCGACGTCGGTCAGCAGCGCCGCGGTCACGGTGCCCGGCTCGGCGCCCGGCCGCGGCCGCAGCGGCCGCACCGCCACCGACCGCCGGCGCGCGTCGGCCGAGACCGCATTGGCCAGGCGCAGGGTGCTGGGCGGGTTGCGCCAGCTGGTCCGCAGCTCCAGGGTGGGCGCCGGAGTACCGTCCGGTGCCGGGAAGTCGGTGGTGAAACGTGGCAGGTTGGTCGCCGAGGCCCCACGCCATCCGTAGATCGACTGGATCGGGTCACCGACGGCAGTCAGGGCCAGGCCGGCGTCACGGCCGCCGCCGAACAGTCCCGACAGGGCGACCCGCTGGGCATGCCCGGTGTCCTGGTATTCGTCGAGCAGCACCACCCGGTACCGCTCCCGCATCCGGGTGCCGACCTGCGGGAAGTCCTCGGCCAGTCGCGCTGCCGCCGACATCTGCATCCCGAAGTCCATCGCCTTCTCGGCCCGCAGCCGCCGGTGCAGCGCGTCGACCAGCGGCACCAGTTCGGCGCGTTCGGTCTGGGCCCCCAACAACTTCAGCAGCGACTGGTTGGGGCCGCGCTCGCGCTGCCCCGGGCCGGCGGGCAGGGTGTGCACCAGCCGCTCCAGCTCCAGATGGGTGTCGCGCAGCTCCTCGGTGCTCACCAGATGCTCGGCGAGCTGCCCCGACAGCTGCAGCACCAGCGACGTGACCGCCGCGGGGGTCCGTTCGGCGGTCAGCTCGCCGGGGTGGGCGCACACCACCTCGTGGGCCAGCTGCCACAGTTCGGTCTCCCCGAGCAGCCGGGTATCGGGTTCCATCGGAAGAAGAAGACCGAACTCGCGCAACAGATTCCCGGCGAACGCGTGATAGGTGCTGATCGTCGGCGGTGTGGTCACCGCCGGGTCGACGGGGGCCAGGCCCGCACCGGCCAGGCGCGCCAGCCGGGAGCGGACGCGCCGCAACAGCTGCCCGGCGGCCTTGCGGGTGAACGTCAACCCCAGCACCTGGCCGGGTTCGGCGTAGCCGTTGGCCACCAGCCACACCACCCGGGCCGCCATCGTCTCGGTCTTGCCCGCTCCGGCACCGGCGATCACCACCAGTGGACCCGGCGGCGCGGCGATCACCGCGGCCTGTTCGTCGGTCGGTGCGGGCAGACCGAGCGCCACCGCCAACTCGGCCGGGCTGTGGCGTGGCACCACCGGATGCGTCATCGCTGACCATCCCCGGACCGGTCGGTGTGGGCGGGGCAACTGGGCCGCACCGGGCAGTGCGCGCACCCGCTGTTGACGCGGGCGGTGAAGCCGGGCCCCTCGGCGGCCTCCACGGCGCGGGCGACCTCGGTGCGCCAGTGCTCGCGGGCCTCCGGGGTCAGGGGGTCCTGGTGGCGTTCGGTGGCCCCGGATGCCGAGGGCTTGGCCACATACACCAGCCGCGCGCCCCCGGGTTCTCCGCCGCCGGCCACCAGGCCGTCGGCCACCGCCAGTTGGTACATGGCCAGCTGCGCGTGATCCTGCGCGTCGTCCTTGCTCACCGGACTCTTGCCGGTCTTGACGTCCACGATGACCAGACGCCCCTCGGCGTCACGCTCCAGGCGGTCCACCCGGCCGCGCATCCGCACCTGCGGTCCCGGCGCGTCCCCGGCCTCGAGTGCACCGTCGACACCGACCTCGGTTCCGACGGCACTCAGTTGGGGCCGGGTCTGTTCGCGCCACCGGGTGAACGTGGTGATCATCGCGCGGTGCCGGGCCAGCTCGTTACGCGCGAACCACGCCGAGTCGAAAGGCAGCTGCGCCCACACCCGCTCCAACTCGCCGAGCATCTGCGACTCGGACTTGTCCGGTTGGGCGATCAGCGCGTGGACCAGTGAACCCAGCGCCGACCGGAGATCACGGGAATCGCGGCCCCCGTGGCGCTCCCACAGCCAGCGCAGGGGGCAGTCGCGCAGCGTCTGCAGCACCGACGGCGACAGGGTGACGGTGTCTGACCCGGCGTCTGACCCGGCGTCTGACCCGGCGTCCGACCCGGTGCCCGTCCGGGAAGGCGCCCCGGTGCCGGCGTCACCGCGCAGTGGCGCGTCGGTGCTGACCGGAACCATGCCGTACCACTGGGCGGGATCGGCGCCGGGGATTCCGGCCGCGGCCAGGCGGGCCAGTTGCCGGGCCGCCTCCGCGCGGGCATCGTCGTCCACCGCACCCGCGGGCGCGCAGACCACGCCACGAAGCCGACCGACCACCGCCGGCACGGACAGCACCGGGGGCGCGGGTGGGGTCTCGACGCCCGCCTGCGGCACGGACGTGTCGGTCGCCGACCCGGCGACGTCGTAGAAGAACGGCGACGGCAGGGCCGGTTCGGTGGCATCGGGGTTCGCGTCGACGGCGGTGACCACCAGGCGGTGGCGGGCGCGGCCCATGGCCGAGATCAGCAGCCGGCGTTCCTCGGCGACCAGCGGGGCACGCAGCGACGCCTCGGCGACCACCCCGTCGAGCACGTCGAGCAGACGCTGGGTCCCCAGCACGCCGCCGCGTGGAGTCGTGTTGGGCCACAGCCCTTCCTGCAGCCCCGCGATCACCACCAGGTCCCATTCGTGTCCCAGCGCCGCGTGCGGGCTGAGAATGGTGACCGCGTCCTGCCGCTGCACCGGCTCGCCCGCGACGAGCGGCAGCCGCAGGGCCGTCACGTGATCCACCAGCCCACCCAGCGACGCGCCCGTCGTCCGGGAGACGAAATCGTCCGTGACGTCGAACAGCGCGGTGACGCAGTCGAGATCGGCGTCGGCCCGCTGTCCCGCGGCCCCCCCGCGTTCGGCCGAGGTCACGAGCCGACGCTGCAATCCGCTGCGGTGCCACGCCTGCCAGAGCACCGCCCGCGCATCCTGGGTGCCGGCGGCGGTGGCGGCCGCACGCAGCACCCCCTGCAGCCGCCGCAACGGCCGGGCATGCAGCGGCGCGAGGTCCGCCGGTATCGCACCGCCGAGGATCTCCACCAACAGATCACCGAAATCCCTCGGCGGAGTGGAGCCGTCGCGCCGGCGCAGAGCGCGGCGCAGCTGGCGCAGCGACACCGGGTCCACCCGGCCGATCGGGCCGGTCAACAGCGCGCAGGCCTGCTCGCCGGTCAGACCGTCCGAGGTGGCGCGCACGACCGCCAGCAGCGCCCGCACCACCGGGTTGGCGGCGATCGGTTCGTGCGCCGTCGGGGCGGCCACCGGGACGCCTGCGGCGGCCAGCGCCCGCGGCAGTCCGCTGGCCGCGCGGGGCACCGACCGCACGACGACCGCCATCTGCGACCACGGCACACCGTCGAGCAGGTGGGCGCGGCGCAGGGTGTCGGCGATCAGCGCCTCCTCGGCGTGCTCGGAGAGCGCCAACCTCGCCGACACCGAGCCGGATTCGGTTCGGGCGCTGACGATGCCGGCGTCGGGGGCGCCCGGCAGCCGGGAGACGGCCGTCGAGACCGCTGCGGCCACCGCCGGCGTGCAGCGGTGCGAGGTGCGCAGCGTGACCGAGTCGGTGCCGTCGGCGAGGAGCAGCGCCGGGTCGGCACCGCGGAAACCGTAGACGGCCTGGTGTGGGTCGCCGGCGACGACGGCGCTCCGCGCCCCCGCAGCCAGGACCCGGACCAGTTGCGCGGCCTGCGGATCGAGATGCTGGGCGTCGTCGACCAGCAGCAGTTCCAGCCGGTGGTGCTCGGCGGTCAGCAGGTCGGGATCGGCGGCGAACGCGTCCAGGGCGGCCCCGACGAGCTCGGCGGCGCTCAGCGCGGGCACGGTGGCGTTCGCGGCCGCGGTGCCGACCGCCGCGCGCAGCAGCATCACCTGCTCGTACTGCTGGGCGAAACGCCCCGCCGCGGTCCATTCGGGACGGCCGGAGAGCCGGCCCAGGCGCTGCAGCTGCTGCGGGTCCACCCCACGTTCGGCGCAGCGCGCCAACAGGTCCCGCAGCTCGGTGGCGAACCCGGCGGTGGTCAGCGCGGCCCGCAGCTCCGCGGGCCAGGCCGACGCGCCGTCCTCGGCGTCGCCGGCGAGCAGTTCACGGATGATGCCGTCCTGCTCGGCTCCGGTGATCAACCGGGGCGGCGCCTCGCCCGCACGCTGCGCGGCCAACCGCAGGACGCCGAACGCGTAGGAGTGCAGCGAGCGCACCAGCGGGCTGCGCACCGCCGACGGTCCCCCGACCGGAGCCTGAGCGGCCGAGGACAGCAACGCGGTGGTCAACCGGCCGCGGGTGTGCACACCGGGGCGGCCCGCGCCGGTGAGGACCAGCACCGTCTCGGGGTCTGTGCCCGCGGCGATCCGCGTGGTCGCGGCGTCCACGAGCAGGGTGCTCTTCCCGGTGCCGGGGCCGCCGAGAACGCGGATGACCCCGCGGCGCTGCGGGTCGAGCACGGCGGCGGCATCCGGCTCCCAGCGGAGGGCGGGACGGTCTGCTGCGGACACCGGGGAATCCATGTCCCGATGACACCACGGCCCACCGACAGATCCCCGACACGTCACGGCCGCCGCCGACCGCGCGGGGGTGGGCCGATCCGGGCGCCCGCCGCGCGCTGGCACGATGAACCAGGATGAATGTCGTGAGCCTGGCTCGTATACACATCG
>NZ_NVQF01000053.1 GCF_002592005.1 Mycolicibacterium palauense | reverse complement strand
CGCTGGGACAGAACCTGTTCGTGGGCACCCAGGCCCGTCCGAA
The DNA here is from genome assembly GCF_002592005.1 of Mycolicibacterium palauense. GTDB lineage: Bacteria > Actinomycetota > Actinomycetes > Mycobacteriales > Mycobacteriaceae > Mycobacterium > Mycobacterium palauense. The sequence continues at coordinate 42,632 of NZ_NVQF01000053.1, read as the reverse complement.
CGAGGTGACCTTCAGCGAGGACTGGCTGCGGCCCGACTACATCCCGCCGTCCAGTGCCCCGCCGGCGGGGCCGGCGGGGCACTGGACGGCGGGATGTAGTCGGGCCGCAGCCAGTCCTCGCTGAAGGTCACCTCGTTCGGACGGGCCTGGGTGCCCACGAACAGGTTCTGTCCCAGCGGCAGGAAGTTGTACTGCCGGTTCTTGACGATCGGCGCCAGATACTGCATGCACAGTTTGGCCGACTGCTCGGCGCCCAGCCGGGAGGCCGCCTGGACGGCCCCGCACAGGAACGAGATCGGGTTGGCGAAGTTGTTGATCGCCAGCACGCTGGTGGCCGCCCCCTGGGCCGGCTGGTAGATGTTCACGTAGTTCTGCAGCGTGTTCGGGGCGACGTGCAGCAGCTGCTTGATGTCGTCGAGACTGTCGTAGAGCGTCTGCGACACCGCGGCCAGCTTGTCCGATGTGGTGCCCAACGTCTCGCGGTTGTCGGCGACGAAGCTCTGGACGTCGCCGACGGCCGCGTTGAGATCGGAGACCGCGGCGGCGACCTCCCCGGGGTCGTCGGCGAGCAGGCCGGTCACGTTCGCGAGGTTCTGGTTGAGCTGGCGCATCAGGTCGGTGCTCGACTGCAGCGCCGAGACCAGGATCGACAGGTTCTTCACGGTGCTGAAGATGTCGGTGCTGTGGTCGCCGAGCGCCGAAATGGCCTGCGACAGTTTGATCAACGTCTGCCGGATGTTGGCGCCCTCACCGCGCAGGTTGTCCGCGGTGGTGTTCACCAGTGCGCCCAGCGTGCTGACCCCGCCGGGCTCGGTGGGCTGCAGCGTCTCGGTCAACCGCTCCAACTGTTCCCGGAAATCGTCCCACTCCACCGGGACCGCGGTGCGGTCCTGACCGATGACGGCGCCGTCCTGCATCGTCGGACCGCTCGAGTAGACGGGGGTGAGCTGGATCGCGCGGCTGGTCACCAGCGCCGGCGAGAGGATCACGGCCTTGGCGTCGGCGGGAACCTTGTACTTGCTGTCGAAGGAGAAGCTGATCTTCACCCGTTCCGGTTGGGGCTCGATGCTGTCGATGCGCCCCACCGGCACCCCGAGGATGTCCACGTCGTCACCGACGAAGATCCCGTTGCTGTTGTCGAAGTAGGCCACCACGTTGGTGCGGTTGATGGGGCCGCCGGGGCGCAGCAGCAGCGCCACCGCGGCGACGATCGCCAGCACCAGCAGAACGGCGATACCGATCTTGCCGTTGCGGCCCACGCGCGGGGTCATCCTCGGACTCGTCATCGGCCGCCCTCCCCGTCAGCCGGGCCGGGCAGCGGGCCCTGCGGGGGTGCGGGCGCCGTCTGCGTCACCGGGGGCAGCTGGCCGGGCCCGGGAACCGCGACCGGTGCCACCGACGGTGCCGGGGTGGTGGCGATGCCCGGCGGCGCGATGCCCGGCGGCCCGGGCGGCGGGCCACCCGGCGGCGGGGCCGGCAGCGGCTCGCGGAGCGGATAGCAGCCGGGACCCGGCAACGCGATGCCCGGCGGGCCGCACTGCCGGTCTTCGGGATTGCCGGTGATCGCGTCGGGCAGGTTCAGATGCGGCTCGCCGCCCTGGCCGGTGCGCGGGAACGGCACGGGCAGGGCCGGTGTTCCGGGCTGGCCGATCTGCGGGTCCACCAGCTCGCTGGGCAGCTTGACGTTCGGGTCGAGGCCGAGGTCGGAGAAGGCCGCGTCGATGAACGGCTGAACGAACTGGCCGGGCAGCAGATTGGCGATGTAGGACTTGAAGAAGGGGCCGGCGGCCACCGACTCACCCAGCGCCATCGCGTAGGTGCCCAGCATCTTGATCGACTTCTGCACCCGGTCGCGGCGGTTGTCGATGGTGGCCAGCACGCCGTTGAGTTTCTCCAGCGCCGGTTTCATGGTCACGCGGTTCTCGGCGATGAAGCCCTGCAGCTGCCGGCTGAGGGTGGAGATGTTGCCCGAGATCTCGTCGAGGGCGGCGCTCTGGGTCTGCAGCTCTGCCATCAACGCGTTGGTGTTGCGGATCAGGCCGACCACCTGGTCGCTGCGGTCGGCCAGCACCGTGGTGGCCTTGTTGGCGTTGGTCAGCAGATCCCTCAGCTGGGCGTCCTTCTCGTTGAGGACGTCGGAGAACCGGGCCACACCTTCGACGGCCGCCTTGAGCTCCGGGGGCGTCTCGGAGAACGTCGAGGACAGCACCCGCAACGAGTCGGAGAGCTGATCGGTGTTGAGACCGCTGATGGTGGCGGCCAGATCGCCCAGCGCGTCGGGCAGTTGGTAGGGCGAGCGGGTGCGGTCGGCCGGGATGGTCTGGTCGAGGCTGCCTTCGCCCCGCGGGGTGACCTCCAGGTACTTGGTGCCCAGCACGCTCTTGGTCTTGATCGCCGCCTCGGTGCGGTCACCGAGGCGAATGCTCTTGTCCACCTTGAACTTCACCAGCACGTGTTGACCGTCCAGGCTGATGCTGGTGACCTGGCCGGCGCGCAGGCCCGACACCTGCACCTGGGCGTTGCCCGCCAGACCGCCCGCCTCGGCGAAGTAGGCGGAATACGTCTTGCCCTGGTTGAAGAAGGGCAGCTTCTGATAGTTCAGGGCGGCCAGCACGATGGCGGTCGTGCCGATGATTCCGATCAGGCCGATCACGAAGGGATTGCGTTCACCGAAGGACTTCATCGCGGTGTGCACCTCCCCGTGTCCTGACCCGCAACCTTGACGTACACCGGCTGGCCGCCCTTGCCGTTGAGCTTCAGCGACACGTCACACAGGTAGAAGCTGAAGAAGTCGCCGTAGATGCCCTGCCGGTTGAGCACCTGATAGGCGTTGGGCAGTGTATCCAGCAGGTCGTCGAAGTAGGCGTGATCGGCCATCACGATGCCGGCGGTGCGGTCGGTCTCGGTCACCACCTTCTTCAGCGGCGGCCGGGCCTGGGCCAGCAGGTCGGAGATCGAGCCGGCCGCGGCGTTGGTGTAGGCCACCCCGTCGGCGATGTCGGTCTTGCGTTTCTCCAGCGCGGAGATCAGCTCCGACAACGCGGTGACGCCCTTACCGAACTGATCACTCTGCCCGGCAAGCGAACCCATCACCGTGTTCAGGTTGGTGATGACCTCACCGATCAGCTGGTCGCGGTCTGCGAGGGTGTTGGTCAGCGCCGCCGTCTGCGACAGGAAGGAACCGATGGTGGCCCCCTGGCCCTGCAGCGCACTGATCAGCTGCCCGGACAGGGCGTTGATCTGGTCGGGATCCAGGGCACGGAACAGTGGCCGGAAGCCGCCGATGAGCGCGTCGAGATCCAGGGCCGGCTCGGTCTGGTCGAGCGGGATCGTGTCGCCGGGCTTGAGCCGCTTGGTGTCGCCGGCGCCTTCGGTCAGCGACAGATAGCGGCCGCCGATCAGGTCGTCGTAGCGGATCACCGCCCGGGTGCCGTGGGTGAGCACCACCGAGTCGTCGGCGGTGAACTCCACGTCGAGCGTGCCGTCGTCGTTGACGGTGATGGCCTGGACCTTGCCGACCTCCACCCCGGCGATCCGCACGAAATCGTTGCCCTGCAGCCCGGTCACGTTCGAGAAGTGGGCGCGGTAGCTCTGCGCCTTCTCGAACCGGAGCTGACCGAACACGGCGAACAGCGCGAACATCCCCAGCAGGCAGACCATCACGAAGATGGCCAGGCGCCACAGCGCACCTACCAGGTTGTCTTTCACTGCCTGTCGCCTTTCGCTGGTCTCGGAGTTGTCGGGATGGGGACTCTACGGTCCGCGGCCCCCTGGGAGCGACCTATTGCTGGGGCCCCGGGGCGGCCGGAACCGGTAGCGGTGTCGGCGGCAGCGGGGTCGGCTGCTGACCGGGGAAGGGCACCACGAAGGGTTCCGATCCGGGGGTGGGTCCCGGTGCGCGCGGCGCACCGGGCGGTGGCGCCGGCGGGAGGTTGTTCCACAGCGGGGTGCCGTCGGGGGCGTACATCTGCGCGCCGTAGGGGTAGTCGCCGGGCTCCGGGATCACCTTGGGCGGGTTGCCGACGTTCGGGCCGGGCGCCGGGCCGCCGAACAGATTACGCACGCTGGGCGGTTCGGGAATGCCGCGGGTGGTCGGCAGGTAGTTGGCGTAGCCGGGGAATCCGATGCCGGGGTTGGGCCGGATGTCCACGCCGGTGCCCCATCCGGTGTTGGTGACCAGCGCCCGCACCGGCCAGTTGTCGTCGACGATCGGCAGCGAGCCGCATCCCGGTTTGCCGCCGGGGCCGCCCTTGGCGCCGGTGATCGGCAGGTTCTCCGGGTAGCGGTACTGGTCGTCGCCGGCCAGGGCGCCGCCGTCGACGATGAAGGACTTGCCGTTGCCGCCGGTGGCGTCGTATCCGCCGTTGTCGAGCAGCCACTTGGCGCCGACCAGCATGCAGGTGTACTCCGGGTTGTACTTCATCAGCAGGTTGGTGGTCGGCTCCAGCGTGTTGATGGCCTTGATCAGGTTCTGCTGGTTGGGCGCCAGCAGCGCGATACCGCTGTTGGACAGACCGATCACGTTGAGCAGCAACGCGTCCAGGGGTTTGGCGTTCTTGGTGATCGTGACGCTGGTGGTCGACAGGGCGTCGAGGGTGTTGAGGATGTTGCCCGCCGCGGCGCTGTAGGTGTCGCTGAATCCCTTCAGGGCCTGCCAGTCGGCACGGATCGTGTCACTGCGCGGATTGAGTGCCAGCAGAACCTGGTTGGCGTCGGTGGTCGCCTCACCGATGCGTTCGCCCTGCCCGCGCACACCGTCGGCGAGCGCGGTCAGCGTCGCGTTGAGCTTGACGGCGTCGACCTGGTCGAGCACCCCGACCAGGTTCTGGAACACGGTGTTGACCTCGGTGCTGACGTTGGAGGACTTGAGCACCTGCCCGTCGGACAGCCGTTTCGCGCTGGGATCCTCGGGATACATCAGGTCGACGAACTTGGCGCCGAACACCGTGGTGGCGCGGATCTGTGCGCCCACGTTGGCCGGGATGTTCTTGATCTGGTCGGGATAGATCTCCAGCTGCAGCGTGACCGGCTCCCGGCCGCCGGTGATCTGACCGACCCGGCCGACCTGCACGCCGCGCATCTTGACCTTGCCGCCGGTCTCCATCACCAACCCGGAGCGGTCCGAGGTGAGCGTGACGTTGACGTACTTCTCCAGGGTTCCCGCGAACAGCGCGCCGGTGAGCCAGGCCAGCACCGCCAGGACCACGACGAGAATCGCCGTCGCCCATGCGGGGTGCAAACCCTTGTCATCGTCCATGTGTTCGGGTCTCCCGTTACCCGGAGAGGTTGAAGTTGCCGGACTGGCCGTAGACGGCCAGCGAAATCGCCACCACCACAAGCGCCGCCACGATCAGCGAGGTCCGCACCGCGCGACCGACCGCCTCACCCACCCCGGCCGGCCCGCCGGAGGCGGTGAATCCGTAATAGGTGTGCACCAGCATGATCACCAGCGCCATGGCCAGGGCCTGCAGGAACGACCAGATCAGGTCGACGGGATTGAGGAACGTCCGGAAGTAGTGGTCGTAGACACCGGTGGACTGGCCGTAGATGACCGTGGTGCCGACGCGGGCGGCCAGGAAGGACATCAGCACCGCGACGCAGTACAGCGGAATGACCACGAGGACGCCGGCGATCACCCGCGAGGAGGCCAGGTAGGCGATGGCGCGGATGCCCATCACCTCCAGGGCGTCGATCTCCTCGTTGATGCGCATCGCGCCGAGCTGTGCGGTGGCACCGGCACCGATGGTGGCCGCCATCCCGACCCCGGCGGTCAGCGGGGCGATGAGCCGGACGTTGAAGAACGCCGAGGCGAACCCCGTCAGGGCCTCCACACCGATGGTGGCGAACTGGTTGTAGCCCTGCACCGCGACCAGCGCGCCCGTGGTCAGGGTCAGGAAGCCCACGATGGCGATGGTGCCGCCGATCACGGCCAGGGCGCCGGCGCCCAGACCCATCGACGCGATCAGCCGGATGACCTCCCCCTTGTAGAAGATCACGGCGTCCCAGGTGCCCTTGAGGGTGCGGCCGTAGAACTTGGTCTGCCGGCCGATCCGGTTCCAGCCCTCCCCCCAGGAGCGGACCGTGCGCCGCAGGCGCACGAACGAATCGGTCGAGACGGCGGTCATGCCGTCACCTGCACACCGACGGCGGTCACCAGCAGGTTGATGACGTTGAGGGCGATGAAGGTGAACACGACGGTCTCGTTGACCGCGTTGCCGACACCGGCCGGTCCGCCGCCGACGGAAATCCCCTTGTAGCAGGCGATCAGGCCCGCCGAGAGTCCGAACAGGGTGGCCTTGACCAGCGCGATGATGACGTCGGCGGTGCCGGTGATCAGCGTGAGGCCCGCGACGAAGGCGCCCGGGGTGACGTGCTGGAAGAACACCGAGAAGAAGAACCCCCCGGTCAGGCCTACGACGATGACCGTGGACGCCAGCAGCAGGGCCACCGCGGTGGCCGCGAGCACCCGCGGCACCACCAGGGCCTGGATCGGGTTGATGCCCATCACCCGCAGGGCGTCGAGTTCCTCGCGAATGGTACGGGCGCCCAGGTCCGCGCACATCGCGGTGGCGCCGGCGCCGGCGACGACGAGCACCGTGACGATGGGTCCGATCTGGGTCACCGTGCCGATCGCGGCGCCGGTGCCCGAGAAGTCGGCCGCGCCGAACTCGACCAGCAGGATGTTGAAGGTGAACACCAGCAACACGGTGAACGGGATCGCCAGCATCAGCGTCGGCACGATGGAGACCCGTGCGACGAACCAGGTCTGGAGGATGAACTCGCGCCACGCGAACGGTGGTCGGAACATGGCCACGAAGGTGTCCATGGTCATCGCGAAGAAGCCCCCGATCGACCGGACGGGCTTGGCGAATGACTGCGCGGTAACCACTCAGCGCCCCCCGGGGCGGACGGGCAGCAGTCCGTGCCGCGAGGCCACCTGCGGGGTCGTCCTCGACGTCATCGGCCGCTGCTGTCCTTCCACTCCGCCCCCACTTCCCGCGTTACCACTGTGACCTGTGACACAGAACTGACGAAGAACGTACACCACCGTTTTCACGGCGAGCAACCGTTTGTCAGACCTGGTGACCGGTCCGCCGAACCGCCCCCCAGACCTCTCGGCAGCCAGGCGATCTTCGCATATCTCATTCGGCGGCGTGCCGGTTGCCACAGAGTTGCCCGCCCACGCGGCCCGGCGTGCACGGGCAGCAAAGAATGAATTCAGGTGACGGGCATGGCCGGGGTGCGCCGCAGCGGCGGCCGAGCCGCTGGGTAACGTCGGGTGCCTGGCGCAGAAAGTGGGTACGGAGTGATCACACCGCAGACCGTCGAGTTCTCCGGCGCCGACGGCATCACGCTGGTGGGCGACGAATGGAACCGCGGGTCCGCCGCGGCCGCCGAGCATCCCACGATTCTGATGCTGCACGGCGGCGGTCAGAACCGCTTCTCGTGGAAGAACACCGGCCAGGTGCTGGCCGAGCGGGGCTTCCACGTCGTCGCGGTGGACACTCGCGGCCACGGTGACAGCGACCGCGCACCCGGCGCCGACTACGCGCTGGAGAAGCTCACCGCCGACGTTCGCCACGTGATGGACGCGATCGGCCGGCCGGTGAGCCTGATCGGGGCCAGCATGGGTGGTCTCACCGGAATCCTGGTCGCGCACGAGGCCGGGCCGGACCGGGTGACCAAACTCGTGCTCGTCGACGTGGTGCCCCGCTTCGAGAAGACCGGCAGTGCCCGCATCCGGGATTTCATGTTCAACCACGTGCACGGCTTCGACTCGCTGGACGAGGCCGCCGAGGCGGTGGCCGCCTATCTCCCGCACCGGGCAAAGCCCCGCAGCCCCGAGGGCCTGAAGAAGAACCTGCGACGCCGGGACGGCCGGTGGTACTGGCATTGGGATCCGGCCTTTCTGACCAAGCCCACCGACGACCCGTTCGAACGGACCGACAAGCTGGAGGCGGCCGCCCAGGAGCTGCAGATCCCGATCCTGTTGATCCGCGGCAAGCTCTCCGACGTGGTCAGCACCGAGGGCGTCAACGACTTCCTGCAGAAGGTGCCGGCCGCGGAGTTCGTCGAACTCACCGGCGCCGGGCACACCGCAGCCGGGGACGACAACGACGCGTTCAGCGAGGTGGTCGTGGAGTTCGTCAGCCGGCCCTGACCACCGGGCCGACCGTCATTCGGTCCCGGCACCGGCCGCCCGCCGACGCGCAGAACCACGGTTTACAAAGCGCCGCGAACGCTCAGAAACTAAGGTATTCAAACCTCCCTCGAGTACCCCAGGATGCGTGGATGGCCAAGACCCGGAGCGAGCCGCGCCAGCAGCGCTCACGCCAGACCTACGAGCGGATACTGACCGTCGCGTCCAGGGTCTTCGCCGACCTCGGCTATGCGGGCACCACCACCAACAAGGTCGCCGACGCCGCGGGCATCTCGATCGGCACGCTGTATCACTACTTCCCCGACAAGGACGCCCTGCTGTCGGCCCTGGCCGAACGCCACATCGCCGACAGCCTGGCCAGCCACACCACGATGTTCGAGACCATGACCGCGACCAACCAGGACCTCGAAGAGACGGTCCGGACCGCGGCGGAGGGCCTGGTGGCCCTGCACATCCGGGACAGACACCTGCACAACCTGCTCTACGACAGCGCCCCACGAACGCCCCAGCTGCTCAGGCAGCTGCGCGAGGCCGACGACGCCATCGCCGACCAGGTGGCCCTCCAGTTCGAGCGGCTCGGCGTGGTCACCGAGCACCGCAGGCTGGTGTCGCAGCTGGTGGTGTCGGGGATGGAAGCCCAGGTTCACCATGCGGTGGGCAGTGCGGACGCCGGGCGCGAGGCCATGAACCCGCAGGTGCTCACCGACCTGTTGACGCGGATGTGGACCCGCGCGCTCAACAGCGGCTGAACCCCGTCAGGGCCCGTCGGCCGCGCCCTCGGCCTCGGCCAGCCGGGCGTGCAGGCGGGCCCGGATGTCGTTCGGGGTGTAGGAGTTGCGGCGACGCTGATCCCGGGCGACGAGCACGCCACCGGCCGCCACACCCACGACCCCGGCCAGGCCGATCCACTTCCATACGCTGCGCATAGCGTCAGTGTGCCTACGCTGCGGGGGTGAACGCGAGCACCGTTGGCCTCGGCCAGGCGCTGGAAGCCACCCGCACCGGGGACATCTGGCTGTTCCGCGGGGTGTCCGGGCCCGACCGCGCCATCCAGACGATGACCAACGCGCCGGTCAACCACGTCGGAATGACCGTGGCGATCGATGACCTGCCGCCGCTGATGTGGCATGCCGAGCTCGGCGACAAGCTCCTGGATCTGTGGACGGGCTCGTATCACCGCGGCGTGCAGCTCAACGATTTGCGGGCCTCGGTCGAACAGTGGATGGACCGGTACGGGCAGCGGTGCTGGCTGCGTCAGCTCATGCCGTTCGCCGATCGTGAGCAGGAGGACCGGATGCTCAAGGTGATCGCCCGGATGGACGGCACGCCGTTCCCGTCCACCGCACGGCTGACCGGTCGCTGGCTGCGTGGCCGGCTGCCCACAGTCAGCGACTGGACCCGGGGAATCCCCCTCGTACACCCCCGAGTTCGCCGGTCGGCCGAGCAGAGCAAGACCCGCCGTCGCAGCACGGGACTGGAGGCCGCCTACTGCGCGGAGACGGTCGCCATCACCTACGAGGAGATGGGCCTGTTGAGCACCGAGAAGCGGGAGAACTACTTCGATCCGGGATCCTTCTGGAGCGGGGACTCGCTGCCCCTGGCGCCCGGCTACGAGCTGGGCCGCGAGATCGCCGTGCTGCCGGGGTAGCGGCTTAGGCTGTCGCCGTGACGACGATCCGGGTGTTCGGTGATCGGGCCCTCGACGGCCCCTCGGGCGTGATCGCGGCCGCCGGAGACGTCTGGTTCACCAGCATCGGCAACCACCGGGTGGGCCGGGTGCGTGACGGCCGCATCGAGACGTTCGCCGATCCGGCGAACCGGGTCCGGTTGCCCGCCAACATCTTCCCCGGCGGCGACGGGCGGGTGTGGTGGGTCAACTCCTCGACCGACACCGTCGGCTGCCTGTACACCGCCTCGGGCACTGTCGGCGTCGTCGAACCTCCCCTCGGCAGCCCGCGGGCCTGGACCCAGACCGCGGACGGACGCCTGTGGCTGAGCACCCGCGAGCCGGCCGGGCTGTGGTCGTTCGATCCGGCCGACCCTTCGGGCAGCGCGCGGCACGTGACCCATGAGCGTCTGCGTGAACCCGACGGCGTCTGGGCCGGCGTGGACGGCGCCGTGTGGATCGCCGATACCGCGGCGAACATGCTCGCCGGGTACCACCCCGCCACCGGGCGGTGGCGTTTCGCCGGAGGGCCCCCGCAGGTGGACGGCCCGTTCGACATCAAGGCGGGACCGGACGACGGCAACCTCTGGTTCACCAACAAGGCCGGCAACACCATCGGGTGCCTCACCCTCTCAGGGGACCCCGCCCAGGAGTGATCACCGGTCAAGCCGCGTTCGAAGGCCCCTGCGGGCGTCGCTACACCCCGAACTTCGCACGCGCGGCGTCGCTGACCGGAGTGAACAGGTTGACGAGGTTGCCCTCTGGATCACGGAACAACAGCGCACGGTTATCCCACGGCATCGTCGTCGGCGCGGTGACGATCTCCCCGACGTGGTCGCGCAACCGCGCGTATTCGGCGTCGACGTCCTCGACAAGGAACTCGAGGATCGCGCTCCGATTCGCTGCCGGCTCGGCCGAGCCCGGACCGAACAGCGGGACCGTCTTGTCGCTGCCGATGGCCAATGTGCCCACGGGTGTGGCGATCTCGGCGAAGAGCTCGTTGCTCCACACCGCGGCGCTGCCCGTGACCAGCTCGTAGAAACCAACGAGCCGGGCGACGTCGGCGGTGATGATCCGAGTCGAGATGAATCTCATGGTCCTCCCAGGCCGGGCGACGCCGTCCCTATCGGACAGCGTCGTGTAGAGGGGATGCTAGAAGCACCCTCCGACAACGCCGGTGAGCGGCTGTTCGAGCACTATCCGTTCCGGTGGGGCGACCCGCTGTCCGCGCTCGCCGTCCTCGGCCCGTTGGCCATGATCTCTGCGGTCTTCGCAATCTTCGCGATCTCGTGCATCGAGCCGCGCGACCGGTGACTCGGGCGTCGCCCCTGGCGCCTCGGAGCCGGAGAGAATCAGCCGAGATCACGTCACCGGTAAGCGTCACGCCGGTGAGCGATGTGGATGACCCGAACCGCGACTCTCTCATCGAAAATCCGATATATCAACCGAAATTCGCCGCGTCTCGCCGAGTACCGGCCCTCCAGTTGACCACGCAAGGGCTTGCCGACACGGTGCGGATTCTCGGCGAGGGGACCTCGAATGAACTCCCAGCAAGCCACTGCGACGGCTTCGGGCAGTGTTTCCGTCAGCGTCTTCTTGGCAGATGGAGTCAGCTCGATCCGATAGGTCACCCTGGTAGCCGCCCGGCGGCCCGCATCTCCTCGCTCACCTCGTCCAGTGTGTACACGTCGCCCGCCTCCGCCTCCGCCTCGGCCTGGGCGACCTCCCGCATCAGTTGACGGTCGCTGAGGATTGCCAGGGTCTCCATGATCGAGTCGTAGTCGTCGGCGCTGAGGATCACCGCGGCCCGCCGGCCCTGCCGGGTGACCTCGATCCGCTGATGGGTGCGCACCGCCTCCTCGACGAGCTTGGACAGAGTTGCCCGCACCTCGGCCAATGGCAGCGTCAACATGTACAGAATTCTAGCGCGATCGATGATCGGCGCGGCTCGACACAATCGAAAGCGGCGATGACGCACCCGACGGGCTCGGACCGAGGTTGCGCAGGTGAGCCAGGCCAGCCACATCGACGTCGAGGTCATATGCAGCGACACAGACGCACACCGGCGGCGCGTCGAGTCGCGGTCTGCAGACCTCGAGGGGCTCGCGGTACCGACGTGGCAGCAGGCCGAGACACGCATCTACGAACCCTGGGCTCAGGAAGTGCTTCGCGTCGACACCGCAGCAGGAACCGAGCATGCAATCCAAACTGTCGCCGTCGCCCTTCGCGGGCTCAGCTGCTAAAACCCTGATCCTGGGAGAACCGGGAGTGCAGTTCGACGCCGAGCCGGAACTCCATCTAGTCACCACGGCACGGGTCCTTCGTCGTTGAAGAAGCCGCCGTGCGGTCCGTCCTCCCCCGCGACGGCCATGTCGACGATGATGCGCGCGCCTTCCTGGACCGTTCGGACGCCGCGGTGGTTGTTGATGTCGGTGGCGACATATCCCGGGGTGACGGCATTGACCGTGATGTGGGCGAACGCGGGGTCGGCGCGCAAGGCATCCGCGAGCTGCAGGGTCACCATGTTCAACGCCGCCTTCGAACTGGAATACGCCATTCGCGTGGACGCGTACCCGCCGAAATCGTGCCCGCCGGCGGTCATCGACAGCGACGCCGTGGTGCTGGGCACGTTGACGATCCGCGGCCGGCTCGATGCCGCCAGCAGCGGCAGGCAGGCGTTCGTGAGTTCGACGACGCCGAACACGTTGGTGGCGTAGACATCGGCCATCTCGGCGGCGGTGGTCTGGGTGGCCGGCGCCTCGACGAAGCGGCCGGCGTTGTTGACGAGTACGTCGAGGCCGCGTCCGCTCGACGCGACGGCGGCAACCGCCGCGGCGATGCTGCCGGCGTCGGAGACATCGAGTCGTACGGCCTCGGCGGCCCCGCCGGTGTCGGTGATCTGCTCGGCGGCGCGTCGGCCGGCGTCGATGTCACGGGCACCGAGGTGGACGAAGAATCCGCGCGCCGCGAGCTGCCGGGCGGTTTCGAAGCCGAGTCCCTTGTTTGCACCCGATATGAGAACCGAGCGTCGACTCTCCACCATGAATTTCAGGCTAGCGCGGCCACTCCACCGAGGCCGGTCCACGTCATCGCCCGCGGCCGCGTCTACTGCCTTCCTATTGCCGGATCTTGCCGGATCTTGCCGGATCTTGCCGGACTATCAGACGTTGAACCGGAACTCGACCACGTCGCCGTCGGCCATCACGTAGTCCTTTCCCTCCATGCGCACCTTGCCGGCGGCCTTGGCGGCGGCCATCGACCCGGCCTCGACGAGGTCGTCGAAGGAGACCACCTCGGCCTTGATGAAGCCCTTCTCGAAGTCGGTGTGGATCACCCCGGCGGCCTTGGGTGCGGTGTCGCCGCGGTGGATGGTCCACGCCCGGGCCTCCTTGGGGCCCGCGGTCAGGTAGGTCTGCAGCTTGAGGGTGTGGAAACCGGCCCGGGCCAACGCGTCGAGCCCGCGCTCGGTCTGCCCGATCGACTCCAGCAGTTCGGCGGCCGACTCGTCGTCGAGCTCCTGCAGCTCGGCCTCGATCTTGGCGTCGAGGAACACCGCGTCGGCCGGGGCGACCAGCTCGCGCAGCTCGGCGATCCGGGCCGGGTCGGTCAGCACGGCCTCGTCGGCGTTGAAGACGTACAGGAACGGTTTGGTGGTCAGCAGGTTCAGCTCCCGCAGCAGCGAGGTGTCGGCCCCGGCGACGAACAGGGTCTTGCCGCCGTCGAGCACCTGCTGGGCGGCCACGGCCGCCTCGTAGACCGGCTTGCGGTCCTTGTTGTTGCGGGCCTCCTTCTCCAGCCTCGGCACGGCCTTCTCCAGCGTCTGCATGTCGGCGAGGATCAGCTCGGTCTCGATCACCTCGATATCGGAGCGGGGGTCGACTCGGCCGTCGACGTGGACGACGTCGTCGTCGGCGAAGACCCGCACCACCTGGCAGATGGCGTCGCATTCGCGGATGTTGGCCAGGAACTTGTTGCCCAGTCCGGCGCCCTCGGAGGCCCCTTTGACGATGCCGGCGATGTCGACGAACGTGACCGGGGCGGGCACGGTCTTCTCCGAACCGAAGATCTCGGCGAGCTTGTCCAGCCGCGGATCGGGCAGCGGCACCACGCCCTCGTTGGGCTCGATGGTCGCGAACGGATAGTTCGCGGCCAGGACTTCGTTGCGCGTCAGGGCGTTGAAGAGCGTCGACTTCCCGACGTTGGGCAGGCCGACGATTCCCAGGTTGAGGCTCACGGGATCCCAAGTCTAGAGCGCCGCGGCACCCCGGCGGGCACGGCACGTCGACGGTGACACCGGTCACGGCGGCCGGGTCCGGCGACATGCGCTAGCCCGCCCGCCATCAGCGCTACCTCGGCGCCAGCCGGTACGGTCTACGTGTGTCAGCTCAGCGGGCGCGGTCGTCGATCCCGGCCGAACATCGCTCGGCGCATCCCGACATCCCGGGTGTGCCGTGGTGGGCTGCCGTCCTCATCGCGGTGACCTCCGCCGCCGCCGGCATCGCCTTCGACGCCGGTTCCGGGGACCGGGAACTGACCAACGTCTTCGCCGCGCTGTATTTGGTCGGCTGCGTCGCCGCCGTGCTGGCGGTGCGGCGGGTCGGAATCTTCACCGCGGTGGTGCAGCCCCCGCTGATCCTGTTCGTCGCCGTGCCCTCGGCCTACTTCCTGTTCCACCACTCCGAGATCCACGGGATCAAGGATCTGCTCATCAACTGCGGCTACCCGTTGATCGAGCGGTTCCTGCTGATGTTCTCGACATCGGTGATCGTGCTGGTGATCGGGCTGGCCCGGTGGTATTTCGGCGCGGCGGGCCGAACAACGGCGACGGCCACCGAGGGTGCCGCGACCGCGGCGGCCGGTGCGGCCGCCGTGGGTGTGGCGGCCGGGTTGCGCGCCAGGTTCACCGACTTGTTGGGCCGCCCGGCGGTCGCCCGGGACACCGCCGACGAGCACACCGGGACGGACACCAAGACCGACACCGAGAAACGGTCCCGCCGCCATGCCGTCAACCGGCAGTCCGCCGGCGCCAAGACCGGCACCCGCCGCCCCGCCGGGAAACGCGCCGCCGCCGCCCGGTCACGCCAACCCAGACCCGCGCCCGACGACCGGGACGCACCGCCCCCGCGCCGGCGCCGGCCCGGCCCGGCCCGCGAGGCCGACCGCGTCGACGACCTCGACGGTCTCGGCGGTCACCGCGGTGCCGACCGGCCGGACGACCCGCGGCCCCCGCGGCGCCGTCCACGCCCGCCGCGCGACGAGGCGCTGCGCGAACCACCGCCGCGTCCCCGGCGGCGCGGACCACGGGACACGTACAACACGCGGGACGCCCGAGACCCCCGCGACGCTCACGAGGACCCCTACGCGCCGCCCATGCGGCGGCGCAGCCGCTACGACTCCCCCGAGGACCTCAACGGCGCACGCCCCTACGAACGCCGAGACCCCTACGAATCTCCCGCGCCGCGCCGGCGGTCACCGGACGGCGGCACGCATCACCCGTTCTCCCATGTGCGGTACCGGGGCGAGTCCGCCGGTGACGGCGACGACCGAGTCGAATACCGCAGCCGCCCCTCACGTCACCGGCTCGATGCCGACGATTGGCGCTACGGGGGCTGAGGCGGGCACCGGTGCGCGACCGGAGCGGCCCCCGGGTCAGCGCCGGGCCGGACGGATCTCCCGGGGCAACGCGAAGACCAGCGTCTCGTTGGCGGTGGTCACCGGCTGCACGGTGTCGAAACCGTTGTCGGCCAGCCGCTCGAGCACCCCGCGGACCAGCACCTCGGGCACCGAGGCCCCGGAGGTGACGCCGACGGTGGTCACACCGTCGAGCCAGGCCGGGTCGATGTCGTCGGCGTAGTCCACCAGGTGCGCGGCATCCGAGCCGGCGCCCAGGGCGACCTCGACCAGCCGCACCGAGTTCGACGAGTTGCGCGAGCCGACCACGATCACCAGCTCGCATTCGGGCGCCATCGCCTTCACCGCGACCTGACGGTTCTGGGTGGCGTAGCAGATGTCGTCGCTGGGCGGGTCCTGCAGGCTGGGGAAACGCTCGCGTAGCCGCTGCACGGTCTCCATCGTCTCGTCCACGCTCAGGGTCGTCTGGGACAGCCAGATGACCCTGCTCTCATCGCGGACGACGACGTCGTCGACGGCGGCGGGCCCGTCGACCAGCTGGACATGGTCGGGCGCCTCGCCGGCGGTACCGATGACCTCCTCGTGCCCCTCGTGACCGATCAGCAGAATGTCGTAGTCGTCGCGGGCGAAGCGTTTGGCCTCGTTGTGCACCTTGGTGACCAGCGGGCAGGTCGCGTCGATGACCTGCAGGCGGCGCTGGGCGGCCGTGTCGTGGACGGTCGGCGCCACGCCGTGGGCGGAGAACACCACGATGGCGCCCTCGGGCACCTCGTCGGTCTCGTCGACGAAGATCGCCCCCGCCTTGGCCAGCGTCTCCACCACGTGGCGGTTGTGCACGATCTCGTGGCGGACGTAGACCGGGGCGCCGTGTTTCTCCAGCGCACGCTCGACGGTCTCGACGGCCCGGTCCACACCGGCGCAGTACCCTCGCGGTTCGGCGAGAAGCACCCGTTTACCGGTGACGGAGTCCGCCGCCGGCCGGGTGGCACCGGGAAGGCCCATATTGACGGTTGGCGGCATACAAACCAGGGTAACTTCCCCCGGGCCTGCCTACGAGCGCGGCGAGCCACCCGTAGGCTTGCCGACATGGCGACTGCACCATACGGCGTCCGGCTGCTGGTGGGAGTGGCGGCGACGGCCGTCGAGGAAACCCGCAGACTGCCGCAGAACATCATGATGTACCCGATGACGCTGGCCAGCCAGGTCGCCCACCTGGTGATGAAGGTGCAGCAGGATCTGGCGGATCTGGTGATCAAGGGCGACGAGACCCTCGAGTCCATCTTCCCGCCGAGGGACGAGCAGCCGGCGTGGGCCACCTTCGACGAGGATGAGGCCACCGAGGACGGCGACCGCGAGCCGGCGGCATCGGCAGAATCGGGCCGCATGACCGAGGGCCGCTTCGCGCTCTACTCGATTCCCGAACCCGCCGAGGCGGGCACCGCGGCGCCGGGCGGGCCCGACGGCGACGCCGACGCGTCGATCACCGCGCCCGCGGTGGCGGCCACCATCGAGTACGGCTCGCTGACGCTGGCCCAGCTGCGCGCCCGGCTGCAGTCGCTGTCGGTGGCCGAGCTCGAAGAGTTGCTGGCCTACGAGGAGGCCAGCAAGGCCCGCGCCCCGTTCCAGACCCTGCTGGCCAACAGAATCACCCGCGCCAGCACCAAGTGAACGCACCCGCGCAGGGGCATTCTGCGCAGAACCCGTTTCCGGTACGCGCCGTCGCGATCCGGGTGGCCGGCTGGATCGACAAGCTGGGCAGCGTGTGGGTCGAGGGCCAGATCGCCCAGATGAACGTGCGCCCGGGCGCCGCGACTGTGTTCATGGTGCTGCGTGACCCCGCGGCCGACATGTCGCTGACGTTGACCTGCTCGCGCGACCTGGTCGCCTCGGCACCGGTGCCGCTGACCGAGGGCACCCAGGTGGTGGTGTTCGGGCGGCCCAGCTTCTACACCGGACGCGGCACGTTCTCGCTGCGGGTCAGCGAGATCCGCGCGGTCGGAATCGGCGAGCTGCTGGCCCGCATCGAGCGGCTGCGCCGGTTGCTCGACGCCGAGGGCCTGTTCGACCGGCGGCTCAAACGCGCGCTGCCGTTCCTGCCCGCACGGATCGGGCTGATCACCGGGCGGGCCAGCCACGCCGAGCACGATGTGACGACGGTGGCGGCCGCCCGCTGGCCGGCCGTACGCTTCGCGATCCGCAACACCGCGGTGCAGGGCCCCAACGCGGTGGCCCAGATCGTGGAGGCGCTGCGCGAACTCGACGCCGACCCGGAGGTCGAGGTGATCGTGGTGGCCCGCGGCGGCGGCAGCGTCGAGGATCTGCTGCCGTTCTCCGACGAGACCCTGTGCCGGGCGATCGTGGCGTGCCGGACGCCGGTGGTCAGCGCCGTCGGACACGAACCGGACAACCCGCTGTGTGACCTGGTGGCCGACGTGCGCGCCGCCACGCCCACCGACGCCGCCAAGCGCGTCGTGCCCGACACCGCGGCCGAGCTGGCCCTGGTCGCCGACCTGCGCCGGCGTACCGCACGGGCGCTGCGCCACTGGGTGACCCGGGAAGACCATCACCTCGCCCAGCTGCGCAGCCGGCCCGTGCTCGCGGCGCCGCTGCGGATGCTGGAGGTCCGCGCCGAGGAGGTCGACCGGGCCCGGGCGGCCGCCCGCCGCGACATCGGGCGGCTGGTCGGCGCCGAGACCGAGCGGATCGGGCACCTGACGGCCCGGCTGGCGACACTGGGTCCGGCCGCGACGCTGGCCCGCGGGTACGCGGTGGTCCAGGCGGTGGCGGGCCCGGGCGACGACGCCGCGGTCCTGCGGTCGGTGACCGGGGCCCCCGAGGGCACCCGGCTGCGGATCCGCGTCGCCGACGGCGCCATCGGTGCGGTCAGCACCGGAGAGGGTGGCGATGACTGAGAAGAAACGGAGAACCGGAGAAGTGAAGCCCATTAGTGCGCGGGGCTACGAGGAATGCCGCGACGAACTGGTCGAGGTCGTCCATCTCCTGGAGCAGGGTGGACTGTCCCTGGACGAATCGCTCAAGCTCTGGGAAAAGGGCGAGGAACTGGCCAAACGATGCGAACAGCACCTGGCCGGCGCCCGGGAACGCGTCGAGACCGCGCTGGCCGCCGAGGCCGACGAGACCGCCCCCGAGGACGACTGAACCCGCCCCCGGTTCGGCCGGGGCTCGATTTCTAGAACGTGTTTCAGTTATGCTGGCGCCCATGACTGACACCACCGGTTCCGCCCCGGGACCCGCCGGGCCGCCCGCCGGGCTGGGCCAGATCCTCGTCACCGGCGGATCCGGGTTCGTCGGGGGCAACCTGGTCAGCGAGTTGCTCGCCCGCGGCCACCGGGTGCGCTCCTTCGACCGCACCCCCTCACCGCTGCCCGCACAGCCGGGGCTGGAGACCGTCGTCGGCGACATCACCGACACCGACGATGTGGCCGCGGCCGTCGCCGGCGTGGACACGGTCTTTCACACCGCGGCGATCATTGAGCTGCTCGGCGGGCGCTCGGTCACCGCGGAGTACCGGCGGCGCAGCTTCGCCGTCAACGTCGGCGGCACCGAGAACCTGGTCCACGCCGGGCAACGCGCCGGGGTCGGGCGATTCGTCTACACGGCGTCGAACAGCGTGGTGATGGGCGGGCAGCGCATCTCCGGCGGTGACGAGACGCTGCCCTACACCGACCGGTTCAACGACCTCTACACCGAGACCAAGGTGGCCGCGGAGCGGTTCGTCCTCGCCCAGAACGGCGTGGCGGACATGCTCACCTGCTCCATCCGCCCCTCGGGGATCTGGGGCCGCGGCGACAAGACGATGTTCCGCAAGGTCTTCGAGAGCGTCATCGCCGGGCACGTGAAGGTGCTGATCGGCAGCAAGAACGCCAAGTTGGACAACTCCTACGTGCACAACCTGGTGCACGGCTTCATCCTGGCCGCCGAGCATCTGGTCCCCGGCGGGACCGCCCCCGGGCAGGCCTATTTCATCAACGACGGCGAGCCGATCAACATGTTCGAGTTCGCCCGGCCGGTGATCGAGGCGTGCGGCGAGCGCCTGCCCACGCTGCGGGTGTCGGGGCGGATGGTGCGCGGCGCCATGTCCGGTTGGCAGCGGCTGCACTTCCGCTTCGGGCTCCCCCAGCCACCGCTGGAACCGCTTGCGGTGGAACGTCTCTACCTCGACAACTACTTCTCGATCGCCAAGGCCCGCCGCGATCTCGGTTACCAGCCGCTGTTCACCACCCAGCAGGCGATGGCCGACTGTCTGCCGTACTACACGGACATGTTCGCGAGCATGAAGGCCGCCACGGACTCCCCCGCGCCGCTGCCGACCACCTGAACGTCGCCGCGCGCCACCGAGCCTCAGGTGGTGGCCGACGGCCCCGCGGTCCGCAACACCTCGGCGCCGAACTGGTCGCAGGCCAGCAGCGCCAGCTCGACGTCGATGCGGTCGGCGCCGATGGGCCGGCCTCGGCGTTCGAACGCCCGCTGGACCCGGTACCGCACCGAGTTGAAATGCAGATTCAGAACGTCGGCGGCGGCCTTGTAGCTCGCGCCCTCGCGCAGGAACACCCGCAGCGTCTCCCGCAGCCTGCCGTCGGATTCGGTGTCGGCGGCCAGCGGCCCGAGTGTTTCGCCCACCCACTCCCGGGTGGCCGCCAGGTTCTCGGCGAGGAGGGCCGCCGCGGACACCCCCGGGTCGCCGGCGGCGGTGACGCGGGGGCGTCCGCGGCGGCCCCGCGCTCCCACGATCGCCACGCGGCGCGCGGTACGGGCCTGCATGTGCGATCGCCGGAATCCCAGCGCCCCCGGAAGTTCGGTGCCGACCGCCAGGTACGGCGGATCCTCGCTGCCGGCCACCACCTGCCGGATGCGCTCGACAGGGTCGGCATGGGCGCCCTCCGTGAGCGGGAGCCAGCCCCAACCGCTGACCCGGTCGGCCGCCACGAACAGTGGGCCGTCGCGCAGCCCGAGGGAGTCGCCCAGTTCGCACAGGAACCGTTCCAGCCGCAGAAGCTCACGCCCGGACGCCTCCTCGCCGGCTGCCACCCACAGAATCACCGCGAGGTGGCTGCGGCGCAGCGGGTAGCGGATCGCGGTGCCCGCAGCGTCGACGTCGAGGTGCTCGAGTTGGTCGGCGGGGGTCTCCACCAGTTCACGAACACGCACCGCCCGCACGCTGTTGCGGTTCTCCAGCCATCGCTCGCGCTCGGTTTCGTAGGCCTGGATGACCTGCTCGGATATCCAGTCGATATAGCGGAACGTGACCGAGGAGATCACGTCGAACACGTCCAACGCCTGGTCCGGCGCCAGGTCGGCACGCCGGACCTCGTCCAGGACATCCATGAGCATCTGCTGCTGGCCCAGCCGGTAGGCGCGCACCAGCGCGGTCACCGGGATCCCGTGCTGCGCCACCCGGCGGGCGTATTCAAGAGCCGCGGTCGGCGGCTCGATCCGCTCGATGCCGATGCCGTAGCGCAGCGCGTCGAACACCGTCTCCACGTTCCCGGCGACGCTGGCGCCCATCAGTTCGAGCAGCTGGGCATCACCGCCGAGCTCGGCGATCTCGGCGGCCAGGTGTCGCTGGATCCTGCCGATGAGCTCGCCGCCGCGCTGCTCGACCGAGTCGATGACCGCCGCCACCCGCGCCTCGACCACCGAGCGGCCATCGCCTGAAGCCACCACCGCACGGTAGACCCCGCCCACGCCGCCCCAGGCAGGTTTTGTGCTCTCGATACAAGTGCGTGACGCAATTTGATCGCCGGGTGACGGAGTGATCGGGATCACTGACTCCTAGCTTTGTGGCGTTCGTACACCACCGATCGATTCCAGGAATCCCCGTGAAGCTGCCGTCCCTACCCGATCGGCGGGCCGCCGAGGCGCCCCACGGCCTCTGCCTCGCCGATGACGAGCGTTCCCTGACCAACGCCGAGTTCCGCGACGCCGTCCGGCGCGCGGCGACGGCACTGAGCCGGCACGGCGTGCGCGCCGGGGACATCGTCGCCGTCTCGCTGCCCAACACCGTCACGTTGGTGGTGGCGCTGTTCGCCGCGTGGCGACTCGGCGCCGCCGTGACACCGCTGAACCCCGCGCTGTCGGCCGACGAGGCGAAGTATCAGATCACCGACGCCGCGGCGCGGGTGCTCATCACCGACCGTCCCGACGGCGACGAGGCCGGTGCCACGATTCTCACCCCCGCCGAGCTCGACGCCGAGCCGGACCCGTCGATCGAGCCGGCCGCCGACGAGCGGGCGCTGGCGCTGGTGATCTACACCAGCGGCACCACCGGCCGACCGAAGGGCGTCATGCTCGACCAGGCCAATCTGGACGCGATGTGCGCGATGGCGATCGACGCCTTCGCGCTGACGGCCGCCGACCGCAGCCTGCTGATCCTGCCGCTGTTCCACGTCAACGGGATCGTGGTGGGCACGCTGTGCCCGCTGCTGGTCGGTGGCCACACCACCATCGCGGGGCGTTTCGACCCCGCCACGTTCTTCGACCGGGTGCAGCGCAGCCGCGCCACCTTCTTCTCGGCGGTGCCCACCATCTACACGATGCTCGTCGGGCTACCGCCCGAACCCGTCCCGGACACCTCGTCGTTGCGGTTCGCCGTCTGCGGGGCCGCACCGGCCAGCGTCGAGCTGCTGGCGAACTTCGAGAGGCGCTATCGGGTGCCCATCATCGAGGGGTACGGACTGTCCGAAGGCACCTGTGCCAGCACCGCCAACCCGCTGCACGGTCCGCGCAAGCCCGGGACGGTGGGCCTGCCGCTGCCCGGTCAACGCGTCAGGATCGCCGACGCCGACGGTCGGCCGGTGGCCCCCGGCGAGTCCGGCGAGGTGCTGATCGCCGGCCCCAACGTGATGCTCGGCTATCTCAACCGACCGGAGGAGACCGCAAGCACCCTCGCCGGCGGCTGGCTGCACACCGGCGACATCGGCCGCCTCGACGAAGACGGTTACCTGGTGCTGGTCGACCGCGCCAAGGACATGATCATCCGCGGCGGCGAGAACATCTATCCCAAGGAGATCGAGACCGTCGTCCACCGGCTTCCCGAGGTCGCCGAGGCCGCCGTCGTCGGCGGTGCGCACCCGGTGTACGGCGAGGTCCCGGTGCTGTTCGTCTCGGCCGCCCCGGGCGCCCGGGTCGACGTCGCAACGCTGCAGGCCCATCTGGAGGCCTCGTTGGCGAAATACAAACGCCCCGCTGAGATCACCGTGCTCGACCAGTTGCCCAAGAACCCCGTCGGAAAGATCGACAAGCCGGCGCTGCGAGCCCGCACCGCCTCCGCTGCGGTATCCGGCTGACCCGACCCGCATCCACCGAATCAAGGAGTCACGCCATGGGATTCACCCAACCGGACCTGCCCGCGGTCGAACCGGCGGAGTTCCTGCGAAAGCCGCTGATGGACCGGCTGCACCTGCTTGCCCTCAGCTGGGTCGAGCGGGGCTTCGGCTCACCGCGGATGGTGCACACCATCTACATCGCCAAACTCGTGTTCTTCTACGCGCTCGGCGGGGTCGTCATCGCCACGGCCACCTCCGACCTGCCCGCGTTCTGGCACGTCGGGCAATGGTGGGACCAGCCGATCGTCTACCAGAAGCTGGTGCTGTGGACCGTCCTGCTGGAAGCGATCGGGGTGGCCGGGTCGTGGGGTCCGCTGGCCGGCAAGGTCAAACCGATGACCGGGGGAATCCGGTTCTGGGCCCGGCCCGGCACCATCCGCCTCCGTCCCTGGACATGGGTACCGCTGACGGCCGGTGACCGGCGTACTCGATTCGACGTCGTGGTCTATCTGGCGCTGCTCGTCTCGGTCGCGGTGGCGCTGCTGGCGCCGGGGGTGAGCACCCCGTCACTGCGGGCAGCGTTGCCGGACAACACCTCCGGGCTGGTGAACCCGATCCTGATGATCGCCCCGATGGCGCTGCTGGTGCTGATCGGACTACGCGACAAGACGATCTTCCTGGGCGCCCGGGGCGAACAGTATCTGCCGGCGATGTTCTTCTTCGCCACCCTCGGATTCGTCGACATGATCATCGCGCTGAAGTTGCTGATCGTCGTGGTGTGGGTCGGCGCCGGCGTCTCGAAGTTCGGCAGACACTTCTCGAACGTCATCCCGCCCATGGTGTGCAACAGCCCCTGCATCCCTTCTGCCTGGCTCAAGCGGGCCCAGTTCCGGGATTTCCCCAGGGATCTGCGGCCATCCCGCGTCGCCGATGTGATGGCCCACGTGCTGGGCACCACCGTCGAGATCGTCGCGCCGCTGGTGCTGCTGTTCTCGGCCGACGCCACCCTCACCGTGTCGGCGGTGGTGCTGATGGTGGCGTTCCATCTGTTCATCGTCTCGACGTTCCCGCTTGCCGTACCGCTGGAATGGAATGTGCTGTTCTCCTACGCCGCGGTGTTCCTCTTCCTGGGCTTCCCCGCCTGGGACGGCTACGCCGTCACCGACATGTCCTCGCCCTGGCTGACCGCCGCGATCGTCGCCGCGCTGGTGTTCTTCCCGATCCTGGGCAACTTCCGTCCCGACAAGGTGTCCTTCCTGCCGTCGATGCGCCAGTACGCCGGCAACTGGGCCTCGGCGACGTGGGCGTTCGCCCCGGGGGCCGAGCAGAAACTCGACCGGGTGACCCGACCGGCCGCCAACACCGTCGACCAGTTCATCGGCTTCGGCTACGAGCCGCTGTGGGCCGAGGTGACCATGCAGCAGGCGGTGGCCTGGCGCAGCATGCACAGCCAGGGCCGTGGACTGCTCTCGGTGCTGCTCAAGGCGTTGCCCGACCTGGACACCCGTACCGTCCGCGAAGCGGAGTTCGCCTGCAACACGCTGATCGGTTTCAACTTCGGCGACGGCCACCTGCACGACGCCGCGATGATCGCCGCCGTCCAGCGCCAGGCGCGCTTCGAGCCGGGCGAGCTCGTGGTGGCCTGGGTGGAGTCGCAGGCCTGGGGATCGTCGGTGCAGCGCTACCAGCTGATCGACGCGGCGCTGGGTGTCGTCGAGGAAGGCACCTGGAAGGTGGCCGATGCCGTCGCCGCACAGCCCTGGCTGCCCGACGGCCCCATTCCCACCCGGGTCAGCTGGTCGCGAGACCGTGGTACCCGACGGGGCCGCGGGGCACTGGCGTGATCGCGGCGGGAAGAATGGCTCCTCGATGAGCACCGCGACCGTCGTCGGCGGCGGGCCCAACGGGCTCGCCGCCGCCGTGACGCTGGCCCGCGCCGGGCTGTCGGTGACGGTGCTGGAGGCCGCCGACGACATCGGCGGAGGCACCCGCACCGGGGAGGCGCTTCTGCCCGGCCTGCTCCACGACCACTGTTCGGCGATCCACCCGATGGCCGTCGGTTCGCCCCTGCTCCGTGACCTCGATCGGTACGGGCTGTCGTGGCGATGGACCGATATCGACTGCGTCCACCCACTCGACGGAGGCGAGGCTGCCGCACTTTACCGCTCGGTCGGGGACACCGCGGCGGGCCTCGGTGTCGACGGACCGGCGTGGAGATCCCTGTTCGGTTACGCCGCAGCGCGATTCGACTCGCTGGCCGAGGACATCATGGGCCCCCTCGTGAGTGTGCCGCGACACCCACTGATGCTGGCCCGGTTCGGGGCGCCCACGCTGCTGCCGGCCTCCACGCTGTCGCGGGTGTTCCGGACCGCGGCGGCGCGGGCGCTGTTCGGCGGGGTGGCCGCACATGCCTTCCGCCCCCTGCACCTGCCGATGACCTCGGCGATCGGGCTGGGCATCCTGACCGCCGGACACCGGCACGGTTGGGCCGTCGCCGCCGGCGGGTCGCGGAGCATCACCACGGCGATGGCCACCGTGTTGACCGAACTGGGCGGCACCATCGAGACCGGAATCCGCATCGGCGCGGCCGGGCAGCTGCCGGCCGCCGACGTCACGGTCTTCGACCTGGCTCCCGAGGCCGTCGCCGACATCCTCGGCGATGCGCTGCCGCAACGCGTGGCTCGCGCCTATCGCCGATTCCGCCGCGGTCCCGGCGCGTTCAAGGTCGACTTCGCGGTGCGGGAGGGTGTGCCCTGGACCAGCGCAGCCGCGCACCGGGCCGGCACCGTCCACCTCGCCGGGACGTTCGACGAACTCGCCGCAACCGAACGCGACATCCATGCCGGCCGGATGCCCGAGCGACCGTTCGTCCTGGTCGGCCAGCAATATCTGGCCGACCCGCAACGCTCGGTCGGCGACGTGCACCCCGTGTGGAGCTACGCCCACGTGCCGCACGGCTACACCGGCGACGCCACCGAGGCCATCATCGGCCAGATCGAGCGTTTCGCACCGGGCTTTCGCGAGCGGATCGTGGCACACACCTCGCGCTCGACGAGCGGGATGGCCGACTACAACGCCAACTATGCCGGCGGCGACATCATGACCGGCGCCAAGGACATCCGGCAGCTGACGTTCGGGCCACGGATCACCCTCTCGCCCTATTCGACCGGTGTGCCCGGCTACTACCTCTGCTCCGCCGCCACCCCACCGGGACCCGGCGCCCACGGCATGTGCGGCTACCACGCGGCCAGGGCCGCCCTGGCACACCTCGGCCACGATCGCTGACGTCGTCGCCGGGCGACCATCGCCATTGCGGTGTGCGGCCCACTGCTGATCCTCACCGGCGCCTACCGGCCCGGCTTCGTGCTCACCGGCGCGGTGACGGCCGCCTCGGCGGTGGTGGCCCGGCGGACCATCGAGCACCGGCAGTCGGCAGGTCCATGAGCGGATTCCATCACGCGCGGACCGTGAATCAGCGGAGGCCGGCGCGGCTCGCGTCGAGCCGGTTCATCACACCCAGCTTGCGGTAGATGGAACGCTGATGTGTCTTGAGGGTGTTCACCGAGACCGACATCTGCTCGGCGATCTGGGCCGAGGTCATCGGTGTGCGCAGATAGGCCAGCACCTCCCGCTCCCGCCGGGTGAGCGGCGGTGTCGACGCCGAGGCACCACGACCGGCGGCGATGTAGCAGGCGTCCAGACACTGCTGGAGAAAGCGGTGGTACCCGGTGACCGGCAGGTGCGCGGCCAGCATCTCCAGACACTGCGCATCGGCGTTGTCCAGGAACGGATAGACGATGTACTCGGCCTCGGCCTGCGCCAAGGCGTCCTCGAGCTTGTCGTGGGCGGCACTGCCCGCGCCGCGGCTCCAATCGACGAGCGCCAGTGTCAGCAGTGCGTAGACCCGGGTGTAGCGCTGGAGTTCGGTGGCCACCGCGACCTCGGCGTACCGGACGGCCACCGCGGGCTCACCCAGCCGCCGCGCGATGCCCGAGGCGATCGCCAACATGGTCGGGATGTTCGTGCCATCCCCGAGCCGGGCGACCATGGCCAGGGCCGTCCGTCGCTCACCACGAGCCTCGGCCAACCTGGCGGCGGCCACCAACTTGTAGGTGCCCAGCGGCGCCCCGTGGCAGTCGATGTCGTGGATGCGCGCGACGGCCTCGGCCGCCTCCACCAACCCGTCGCCGAGGGTTGCCGCGGTGAACGCGAGCAGCGACCGTGCGATGTCCGGGTAGCCGATGCCCGCCACGGCCTCGGCGGCCACCAGATCCGCCCGGGCACCGTCGAGCTCACCCCGCCACATCCGGGCGTAACCGCGCGTCAAAGGCTCGATTCCAACCCAGTAGTTGTGAACGAACGACTGGTCCTGGTCGCCGGTCCGAGCCGAATCGAGCTCGCGCAGGACCGTCAGTGCGCGCTCGAACTCGCCGATGCTGACCGCGGAGAACGCCAGGGTCTGCCGGGCCCGCAGGGCGAGCTCGGTCAGACCCAGCGCCTCGCTCTCGCCGACCGCGGCCTCCAGCAGGTCCAGCCCCCCTCGCCGCAGACTCGACTGCGCCCACCCCAGCACGAACAGCGCACCGGCATACACCGGCGTCGGCACCAGACCGCGGTCGGCAAGCGCCGTCACGGCGCGATCTCCGGCCGCCAGTATCTCCTCGTCGTCCGCGGAGACCAGGACGCACGCGATGTCGGCCACGAAGGCCGACCGCGCGGACAGCGCCTCCCCCGGCTCGGCGCGGCGTGCCCGCTGCAATATCAACCGCGCATTCGCGGTGTCGCCCAGCAGATCCCGGCAGCAGGCCCGGATCATCAGCAGCATCGGATGCTCGCCGAATTCCGCCATCGCGGCGAGGCAGATCCGATCGAGCGCCTCCGGCCGAGACTGCAGTAGCAGTCCCAGCCAGTGGTCGAAGATCACCCCGCGGGCCAGCTCGGAATCACCGGCCCGAATGGCGTGCTCGACCGACGTCAACGGATGCTCGTCGGCCAACTCCCTGGCGGCGACGGTGTTCAACCGTTCCCAGCGTCGGACGTCGGCGCGGCGCAGGATGTTCTGGCAACTCGTCGTGAGCATCGAATGCCATTGGTAGACAGTGCTTCCACCGGATTGGAACCGCTCGACGAACAATCCCGCGGCGATGCACTCGGCGAGCAACTCACGGGCGTCCGAACGCCCCGAGAGGGTGCGGGCCAGTTTCTCGTCCACCCGACCGGTGACCGTCACCGACAACACGAAATCGGCGAGGTCCGGCCGCATCCGCTGCAGCACCGCGGAATCGACATAGTCGGTGGGATCGACATCGGTGGCCAGGTCCGGGGACCGCCCGCCGTTGTTCAGCGCCAGCCGAACCGCCGCGGGCCAGCCGCCGGTTGCCGACATGATCTCCGCGGCGGCGCCGTGGTCGACGGGTACCCCGGCCCGCGCACCCGCGGCCACGATGTCGGCGGGTGCGAACGCCAGATCCGCCGGCCCCAGGACGGTCACACGGCCGTGGGCCCGAAGCCGCACCAGGACGGGATCCGCTGCGTCGGTGGTGACCACGACCAGGTGCAGCCACCGCGGACCGTACTCGACCAGTTGAGCGAACCCGGAATCACTCAGCGCCCAGCGCGCGTTCTGGGCGTCGTCGACCACGACGACGACCGACTCACGATGCTGAATCGCCGCCAGAACCGTCATGGCGTCGTCATAGGTTTCCGCGTCCAGGACCGCCGACAGCGAGCGATCGAACCGCGAGTCCCCGGCTTCCTGCGCGGACTGCCGCAGGGCGGTGACGGCGGCACGCAGCACGTCCCAGAGGTCCGTCATCTGATCGCTGAGCGTCACCCACGACACGCTCCCCACGCGCTGCGCGCAGCGCGCCGCGGCGAACTGCGCGACCGCCACCGTCTTGCCGAACCCCGAGGGCGCCGAGACGATCGTCGCCCGATGCCGAGCCGATGTCCGGAGCTTGTCGACGACCGCCGGGCGAGGCACCATCTCCGGGTTGTCCTGCGGAGCGACGGTCAGGAACCAGGGCACCCGGCCCATCGACGGCGTCCTCAAACGCATGGCGCAACGATCTCACACGGTCAGGGTGATGTGCAGGCTGACCAGCGGTACGAGGATATCCGCTCGTGTATCAGACGCTGTTCGAACTGGCGAGCGGCACCACCCATGCCGCAGGGCTTGTCGCGCACACCCTACAAGGCGTCGAGGCCAGCCAACAGGAACTCAATGCCTTCACGGTCGTGCTGGCGGATGCGGCACGCGACGCGGCGGCCGAGGCGGATCGCCGGCGCGCACGCGACCAGAAGGCTCCGCTGCTCGGAATTCCGGTGGCGGTCAACGACGAGGTCGACGTCTCGGGAGCGCCGAGCGCCTTCGGGATCTCGACGGTCACGGCGAAGGCCACGACCGATGCGGCGGTGGTACGCCGGCTCCGGGACGCCGGGGCGGTCATCGTCGGCAAGACGGCAGCAGGTGTTCTCGGTCAACAACTTTGCCCGACGGGACTCGGAGGCCGTCCGGTCCGCAATCCGTGGGCGCTCGACCACACTCCCGGCGCCAGTTCGGCCGGCGCCGCGGCCGCCGTCGCCGCCGGGCTGGTTCCCGCGGCCATCGGAACCGATACCGGCGGCGGGCTGCGCATCGCTGCGGCGTGGACGAACCTCATCGGCCTCAAGCCCGGCCGCGGTGTGTTCCCCGCCGCCGCACTGCGCGAGGGCTTCAACGGTCTGACGTCGTGTGGCGTCCTGGCCCGAACGGCGACCGATGCCGCGCTGGTGCTTTCCGCGGTGGCCGGCGACGGGTCGTACCGGCCACGGGGCATCGACCGGGAGCTCCAGATCGCCATATCCGGACGGTTTCCCTTTCCGGCCGGACTGGTCGGCGGCGGTATCGACGCCGAGATCGCGGTTGCCCTGGTTCAGGCCGGCGAGGTCCTCGAGTCGCTGGGCCATCGCGTCGTACCGGGTTCTGCCGACTACGGCGTCCGGCTCTGGCAGGACTACGGAGTGCGACGTGCGGCCGGACTGTACGACTGGGCCTACCGTCAGGGCGGCCTCACCGCAGTGCCGGATGCGGCGATCCGCGGCCGCGCCCGGCTCGGGTTGGCCCTGTCCGAGGTGACCCTACGACGGGCCCGCGCCCGCGAGCCCGGCCAGCGCAAACGCATCGGGCGCGTCTTCGAGATCGTCGATCTGCTGGTGACGCCGACGACCTCGGTGCCGGCTCCACGGCTGGCCGAAGACGCCGCCACCGCAGCGTCGCCGCGGCAGATGCTGGCCATGTGCCCGTGGACATGGCCGTGGAACGTGCTCGGCTGGCCCGCGGTGAGCGTGCCCGCGGGTTTCACCTCCGACGGTCTGCCCGTCGGCGTCCAGCTCCTCGGGCCACCCGGGAGTGAGCTTCTGCTGCTGTCGGTGGCCGATATGTTGATGGCCGCGAACCCCCGTGTCGGCCGGCAGCCGGACCCCCAGTTCTCCACGACGTCGTCGCGCACCGGGCGATCCGCGAGTTCCGAAGCCACGCCCAACGGGTGGGGATGACCGCTGATCATCCGCGCGGCGAAGCCGCTGCAGCCAAACAATTCTCACAGGCGGCATTGCTCCCCATCCAGGCGACTATCGCCTACGGTGAATTGGCGACTTATTCCATCCATGACGAGGGGTCACCGTGCCTGACAAAAAACCCAACATCCTGGTGATCTGGGGCGACGACATCGGCATCACGAATCTGAGCTGCTACAGCGACGGCCTGATGGGCTACCGCACCCCCAACATCGACCGGATCGCCAAGGAGGGCATGCGCTTCACCGACTCCTACGGCGAGCAGAGCTGCACCGCGGGCCGCTCCTCGTTCATCACCGGGCAGAGCGTCTACCGCACCGGGCTGTCCAAGGTCGGGATGCCCGGCGTCGACATGGGACTGTCGCCCGACGACCCGACGATCGCCACCCTGCTCAAGCCACTGGGTTATGCCACCGGCCAGTTCGGTAAGAATCACCTCGGCGACCTAAACAAGTACCTGCCCACCGCGCACGGCTTCGACGAGTTCTTCGGCAACCTCTACCACCTCAACGCCGAAGAAGAGCCCGAACACCCCGACTACCCGACCGAGGCGGAGGCGCCCCGGCTGCGCAAGGCGTTGCTGCCGCGCGGGGTGATCAAGTCGTGGGCCACCGAGGAGGTCTCCGACGAGGTCGACGAGCGGTTCGGGCCGCTGGGCAAACAGAGGGTCGAGGACACCGGTCCGCTGACCAAGAAGCGGATGGAGACCGTCGACGACGAGACCACCGCCGCGGCGATCGACTTCATCAAGCGCCAGACCGAGGCCGACACCCCGTTCTTCGTCTGGATGAACACCACCCACATGCACTTCCGGACGCATACCAAGCCGGAGAGCCTGGGCCAGGCCGGTCGGTGGCAGTCGCCGTACCACGACACGATGGTCGACCACGACAAGCACGTCGGGCGGCTGCTGGACTGCCTCGACGAACTCGGTATCGCCGAGGACACCATCGTGGTGTACTCCACCGACAACGGCCCGCACGCCAACACCTGGCCCGACGGCGCCACCACCCCGTTCCGCAGCGAGAAGAACACCGGCTGGGAGGGCGCGTTCCGGGTGCCGGAGATGATCCGCTGGCCCGGAAAAATCGAAGCCGGCACCGTGTCCAACGAGATCGTCCAGCACCACGACTGGCTGCCGACGTTCCTGGCCGCCGCCGGCGAGCCGACCATCGTGGAGAAGCTCAAGCAGGGCCACACGATCGACGACACCACTTACCACGTTCACATCGACGGCTACGACCTGCTGCCGTATCTGACCGGCGAGGTGGACAAGAGTCCGCGCCGGGGCATGATCTATTTCTCCGACGACTGCGACGTCCTCGGCATCCGGCTGGAAAACTGGAAGGTCGTGTTCATGGAGCAGCGCTGCAAGGGCACGCTGCAGATCTGGTTCGAGCCGTTCACCGAGCTGCGGGCGCCGAAGATCTTCAACCTGCGCACCGACCCGTTCGAGCACGCCGACGTCACGTCGAACACCTATTGGGACTGGTTCCTGGACCACGACTACATCGCGTTCATGGCCAATGCGGTGGTGCTGGAGTTCCTGGAGACGTTCAAGGAGTTCCCGCCGCGGCGCGAGCCGGCGTCGTTCACCATCACCAATGCGGTCAACAAGCTGAACAACTATCTGGAATCGGTCGGCGGCTGACCGACGCGACCGGATACGACCGTGGGAATTCTGGATTCCTGGATCGACGGGCCCACGAAGTCGGCGATCGTCGACTTCGTGGACCGGGTCACCGCCGAGGGCGGTCCGGACTACGTGGCCCCGGAGGCCCGGGTGGCGGTCTTCGACAACGACGGCACGCTGTGGGTGGAGAAGCCCGCCTACGTCCAACTGGACTTCCTGGTGCGCCGGCTGGCCGAGCAGGCGGCCGCCGATCCCGCGCTGGCGGCCGACCAGCCGTACCGGGCGGCCGCCGAGGGCGACCTGGCCTGGTTCGGTGACGCGGTGACCCGGCACTACAACGGCGACGACTCGGCGCTGAAACTCCTTGCCGGCGGGATCTTCTCGGCGTATCAGGGGCTGACGGTGGAGGAGCACGCCGACCGGGTACGGGCGTTCTTCGACGAAGCCGCCCATCCCACCCTGGGCCGGCCCTACACCGCGTGCGGCTATGCGCCGATGGTCGAGCTGCTGGCCTACCTGCAGGCCAACGGGTTCACCAACTACATCGCCTCCGGCGGCGGACGCGACTTCATGCGCCCGGTCACCGCCGCCATGTACGGTGTGCCGCCCGAACGGGTGATCGGCAGCTCGGTGGGACTCGACTACGCCGACGGCCAGCTGCGGACCACCGCGGAGCCGGAGTTCCTCAACGACGGACCGGTCAAGGCGGTGCGCATCTGGGGCCGGGTGGGCCGCCGGCCGATCCTGGCCGCCGGAAACTCCAACGGCGACATCGCGATGCTGGAATACGTCGACGCCGGGCCCGGCCCGTCGTTGTCGGTCCTGGTCCGCCATGACGACGCCGACCGGGAGTTCGACTACGTCGCGGGCGCGGAGAAGGCCCTGGCCGAGGCCGAGGCCAGGAGTTGGACGGTGGCCAGCATCCGCGACGACTGGGCGGCCGTATTCGGTGACTGATAGTGACTGACAGTGATTGATAGTGATTGACGAGGACCTCGTCTGGATACCGGCGCAGACCGCCGTGCTCGGCGACGACCACCACTACCCCGAGGAGGCGCCGGCTCACGAGGTCACCGTGTCGGGGTTCTGGATGCACAGATACGAGGTGACCAACGCCGAGTTCGCCGAATTCGTCGCGCAGACCGGCTATGTCACGGTGGCCGAGCGCCCGCTGGACCCGCAGGACTACCCGGGGGCCCCGCCGGAGAACCTGCAACCGGGGTCGATGGTGTTCCACCGCACGTCCGGCCCGGTGGACCTGCGCCATCTGAGCCAATGGTGGACCTGGACGCCCGGGGCATGCTGGAACCATCCCCGCGGGCCCCGTTCGTCACTGCGCAACCGCGAGAACCATCCGGTGGTGCACGTCGCCTTCGAGGATGCCCGGGCCTTCGCCGACTGGGCCGGCCGTGAGCTGCCGACGGAGGCGGAGTGGGAGGTCGCGGCCCGCGGCGGTCTGCCGCACGCGACCTTCACCTGGGGCGACGAGCCCGAGCGGCCCGGGCAGCGCTGGGCCAACTACTGGCACGGCGAGTTCCCGTATCTGCCCGACACCGGTTACGGGCAGACCGCGCCGGTGGGCAGCTTTCCCCCCAACGGTTACGGGCTTTTCGACATGGCCGGCAACGTCTGGGAGTGGACCGTCGACTGGTACACCGACACCCCGGTCGACGGCGGCTGCTGCGCCGCAGACAGTTACGATCCCGCGCAGCCGCAGTTCGAGATCCCCCGCAAGGTGATCAAGGGCGGGTCGTTCCTGTGCGCCGACAGCTACTGCCAGCGCTACCGCCCCGCGGGACGGCGACCTCAGATGGTCGACACCGGGATGAGCCACATCGGCTTTCGCTGCATCCGGCGGTGACGGTTTCGCCCCAACCGCACCGACGGTGTTGTGGCGGTCCGGTGTGCAGGGCCACGTCTGCGGCCACGCAACGATGCCGGCGCCGGGAGTCTCGCGAGTTTCGGGAGTCTCGAAGGCCCACCCGCGTCCGCTCGGTGTGTTCCCGATGTGCGTCCGATGTCGGTACGACCTGGTGTCGGCACGCCTCGTGGGCGATGATTCCTAGGACCCACTTCCGAGGATCCACCTTCCGGGAGTCAAATCGGACACGACGATGGGAGACGCATGACGGTTCTGGTCACCGGAGCGTTCGGCCTGGTCGGATCGGCCACGGTGCGGCAATTGGCGGCCGACGGGCGGTCCGTGGTCGCCTCCGACCTCGACATTCCCGCCAACCGCAAGGCCGCGGAGCAGGTCACCGAGCAGCTGCGCGGGGTTGAGGTCCGCTACGCCGATCTCGGCGACCCCGCCGCGGTCGACGCGCTGGTCGACGCGGTCAAGCCCGAAGCGATCATCCACCTGGCCGCGATCATCCCCCCGTTCATCTACATGCGACGCGAACTGGCGCGCAAGGTCAACGTCGACGGCACCGCGCACCTGCTGGCCGCGGCCGCCAAGCAGCCCACTCCCCCGCGGTTCGTGCAGGCCTCCAGCATCGCGGTGTACGGCTCGCGCAATCCGTACACCGTGGGCGGCGTTCTGACCGCGGAGACACCGACCAACCCGGCCGACATCTACGGCGACCACAAGGTGCAGGCCGAGCAGCTCATCCGCGGCTCCGAGCTGGACTGGGTGATCCTGCGCCTGGGCGGGGTGATGACCGTCGACCTCACCGCGGGCTACATGAAGCTGGACAACGCCTACTTCGAGTCGCTGCTGCCCATCGACGGTCGGCTGCAGACCGTCGACGTGCGCGACGTGGCGTCGGCGTTCGCCGCCGCGACGACCGCCCCCGTGGTCGGCGAGACACTGCTCATCGGCGGCGACGACACCCACCGCCAGATCCAGGGCGACGTCGCACCGGCGATGGCGGCGGCGATGGGGCTGGTCGGAGGCATGCCCGTCGGTCTCAAGGGCAATCCCGCCAGCGACGACGACTGGTTCAACACCGACTGGATGGATTGCCGTCGCGCGCAGGAAGCCCTTGATTACCAGCACCATTCGTGGACGGACATGCTGACCGAAACCGCGGACAAGATGGGCTGGCGTCGCCACCTGCTGCGCATCGCCGCACCCCTGGCCCGCGAGCTCCTCTCCCGCCGTTCGGCCTACCACGGCAAGAACCTGCAGTACGCCGATCCCTGGGGCGCCATCGCCGAGAAATGGGCCGACCCCCGGCCGGACCGGGCCCAGCCATGACGTGTGCGCCCGCGGCGCCCGGCGCCGCGGGCCGGCGACAGTCGACACCGAGGACCGGGCGGGATGCTGGATGAGTTCACGCTGACCCAGAAGCGCGCCCTGGCCGTTGCGACGGTGGTGGCACTGGGCTTCGGCGCCTACTTCCTGCGCAGCTATGTGGTGCTGATGGCGATCGCCGCGGTGATGGCCTACCTGTTCCGGCCGATCTACAACCGGTTCCGGGCCCGGATGAACACCGGGCTGGCGGCCACGCTGACGCTCCTGACCGCGATCGCGATCGTCGCGATCCCGCTCAGCGGGGTCGTCTTCCTGGCCGTCCTGCAGATCAGCCAGATGGTCAGCGGCATCAGCCACTGGATGTCGGAGACCGATCTGACGGCGCTGGGGCAGCGCCTGCTGGATTCCACCAACGACCTGCTGGCCAAGATCCCGTTCATGCACATCACCCTCACGCCGGACTCGATCCGCGAGGGGGTCACCAAGGTCGGGCAGAACGTCGGCGGTGTCGCCCTGGACTTCGCCCGCGGGTCGGTGGGCAACATCGCGATGATGGTGACCTCGGCGGTCATCTTCCTCTACGTGTTCCTGGCGTTGCTGACCAACGGCGAGAAGGTGCTGGCGCTGTTCCGCGACCTGAACCCGCTGGGAAGCGAGGTCTCCAACATCTACCTGGCCAAGATCGGGGCGATGGTGTCGGCGACGGTGCGCGGCCAGTTCATCATCGCGGTGTGCCAGGGAACCGCCGGGGCGGTCTCGATCTACATCGGCGGCATTCACGACGGATTCTTCATGTTCGTCATCTTCTTGACCGCGCTGTCGTTCATCCCGTTGGGCAGCGGCATCGTCACGATCCCGCTGGGCATCGGGATGGCGTTGTTCGGCAACGTCGCCGGGGGCGTGTTCGTGGTGGTCTTCCACCTGGTGGTGGTGACCAGCATCGACAACGTGCTGCGCCCGTTCCTGGTGCCCAAGAGCGCCCACCTCAACGCGGCGTTGATGCTGCTGGCCGTGTTCGCCGGACTGCGGATGTTCGGCTTCTGGGGGATCGTGCTGGGCCCGGTGCTGATGATCGTCATCGTGACCACCATCAGCATGTATCTGGCCGTCTACAAGGGGGCGCCGCTGGAGATGCCGCCCGAGCCGGCGGACGACCCGGAGCGCAGGATCCCGGTGTGGCGCCGGTGGTGGCCGTTCGGGTTGTCGAACAGGGACGCCGATACCGACGCCGATACCGAAGAGGCTGGTGACGGGGAGACCCCGGCCGAGGGTGGCGGCACCGACCAGGGCACGCTGTCCCGGTCTTCTCCGTCGTCCCCGTCTTCTCCGTCGTCCCCGTCTTCTCCGTCGTCTGAGGCGGCTACCCGGCCAGCCGCTCCTTGAGGAATTCCAGGACCCGCTTGCGGGCCTCGTAGGCCGGGTGCCCGTCGTATTCGCGCACCTGGTCGGTGAGCACCGAGTGGGCCATCCTGTTGAAGCCGTCGGGATTGCCGGGGCCCGAGTTGATCTCGATGACCTCGAAGGCGTCCCCTAGCCGTGCTTTCAGGGTCTGGAAGCGGTCCCCCGGCGACATCCGGTCCTCGCTGAACCGCAGCCCCAGCGCGCACAGTCCCTCCTGGGCCGCACGCTGCTCGATGATCTTCAGCTCGCCCTCGGAGAGGCCGGGGTCGCGGCGCTGTTTGGGAGTCAGCGGCAGCGGCAGCGACGGCTGGCTCATCACCGGCGCCAGGACGCTGTCGTCGACGGCGGCCGCCAGCGCGAACCCACCGGAGAAGCACTGGCCGATGACGCCGACGCCCTTGCCCGGGGTCTGCGAGTTGAGGTCACGGGCCAGGGCCTGCAGGAACCGTGACACCGGCCGGTTCTTGTTGGTGGCGAAGGCGGCGAACTCCTTGGCCACACAGCCGCGGAGCAGGACCGGCACCGCAGACGGCCCGACCGGTGCGCCCGGGGTGCCGTAGAGCGAGGGGCTGACGACCGTGAACCCGTTGTCCACCAGGTAGTTGCCCAGGGCGAGCACACCGGGGTGAATGCCCGGCATCTCGGGGATCAGGACGACGCCCGGCCCCTCCCCCTTGCGGTAGACGTCGTACGTCAGTCCCCCCGCGGTGAACGGTGCGCTCGTCCACCCGGTGAGATCAGCTTCCGGTGCCGCCGATGCCGACATGTTCTCCCTGCCCTCTTGCCTCAGCGCGGCCGCGAGGACAGCGGCTGCGCGGTTTGTGTGGCCGCGGCCAGCGTACGGAATTCGTCTGTCGAACCGGCGCCGGTGATCGCGAGCTGCGTGGTCGCGTCCCCACTCCGCAGCCGCGTCGTCCACACCGGCTCCTGGTCGGCCGCGGATTCCCCGGTGCCCTCGTAGACGACCCAGTTCTGGCCGTCGACCGTCACGACACCGGTGGGGTAACTCTGCGGGTTGATCGACTTCACCAGCGCCGCCTCGTCGGCGTTGCTCTGGGTGAGGCTGACGAACTCCTCCGTCGGCGTCAGATAGCCCACGGTGGAGATCAGCGCGCGTTCGGGTTGGCCGGTCTGCGGGTTGGTGCGCGCCCCGTCGAGTCCCTCACGACGACCGGAGTTGGCCCGCCAGCCGTCGGGCAGCGCGGGATTGCGAATGGGGAATCCCAGCGTCTCGGCATCGGATTTCAGCGCGGCCGCCGCGTCGTATGCGGGGACCTCGCCGGTCTTGGGTCCGCTCAGCTGGAACGAGCAGGTGCCGACCAGCCCCGCCAGCACGATGCAGGCGACGACCAGGGGGGCCAACGACCAGAACATGTCGCGCCCGTCCTGCAGCAGCCGGGGCTTGGCGGGCTTGGGCTCCGGAGTCGCCGCGCCGACGACATCGGACTCCGGAGTCGCCGCGCCGACGACATCGGACTCGCGAGTCGCCGCGCCGACGACATCGGACTCCGGAGTCGCCGCGCCGGCGCCGAGAGCATCGGATTCGGGAGCCGCGACCCCGGCGACATCAGACTCCCGGGCCGCGCGGCGGGCGCCCTCGGACGGCTGCGGTGGCTGCGTGGTCACCAGACCAGTATCCCAGCTCCCAACTACCGACCCCGATCTGGGACAATGACCCCATGACGGAGACATCTGCCGCGGCATCTCCCGGGGGTTCGGCCGGCCCGGTCCGACGCCGGGAGGCCCCGGACCGAAACCTGGCGTTGGAATTGGTACGAGTCACCGAGGCCGGCGCCATGGCCGCCGGCCGCTGGGTGGGCCGAGGTGACAAGGAAGGCGGCGACGGCGCCGCCGTCGACGCGATGCGCGAGCTGGTCAATTCCGTCTCGATGCGCGGGATCGTGGTCATCGGTGAGGGCGAGAAGGACAACGCCCCGATGCTCTACAACGGTGAGGAGGTCGGCAACGGCGACGGCCCGGAGTGCGACTTCGCCGTCGACCCGATCGACGGCACCACCCTGATGAGCAAGGGCATGCCGAACGCCATCTCGGTGCTGGCGGTCGCCGAGCGCGGAGCGATGTTCGACCCGTCGGCGGTGTTCTACATGAACAAGATCGCCGCCGGCCCCGATGTCGCGGACTTCATCGACATCACCTCCCCCATCGCGGCCAACATCCAGCGCATCGCCAAGGTGCGCAAGGCGTCGGTCTCCGACATCACGGTGTGCATCCTGGACCGTCCCCGGCACACCAAGCTGATGGCCGACGTCCGCGCGGCCGGCGCCCGCATCCGGCTGATCTCCGACGGCGACGTCGCCGGGGCGATCTCGGCCTGCCGGCCCGATTCCGGCACCGACATGCTCGTCGGCATCGGCGGCACCCCGGAGGGCATCATCACCGCGGCGGCGCTGCGGTGCATGGGCGGCGAGATCCAGGCCACGCTGGCACCCACCGACGACGAGGAGCGACAGCGCGCGATCGACCGGGGCCACGACCTGGACCGGGTGCTGACCACCGAGGATCTGGTGTCCGGCGAGAACGTCTTCTTCTGCGCCACCGGAGTGACCGACGGCGACCTGCTGCAGGGTGTGCGGTTCTACGGCGGCGGCTGCACCACCCAGTCGATCGTGATGCGCTCGAAGTCCGGCACGGTCCGGATGATCGAGGCCTACCACCGCCTGTCCAAGCTCAACGAGTACTCCGCGGTGGACTTCACCGGGGACCTGACCGCGGCGCATCCCCTTCCGTAACGGACCCTTCCGCAACCGACCGCTCTTCTGAAACCGACCCAGACCGACCGAGATAAAGGGAGCACATGACCGACAGCGCTGTCGACAACACCGGCGAGGGCGAATACCGCATCGAGCACGACACGATGGGCGAGGTCCGGGTGCCCGCGAAGGCACTGTGGCGGGCGCAGACCCAGCGTGCCGTGGAGAACTTCCCGATCTCGGGTCGCGGTCTGGAGCGCACCCAGATCCGGGCGCTGGGCCTGCTCAAGGGCGCCTGCGCCCAGGTGAACAAGGATCTGGGCAAGTTGCCCGCGGACAAGGCCGACGCCATCATCGCCGCGGCCGCCGAGATCGCCGACGGCCGCCACGACGACCAGTTCCCCATCGACGTGTTCCAGACCGGGTCGGGCACCAGCTCCAACATGAACACCAACGAGGTGATCGCCTCGATCTGCGCGGCCAACGGTGTGAGCGTGCACCCCAACGACGACGTCAACATGTCGCAGTCGTCCAACGACACCTTCCCCACCGCCACCCACATCGCGGCGACCGAAGCCGCGGTCCGGCTGCTCATCCCGGCCCTGGAGGTGCTGCACGAGTCGCTGGCCGCCAAGGCGCGGCAGTGGCGCACCGTCGTGAAGTCCGGCCGCACGCATCTGATGGACGCTGTGCCGGTGACGCTGGGCCAGGAGTTCGGCGGGTATGCCCGCCAGATCGAGGCCGGCGTGGAGCGGGTCCGCGCGGTGCTTCCCCGGCTGGGCGAGCTGGCCATCGGCGGCACCGCCGTGGGCACCGGCCTCAACGCGCCCGACGGCTACGGCGCCAAGGTGGTCGAGGTGCTCAAGAACGAGACCGGGGTCGCCGAGCTGCGGTCGGCGGTCAACTCCTTCGAGGCGCAGGCCGCGCGCGATGGCCTGGTCGAGGCGTCCGGCGCGCTGAAGACCATCGCGGTGTCGCTGACCAAGATCGCCAACGACATCCGCTGGATGGGCTCGGGCCCGCTGACGGGGCTCGCCGAGCTGCACCTGCCGGACCTGCAGCCGGGCAGCTCGATCATGCCGGGCAAGGTCAACCCGGTGATCCCGGAGGCGGTCACCCAGGTGGCCGCTCAGGTCATCGGCAACGACGCCGCGATCACCTGGGGCGGCGGCAACGGCGCGTTCGAGCTCAACGTGTACATCCCGATGATGGCGCGCAACCTGCTGGAGTCGTTCACGCTGCTGACCAACGTGTCCAAGCTGTTCGCCGAGCGCTGCATCGACGGTCTGGTGGCCGACGAGGCCCGGCTGCGGACCCTGGCCGAATCCTCGCCGTCGATCGTGACGCCGTTGAACTCGGCCATCGGCTACGAGGAGGCCGCCGCGGTGGCCAAGCAGGCCCTCAAGGAGAAGAAGACGATCCGCCAGGTGGTCGTCGACCGCGGCCTGATCGGCGACAAGCTCTCCGAGGAGGAACTCGACAAGCGGCTCGACGTCCTGGCGATGGCCAAGGTTCAGGACGGCGACAACTAGCACTCGATCGATTCGGTACTGAGAGCGAACTCTGCGCGTAGTTTTCGCGCTCAGTACCGAATCAACGCCAAGCCAGTTGGGGGTGGGCCATCGGCACCGAGGTTTCCCCGTGGCGTGCCGCGGCGGCCAGCTTCGTCGGGACGACGGTCGAGTTCTACGACTTCCTGATCTACGGCACCGCCGCCGCCCTGGTGTTCCCGAAGCTGTTCTTCCCGGGCACCGACCCGGCCACCGGTGTGCTGCTCTCGTTCGCCACCTTCGGGGTCGGGTTCGTCGCCCGGCCCCTGGGCGGAATCGTGTTCGGGCATTTCGGCGACCGGGTCGGGCGCAAGCGCATGCTGGTGTATTCGCTGCTGCTGATGGGCGGGTCCACCGTGGCGATGGGGCTGCTGCCCACCTTCGCCCAGATCGGCGTCGCCGCGCCGATCCTGCTGACCCTGTTGCGGCTCATCCAGGGGTTCGCGGTCGGCGGCGAGTGGGGCGGCGCGACGTTGATGGCCGTCGAGCACGCCCCCGCACACCGTAAGGCCTTCTTCGGGGCCTTTCCCCAGATGGGCGCGCCGGGTGGGACGGCCATCGCGACGCTGGCCTTCTACGCGGTCTCCCGGTTGCCCGACGAACAGTTCCTGTCCTGGGGATGGCGGATCCCGTTTCTGGCCAGCGCCGTACTGATCGCGATCGGCCTGGTCATCCGGCTGTCGTTGACCGAGAGCCCCGAGTTCGC
This sequence comes from Mycolicibacterium palauense, assembly GCF_002592005.1. GTDB lineage: Bacteria > Actinomycetota > Actinomycetes > Mycobacteriales > Mycobacteriaceae > Mycobacterium > Mycobacterium palauense. Next base: position 1,134 of record NZ_NVQF01000053.1, on the reverse strand, counting down.
CGCGGTGCGGCAGCGCGCTGCGGTGGTGCGCCTTCCCATCGCCGAGGCGCTGCGCCGGCACTGGCGGCAGATCCTCCTGGTGGCCGGCGCGTACCTGTCGCAGGGGGTGTTCGCCTACATCTGCGTGGCCTACCTGGTGTCCTACGGCGCGACGGTGGCCGGCATCGACCGCACCGATGCGCTGTTCGGGGTGTTCGTGGCCGCGGTGGTGGCGGTGCTGGCCTACCCCGCGTTCGGTGCGCTGGCCGACCGGGTGGGACGCAAACCGGTGTTCCTGGCCGGTGTGGTGGCCATGGGCGTCTCCATCCTGCCGGTGTTCGCACTGATCAACACCGGCAGCTCGACGCTGTTCCTGGTGGCGTTGGTGCTGGTGTTCGGTCTGGCCATGGCGCCCGCCGCGGGGGTCACCGGCTCCCTGTTCAGCCTGGTGTTCGACACCGACGTGCGATACAGCGCGGTGTCGGTGGGCTACACGCTGAGTCAGATCGTGGGCTCGGCCTTCGCGCCCACGATCGCCGTGGCGCTCTACACCGCCACCGGCACCAGCGACTCGATCGCGGCCTACCTGATCGGGGTCTCGGTCGTCTCGGCCATCTCGGTGGCCCTGTTGCCGGGCCCGTGGCGCGCCGCGACGCCCGAACCCGCTCAGGTGGGCCGGTAACCGCCCGCCGACTGGCGCAACGACCAGATCTGGGCCGGGCACAGTTCCTGGGTCGCCTGGCTGAGCAGGTAGGACACCTTGTACTCGTCGGGCCCGAAGTCGTTCTTGATCTGGGTGGCCAGCGAGGGGTAGCCCTCGCCCGCGGCGATCCGGTCGCACAGGTTGTAGCCGTAGCTCAGTGCGGCGTCGGCATTCGGAAAGTTGAAGCCGGGCCCCAGCGTGACGTTGATGATGTAGCCGATCTGGTCGGCCTGCGCGGTCGGGGCCGTCACCACCGAGCCGGCCAGGACGCCGATACCGGTCAGGACAGCGGCCGCCGCACCGGCCGAGGACACAGCAACCCCGCGCTTCATGGTCCAAGACCCTATCCGACGGGTCGGGGCCGCGGTGCGGGATCCGTGATCGAGGGGCGCTGGGGCGGCGACGGGGGCGGTGACGGGGGCGGTGACAGGGACGGTGACAGAGCCGGTGAC
>NZ_NVQF01000052.1 GCF_002592005.1 Mycolicibacterium palauense | reverse complement strand
ATGTAGGTTGCCAGTAGTGTGTAGGGGGAGGTGGTGTTAGAAAGAGAGAAGAATGGAGAGGATATGATGTTTCGGGCAGAAGACGGATTAAGGGAGAGGCCACGGTCTCGTGGGCTGGGAGATGTGTATAAGAGACGAGAGGTGTCCGCGCGTTGCATTCCGGGGGGGGCCGTTCTAGGGCTGCTGGGGCCGGCCCCGGGTCCCACGGAGCCCCAGCAGCCCTAGAACGGCCCCGCCCGGAATGCAGCGCGCGGGCACCTCCGCAGCCGGAACCGTCAACGGTGACCGACCGCGCTCTACTCGGACGCCTGATCAGAGGCCTGGTCAGAGGCCTGGTCAGAGGCCTGGTCAGAGGCCGTAGACCCGCTCGGCGTTGTGCACCGCCACCATGTCGACGATCCGGATCGCGTCGTCGGTGGTGCAGTCACTGGCCCGCACCCAGGCGCCCAGCACCTGTCCCATGGCGCGGCGCCACAGGATCGAACCCAGTACATGCAGCTCGGGTGGTCCGAAGGCATCCGAGGAGTACAGCTGTTTGGCAAACGGAGCGGTCTCCAACGCCTCGGCCACCAACCCTGTCGATCGGACACCCAGGTAGTTGATCGCCAGGCCCACGTCGAAATTCACGTGATCGAAAGCCTGGGCCAGGTAGCCCGCGTTGCGCTGGAACGGATAGCAGTGCAACAGCAGCGTCGGCACGGGGGCCATCGAGCGCAACAGCGGTAACAGCAGCATCGGGTCGGCGCGGTGCAGATCCAGATCGCGGTCGCCGAACCCGACATGAACCTGGACGGGCAGACCGTGGGCGGCCGCCTCGTGCACCCCGAATGCGATCAGCACCGCACTGTCGACCCGCAGCGGCTGCGCCCGGGCGGCCAGTTCACGGGCATGGCTGACCACCTCGGCATCGGTCGGGCGGGACCAGTCGACGTCGAAGCCGATCCGATAGGCCGCAATCGTCTTGGTGCCCACCACAGCGGGATCACCGACCGCCGACTCCAACGCCGCGCGGAACGCCGCGGGAAAGTCCTCCGGCGCGGTGCCCCGCTCCAGCAGATCCTCGGTGAGCCGTTCGAGCCGCAGGATCTCCGACGAGGGCACATCGCTGAGCTCGGTGAGCTGTTGGGGGGTGGTGATGAGGTCGCCCTTGAACCCGGTGTCGACGACCCAGCGGGACACCTTGGCCGCGGGCAGCATGATGCGGGCCAAGTCGTCGGGGCTGAATTCGCTGCGACGCGCCCAGTATTCCGCCGCGCCGGCCAGCGGCTCGAGTCCCAGCAGCGGGGCGCACCACCGCCGGATGGAAAGGCCCAACGGAGAATCGAACTGCGTCATGAAGACCGGGATCGGATCGGTGGATGCCTCGTTGATGGCGGCCTCGAATCCGGCACGGTCGACCGTCCGGTTGAAACTGCCGTGGACATGGTGGTCGATCGGGGCGACGGCGCTCAGGTGCTCGGCCAGAGCGTCGGGCACCTCGTCGTGGACCCCGGCGAAAACGTCCGGCAACTCACCAGCCCGCATAGCGTGCGACCTCCTCGCTGTTCACTCGGCCCGCGACCGCGTCGGCGATGGCGGCGCCTATGATCTCGACCGCACGGCCGGCCTCCGCTTCGGTGATCACCAGCGGTGGCGTGATCTCCAGGACGTTGCCGCCGACGTAGTAGACGACCGCACCCAGCTGCCACGCACGGTAGACCACCTCGGCGGCCAGTTGCGGGTTGCGCTCGCCGGTACCGGGGTCGATGAGTTCCAGTCCGATGGCCAGACCGCGGCCGCGGACATCCCCGATGTGTTCGTCGTTCAACGCGTGCAGGCCCTGGGCAAGCAGCGCACCCACCTTCGCGGCACGCTGGGGTAGGTCGTCGCCAACAATGGTGGCCAGCACCGCCCGACCAGCCGCGGTGGACACCGGGTTTCCGGCCGTCGTCAGCAGTGCCGCGGCGGGCGGATGGTCGAGCATCTCGGCGGGACCCACGGCCGCCGAGAGCGGCAGCCCGCCGCCGAGCACCTTGCCGAAGGTGACGATGTCGGGTACCACGCCGTCATGCTCGAACGCATGCAAGGTGCCCGGCCTGCCCAACCCCATCTTGACCTCGTCGCAGATCATCGGGACATCGTGGCGCCGACACAGCGCATGCAGCTTGGCCAGGAACCCGTCGGGCGGCACGATCAGCCCGCCGTCGGACAGGATCGGTTCCACGATCACACAGGCGATCGTGCCGCCCGCGAGATGCTGCTCGGCCAGTTCCAGGCAACGGGCGACGTCGGCCCGGACGTCACCGTCGTCGGGGCGGTACGGGTTGGGGTACGGCAGGAACACCGCATCGGGGTCGGGCCGGACTCCGGCGTCCACATGCACACCGGACACCCCCATCGCGACGCCGACACCACCGTGGTAGCTGTGCTCGAAGGCAATGACGGTGCGGCGCCCGGTGGCGTGCCGGCACGCCCGCAGGGCCACGTCATTGGCATCCGAACCCGCATGACCGAGGTAGACCCGTCGCTCACCCACACCGGGCACCAGCGCCAACAGATCCTCGGCCAAACCCACCGAATCGGGATGCACGGCGGAGAGCCCGCCGGCGCCCGGGGCGGACCGGATGGCGCGGCTGACGGCCTCGACGACAGCGGGGTGACCATGGCCCAGCCCACTCGCCGTCCACGTCGCCGACAGGTCGAGCAATTCGCGGCCGTCGGTCGAGACCAACGTCGAGCCGAGTCCCGAGCGAACCTCCAGGGGGAAGAAGCGCAACTTCTCGATGCCCGCGATGACGGCCTCATCGCGCTGATACAGCGTGCTCACTGCACCGGCGGCGTGTTGGCGAGTTCAGCGGTCAGCGATTCACCGACCCGTTTGGCGATACCGGACGCCGCCAGCGCGATCACCAATCCGACTGCGCACCAATACAGCCCGAGCAGCGGCGCAGCGGTCCACTCGGTGGCATCCTTGACGTTGAACCACAGCACCACCGCGATCACCACGGCTCCGGCCAGTGGCAGGACCAGACCAGGGATCTTGTCCTTGCCACCGTGCACACCAAGGAACTTGGGCGCACCGACGAACCACGCGGCAGCCAGTTCGACCAGCAGGTAACACACCATCAGGCACACGGACCCGGCGACGGCGAACAGGAAGTACGTGTCGATGGCGTCGTTGCCGGTGCCCATATCGGGCCAGCCGGCCGCCCCGCAGATCAGGTTGACGACCAGCGCCACCCCGACCACCACCCAGGTGGCCAGGCGCGGGCCGCCCGTGCTCTCATGGATCTGTGCCAGCGCCCTGGGGCCGAACCCGTCTCGGCCGAAGGCGTACAGCATCCGGCCCGAGGTGGCCGAGGTGGCCAGATGACAACCGAACGCTGCGACGGTGGCGGTGAAGATGATCAGCAGCGAGAACCACTGCCCGATGTAGGTGCTCCCCAGGTCGCCCAGGGTGTTTCCCGAACTCTGGAACGCCTCGAGGCCCGCCGAGTCGGTTCCGAAGCCGATGACCTGGGCGAACATCACCACGACAAACAGCACGCCGGTGAGAAGCAGCGTCCCGCCGAGCGCCCGGGGGATGTTGCGGCCGGGGTTGTCGGTCTCCTCACCCATCGATGCGCACGCCTCGAAACCCGCCCAGGACAGGAACGCCGCGACCACAGCGCTGAGCACCGCCGAGGCCGAGACACCGTCGAAAGTGAACACACTGAAGTCGACACCGGTGGCCGGAGCGCCGCCCTTGGCGAAAATGACGACCACGAGCACGATCATCGCCAGGATGCCGATGCCCTCGATCCCGAGCAGGACCTTGGCCAATAACCTGACATCGCGACCGCCCAGCAGGAACGAGAGGACCGCGCCAACTACGACCACCACCAACCAGGGCACCTGGTAGGGATTGGGATTGTCGGGTTGCAGCTGGGCGATAAACGCGTTGACGAACGCGGACGTCAGCGCAAGCGTGCCGATGGCGAACCCCACGTAGGCACCGAGCATGGCGAACCCGGAGAAGAACCCGGCCCGCGGGCCGATGGTGCCACCGACCAGTCCGTACGCCGATCCGGCGTGGTTGAGATGCCGGGTCAGCCGGACGAAGCTGTACCCGACGAGCGACACGCCGACCAGCCCGATCAGGAATACCAGCGGGATGGCCTTGCCGACAGTGCCGATCAGGCCCTGGCCATTCCCCGACATCGCGAGTGTCGGTCCGACCAGGGCCACCGACATCGCCAGAGCCACCCAGAACGGCAGGCGGCGGTGTGGCAACTGACCGGCATCCTCTGACGGGGCGGCCGACGACGTGCTTGTACTCATCGGTGTACTCCTTTGCGGTGGGTCAACAACTCCACGCCAGGCGCAGCGCCTGGGTGATCTCGGTCGGCGAGCGATCGCCGTAGGTGCTCAGTTCGTGGCGGCGCACCGCAACAACCGCCTCGACGATCGCGGGGGTCAGCAGCTCGGCGGCCAGGTCGGAATGCGCCAGCACGTCGATCGCCTCGGCCTGCGCGGTCGGCAGTGGCGGCGGGTTCGCCGACGAGTGCGCCGGATTCTCGGGAATCTCCTCGGGGAGGTCGAGACTCGCCCGGAGGCCGCGCAGCGCGCTGCCCAGTAGCGCCGCGGCGGCCAGGTAGGGGTTTGCGCTCGGGTCGATCAGTTTCAGTTCCGCGTTGGCGCCATGCGGACTGCCGGGCGTGGCCGCGATGAATCGCAGCGCCGCCTCGCGGTTCTCCAGTCCCCAGCACGCCGCGGCTCCGGCCCAGTTGCCCGGTTTGAGCCGCAGCGCTGACAGCGCGGAGCCCGCGTAGACGCCAATCAGGTCGGGCAGTGCGGCGAGCACACCGGCGATGGCCGCACCGCCTCCGGGGCGGATGCCGTACGGTCCGCTGCCACCGGACAGCAACGGGCCCTGCTCGTCGGCCAGCGACAGGTGCAGGTGCGCTCCATTGCCGGCGATGCCGTCAAAAGGCACCGGCGCGAAAGAGATTCGTAACCCGTGCCGCGACGCCGCCCGCCCGAGGACGATCCGCGCACGGATCACGGCGTCGGCCGCCGCGACCGGTGTCGCCGGGGCCAGGGAGACCTCGAGCTGGTCGTGACCGTATTCGGTGTGGATCTGCTCGATGCTCAGACCGGCGCGTTCTGCGGTGGCGGCCAGGTCGACCAGGAACGCCGAGCGGTCCAGCGAGGTGCGCACACCGTAGGGCGACCACGCCTCGGTGGATGCCGGACTGCCGTCGGGCGCGATCATCGTGCATTCCAGTTCCGCTCCGATGCGCACGCTCAGGCCCAGGTCGGCGGCGGCCCGTTCGGTACGCGCCAGCAGGGAACGCGTGCACAGGGGCGCGGGGTCGCCGGCCTGATCGGTCAGGTTGCCGGGCGCCCAGCCGATACCTTCCTCGATGACCTCGACATCCGCCGGGTCGATGCGGATCCTGAGGTCGCCGGCGACGCCGATGCTCGGGGTGAACGCGATACCGGTGTCGACGCAGAACACGCTCCAGGACGGCGACACGCCCATACCCGAGCGCTGGAAGTCGCCGAGTCGCCGCAGCGGCACGTATTTCGCGCGGGTGACGCCGGCCGGGTCCGTGATCGAACCGGCCACCAGCTCAACGCCTTTGCCACGCAGATCATCTACACAACTGGCGAGTGCACTCGTCTCGGACTGCAACTCGGCTTCGCCCACCACCGACATCTGGCCTCCTTCGCCTCCACGAGTCTGGAGCGAACCTATGTCATAAGTGTTTCAGAAATATTTTTTTCGTGATTTTTGGTTGATTCGTAAGATCCGGGATCGGAGGATGCGTACATGTGTCGGCTCCTTGGCTACGTATCCGCTTCCCCGATCACGGTCGCGGACGCCGTGGGCGACGGTGTGCTCACCGACTTCGTCGCCCTCACCAAAATCCACGGCGACGGGTGGGGTACCGCCGCGGCGGTCGGAGCGGGGTCGCCCCCGCTGGCGCGGGTGTCGGCGCGCAGCGCACTGCATGACCCCGAATTCACCGAAGCCATACACGACGACGCGGCCGCCTCTGCACTGGTGCACCTGCGGTGGGCGACCGACGGGCTCGCCGTGGAACGGCACAACTCGCACCCGTTTGTCGCCGACGGCCTGGCCATGGCCCACAACGGCTCGATCAAACCGATGGGCCCGCTGGACGGCCTGCTCGAACCCGCCGTCGCCGCGTCGCTGCGCGGAGCCACCGACAGCGAACGATATTTCGCGGTGATCCGCCAACACCGCCGCGACGCACCGCATCTGGCCGAAGCGGTTCGGCGCGCCGTCGCACAGTTACGCGCCCTGTATCCGGAGGCCAGCCTCAACGCGCTGATCCTCGGCGAAGACCAACTCGTCGTCGTGCACGCGCACGCCCGCAGCGCGCTGCTCGACGAGGACATCGAGGAGATCAGCGCCACCGACCTGCCGGCCGAGCACCTCGAGGACTACTTCGCCTTGCGGGTGGCGCGCCCGCACGAGAAGGTGGTCGTCGTCGGTTCCACCGGCTTCGGCGACCTGGCGTGGGAGCCGCTGCCGCCGGAGTGTGTGGTGTCGATCGCGGTGAAGGACCTTTCGATGACGGTGCTTCCGCTCATGCAGGAGTGAGGACCATGACCGGCGAAGACCACCGGACGCCCGGCACCGGTGCCACCGTTGCCGAACGGACCGGCGCGGCCCTGTCCACACTGAGCAAGTCCGAACGACGAGTCGGCCGGGCCTTGCTTGCCGACTATCCGAGCGCGGGACTGACCAGCGCCGCGCGGCTGGCCGAACGGGCCGAGGTGAGCCCGCCCACGGTGCTCAGATTCGCCCAGTCCCTCGGCTACGAGGGATTCGCGGATCTGCAGGTGGCGCTGCGCGCCGAGCTGACCGCGCGGTCCAACGGGCCCATCACCCGACTGCCGATCGCACCGGCCGCCGACGGGCTGCTCGACCGTCTGCTGCAGCAGAATCAGGCTCAGAACAATCGGGCCGCGCAGACCCTGGCCCAGCTTCCTCCGGCGGCCTTGGAAGCGGCGGTCGCACTGCTGGCCGATGCGAGCCGTCCGCTGTGTCTGCACGGCGGCCGGTTCTCCCATCTGCTGGCCATGCATCTGGCCATGCATCTGGAACAGCTTCGGCCGCATGTGCGTGTGTTGGCCGAACCCGAGGGTCGCGACCTGGGCGCGATGATCGAGCTCGGCCGCAAAGACGTCTTCGTGCTGTTCGACTACCACCGCTATCAGCGCAGCGCGGCCGAGCTGGCCGCCCGGGTGCACCGGGCCGGAGCCACGATCCTGCTCATCACCGATGACCTCGCCTGCCCGGTCGCCCCCGAGGCGCAGGTCGTCCTCGCTGCCTCGAGCACCGTGGGCACCACCTACCAGAGCATGGTTGCCGGATTCGCCCTCACCGAGTTGCTCGTCCCGCTCGTGATGGAGGCCATCGGAGAACCGGCACGCACCCGGATGGCACTGTGGGAAGAACATCGCAGGGCCGAATTGCTCGAGTGATGCCCTCGAGTGATGTCCGATAGTCAGAGCCGGAGAGGCACCGATCGGGAACCCGCAACGTCGTGTTCGCACCCTGCCGGGATGCTCGCACCCCGCCGCCACACCGCGAGAGGGTCCGGCGGATATGCTTCCGGGCCTTTGGGCGGACCGCACGCCCGGCTCTAGACTCTGTGGTGATGCCTGAACGCCCCGACACCCCCGACACCACCGCCGATCTGGTCACTGCGGTGCGCACCGCGCTGGGCAAGGTGATCGACCCCGAATTGCGGCGCCCGATCACCGAACTCAACATGGTGAAGAACATCGAGGTGGCACCGGACTCGGCGGTGCACGTCGAGATCTACCTGACCACCGCGGCGTGCCCGAAGAAGACCGAGATCAGCGACCGCGTCGCCCAGGCCGTCGCCGATGTCCCGGGCACCGGCCCGGTGACCGTCGGCCTCGACGTGATGAGCGACGAGCAGCGCACCGAACTGCGCAAACAGCTGCGCGGCGACGCCGCCGAACCGGTCATCCCGTTCGCCCAGCCGGGCTCGTTGACCCGCGTCTACGCGGTGGCCTCCGGCAAGGGAGGCGTCGGCAAGTCCAGCGTGACGGTCAACCTGGCCGCCGCGATGGCCGCGCGTGGGCTGACGGTCGGGCTGGTCGACGCCGACATCTACGGCCACTCGGTGCCGCGGATGATGGGCACCACCGACCGCCCCACCCAGGTCGAGTCGATGATCCTGCCGCCCATCGCCCACGATGTGCGTGTCATCTCCATCGCCCAGTTCACCGAGGGCAACACCCCGGTGGTGTGGCGCGGCCCGATGCTGCACCGCGCCCTGCAGCAGTTCCTCGCCGACGTCTACTGGGGCGATCTGGACGTGCTGCTGCTGGACCTGCCGCCCGGCACCGGCGATGTCGCGATCTCGGTCGCGCAGCTGATCCCCGGCGCGGAGATCCTGGTGGTGACCACACCGCAGCTGGCCGCCGCCGAGGTCGCCGAACGGGCCGGTGCCATCGCCCTGCAGACCCGCCAGCGGGTGGTCGGTGTGGTGGAGAACATGTCCGGGCTGGTGCTGCCCGACGGCACCACCATGCAGGTGTTCGGCGAGGGCGGCGGCGCGCAGGTCGCCGAGCGGTTGTCGCTGGCGGTCGGCGCCGAGGTGCCGCTGCTGGGCCAGGTTCCGCTCGATCCGGCGCTGGTCACCGCCGGCGACTCCGGGGTGCCGCTGGTGCTCAGCGCGCCGGACTCGGCCGCCGGCAAGGAGTTGCGCAAGATCTCCGATGCGCTGTCGTCGCGGCGGCGCGGGCTGGCCGGGATGTCGCTGGGACTGGACACCAGCCGCCGCTAGCGCCGCTCAGGTCGCGACCCCGCCGGTCGCGCCGCTCAGGTCGCGACCCCGCCCGTCGCGCCGCTCAGGTCGCGACCCCGCCGGTCGCGCCGCTCAGGTCGCGGCCGCGCCGGTCGCGCCGCTCAGGTCGCGACCCCGCCGGTCACGCCGCTCAGGTCGCGTCGGTGTCGAACTTCGTCGGGCCCGGCGTGGCCGGCTCGCTGGGCGCGCGCTGCGCGGTGGGCGGGGCGACCACCGTGTCCTGGGGCTCGACCGCTGCGTCCGTACCGGCCTGCACGGGGTTGGGCGCCGAGACGGGCTTCTCGAATTTGCCGGTGAAGATCGAGTCGTCCCCGTCGAGCAGGTGTTTGGTGATCGCCGTGCGCGGGTTCATGCCCCGTAGTTTCTGCAGTTCGCTGAGCGGTTCCCGCAGATCCTCGAAGTCCGAGCCGAACTCCTCGCGCAGCTGACTGGTGGCGCCGGTGACGTAGTCGCGGGCCTGGCGCAGGCTCCCGGCGGTCCAGCGGATCGCCCCGGGCAGCCGTTCCGGGCCCAGCACGACGAGGCCGATGATCACCAGCACCAGCATCTCGCCCCAGCCGACGTTGGCGAACATCTCAGCTGGGTCCCGGCTCCGGGGTCACCATGAGGGTGACCTCACGGCCCTCGCGCAACACCTGGATCGGGACCTCCACCCCGGCCTTGAGCTGGCGCTCGGCGACGACGAACTCGTCGGCGTCGGCCACACTGCGGTCGCCGATCTTGATCACGACATCGTTCTCCAGGATGCCGGCCCGCTCCGCCGGGCCGCCGGCCTTCACGTTGGCCACCTGGGCGCCGGAGGCCACGTCGTTGCTGACCGACCGGGTCGTCAGCCCCAGCGTGGGGTGGACGATCTGGCCGTCGCGGATCAGTGTCTGCGCGACGTCCTTGACCTCGTTGACCGGGATGGCGAAGCCCAGACCGCTGGCGCTGTCGGATAACGACTTGCCGGCGGTGTTGATGCCGATGACCTCGGAATCCATGTTGATCAGCGGACCGCCGGAGTTGCCGTGGTTGATCGAGGCGTCGGTCTGGATGGCGTCGATGACGGTGTCGGTGTCCGAGCCGTCACCCGACAGCGGCACGGGGCGGTGCAGGGCGCTGATGATGCCGGCGGTCACGGTGCTGCGCAGCCCCAGCGGGGCGCCCGCGGCGATGACCTCGTCGCCGACGCGGACGTCGTCGGAGTTGCCCAGCCGGGCCACCTGCAGGTTGTCGACGTTGTCCACCTTCAAAACGGCCAGGTCGGACTTGGGGTCGCGGCCGACGAGGTTGGCCGGCACCTCGGTGCCGTCGTTGAACACCACCGACATCTTGTACTGACCGGGGTTCTTGGCGGCGTCGGAGATGACGTGATTGTTGGTGACGATGTAGCCGGCGCCGTCGATGACCACACCGGAGCCCTGCGAGCCCTGCTGGTCGCTGATGGCCTCGATGGTGACGACGGAGTCGGCGACCGAGGCGGCGACCTTCGCGACGCGCCCCTCGGGCGGTGCACCGTTGTCGGTGGTCTCCAGGGTGACCTTCGAGGTGGTGAAGGCCTCGACCACCTCCGCGGTCTTGCGTCCCACCCAGCCGCCGGCCAAGCCGATCACCAACGCGATCACCGCGAGCACCGCCAGCGCGGCGTAGGAGACCTTGCCGCCGAACAGGACGTCGCGCACGCCGAGCTTGCCGGTGGGGCCGCTGACGGGCGCGGGTTCCGGTGCCGTCACCGCCGGGGTGCCCAGCGCCGCGGCGGCTTCCGGGTCACGCCACGGGTCGTCGGGCTCGTCGGGTCCGCTGCCGGTCTTCTCGGCCTCCAGCGCGCCCGCGTCGACCGGGTGCCGCTGCAGGGACTCCCCGCCGGGGCCCGGCCGGCCGAAGGCCTCCTGCAGAACGGGGTCGCGGGGCTCGTCGTGGGGTACGAAGTCGGATTCGTCGCGGTAGCGCTTCGGGCGCAGGTCCTCGGCGACGAAGGACCCGTCGACCCCGGCGGGACGGCCGAAGGTGCGGCGGGATGCGTCGTCGACCGGGGGTCGGGACACGGGACGCGGCGCCAGTCGGGGACCGCCGCCTCCTGGGCCGAAATCATCCTGGTTGGAGCTCAAATCATCCTCTTCTTGCGCGCTCAACGAACCCGGGTGATCGGGTCGATGGGGATCGGAGCCGGCGCCGTCCACCCTACCGGCGCCGACGCCGGGTCCGCGGGGTGTCGTCGGGGAGCCGGTCGTCGGTGGGCTCCGGCCGGTTGTCGGTGGGCGCCAGCGGCGCGTGGGGAATCTGGGACAGCAACCCCATCAGCGAACTGGGGATGTGAATGGGACAGGAGTCCCGCAGCGCCGTGCGCGCCTGCTGCTGCGCCTCGACCTCGGCGGCGCACTCGGCGCACAGCGAGAGGTGATGGGCGGCGCGCATGTGGGCCCCCATGCGCAGCTCGCCGTCGACATAGGCGGCCACGGCCTCGGTGGACAGGTGCTCGGTGGACCCGAACTGGCGCGGCGCCCCCACCGGGGCATCGCTCTGGGAGGCGAACTGGGAGGGCAGCCAGGAGAACGCCCGGCGGAACACGTGACCACGGTCCACCATCACCCGACTCCTTCCCGCGACCGGCCCTGTGCGCGCGGCTCCACTGTTGAATGTAGCGCGCAAACCGGCCTCGGACATGCGGGCAACACGGTCAACCGCGCGCAGCGACCGCGCTTTCGTGATCCTGTGAATGTGCTGCGAGGTAGTCGCGGATCGCCTGCCGGCCGCGGTGGATGCGGCTGCGCACCGTGCCGAGCTTGACTCCGAGCGTCGCGCCGATCTCCTCATAGGACAATCCCTCGATATCGCACAGGACGACCGCGGCGCGGAACTCCGGGGCCAGTGAATCCAGCGCGGCCTGCAGATCGGCGCCCAGGCGCGAGTCGTGGAAGATCTGCTCGGGGTTGGGCTCGTCGGCGGGCACCCGGTCGTAATCCTCGGGCAGCGCCTCCATGCGGATGCGGGCACGCCGGCGCACCATGTCGAGGAACAGGTTGGTGGTGATGCGGTGCAGCCAACCCTCGAAGGTGCCGGGCTGGTAGTTCTGCACCGAGCGGAACACCCGGATGAAGGTCTCCTGCGTGAGGTCCTCGGCGTCGTGCTGGTTGCCGGACAGCCGGTAGGCGAGCCGGTAGACGCGATCGGCGTGCTGGCGCACCAACTCGTCCCAGGACGGCATGGCCGACTTGTCCCCGGTGGCGTCGAACACCGCGGTGCCCTGCGGCTCGTCGGGGGTCTCCACCCAGCCGGTGGCGGGATGGTGCTGCTCCGGGTGCGACATGGTGGTGGGCGCGAACACTGCGCTGGTCGTCGTGTCCTCCTGGCTCGGGCTGCCGTTTCGGATCGGCAGATCGTCGCGAACGTCGCCTGTGGCAACATCCACCCGCCGCGAGCTATTCCCGGGAAACCGACTGCCGCGATCCATGCGCAATACCGTCGTCCATGGGCGTGTGCTGGGCATATGAGCAAACTGAACGTTTCCTGAGAAACCCGGCGGGGCCCCGGCACGCTGCGACGATGCGGCCGAAATCGCCGGCGTTCGCCCGCACCGGCGGGCGTGTCGGAATCGCGGTCGGAATCGCGGTCGAAATCGTGGTCGGTATGCCGCCCCGCGGGGCGGGCCTTTGCGGGCGCGCCTGCTCCCGCGCCGCACGCATTGCCTCTACGCTGCGGGAATGGCCACAACTGATGATCCCCCGGCTGAGCAGACCCCGGCCCAGTCCCCGGCTCAGCCCCGGCCGAGCCGCGCCGAGGCGGTCCTGGCCCACGCCGAGGGGTCGATCACCGAGGACGCCGTGCTGGCCGCGGCGCGGGAGCGCGCCGAGGACATCGGCGCCGGCGCGGTGACACCGGCCGTCGGCGCGCTGCTGAGCCTGCTGGCCAGGCTCAGCGGCGGCAAGGCGGTGGTCGAGGTGGGCACCGGCGCGGGCGTCAGCGGGTTGTGGCTGCTGTCGGGGATGCGTGACGACGGCGTGCTGACGACCATCGACATCGAGCCCGAACACCAGCGCACCGCCAAGCAGGCCTTCGGTGAGGGCGGCATCGGGCCGTCACGGACCCGGCTGATCAGCGGCCGCGCCCAGGAGGTGCTGACCCGGCTGGCCGACGAGTCCTACGACCTGGTGTTCGTCGACGCCGAGCCGGCCGACCAGCCCGAGTTCGTGGTCGAAGGCATCCGGCTGCTGCGCCCCGGCGGCGTGATCGTCGTGCACCGGGCCGCCCTCGGTGGCCGCGCCGGCGACCCGGCCGCCCACGACGCCGAGGTCACCGCGGTGCGGGAGGCCGCCCGGCTGATCGCCGAGGACGAGCGCCTGACCCCGGTCCTGGTCCCGTTGGGTGACGGCATCCTGGCCGCCGCGCGGGAGATACCGCCGCAGGAACCCTGACCGGCGCCTTGACAGGCGCCTTGACACGGCGCCCTTGACACCGCGCCCGTGACACGACGCCCTTGACACGACGCCCTTGACACGACACTGAACGCGCGTTTAGCGTCCTAAACATGCGTTCAGTCGATGATCTGACCGCCACCGCCCGAATTCGCGACAGCGCGCTCGAGCTGTTCGGCCGCGACGGGTTCAACGTCACCGTCCGCGCGATCGCCACGGCCGCGGACGTCAGCCCCAGCCTGGTCATCCACCATTTCGGGTCCAAGGAGAAGCTGCGCAAGGCCTGCGACGACTACGTCGCCGACCTGATCGCCGACTCCAAGAGCGAATCCCTGCGCAACGCCGACCCGGCCTCGTGGCTGGCCCGGATGGCCGAGATCGACTCCTATGCCACCGTGATGGCCTATCTGGTGCGCAGCCTGCAGACCGGCGGCGAGCTGGCCCGCACCATGTGGCGGCACATGATCGACAACGCCGAGCGGTATCTGGACGAGGGGGTGACCGCGGGCACCCTCAAGCCCAGCCGCGACCCGCGGGCCCGTGCGAAGTTCCTGGCGCTGGCCGGGGCCGGAGCGTTTCTGCTCTACCAGCAGCAGCACGAGGACCCGTCGGACGTCCGCACCGTGCTGCGCGACTACGCCGCGGAGATGGTGTTGCCGGCCCTGGAGCTCTACACCCAGGGCCTGATGACCGACGCCACGATGTACGAGGCCTTCTGTGCCCAACAGGCCCAACAGGCCCAAGAGGCCCAAGAGGCCCCACAGCCCCCGGGCGCCGGCGGGACCGCGCCAGCCGACACCGACCAGGCCGGCCCACCAGAATCCCCGTCCACCGGAGGAGCAGCCGATGAGCCCGCACACGCCGTCTGAGCGGAGCCGGACCCCGATCGTCATCCAGGGCCTGACCAAGAACTTCGGTTCCGTACGCGCGCTCGACGGTTTCGACATGACCGTCACCGAGGGCGAGATCCACGGCTTCCTCGGCCCCAACGGCGCGGGCAAGTCGACCACCATCCGTGTGCTGCTGGGGTTGGTCAAGGCCGATGCCGGGCACGTCCGGCTGCTGGGCGGGGATCCGTGGTCCCACGCCGTCCGGTTGCACCGGGAGCTGGCCTATGTGCCCGGCGACGTCACCCTGTGGCCGTCGCTGACCGGCGGGGAGACGATCGACCTCCTGGGCCGGATGCGGGGCGGGCTGGACGAGAAGCGTCGCGCGGAACTGGTCGAACGCTTCGACCTGGACCCGCACAAGAAGGCCCGCACCTACTCCAAGGGCAACCGGCAGAAGGTGTCGTTGATCTCGGCGTTCGCCTCCCGGGCGCGCCTGCTGCTGCTCGACGAACCCAGCAGCGGCCTGGACCCGTTGATGGAGAACGTTTTTCAGCAGTGCGTGGCCGAGGCCCGGGACCGCGGCGCCACGGTGCTGTTGTCCAGCCACATCCTCGCCGAGACCGAGGCGCTCTGCGACCGGATCACGATCATCCGGGCCGGGCACACCGTGGAGAGCGGGACCCTGGAGTCGATGCGTCACCTGAGCCGGACGACGATCCAGGCCACCCTCGACGGTCCACCCGTGGGTCTGGCCGAGATTCCCGGCGTCGACGACGTCAGCTTCGACGGACGCACCGTGCACGCGCAGGTCGACAGCACCAGCCTCGGGGAAGTGATCAGGGTGCTCGGTGCCGCCGGGGTGCGCGACCTGGTGAGCCGCCCGCCCACGCTGGAGGACCTGTTCCTGCGCCACTACAACACCGGAGAAGACACCGGAGAAGGCACCGGAGCTGACACCGGGGACGGCAGGGGCGATGGCAGGGCCCGCGAGCGAGCGGTGCGCGCATGAGCACCGCGGTGCTGGAGCGTCCCCGCCCGCCGGCGCACCGGGCCCCGCCGACGTCCTCGGCGTTCACCGGGACGTGGTCCTTGCTGCGGCTGTATCTGCGCCGGGACCGGATCGTGGCACCACTGTGGATCCTGCTGCTGTCGGTACCGCTGGCCAGCGTCTACATCGGCAGTGTGGCCGCGGTCTACCCCACCGCGGCCGACCGCGCGGCGATGGCCGCCTCGATCATGGCCAGCCCGGCACAGCGCGCCATGTACGGCAACGTCTACAACGACTCGCTCGGGGCCGTCGGCATCTGGAAGGCCGGGATCTTCCATCTGCTGATCGGGGTGGCGGTGATCCTGACGGTGATCCGGCACACCCGCGCCGAGGAGGAGTCCGGCCGCGCCGAACTGATCGACTCCACGGCCGTCGGCCGATACGCGAACCTGACCGCGGCGTTGCTGCTGGCCTCCGGTGCCTCGATCCTGACCGGGCTGATCGGCTTCGCCGGACTGCTGACCGTCGACGTCCCCGCATCGGGCTCGCTGGCGTTCGCCGCGGCCCTGGTGGGCTCCGGCCTGGTCTTCACCGCGGTGGCCGCCGTGGCCGCCCAACTGTCCCCGAACTCCCGGACCTGCCGCGGGTGGGCGTTCGGCGCGCTGGCCGCCGCCTACGCCGTGCGCGCCGTCGGCGACGCCGGATCCGGCACGGTGTCGTGGCTGTCGCCGCTGGGGTGGTCGTTGCTGGTGCGGCCCTACGCCGGGGAACGCTGGTGGGTGCTCGCACTGCACCTGGTCACCGCCTGTGGTCTGACCGCGCTCGCCTATCTGCTGCTGGCCCGGCGCGACGTCGGCGCCGGTCTCATCGCCGACCGGCCCGGGCCCGGTTCGGCCGGCCCGGCGCTCTCGGGCGTGCTGGGCCTGGCCTGGCGGCTCGACCGCGGCGCCCTGCTGCTGTGGACGGCCGGGCTGTGCCTCTACGGGCTGATGATCGGTAGCGTGGTGCACGGGATCGGCGACCAGATCGCGGACTCGGCCGCCGCGCGGGACATCGTGGCCCGGCTGGGCGGCACCTCCGCCCTGGAGCAGGCCTTCATCGTCGTCAGTTTCACCATGCTGGGCATGGTCGCCGCCGCATTCGCCATCTCGCTGAGCCTGCGGCTGCACCAGGAGGAGTCCGGTGGCCGCGCGGAGACACTGCTGGCCGGGGCGGTGTCCCGAAGCCGTTGGCTGGCAAGCCATGCGGTCTTCGCGCTGGGCGGCCCCGCAGTCGCGATCCTGCTCGCCGGCGCGGTGACCGGGCTGACCTACGGGGCGGCCACCGGCGATATCGGGGGCGTGCTGCCGCGGGTGCTGGGCTCGGCCGCCGTCCAGCTGCCGGCGGTGTGGCTGCTGGCCGCCGTGACCGTCGCCGTGTTCGGGGTCGCTCCGAGGTTCACGCCGGTGGCCTGGGGTGTGCTGGTCGGGTTCGTCGCCGTCTACATGCTCGGCTCACTCTCGGGTGCACCGCAGTGGCTGCTGGATCTGGGTCCGTTCGCCCACACCCCGCACGTCGGAACCGGCACGTTCACCGCCGTGCCGCTGATCTGGCTGCTGGCGATCGACGTGGCACTGCTGGGGCTGGGCGCCGCGGCGTTCGGGCGCCGCGATCTGCGCTGAGCCCGCGCCCCTGGGGCCGCCGCATACTTGACGCCGCACTTGACCGCCATGGAGCAGTTGCCGACCGGTCTGGGCGTGGATGGAGAACGGCCGGATGTCGGCGATCCTGCGGCGGCCGGAAACCGGACCCTAGATCCAGACGCCCTTGCCGACCGCGACGACGCCGCCCGAGCTCAACGCGAACCGCTCACGGTCCTTCTCCAGGTCGACGCCGACCATCTCACCGGGGCCCACCACGACGTTCTTGTCCAGGATCGCCTTGCGCACCACCGCGCCCCGGCCCACCCGCACGCCGGGCATCAGGACGCTGCCGTCGACGATCGCACCGTCCTCGACGTAGACGTTCGACGACAGCACCGAATTGCGCACCGAGGACGCCGAGATGATGCTGCCGGCGCCGACCACCGACTCCTGGGCCGACCCACCGTTGACGAACTTGGCCGGCGCCAGGTTCTCCGAGCCACCCCGGATCGGCCAGCGCTTGTTGTAGAGATTGAAGACCGGATGCACCGACACCAGGTCCATGTGGGCGTCGTAGAACGCGTCGAGCGTCCCGACATCGCGCCAGTAGCCGTGGTCGCGTTCGGTGGCCCCGGGCACCTCGTTGTTGTTGAAGTCGTAGACCGAGGCCATCCCGTCGGCGACCAGACGGGGAATGATGTCGCCGCCCATGTCGTGATCGGAGTGGTCGTCGTCGGCGTCGGCGCGGATGGCGTCGATGAGAACCTTGGTGGTGAAGATGTAGTTGCCCATCGAGACGAACGTCTGATCGGGATCGTCCGGGGTGCCCGGCGGATTGGCCGGCTTCTCCACCCACCCGCGGATGCGACCGGACTCGTCGGCGTCGATGCAGCCGAACGCCGAGGCCTCCGACCGCGGAGCCCGGATGCCGGCCACCGTCGCCCCGGCCCCGCTGTCGATGTGCTGCTGCACCATCTGTTCGGGGTCCATCCGGTACACGTGGTCGGCACCGAAGATGACGATGTAGTCGGGATCCTCGTCGTAGATGAGGTTCAGCGACTGGTAGATGGCGTCGGCCGAGCCGGTGTACCACCTCGGCCCGAGACGCTGCTGCGCGGGGACCGGGGTGATGTACTCCCCCGCCAGCCCCGACAGCCGCCAGTTCTGCGAGATGTGGCGGTCCAGCGAATGCGACTTGTACTGGGTGAGAACGCAGATCCGCAAAAACCGTGCGTTGACCAGATTCGACAGCACGAAATCGATCAGCCGGTAGCCACCCCCGAAGGGGACCGCAGGCTTGGCCCGATCAGCCGTCAGTGGGTAAAGCCGCTTGCCCTCCCCGCCTGCCAGGACGATGCCCAGCACATGTGGCGCTTCCCTCATGTGGACAAACCTATCGGCACCCGCGTAATGCGGCTAGGCCAACGCCGGGATTAATGGGGCGTTTACGGGGGTGGACCCGTCGGAACAGGTGCCCCAAACGCACCACGACCAGGCCCGGCCACCGTCCCCAACACCGTCCCGAACACGGTTTGTCCATCAACGTGATTCGGCGGACACAGCACCCCCGAAGAGGGCCGCCGGCGCGTGCCGGTCCCGGGGTTCGACACAAACCTGCGCCAGACACCGCCGGGCATTACGGTCGTGGCTATGCGGGTTGCGATGATGACTCGGGAGTATCCCCCGGAGGTCTACGGTGGCGCCGGGGTGCATGTCACCGAACTGGTCGGGCAGCTCCGGCGGCTCTGCGAGGTGGACGTGCACTGCATGGGCTCCCCGCGGCCCGGGGCCTTCGTGCACCAACCCGACCCTGCCCTGAAGGGCGCCAACGCGGCGCTGTCGACGTTGTCGTCGGATCTGGTCATGGCCAACGGGGCCGCCGGCGCCGACGTGGCGCACTCGCACACCTGGTACACCGGCATGGCCGGGCACCTGGCGGCGCTGCTGCACGGCATCCCCCACGTCGTCACCGCCCATTCCCTGGAACCGCTACGCCCTTGGAAAGCCGAGCAGCTCGGCGGCGGCTACCGGATCTCGTCGTGGGTGGAACGCACCGCGATGGAGGCCGCCGACGCGGTGATCGCGGTCAGCTCGGGGATGCGTGAGGACGTGCTGCGGGTCTACCCGGCGCTGGACCCGAACCGGGTGCACGTGGTGAAGAACGGTATCGACACCGAGGCGTGGTACCCCGCCGAACCCGACCCGGCCGACTCCGTCCTGAGAGAACTCGGTGTGGACCCGGACCGACCGATCGTGGCGTTCGTGGGCCGCATCACCCGGCAGAAGGGGGTCGCGCATCTGGTGGCCGCCGCCCACCGGTTCGCGCCGGGCATCCAATTGGTGCTGTGCGCCGGGGCGCCCGACACCCCCGAGATCGCCGCGGAGGTGTCCACGGCGGTGCAGGAGCTTGCCGCCGTACGCTCGGGCGTGTTCTGGGTGCAGGAGATGCTGCCCATCAACAAGATCCGCGAGATACTCTCCGCGGCAACTGTTTTTGTCTGCCCGTCTGTCTATGAGCCGCTCGGGATCGTCAACCTGGAGGCCATGGCCTGTGCCACCGCGGTGGTGGCCTCCGACGTCGGCGGCATCCCCGAGGTGGTGGACGACGGGGTGACCGGGTCACTGGTGCACTACGACGCCGAGAACCCGCGTGGTTTCGAAACCGCCCTGGCCGACGCGGTCAACGCATTGATGGGGCAGCCCGACACCGCCGCACAGTACGGCCGCGCCGGGCGGCAGCGCTGCATCGACGAGTTCTCCTGGGCGCATATCGCCGAGCAGACCCTGGAGATCTACCGCAAGGTCTGCAGCTGACGCCGCCGCGTCAGAGATCCGGGGAGACCCGCGACCCTCGTGCATCAGGACGAACCCCGCGCACACGGCGCGGGGTTCGTTCTGCGGCGTCGGGGGGGGACGCGTCCGCCGCTAGCTGGTGACGCTGCGGAGTTCGTCGCCCAGCGCGGCGGCTTCCTCCGGGGTCAACTCGACCACGAGCCGGCCTCCGCCCTCCAGTGGTACCCGCATCACGATGCCGCGCCCCTCCTTGGTTGCTTCCAGAGGACCGTCGCCGGTCCGGGGCTTCATCGCCGCCATCGAGTGCTCCCTCCAGATCTGGGCAGGTCCGCTCCTGCGAACCAGGCCGCCGCTGGTGGCGCCCCCCGGTGCAACACAGCGTCGACCTGCCGATTCACTCCCCTATTGTTCCCTATCAGCGGCCCAGCGTGTGGAAGACCCGCTCTTCGCACCGTCGGCGGGGCACCTGTCGTGGGCGCGGTCAACCGCGACCGGGCTCCGGAGGGACCCAGCACGACCTGATGTGGTCGTCGACCATGCCGGTGGCCTGCATCAACGCGTAGGCCGTCGTCGGCCCGACGAAACGGAATCCGCGACGCTTGAGTTCCTTGGCCATTGCTGTGGATTCCGGCGTCACCGCAGGCACGTCGGACATCGCCGCCGGCCGCGGCCGCGCCGGCGGCGCGAACGACCAGAGCAGGTCGGACAGGTCGACGTCGAGGTCCGCCGTGGCACGGGCATTGGCGACGGTGGCCTCGATCTTGGCGCGGTTGCGCACGATGCCGGTGTCCGCCATCAGCCGTGCGACGTCGGCGTCACCGAACCCCGCCACCGTGTCGATGTCGAACCCGGCGAAGGCCCGCCGAAAGTTGTCACGCTTGCGGAGGATGGTGATCCAGGACAGCCCGCTCTGGAAGGCCTCCAGGCACAATCGCTCGTAGAGCGGCACCGTGCCCCGTAGCGCGCGGCCCCACTCCTGGTCGTGGTACTCGCGGTACAGCGGGGAGTTCGCCGGCACCCAATCGCAGCGGGGGCGACCGTCGTCGGCCGGTTCAGCTGCGGTCACGACGGTCCTCGGCCACCGAGCCCGGGACACCGGGGACGCCCCAGCTGCCGGGCGGGCCGGCCGGCACGTCACCGGCCTGCGGGCCGCGGCCGGGCGGGCGGCTTTCGAGGACCTCACCGCCCGGGGCGGACTCGGGATGGCGCAGCAACGCCAGCTCGGCGCGCAGCTCGTCGAGTTCCTGACCCAGCCGGTCGAGCACCCAGTCCACTTCACTGGTCTTGTAGCCGCGCATCACCTGGGTGAACTTCACCGCGTCGACGTCGGCGCCGGTGACGCCGGAGGCCGGCAGCACCGTGGCCGTGGTGGCCCGGGGAAGCGGTGGCAGCCGCTCACCCCGCCCGAAGATCAGGCTGCCCACACCGAACAACACGATGGCGACGAGTACGAGCACCACCAGGTAAAGCAAGACCAATGTCACGCCACTGATACTGCCCGATCACCCCGACAGAAAGCATCCGCGCCGCCGTGGCCGGCGCGGGAGCGTCAGCGCAGGGTGTTCATGGGAGGCCGGTCGTCGGTGGTCACCACCGAGGTACGCGGGGTGAAGCCGTCGCCGTCGGCGAAGAACTGCGTGAGCCCGACGCCGGAGTCCGGGATGCCGCAGCGGCTGAACAACGTCGCGATGATCTGGCGGCTCATCGCGCCCAGTTCGGTCAGCGGGCGGTTGCGGTGCACCCGGACACCGAGGTTGACCTGGGCGATCGCATCCAGCCCCAGCCGGTCGTAGGTGTCGACGAGCAGACCGATCTCCACCCCGTAGCCGGGGGCGAAGGGCACCGACGTGAGCAGCTCGCGGGTACCGGCGTACTCGCCGCCCAGCGGCTGGAACACGCAGCCCAGTTCCGGGCGCAGTGCCGTCAGCATGGGGCGGGCCACCAGCTGGGTGACCCGGCCGCCGCCGTTGGCGTCCTCCTTGCCGCTGACCTTCAGGGGCCTGCGGTAGAAGCCCTTGACCAGGTGCACGTCCTCGACCGTCAGCAGCGGCCCCACCAGGCGGGGCACGAACATCGGATCCGGATCCAGCAGGTCGGAGTCGACGAAGACGATGATGTCGCCGGTGGTGGCCGCCAGCGAGCGCCACAGCACCTCGCCCTTGCCGGGCTGGGGCGACACCTCGGGCAGGGCCTGCTCGCGGCTCACGACGCGGGCGCCGGCGGCGATCGCCCTGATCTCGGTGTCATCGGTGGATCCGGAGTCGAGGACGATCAGCTCGTCGACGAGGCCTCCGACCAGCGGCTGAATGGTGTCGACGACACCGGCGACCGTCTCCTCCTCGTTGAGGGCGGGCAGGACGACCGAGATCGTCCGGCCGGCCTTGGCCGCCTCCAACTCGGCGACCGTCCACTCCGGGCGATTCCAACTGTGGCTTCGCAGCCAGGCATCGGTGGTCACTGAAGTTCCCGAGCCGAGATCGGGTGTGGTCGTCATGCCAGTCCCCTCACCGTCCGCGTCGGTGGACGCTTTCCTTGGATCGACGCGACCATCTCCAGTACGCGCCGAGTGGGTCCGACCTCGTGCACCCGGAACATCCGGGCACCGTCGGCGGCCGCGAGCGCGGTCGCCGCCAGCGTGCCCTCCAGGCGCTCGGTCAGACCCACGCCCAAAGTCTCCCCGACAAAATCTTTGTTGCTCAGTGCCATCAGGACGGGCCATCCGGTCTTAACGAGAACTTTTACGTGGCGCAACAAACTAAGGCTGTGATGAGTGTTCTTACCGAAATCATGGGTGGGATCGATCAGGATCGCGTCCCGCGACACCCCGAGGGACACCGCGCGTTCGGCCGCCGTCGTGACCTCGCGGACCACGTCGTCGACCACCCCGGTCGTGGTGGTGCCGTAGCTGACGCGAAACGGCCTGGTGCGCGGCACGGCGCCGCCGGTGTGCGAGCAGACCAGCCCGACGCCGAACTCCGCGGCCACCTCGGGCAGGCCGGGATCGGCCCCCGCCCAGGTGTCGTTGATCAGGTCGGCGCCGGCGGCACAGGCCAGCTTGGCGACCTCGGCGCGCCAGGTGTCGACGCTGATCAGCTGGTGTGGGTAGGCCGCCCGCAGCCACTCGATGAACGGCACGACCCGGGCGATCTCCTCATCGACGTCGACGAGCTGGCCGGGGCCGGCCTTGACCCCGCCGATGTCGACGACGTCGGCGCCCTCCTCGATGACGCGGTGCGTCGCGTCCTTGGCCGCCTCGTCGGAGAAGGTGGCACCGCGGTCGTAGAACGAGTCCGGGGTGCGGTTGACGATGGCCATGATGAGCGCCCGGTCACCGGCCACCGGGCGGCCCAGGAAGGTCGACTGCACGGCTTCCAGGCTAGATGGCGCCGCGCGCCGGCCACGGCGACCGCGTCAAAAGGGCTGTCAAAAGGGCTGGTGCAGGGGCCGGCCCCTCAACCCTTCGGACGCTGGCCCAACCCCACGGCCAGCGCTCCTTCAGGGCTTCGAAAAACCCGTTCGTTCCTCAGCCCTTCGGACGCTGGCCCTCGGCCACCTCGTCGGGGTACGCGTCGTGGTACGGCACATACCCCTCACGACGGCCGGCCAGCACGAACAGCGGGTCGTCGATGTGGTTGCCGTAGGCCTCCTTGCGCAGGTCGACCTTGCGGCTCTTGAACGTCGACGTGTGCTCCAGGGAGTCCACGATCCGGATGAACAACGGGATCGCGTAGGTCGGCAACCTGTCGTAGAGCGTCTCGGCCAGCTCGATCGGGTCGAACTCGTCGTCGTAGCGCACCTTGACCGCGGCCATCCCCGCCCGGCCCCCGGTGTTGGGGATCTCCACCCCGAACACCGTGCACTCCTCCACCTGCGGGTCGGCGGCCAGCGCCGCCTCGACCTCGGTGGTGGCGACGTTCTCGCCCTTCCACCGGAAGGTGTCGCCGAGCCGGTCGGAGAACGCGGCATGCCCCATGCCCTGTGGGCTCATCACGTCGCCGGTGTTGAACCACACGTCGCCGTCGCGGAACGCGTTGCGGATGAGCTTCTTCTCGGTGGCCTCCGGATCGGTGTAGCCGTCGAACGGGGAGAGCCGGTTGACGGGGCTGATCAGCAGGCCCGGCGTCCCGGCGGGCACCTTGGTCACCCGGCCGTCCTCGTTGCGGGTGGGCTCGCCGGTCTCGGCGTCGTACTCGACGTAGGCCAGCGGCGTGGGGCTGATCCCGGTGGTCTTGGGCATGTTGAAGATGTTGATGAACGCCGTGTTGCCCTCGCTGGCGGCGTAGAACTCACATACCCGCTCGATCCCGAACCGGGAGGTGAACTCGTCCCAGATGTCGGGCCGCAGGCCGTTGCCGGCGATCACCCGCACCTTGTGGGCGCGGTCGGTCGGCTTGGGCGGCTGGTTGAGCAGGTAGCGGCACAGTTCACCGATGTAGACGAAGGCCGTCGCGCCGTAACCGATCGCCTCGTCCCAGAACTTCGAGGCGGAGAACTTCTCGCCCAGCGCCAGCGTCGCTCCGGCGTTGATCACCGAGGCGACCGCCACCGTCAGCGCATTGTTGTGGTACAGCGGGAGGCAGCAGTAGAGCACATCGTCGCTGTTGAGCCGCAGCCCGAGCCCGCCGAACACCGCCAGCGCCCGCAGCCAGCGGAAGTGGGTCATCACACTGGCCTTCGGGTGGCCGGTGGTACCCGAGGTGAAGATGTAGAACGCGGTGTCCTTGGCCAGCACCGCCGAGACGCTGGCCGGGTTGGTCGCCGGGGCGGTGGCGGCCTGGCGCACCAGCTCGTCGATCGTCATCGGGTCCGGAGCCCCACCGTCGAGGGCTCCGGACTCCACGAAATGCGACACCAGGTCGGTCTCGGTGACGATCACCCTGGCCTTGAGCAGGCCGACGCTGTGGGCGAGCACATCGCCGCGCTGGTGGAAGTTGAGCATCCCGGCCACGGCACCGCACTTGACAGCGGCCAGCATCATCAGCACGGCATTGGGCGAGTTGCGCAGCATGATGCCGACGACGTCCCCGTGCCCGACGCCGCGCGCCGCCAGCACCGCCGCGAATCGGTTGACCGTCGCGTTGGCCTCGGCATAGGTCAGCGACTGGTCGTGGAAACGGATGAAGTCCCGGTCGGCGTACTTCTCGGCGCGCTCCTGGAACACCTTGCCGATCGACGTCTTGGACGTCGGGCGCGCCAGCAGGCCCGTCGTGACACCCCGCAGTATCGACGGGGTGTCCATCAGGACCTCGGGCAGCTTGGTCGCGATGTCGAGCAGACCGACGGAGTTACGCGAATCGGAATCGTGGTCGGACATGCCTGTATCAAGCCCCTCAACTCGTCGAATCTGCCCGGCGGATGTGCGCGCCAGCCTAGCCGTGCCCCTTTCATGCCCGGACAAGCGGTGTTGTCAAACCCCCGCCGTGACCGCCCTCACTCCATGTCGCGGGGGCCGCACAGCCCCAGGGCCGCCTCGACGTCGCGGACCACCAGCAGGCGGTCCAGCGCGGACTCGGCGACGTAGCCCGACCCCTTCAGCTCGTCGAGCCACCGCAGCAGGCCGTCGTAGTGACCGTGCGGGTCGCACATCACCACCGGCTTGTCGTGCATGCCCAGATAGCCCGCCGTCCAGGTTTCGAAGAGCTCCTCCAGGGTGCCGATACCGCCCGGCAGCGTGACGAACGCATCGGCGCGTTCCTCCATGATCTGCTTGCGCTGCCGCATGGTGTCGGTGACGACGAGCTCGTCGGCGTCGACGTCGGCGAGCTCGCGGTGCACCAGCGCCTTCGGGATCACGCCCACGGTCCGGCCGCTGTGGGCCCGGGCCCCGGCCACCAACGCGCCCATCGCCGAGACGTTGCCGCCACCGGAGACCGTCGTCCAGCCGCGGTCGGCGATCGCCTCGCCGAGCTGGGTGGCCAGGGCCAGAAGTTCCGGATGCGTCGGACCCGACGCGCAGTACACACATACCGCCCACTCACGCTGCACACGCAGATCGTATGGGCCGGCCGGTGTACGCCCCCGAGGCGGTCAGGCGCTCAGGTACGCCCGCAGCATCTCGGTCACGGTGGTGATCTGCGCGATCTCCACGCTCTCGTCGCGCCGGTGCGCCAGGTTGGGATCGCCGGGCCCGTAGTTGACCGCGGGGATGCCCAGGGCGGCGAACCGTGACACGTCGGTCCAGCCGTACTTGGCGCGCACCTGCCCGCCCGCGGCGGCGACCAGCTGGGCGGCCGCCGGTTGCCCCAGCCCCGGCAGCGCGCCCGCCGCCGAATCGGTCAGGTCCATGGTCACCGGCAGGCCGTCGAACACCTCGGCCACATGCTCGAAGGCCTGCTCCGGGGTGCGGTCCGGGGCGAAGCGGAAGTTCACCGTCACCGAGGCGGCGTCGGGAATCACGTTGCCGGCCACGCCGCCGTCGATCCGCACCGCCGACAGGCCCTCGCGGTAGACGCAGCCGTCGATGTCGACGCTGCGCGGCCGGTAGTCGGCCAGCCGGGCCAGCACCCCGGACAGCTTGTGAACGGCGTTGTCGCCCATCCACGATCGCGCCGAGTGGGCGCGGGTGCCGGCGGCCCCGATGACGACCCGCAGCGTGCCCTGGCACCCGGCCTCGATGAAGCCGCCGGTGGGTTCACCGAGCACGGCCAGGTCCGCAAGCAACCAGTCCGGCAGCTCGCGCTCGATACGCCCGAGCCCGTTGGCCGACGCCTCGATCTCCTCGCAGTCGTAGAACACCAGCGTCAAGTCGTGCGCGGGCTCGGTGACGGTGGCCGCCAGGTGCAGGAACACCGCGTCACCGGACTTCATGTCGGAGGTGCCGCAGCCGAACATCCGCTCGCCCTCGACGCAGCTGGGCAGATTGTCGGCGACCGGCACGGTGTCCAGGTGCCCGGCGAGCATGACCCGGCTGGGCAGGCCCCGGTGGGTGCGGGCCAGCACCGCGTTGCCGCTGCGGATCACCTCGAACCCGGCGGTCTGGGTGCGCAGCGCCTCCTGCACAAGATCGGCCAGGCGCGCCTCGTCCCGCGACTCGCTGGGGACGTCGACCAGCGCCGCGGTCAGGGCGACGGGGTCGCCGTGGAGGTCGAGCACGTTGCTCAGGCTAGCGGGTCGGCACACCGACGGATCCGGGCCGCCCGCGGGGGCTGCCGGGAACGGACACGCAGCCGGTACCGTATAGCACCGTGACTGGAGCTTCGGGTATCGGACTGGCGACGCTGACCGACGACGGGACTGTCCTCGACACCTGGTTCCCCGCACCGGAACTGGGTGACTTCGATCCGCCGGGCAATCTGCACCTCACCGACGCCGAGGCGCCGCCCGAGCTGGTGGCGCTGGCCGGCTCCGACCCCGACCGCGGCACCAGGACGGTGGTGCTGCGCACCACCGTTCCCGACCTGGGCGCACCGGCCACCGACGCCCATGACGTCTACCTGCGCCTGCATCTGCTCTCGCATCGCCTGGTGGCCCCGCACGCACTCAACGCCGCGGGGTTCTTCGGCCTGCTGTCCAACGTGGTGTGGACCAACCACGGCCCGTGCGCGGTCGACGGCTTCGAGACGGTGCGGGCCCGGCTGCGCCGGCGCGGCCCGGTGACCGTCTACGGCATCGACAAGTTCCCCCGGATGGTCGACTACGTGGCGCCCGCCGGGGTGCGGATCGCCGACGCCGACCGGGTGCGCCTGGGCGCGCACCTGGCCTCGGGCACCACCGTCATGCACGAGGGCTTCGTCAACTTCAACGCGGGGACGCTGGGCTCCTCGATGGTCGAGGGCCGCATCTCGGCCGGGGTGGTCGTCGACGACGGTTCGGACGTCGGCGGGGGTGCGTCGATCATGGGCACGCTCTCCGGCGGCGGCAGCGAGGTGATCTCGGTGGGCAAACGCTGCCTGCTCGGCGCCAACTCCGGGCTGGGCATCTCGCTGGGCGACGACTGCGTGATCGAGGCGGGGCTGTACGTGACCGCAGGCACCAAGGTGACGACAGCCGACGGCAAATCGGTCAAGGCGCGGGAGCTCTCCGGCTCCGACAACCTGCTGTTCCGCCGCAACTCGGTGTCCGGTGCGGTGGAGGTGGTCCGGCGCGACGGCCACGGCATCACCCTCAACGAAGCCCTGCACTCCAACTGAGGTTCGGGTCAGACATGAGCCGACGGCCGTGACCGCGCACGCGTTCAGCGAACCTGAGCGCCGGGCCGTCTACCGCGCGATCTTCGCGCGCCGCGACATGCGCAGATTCCTCCCCGACTCCACCGTGCCCGAACTGGTGCTGGCCCGGATCCTGCAGGCCGCGCACGCCGCGCCGAGCGTGGGCCTGATGCAGCCGTGGCGGTTTCTGCGCATCACCGATCCCGTGCTGCGCACACGCATCCACGCCCTGGTCGGCGACGAACGGCTGCGGACGGCCGCGGCCCTGGGGCGGCGCGAGGACGAGTTCCTGGCGCTGAAGGTGGAGGGCATCCTCGACTGCGCAGAACTGCTGGTGGTGGCGTTGGGCACCGACCGCGGCCGCCACGTGTTCGGGCGGCGCACCATGCCGCAGATGGATCTGGCGTCGGCGTCCTGCGCGATCCAGAACGTGTGGCTGGCCGCCCGGGCGGAGGGCTACGGCGTGGGCTGGGTGTCGATCTTCGAGCCCGCGGACCTCTCGGCGCTGCTGGACTTCCCCACCGGGGCCGAACCGATCGCCATCCTGTGCCTGGGCCCGGTCGCGGAGTTCCCGGACCGCCCGCAGCTCGAACTCGACCGGTGGGCGACGCCGCGACCGCTGGAGGAGTTCGTCTTCGAGAACACCTGGCAGTGAGCGGGCCGCCGGGTCAGCCGGCGGCCAGCCCAGGGCCTTCGACCACCAGGCGCCCAGGGCGTGGATGTCGGCGGCGTCGATGCAGATCTCGGTGCAGCGCAGGCTCATCGCTGCAGCTCCTTCTTGAGCACCTTGCCCATCGCGTTGCGCGGCAGCGCGGCCACCAGCCTGACCTCACGCGGACGCTTGTGCGCGGAAAGTTGTTGTGCCACATGGTCGATGAGGGCCTGCGGCTCGGCGTCACCGACCACGAACGCGACGATGCGCTGGCCCAGGTCGTCGTCGGGGACCCCGACGACGGCGACCTCGTCGACGCCCGGATGCCCCAGCAGGGCGGTCTCGATCTCGCCGGCGCCGATCCGGTAGCCCCCGGACTTGATCAGGTCCACCGACTCGCGCCCGACGATGCGGTGCATCCCGGAGCCGTCGGCGACGGCGACGTCGCCGGTGCGGTACCACCCGTCCGGTTCGAGAACCTCCGCGGTGGCCTCGGGCCGGTTCAGATAGCCGTCGAAGAGCATCGGCCCGCGGACACGCAGGTGCCCGATCGTCTCGCCGTCGTGCGGCACCGCGGCCCCGGCGTCGTCGACCAGCCGGGTGTCCACCCCGGCCAGCGGATGCCCGACCCACCCGGGCCGGCGCTCACCGTCGGCGCGGGTGCTCAGGGTGATCAGCGACTCGGTGCTGCCGTAACGCTCCACCGGTGCATGGCCGGTGAGCTCGGCGAGCCGGTCGAAGACCGGCACCGGCAACGGTGCGCTGCCCGACACCAGCAGCCGCGCCCCGCGCAGGGTCTGCGCGACGGCCGGGTCCGCGGCCACCCGTGACCACACCGTCGGCACTCCGAAGTACAGCGTCGCCCCGGACTGCTCCCGCGCCGCGGCATAGGCGTCGGGGGTCGGCTTTCCGGTGTGCACGAATCGGTTTCCCACCCGCAGCGAACCGAGCAGGCCCAGCACCAGGCCGTGCACGTGGAACAGCGGCAGTCCGTGCGCCAGCGTGTCCTGCGGTGTCCACTGCCAGGCCGCCGCCAGCGCGTCGATATCGGCGGCGATCGCCCCGCGGCTGGTCAGCACGCCCTTCGGCAGACCCGTCGTCCCCGAGGTGTACATGACATAGGCCAGCGCCTCCGGCGGCGGTTCGGGATAGCGGTGCCAGGACCGCGCGTGCCGGCGCACCGGGATGTGCGGCAGCCCCTCCGTCTCGGCCGGCAGCTCACCGAGCCAGGCCTGCGCGCCGGAGTCGGTCAGGATGTGGGCGCGCTCGGCGGTGCCGACGTCGGCGGGCACCGGGACGAACGGCACGCCGGCGATCAGGCAGCCGGTGACGGCGAGCACCGTGGTGGCGGTCGGGACGGCCAGGATCGCCACCCGGTGGGCACCGCCCACACGCTCGGCCACCGACGTCGCGGCACCGACGAGGTCGCTGCGGCTCAACGACACACCGTCGATGGTGACCGCGTCGGCCAGGTCGGCACCGGCCGCGACCGCCGCGGGATTCAGGGATGCGAGCAACACGGGTCAGACGCTACCCGCCGGCCTCGGCGATACTGGCCGCGTGGACCACATCGAACGGATCGCGTCACGCGAGGTGTACCGCAACAACTGGATGATCTTGCGGGAGGACGCCATCCGCCGGCCCGACGGCAGCGAGGGGATCTACGGCGTCGTCGACAAACCCACGTACGCGCTGGTGATCGCCCGCGACGAGGCGGGCCGGTTCCGCCTCGTGGAGCAGTTCCGGTACCCGCTGGGACTGCGCCGCTGGGAGTTCCCGCAGGGCACCGCCCCGGACCGCGCCCACCTGGATCCCGCCGAGCTGGCGGCCCGGGAACTGCGCGAGGAGACCGGGCTGCGGGCGGCCCGGATGACCCCGCTGGGCCTGCTCGACGTCGCTCCGGGGATGAGCAGCCAGCGCGGGCGGGTGTTCCTGGCCACCGACGTCGTGGAGGGCGAACCGGACCGCGAACACGAGGAGCAGGACATGCGCAGCCGGTGGTTCGGCGGGGACGAGGTGCGCCGGATGATCCGCGAGGGCGAGATCACCGATGCGCAGTCGATCGCGGCCTGGGCCCTGCTGGCGTTGTTCGAGTCGCGCTGACGGGGTAACCCGGCCGACGGTGTAACTCAGCGGTGATGCCGACGAGAAGCCGGCGAAACCCGGCCTGCAAAAGATGTCTGCATGGTGGCTACCGCATTGCTGACGAAGGGTCGACAGGCACCACGTCCCGTCGACGACATCCCGCCGCTGAAGCGGCTGCTCCCGCTGGCCGTGCAGCACGTGCTGGCGATGTACGCCGGCGCGGTGGCGGTGCCGCTGATCGTGGGCGGCGCGATGGTCGGCGCGGGACAACTGCAGCAGTCCGACATCGTCCACCTGATCATGGCCGACCTGTTCGTCGCCGGGATCGCCACGATCATCCAGTCGGTCGGGTTCTGGCGGTTCGGGGTGCGGCTGCCGCTGATGCAGGGCGTCACGTTCGCCGCGGTGGGCCCGATGATCACCATCGGGGCCAACCACGGGATCACCGCCATCTACGGTTCGGTGATCGCCTGCGGGTTGTTCATGATCGTGCTCGCGCCGGTGTTCGGCAAGCTCATCCGGTTCTTCCCGCCCCTGGTGACGGGCACCATCATCCTCATCATCGGGGTCTCGCTGATGCGGGTGGCCGCCGGCTGGTTCGGAGGCGGCACCGGCCCGGACTTCGGCGACCCCAAGGCCATCGGGATGGGCTTCTTCACCCTGGCGGTCATCATCGCCATCGAGCGCTTCGCCCCCGAGTCGATGCGCCGCGTGTCCATCCTGCTCGGGCTGATCATCGGCACCGTCGTCGCCGTGCCGTTGGGGATGACCGACTGGAGCCACATGGGCGACTACGGCTGGATCGGGGTGGTGGCACCGTTCCAGTTCGGCCTGCCCACCTTCGAGATCAGCTCGATCATCGCCCTGCTGATCGTCGCGATCGTGATCATGACCGAGACCACCGGCGACATCGTCGCCGTCGGCGAGATCGTCGACGAGAAGATCACCCCGCAGAAACTGGCCGACGGACTGCGCGCCGACGGGTTGGGCACGGTGCTGGGCGGGGTGTTCAACACCTTCCCCTACACGGCCTTCGCCCAGAACGTGGGCCTGGTGGCGATCACCGGGGTACGCACCCGCCATGTCGCCACCGGCGCCGGGGTCATCCTGGTTCTGCTGGGCCTGCTGCCGAAGATGGCCGCGGTCGTCGAGGGAATCCCGCTGCCGGTCCTCGGCGGCGCCGGGGTGGCACTGTTCGGCATGGTGGCCGCCAGCGGCGTGCGCACCCTGAGCAAGGTGAAGTTCGACAACACCAACATCCTGGTGGTCGCCATCTCGATCGGGGTGGCCATGCTGACCGAGGCCAAGCTGTACTACACCGACCGCGCGCTGGCCGAGAATCCGGTCAACGTCGCCGTCGACCTCTACGCCAAGTTCCCCGACTGGTTCCAGACGATCTTCCACTCCGGGATCTCCGCGGGTGCGATCACCGCGATCCTGCTCAACCTGTTACTGTGCCGCCGCGGCCCGGGCACCGAGGAAGGGGCTGAACCGGCGGGCGACCTGGCGGGCGACCTGGCGGGCTTTGACGCCCCGCGCGGCGCGCTGATCGACCCGCTCGACGCGTTACGCGCCGCCGATCCCTCAACGCCGCCCGAGCGGCTGCGCGCCCTCGCCGAGGAACGCCCCGAGCTGCGGACCATCCTGGTCACAAACCCGTCCACGGACGCACAGACCTGCGCCTGGATCCGCGAGCAGGGCGACCCCCAGGTGGCCACCATCTGCCAGAAGTGGGACGACGTCACCGACGGCAGGTTCTCGCGGCGCTCACCCTGATGAGGTCCGCTCAGTTGCAGCGCACGGTGTAGGTCGCCCCGGACGATACGGTGCAGCCGGAGTCTGACGCGGCGGACTTGGAGCCGGACCCGCCGCCGGATTCGGTGGCCGACATCGCCGACGCGTTGTAGTTGCCGCTGCTCTGTGAGGACGTGCCGTGCTGGCCGGCCATCTTCTCGACGGCCTTCCCCGACAGGTCGGCCTCTCCCGGCAGTCCGAGACGCTTGCGACCGAAGTCGTAGAACTCCTTGGGCCCGATCCCACCGGCCCCGGGCGTGTTGAGGAAGCCCTTGTAGATGCCGTTGGTGCCCTGGGACGGGTCGGCGTAGTCACCGGTGCCGAACATGGAGTGGTAGCGCTTGCCCGCCTGCGAGTTGTCGAGCATGGTGTTGAACTTGGTGTTCTGGTTGTAGACCTTGTCGCCGAGCGCCTGGGTCATACGCATGCCGGGTGCGGGATTGTCCAGTGCCGGCCTCCCGACCGCGTCCGCCGACGCGTCGCCGCTGTCGGCGAAGGCCAGGCCCGCTGGTGCGCAGACCAGCAGGCCCGCCCCGATCAGGATGCCGCCGTAGATCGCCCGATTTGTGATGATGGCCATGGCCGTGAGGTAGCCCTTCTGTGACTGTGACAACAACGCCGGGTACTGCGAGCGAGACCCTGACGCGGTGGTGTCGACGTCGGCACTACCGGGCTCGCACACCTATCTCGCCACACGAACTTCGCCGCTCGCTTGTATCTGGCTGTGAGTTGCCTGCCAACCCGAAAACGGCCCACCCCCAACGTTCCTCGACGTCGCCCGACGTCCCTGAACGTCGTCGCACTCGCCGGCTAACCGCACCTGACGGTGTAGGTCTTGCCCGCGCTGATCACACAACCCGAGCCGGAAGACTCGGCGGCCAGCGACACCGGTTGCGCCGCAACGCCGTTCTCGTCGCTACCGTGTCCTTCTTCCCCCTCGCCGTGATCGTGCCCGCCGCCGGAGGCTCGCCCGGCCACCGCCTTGACCACCGCGGCGGGCAGGTCGGCCTCGCCGGCCCAGCCGAGATGCTCGCGACCGAAGTCGTAGAGCTCCTTGGGCCCCACGCCGCCGGCGCCGGGGGTGTTCAGGATGCCTCGGTAGGTTCCGTTCGTGCCGGAGTGCGGGTCGTCGTGGTTCGGGGTGCCGAACATCTCGTGGTAGCGCCGCCCCGAAGGTGAGGCGTCCAGCGCCCGGTTGACCGCGGTCTTCTGGTTGTAGATCCGGTCGCCGATCGCCTGGGTGACGCGCACCCCGGGAGCCGGGTTGTCCAGCGGATGACGCCCAACGGCGTCCGAGGACGGATTGCCTTCGTGCGCCGCGGCCGCACCCGCCGGGGCGCCGACGGCCAGGGCCGCGCCCAACAACACGCCGCCGACCAGTATCCGGTTCCCCGCGATTCCGCGTGCCATGAATTCCTTTCCCGCAGTTGCTTTTTTCTTGGTTGCTGTTCCCGCTGTTGCCATGACGATGAGTAGTTCCCTTCTGTGACGGCGAATCCGGCCGGTCATCGGCAGTTCGGCCGGACCGCGACCGACGCGCTGTTCTCGCAGGTGCCGTCGCCGCCGCCGCCGCGGTTCACGCCGCCACCGCCCTTGGACGTGCCGCCGGAGCCGCTGCCCGACCCTCCCCCGGAGCCGCCGTGGTCATGTCCGGGGTGCGCCGAGGCGACACCGGCACCGGTGAGAGCCAGCACAGCGGATACCAGGGCTGCGGCGACGGCCGGCACGCTCCTGCGTGCGCCTGTGGTTCGGGGCATGGCGACAAACGTCCTCTCTGGTCACTGCGGGGGCGCACGGCCGCGTCCACCGCGTCAGGAGTGTTGGTCGCTGAAAGATCGCTGTGAGTTCCCGTGCCGAAACACTCGTCACGGGTCACACCGCCGGGTCACACTTCGGACACGGTTGGGTTGAGGCGCCTGTCCATGGCCGGGGGGTCCTCGGCGGCCTCATTACGGTGTATCGCGTGTTGACAGGGCGTCCATGGGCGGCGACGGTGGCCGTCGCGCTGATGTGTGGCGCCGGTGTGGGCGCTGCCGCGCCGGCGTATGCCGCGCCGCAGTCCTGGACCGGGCGCTACCTGATGGTGACGCACGCCTCGGCCAAGGGCGGGACGAGCCCGGCCGCGCGGCAGCGGGAGAACGACTTCAGCGCGGTGTTCACCTTCTCCACCAGCTGCGCCACCGGCTACTGCGTGGCCACCGCCCAGGGGCCGGCGTCCTCGAACCCCACGGTGCCCAACCCGCTGCGCTACACCTGGGACGGCGAGCAGTGGAAGACCACCTACGAATGGGTGTGGCAGTGTTCCCTGGGCGCCGGTCAGTCACAGTGGAGCCCCGCGCAGTCGTTCACCTTCTACACTCCTCAGCCCGACGGCTCCCTGAAGGGCCTGTGGCACACCGACATCTCCACGGGGGCCTGCCGCGGCAGCGTGATCATGCCGGTGGCGGCCACCCCGGGCTGAGCGCACCACGCGGACCGGTCAGCCGGCGCGTTCGCTCAGCGCACGCAGGAAGAACGTCAGGTTGGCCGGCCGTTCGGCCAGCCGCCGCACGAAGTAGCCGTACCACTGGGTGCCGAACGGCACATACACCCGCACCGCGTCGCCCTCCGCGGTCAGCCGCGCCTGCTCGGCGTCGCGGATGCCGTAGAGCATCTGGTACTCGAAACCCTGCGCACCCCGGTCGTTGTCACGGGCCAACCCGGGTGTCGCGGCGATGACCACGGGGTCGTGGCTGGCCACCATGGGATATCCGGACCCGCCCATCAGCACGTTCAGGCAGCGCAGATAGGCGTCGGTGACCTCGGCGGGATCGCGGTAGGCCACGGACGCGGGTTCGTCATAGGCGCCCTTGCACAGCCGGATCCGGGCCCCGGACGCGGCGAAGTCAGCGCAGTCGGCCTCGGTGCGCCGCAGGTAGGCCTGCAACACGGTGCCCAGCCAGTCGAAGTCGGCACGCAGCTCCCGCACGATCGTCAGCGTCGAGTCCGTGCTGCGATGGTCCTCGGCGTCGACGGTGACCCAGATACCGGCCCGCCCCGCCCGGGTGCAGATCTCGTGGGCGTTCTCCAGGGCGATCTTCTCCCCGTCGCGCGGCAGAGCCTGACCCAGCGCCGAGAGTTTCAGCGACACCTCCAGCGGCCTGACGGCCCCGCCCGCATCGCCGCCGAGGTCCTCGCGCGCGGCCAGTGCGTCGATCAGGCCCCGGTAGGCCCGCACGGTCGCGGTGGCGGTCTCGCGGTCGGTGACGTCCTCGCCCAGGTAATCGACCGAGACCAGCCGACCCGATGCCCGCAGCGTCGCCACCGCCGCCAGTGCCGCGTCGACATCCTCACCGGCCACGAAGCGGCGGACCACACTGCGCGTGACCGGCATCCGCTCGACCGCCCGGCGCAGCCGGGTCGACCGGCTGGCGGCGAGGATCGCCGGCCGGGCGACCCGCCGGAACGCCCGGTGCGTCGCGGTGGACACCATCGCCGTGGACACCGTCGCCGTGGACACCGTCGCGGGGGACACCTCAGCCCTCCATATGGGGATAGGTGTGCTCGGTCGGCGGGACGAAGGTCTCCTTGATCGAGCGCGCCGACGTCCAGCGCAGCAGGTTCATCATCGAGCCCGCCTTGTCGTTGGTGCCCGAGGCGCGGCCGCCGCCGAACGGCTGCTGACCGACCACGGCCCCGGTGGGCTTGTCGTTGACGTAGAAGTTGCCCGCGGCCTGGCGCAGCCGGTTCTCGGCGGCCAGCACCGCGGCGCGGTCGTCGGCGATCACCGCACCGGTCAGCGCGTACCTGGCGCCGGTATCGACCACCCCGAGGATCTTCTCGTACTCGTCGTCGGGATAGACGTGCACGGCCAGGATCGGCCCGAAGTACTCCTCGCGGAACGCCTCGTCGGTCGGATCGTCCGACAACAGCACCGTCGGACGGACGAAATAGCCCTGGCTGTCGTCGTATTCGCCGCCGACCGCGATGGTGACATCGGCGTTCTTGGCCCGCTCGATGGCGCGCACGTTCTTGGCGAAGGCACGATCGTCGATCAGCGCTCCCCCGTAGTTGCTCAGATCGGTGACGTCACCGTAGCTGAGTTGCTCGGTGGCGGAGAGGAAGTCGTCTCCCATCCGCTGCCACACCGAGCGGGCGACGAACGCGCGCGAGGCCGCCGAGCATTTCTGGCCCTGGTAGTCGAAGGCACCGCGGATCAGCGCCGTACGCAGCACCTCGGGGTTCGCCGAGCTGTGGGCCACCACGAAGTCCTTGCCCCCGGTCTCACCGACAAGCCGCGGATAGCCGTGATAGCGCTCGATGTTCATGCCGACCTCGCGCCACAGGTGCTGGAACGTCGCGGTGGATCCGGTGAAGTGGATACCGGCCAGCCGGGGGTCGGCCAGCACCACATCGGAGACGGCGAAACCGTCACCGGTCACCAGGTTGATCACCCCGGGCGGCAGTCCGGCGGCCTCCAGCAGCTGCATGGTCAGGTATGCCGAAAATGTCTGAGTGACCGAGGGTTTCCACACGACGGTGTTGCCCATCAGGGCCGGCGCCGTCGGCAGGTTGCCCGCGATGGCGGTGAAGTTGAACGGCGTGACGGCGTAGACGAAACCGTCCAGCGGCCGGTAGTCGGAGCGGTTCCACACCCCGCGGCTGCTGACCGGCTGTTGGGCCAGGATGCGGCGGGCGAAAGCGACGTTGAACCGCCAGAAGTCGATGAGCTCGCACGGCGCGTCGATCTCGGCCTGGTAGGCCGACTTCGACTGACCCAGCATGGTGGCCGCGGCGATCTTCTCCCGCCAGGGGCCGGACAGCAGGTCGGCGGCACGCAGGAACACCGCGGCACGCTCGTCGAAGGGCAGGGCCGCCCAGGCGTCCTTGGCTTTCGCGGCGGCTTCCACCGCCGCGACGGCCTCGGCGTGTTCGGCGTTGGTGAGGGTGCCGAGCACCGCGCGGTGATTGTGCGGCTGCACCACGTCGATGCGCTGCCCACCTCCCATCACGTGCCTGCCGCCGATCACGTGCGGCAGGTCCACGGGGTCGGTGGACAAGGCGGCCAGCGCCGCGGTCAGGCGGGGCCGCTCGGGGGAACCCGGGGCGTAGTCGTGCACCGGCTCGTTGGCCGGCATCGGCACCGCGGTGATGGCGTCCATGCGTTCGAGCATTCCCCATGACCGTCGTCACCGAGTTGGCCGATCAGCCAAAGTCGATTCACACCGTTAGTAGAATCGGCCAATATGACCTCGCCGGGTGTCACACTGGGCCAGCTGCTGCTGGCCCTCGACGCGACGATGGTCACGTTGGTCGAGGCGCCCCGCGGTCTGGACCTGCCGGTGGCCTCGGCGGCACTGATCGACCCCGACGACGTGCGCCTCGGTCTCGCGGAGGCCGCCGGGTCGGCGGACCTGTTCTTCCTGCTCGGTGTCGCCGACGGCGACGCGGTGGAGTGGTTCGACCGTCAGACGGCAACCCGGGCGCCGACGGCCGTGTTCGTCAAGGAACCCTCGGAGGCGGTGGTGACCCGCGCGGCGGCCGCGGGGACCGCGGTGGTCGCGGTGGACCCGCGCGCCCGCTGGGAGCGGCTCTACCGGCTGGTCAACCACGTCTTCGAGCACCACGGGGACCGCGCGTTCCGCGACACCGGCACGGACCTGTTCGGGCTGGCGCAGTCGATCGCCGAACGCACCCACGGCATGGTCAGCATCGAGGATGCGCAGTCGCACGTGCTGGCCTATTCGGCGTCCAACGACGAGGCCGACGAGTTGCGCCGGCTGTCGATTCTGGGCCGTGCCGGGCCGTCGGAGCACCTGCAGTGGATCGCCCAGTGGGGAATCTTCGACGCGCTGCGCGCCCGCCCCGATGTGGTTCGCGTGGCCGAACGGCCCGAGCTGGGCCTGCGCCCGCGGCTGGCGATCGGGATCTTCCAGCCGGCCCCCGACGCGCGGCGCGCGCCGGCGTTCGCGGGCACGATCTGGGTACAGCAGGGAACCCGCCCCCTCGCCGAGGACGCCGAGCAGGTGCTGCGCGGTGCGGCGGTGCTGGCGGCGCGGATCATGGCCCGATTGGCGGCGGCTCCGTCGACGGACACGGTGCGGGTGCAGCAGCTGCTGGGCCTGCGCAGCGGCGAGCGCACCGCGGCGGAGGACGCCGAGCAGATCGCCCGGGAACTGGGCATCCCGGCGGACGGCCGGGCGGCGCTGATCGGGTTCGACAGCACCACCGCGGCGCCGCGGCTGCCCGACGTGCTTGCGCTGAGCGCCAACGCCTTTCGTTCCGATGCGCAGGTGACCTCGGCGCGCTCGCGCGTCTACGTGTTGTTTCCGGCCGTCGGCAAACCCGCCGCGGTGACGTCCTGGATCCGGGGCACCATCGCGGCGTTGCGCGCCGAACTGAACCTCGAGCTTCGGGCCGTCATCGCGATTCCCGGTGGCGGTGTGGCCGGGGCGGCGGCCGCCCGCGTCGAGGTCGACCGCGTGCTGGACAGCGCGCGCCGCCATCCCGGCGCACTGGAACCGGTGACCTCGCTGGCCGAGGCGCGGACCACGGTGCTGCTCGACGAGATCGTCACCGCGATCGCCGGCGACCCGCGCCTGGTCGACCCGCGGGTGCGGGTGCTGCGCGAGGAGGAGCCGATGCTCGCCGAGACCCTGCAGGCCTACCTCGACAGCTTCGGCGATGTCGGCGCGGCCGCGCGGTGGCTGCACGTACATCCCAACACCGTGCGCTACCGGATCCGCCGCATCGAACAGGTGCTCGCCACCTCCCTCGACGACCCGGACGTGCGACTGCTGCTGGCGTTGAGCCTACGGGCGACCGCCTGAATCCCGGCCCGCGATCCCGGCCCGTCTCCGGCCCGTCTCCGGCCCGTCTCCATGGCCTCGGCATGCGTGGGCCGCCCACCGAACTCGCACGTTGGTCGCGCGCCACTCGCTCGTTCGGATGGGTGTGGGCGCCGCGGCGGCCACGGGTGCTAGGGATCACTGCTTGGGTCACCGGCTCGGTCACCGCCGCCGGGGTCACCGCTTGAATCGGCCCCGCCGGGGCCACCGGTGTCGGTATGCCCGCCGTCCCCCTCCTCACCGTTCCCATCACAGTCGACCCCACAGCTCCCCTCGTCGACGAGATAGCGCTCGGGATGGTGATAGTCGTTGGTGCGGCTCTGGCCGGTGTCGAGGTGGGCCGGCGGGATCCACTCCACCGTCCCGTCGCGGCGGCGTCGGGTGACCCAGCCGCCCTCGGTGGCCAGCCGGTTGTGCGGCCCGCAGGCCAGGGCGAGCTCGTCGATATCGGTGGTTCCGCCCGCCGCCCAGTCGGTCAGGTGGTGGGCCTGGGTCAGAAACCCGGGCACCGTGCAGCCCGGGAACGTGCAGCCGCGGTCACGCGTCAGCAGAACCAGACGCTGATCGGCCGAGGCGACGCGGCGGGTGCGGCCCAGCCACAGGCATTTTCCGGAGCCGTCGAACAGGGTCAGGTAGTGCAGGGCGTGGCCGGCCATGCGCAGGACGTCGCTCATCGGCAGCAGTGTGCCGCCGGCGGTCACGGCGTGCCCGGTCGCCGACTCCAGCTCGGCCACCGTGGTGGAGACGACCACGGTGACCGGCAGTCCGTTGAGCCGGCCCAGATCCCCGCTGGCGAGCACCGCGCGCCCGGCCGCCGTCAGCGCGTCGTGGCGGCGCTGGGCGGCGGTGCGGGTGTCTGCGCGGATCTCATCCTCGGTCGGCGAGCCCGAGACCCGGGGATGCTCGGACTCGGGGTTGCACATACCGGGCGCGGCCAGTTTGGCCAGGACGGCGTCCAGGGTGGCGCGCGCCTGCGGATCCAGGAAGCCCGAGATCCTGCTCATCCCGTCGGCCTGCTGGGTGCCGATGGTCAGACCGCGGCGACGGGCCCGCTCGACGTCGTCGAGTGTGCCGTCGGGGTCGAGCAACGCCTCCAGCCGCGCGGCGGCCTTGCGCAGCGCCTCCGGTCCCAGCCCGCAGGCCAGCTGCGCCAGGTTCCGCTCGGCCTCCTCCCGGGTCGCGTGGTCGACGTGTCCGGGCAGACGGTCGAAGAACCCGCGGATGATCTTGACGTGCTCGGCGTCGAGCTCGCCACGGGCCTGCGCCGCCGCGGTGGCCGTCAGACGCGGGGGCATCGGGGTCCCGGTCAAAGCCAGTCGCGGCCCCAGGTCGGCGGCCTCGCCCACCCGCCTGGTGGCCTCGGTCCTGCTGATCCGCAGCCGGGCGGCCAGCACACCGGCCAGGCTGGACCCGCCCAGCTGCGACGGGCTGCTCCGGCGCGCCAACTGCTCGAGCACCGGATGATCGAGGGCCGCCGCGCGGCGGGCCAGGACCTCCTTGCGGTCCAGCACCATCAGCAGTTCGGGTGGCGTGAGTCTCTCCCAGGTCACCGTCGCCAGCTTGCCCAGGGCAGCCTCGACATCGTCCAGAGCGGCCTGCACCGCCTCGTGATCCGAAGTCGACCCCATATTCGAACACTAGTTCGACGGTCCGACAGGAAACCGTCCTCAGGACAGCCGCTGCACCGCCGCCTCGATGCGTTCGTCGGTGGCGGTCAGGGCGATGCGCACGTGGCGGGCACCGCGGGATCCGTAGAACTCCCCCGGCGCCACCAGGATCCCGCGCTCGGCCAGCCAGCCCAGGGTCTGCCGGCACGGCTCGTCGCGGGTGGCCCACAGGTACAGACCGGCCTCGGAGTGGTCCACCGTGAACCCGGCGCCACGGATCGCGGGCAGCAGCGCCGCCCGGCGGCGGGCGTAGCGCTCCCGCTGCTCCTCCTCGTGCGGATCGTCGTCGAGGGCGGCGACCATCGCGGACTGCACCGGGGTGGGCACCATCATGCCGGCATGTTTGCGGACCGCCAGCAGCTCCGCGACCAGCTCCGGATCACCGGCGACGAACCCGGCACGGTATCCGGCCAGCGACGACGTCTTCGACAGCGAGTGGATGGCCAACAGCCCGGTGTGGTCACCCCCGCACACCGCGGGGTGCAGCACCGATAACGGCTCGAATTCCCAGGCCAGTCCCAGATAGCACTCGTCGGAGGCCACGACGGCGCCGCGTTCGCGGGCCCACTCCACCACCTTGCG
The DNA here is from genome assembly GCF_002592005.1 of Mycolicibacterium palauense. GTDB lineage: Bacteria > Actinomycetota > Actinomycetes > Mycobacteriales > Mycobacteriaceae > Mycobacterium > Mycobacterium palauense. The sequence goes on along the minus strand of NZ_NVQF01000052.1, from coordinate 1,716 downwards.
CAGGTGATCGACGCCGAGTACGCGGCCCGTCGGATTACTCGGCGAGTTGAGGAAGATGACGGCGGGCCGGCGCGGGCCGAGCTGGGTCAGCGAGTCGGCGGCCAGCACCTGTGCGCCCGCCAGCCGCGCGCCGACGTCGTAGGTGGGGTAGGCCAGTTCGGGAATCACCACCAGGTCGTCGGCCCCCAGCGCCAGCAGCGTCGGCAGCCACGCGATCAGCTCCTTGGTGCCGATCACCGGGAGCACCGCCGACTCCGGCACGCCGGTCACGCCGTAGCGGCGCGCCAGCGCCGCCACCGCCGACTCGCGCAGCCGGGGGGTGCCCGCCGTCGTGGGATAGCCCGGAGAGGCGCTGGCAGCGGCCAGCGCCTCCCGGATCACCGGCGCGACCGGATCCACCGGGGTGCCGACCGACAGGTCGACGATCCCGCCCGGATGGGCCCGGGCCGTCGCGGTGACGTCGGCGAGGGTGTCCCACGGGAAGACGGGAAGGTCCGCCGACAGTCGCCGGCGCGTCATGGTCGCGCTCAGTCCTCGCCCTGCGGCGCGAGGTCCTTGACGAACTGGGGATCGTTGTCGGTCTGACCCACCTTCGACGCGCCACCCGGGGAGCCGAGCTCCTCGAAGAAGTCGGCGTTGATCTGGGTGTAGTTGCTCCACTGATCCGGGACGTCGTCCTCGTAGAAGATGGCCTCAACCGGGCACACCGGCTCGCAGGCACCGCAGTCCACGCACTCGTCGGGGTGGATGTACAGCATGCGGGCGCCCTCGTAGATGCAGTCGACGGGGCATTCCTCGATGCATGCCTTGTCCTTGAGGTCGACGCAGGGTTGGGCGATCGTGTACGTCACAGAACTCTCCTCGGGCTCCTGTTCGGTGTTCATCTGCGGGGCTGCTGCACGTGTGGTTCCGGTGGGCGTCCCTTTGGGTGTTGACCAGTATCCGGTGGCTGAACCCGAATGCCTGTGTCAGTGTCCCCTAACTTTGCCGGAGGGCACACCCAGCCGACAGTTACTGATACTAGACGTCGCATATACAAACCGCGCAAGGACATGGGCCTATGCATCTCGGTGCAGTGCAACTGATTGCATATGCCCGGGGGGCCGCCTACCCTCGCGCCCATGGCACTCCCGCACGCGATCCTGGTCGCGCTGAGCGAGCAGTCCGGCACCGGATACGAGCTCACCCGCCGCTTCGACCGGTCGATCGGATACTTCTGGAGCGCCACTCACCAGCAGATCTACCGCACCCTGCGGGCGATGGAGCACGACGGCTGGGTGGCGGTGACCGAGGTCAGCCAGCGGGGCCGGCCGGACAAGAAGATCTACACCGTGGCCGACGCCGGCCGCGCCGAACTCGCGCGGTGGATCGCCGAGCCGCTGCGCCCGCGCAGGGGCTCCGGGAGCACCGTCACCGACACCGCGACCCGCGACCTGGCCGTCAAGCTGCGCGGCGCCGCCTACGGGGACCTCACGGCGGTGCGCGGGCAGGCCGGGGCGTTGCGCGCCGAGCGCGCCGCGCTCCTGGACACCTACCGCGGCTACGAAAAGCAGCAGTTCCCCGATCCCGCGGAACTATCCGGCACCGCCCTGCACCAGTACGTGGTGCTGCGAGGCGGTATCCGCGCCGAGCAGAGTTGCGTCGACTGGCTCGACGAAGTGCTGGACGCGCTGAAAGGTGACCGATGACCCTGTCCCTCATACACATCCCCGAGCC